>WNDQ01000099.1 GCA_009912175.1 Paracidovorax wautersii | reverse complement strand
GCGCGAGCACCGCGCCCTGTTGGAGCAATACGCTTTGATCGCCAGCATGAGTGCCAGAGGCAACTGCTACGACAACGCAGCAATGGAGAGTTGGAACCACAGTCTGAAGGTCGAGGCCATCCATGGTGAACACCTCGCCACACGGGAGCAGGCCAAGGCTCATGTGTTTGACTACATTGAGGTTGACTACAATCGGATCCGGCTGCACTCGACCCTGGGCTACCTCAGCCCAGAGCAGTACGAGCTGGCCAATGTCGCTTAGATAGGTGTCCGTAAATCAGGGGCAAGATCACTCCAGCACCTGCTCGTAGACCGCGACCTCGTGGCCGAAGCGCTGCAGCGCGATACCGGCGCTCAAACCTCCCATGCCGGCGCCGATGATGATGACTTTCATGTGAACTCCTCGTTCCCGTGGCGGGCGCCCGTGCCTGGATTCGCCCCGCCGCACCCCTTTGGTGCAGCGCGGGCCTCAACGGCCCACTGGTACCCGCCTGGCAAAAGTGTATACAAGGATCAGGCCAGCCATCCGTGCTTTCTTTCGCGCCCCGAGCCAACGGCGATGCCGTGCGCGGCTTAATATCGCCGTCAACCGATCCAGGCTGGCCCACGCCGCCGGCCTCTGCTTTTTTGCCCGCCACCCCATGACCGACATCAACCAGCTGCGCGACGGCTACCGCGCCAAAAAGACCGCCCTGTTCGAGGACATCAGCACCAGCGGCCCGTCGGCGCGCGGCATCCACAGCACCATGCGCCACCTGGCGCGCGAGGCCGACCAGGTGCTCAAGCAGCTCTGGCACGACGCCGCCTTGCCCGCGAGTTTTTCGCTGGTGGCCGTGGGTGGCTTCGGGCGCGGCGAGCTGTTCCCGTCGTCCGACGTCGACGTGCTCGTGCTGCTGCCCGCCGGCACACAGCCCGAAGCCGACAGCGCGCTCAAGGGCAAGCTCGAACAGTTCATCGGCCAGTGCTGGGACGCGGGGCTGGAGATCGGCTCGAGCGTGCGCACCGAGGCCGAGTGCCTGGCCGAAGCGGCCAAGGACGTGACGGTGCAGACCTCGCTGCTGGAATCGCGCCTGATCACCGGCAGCCGCAAGCTCTACACGCAGCTGCGCGCGGGCTTCGAGGCCGCCATCGACCCGCATGCCTTCTACACCGCCAAGCTGCAGGAGCTGCGCCAGCGCCACGCCAAATACGAAGACACGCCTTACGCGCTCGAACCCAACTGCAAGGAGTCGCCCGGCGGCCTGCGCGACCTGCAGGTGGTGCAGTGGGTGGCGCGCGCGGCCGGTTTCGGCAAGACCTGGGACGAGCTCAGCCGCAACGGCCTGATCACGCCCTTCGAGGCACGCCAGATCAAGCACAACGAAGCCTTTCTGAGCCTCGTGCGCGCACGCCTGCACCTGGCCTCGCGCCGGCGCGAGGACCGGCTGGTGTTCGACCTGCAGCAGGCCGTGGCCGCCATGTTCGGCTACGAAGCCCAGGACGGCCACCGCGCCAGCGAGCAGCTCATGAAGCACTATTACTGGGCGGCCAAGGCTGTCACCCAGCTCAACCAGATCCTGCTGCTCAACATCAGCGAGCGGCTCAACCCAGGCGATCGTGAACTGCGCCCGATCAACGAACGGTTCTTTGAAAAAGCCGGCCTGATCGAAGTCGCGCGCGACGACCTGTACTTCGAACACCCGCACGCCATTCTGGAGACCTTCTACCTCTACCAGACGCTGCACGCCATTCGCGGCCTGTCGGCGCGCACGCTGCGCGCCCTCTACAACGCGCGCGACATCATGGACAGCGCCTTTCGCCACGATCCCGTCAACCGCGCGACCTTCATGCGCATGCTGCAGGCGCCCGAAGGCCAGACGCACGTGTTGCGGCTGCTCAACGAGACCTCGGTACTCGGCCGCTATCTGTGGCCGTTTCGCCGCATCGTCGGCCAGATGCAGCACGACCTGTTCCACGTCTACACGGTCGACCAGCACATCCTGATGGTGCTGCGCAACGTGCGCCGCTTCTTCATGGCCGAGCACGCACACGAATACCCCATGTGTGCGCAGCTGGCCGCCGGCTGGGACAAACCCTGGCTGCTGTACATCGCGGCGCTATTCCACGACATCGCCAAGGGGCGTGGCGGCGACCATTCGGAGCTGGGCGCCATCGAGGTCCGGCGTTTCTGCAAGCAGCACGCGATCGACCATGACGACGCCGAGCTCATCGAATTCCTGGTCGCCGAGCACCTGACCATGAGCAGCATCGCCCAGAAGCAGGACCTGAGCGACCCGGCCGTCATCAACGCCTTTGTCGAGCGTGTGGGCAGCGAGCGCAAGCTCACGGCGCTGTACCTGCTGACGGTGGCCGACATCCGCGGCACCAGCCCCAAGGTCTGGAACGCCTGGAAGGGCAAGCTGCTCGAAGACTTCTACCGCTATTCGCTGCGCGCCATGGGCGGGCGCCTGCCCGACGCCGACGCCCAGGTCGAACTGCGCAAGCGCGAAGCCATCAAACAACTGGCCCTGTCCACCGCCCTGCCCAACGGCCAGGAGACGCTGTGGAGCACGCTGGACGTGCGTTACTTCATGCGCCACGACGCGGGCGACATCGCCTGGCACACACGCCAGCTCGGCCCCATCCTGGCCAAGGCCGCCAGCCAGAAGGCCGCCGACGGCCAGCCCCGCCCCGTCACTGTGGTGCGTGCGCGTTTCTCGCCCGTGGGCGAAGGCCTGCAGGTGATGGTCTACACGCCCGACCAGCCCGCGCTGTTCGCCAGCCTGTGCGCCTACTTCGAGCAGCACGGCTTCTCGATTCTCGACGCCAAGGTGCACACCACCAACGACGGCCACGCGCTCGACACCTTCCAGATCGTCAGCTCCCTGGTGCCCGAGCACTACCGCGAACTGGTCTCCATGATCGAGAACGAGCTGCCCCAGACGATTGCCAACCCCGACGCCCAGCGCGCGCCCGGGCGCGGGCGCGTTTCACGCCGCGTCAAGAGTTTTCCGGTGCAGCCGCAGGTCGAATGGCAGGCCGACGAAAAGGCGCAGAACTGGGTGCTCGACATCATCGCCAGCGACCGCGTGGGCGCCCTGCACGCCATCGCCCACGTGCTGGGCAAGCATGGCGTCAACCTTCAGATGGCCAAGATCACCACGCTGGGCGAACGCATCGAGGACACCTTCCTGATCAGCGGCGCCACGCTCACCGAGTACCGCAACCGCAACGACATCGAGAACGAGCTGCTGGAGGCGCTCAAGGCTTGATCGCGGCCGGCCGGGCGACTGCCCGGCCCACGTGCATCAGGGCCATGCCGGCAATGGCCAGCCCGCCGCCCACGAACAGCGACGCCGGAATCGCCTCGCCCAGCCACAGGCTGGAGAACATCACGCCAAACAGCGGCACCAGAACGATGTAGCCCGACGCGGCGCTGGCGCCCAGCGCCTGGACGCCGTCGAAGTACCAGGCATAGGCGATCGCGGTCGAGCCCAGGGCCAGGGCGAGCATGCAGCCCCAGGCTTGCGCCGGCGCGGACCACGCCTGCGTCCATGCCACGCCACCGTCAACCCACAGGCTGACGGCCACCAGCATCGCCGCCCCGATCACGGCCGTCAGCGTCGTCGTCGCCAGCGCGTCGACACCCGACAGCGCGGCCCGCCCGATGAGCGTGTAGGTGCTCCAGAAGACGGCGCAGCCCAGGATCAGCAGTTCCCCCACCCCGACCTGGCCCGACAGCAGTTGCAGTGGCGCGCCGCCGCTCATGGCGAACAAGACGCCGACGATGCTCAGCACCATGCCCAGCGCGATCTTTGCGTTCAGATGCTCGCCCAGCAGAAACGCAGCCAGCACCAGCGTCATCGCCGGGTTCAGGGCCACCACCACGGCCGCCTTGCCCGAGGGCACCGTCTGCAACCCGTACATGAAGAAAGTGGCGTAGCCGCACACCCCCGTCGCCGCGGCCAACACCATGGCGACCCACTGGCGCCCGCTGATCGCGGTGAGGCGCCGACCCCGGCCGCTGCGGATCAGCCAGATCGTCAGCACCAGGCTGGCCATCAGGAAACGAACCGCGGCCGCAACCAGCGGCGACATCGACTGGGTGAGCACTTTGCCCCAGGGCCAGGCGGCGCCCCACAAGGCAGCCATGCCAAGCAATTTGAAGTGAACGGAGTGTGGGGTGGAAGCCATGTTTTTATGCCGTGCCACGGCGACGGAAAGCCGTCTGGACAGACAGTCCCATCGACCCGTCGGTACGCCTTATATGCATCAAAGCCCATGAGCATACTTCCGCCATGCATAAAGAAATCGCTGGCAGCCCTCTTTCCCCGGCGGGCGCAGGGCTTTCCAGCGGCGGGCCCGCCGGCAAGCGGGACGCCAGCAGCCGTCAACGTTTGGCGGCGGGAATCTCCAGCGGCACGTAGACGCTGCCGTCCATCAAACGCCGTGCACTGCGGCTCATGATGGCCTTGGTCACGGTCCAGGCGCCGTTCGCTTCCACCGCCTCGGCGCCCACGGCCAACGTGCCAGACGGGTGGCCGAAACGCACCGGGCTGCGGGCGCCTTGCTCGAACAAGCGGCTGACCACCGTGCCGGGAATGGCGGCGGCCACGGCAATCGCGACCGCGCCCGTGCCGGTCATGGCGTGGTGCAGCTTGCCCATCGAAAAAATGCGCGCCACCAGATCGATGTCGCCCGCCGCCACCGGCTTGCCGCTGGACGCGGTGTAGCCCGCCGGCTGGGCCACAAACGCCAGCTTGGGCGTGTGCGGGCGCCTGGCGGTGGCCTCTTCGGCGCTGGCGGCCAGGCCCATGGCCACGGTGGCGTGGGCGCGGATGGTTTCGCAGCGCCGCAGCAGGGCGGCGTTGCCGTTCACGTCGGCCTGCAGCTCGCAGCCCGTCAGGCCCAGGGCCTGGGCGTCGACAAAGATCGTGGGGTTGCCCGCGTTGATCAGCGTGGCGGTGATGGGGGATTCGCCCGGCACCTGCAGCACGTCGATGCGCCGGCCCGTGGGAAACATCGCGCCGCCCTCGCCTTCCTCGTCGGCGCCCGGGTCCAGAAACTCTAGACGGATCTCGGCGGCGGGAAAGGTCACGCCGTCCAGCTCGAAGTCGCCCGTCTCCTGCACCTCGCCGTCGCGCATGGGCACGTGCGCCACGATACGTTTGCCGATGTTGGCCTGCCAGATCCGCACCGTCGCCACCCCGTTGGCCGGCGCATCGACCAAGCCGCGCGCGATGGCAAACGGTCCTACGGCGGCGCTCAGGTTGCCGCAGTTGCCGCTCCAGTCCACCACCGGGTCCTCGATGGCCACCGCGCCGAACAGGTAGTCGACATCGCAATCGGCCCGCTCACTGCGGTCCACCAGCACGACCTTGCTCGTGCTGGACGTGGCCCCGCCCATGCCGTCGGTGTGTTTGCCGTAGGGATCGGGGCTGCCGATGGCACGCAACAAAAACCGGTCCAGCGCGGCCGCGTCGTGCCGGATCGTGGCTGGCAGATCGGCGCGGGTGAAGAAGACACCCTTGCTGGTGCCGCCGCGCATGTAGGTTGCGCGCACCGCGGTCTGTTGGGGATGGGAGTTCGAAGTCATGCGGAATCGTCGTCAAACGGCAAGGAAAAGCAGAGAGAAAACAGCAGCACACCCAGCTGCCTGTCATAACCTGCCACCATACGGGCCAAGCCTGCATTCTTCCACCGACACGCCATGCTTTTCTCGCCCCCAAAAATCGATTGCCACTGCCACATCTTTGACCCCGACGCCTTCCCCTACCAGGCCGACACGCCCTACCGCCCCGCGGGCGCCGAGATCGCGACCGCGCGCTACTTCACCGCGCTGCACCAGGCCTACGGCGTTGGCCACGCGCTGCTGGTCGGCCCCAACTCGGGCTACGGCACCGACAACCGCTGCATGCTCGACGCCATCGCGCAAGGCCAGGGCCGCTACAAAGGCATCGCCGTGCTGCCCAACCCCACCAGCACGGCGGAACTGCGTCAGTTGCAAACGCAAGGCATCGTCGGCGTGGCATTCAACTTCGCGCTCCAGGGCCTGGGCGCCTACGCCGACGCCGACCCGCTCTTCAAGCGGTTGGCCGACCTGGACATGTTTGTGCAGGTCCAAGTCCAGAACGACCAGATGGCCGCCCTCGCGCCACGTTTGGTCGCCAGCGGCGCGCGTGTACTCGTCGACCACCACGGCCGCCCCGACGTCAACGCAGGCCTGAACGCCCCCGGCTTCCAGGCACTGCTGCGCCTGGCCGACAGCGGCCGCTGCTTCGTCAAGCTGTCAGGCCATGACAAGTTCACGCAACGCCCCTATCCCTTCGAAGACGCCGCCCCCTACACCCAGGCACTGCTCAACGCATTCGGCCCCGCCCACTGCCTGTGGGGATCAGACTGGCCCCTGATCTTGCCCCTGATTTACGGACACCTATCTAAGCGACATTGGCCAGCTCGTACTGCTCTGGGCTGAGGTAGCCCAGGGTCGAGTGCAGCCGGATCCGATTGTAGTCAACCTCAATGTAGTCAAACACATGAGCCTTGGCCTGCTCCCGTGTGGCGAGGTGTTCACCATGGATGGCCTCGACCTTCAGACTGTGGTTCCAACTCTCCATTGCTGCGTTGTCGTAGCAGTTGCCTCTGGCACTCATGCTGGCGATCAAAGCGTATTGCTCCAACAGGGCGCGGTGCTCGCGC
>WNDQ01000098.1 GCA_009912175.1 Paracidovorax wautersii | reverse complement strand
GCGCGGTTGTGGTCCAGGCGCAGCATGGCGGTGAAGTTCTTGGCCGGCAGGTCCGGGGCCGACTTCATGGCGATGTAGGCGTTGGTGTTGGCGGGGTTGCCGACCACCAGCACCTTCACGTTGCGCGAAGCGACGGCGTTCAGAGCCTTGCCCTGGGCCGTGAAGATCTGGGCGTTGGCGGCCAGCAGGTCGGCGCGCTCCATGCCCGGGCCGCGCGGGCGGGCCCCCACCAGCAGTGCGTAATCGGCGTCCTTGAAGGCCACCAGCGGGTCGCCCGTGGGGATCACGCCGGCCAGCAGGGGGAAGGCGCAGTCTTCGAGCTCCATGATCACGCCCTTGAGCGCCTTCTGAGCTTTTTCGTCGGGAATCTCGAGCAGTTGGAGAATGACGGGCTGATCCTTGCCCAGCATTTCGCCGGAAGCGATACGGAACAGCAGGGCATAACCGATTTGACCAGCGGCGCCGGTGACGGCAACGCGAACGGGCTTCTTACTCATTTGGAGGCTCCTGTTGGGGGTAGGTGTGTGTTCTCGACCGCCTGTTGCGCACCCTCGGCTTGTCTCTTCGGTCCCCGAAGGCCAGAGGCGGACATGCACGACCATCGAGTGTAATGCGGGGGTCAAAACCGAGTCAATTAGTCTTATATCTTATATAAGATATGATGCCCAGCGTCGATCCCGTACGACAGCGTCGCGCACCCGGGCCTGCCCCCGTGCCATGCGCCGCCTCCTCCCCACGATCCGATCGAGACACCATGGCCCACCCACCCTCTTCGAGCGCCCCGACGCCTCGCGCAGCGGCTGCCGACGCCGATCACGCGCCCCAGGCGATGCTGGGCGGGCCGGCCTTCAGCCCGCTGTACCAGCAGATCAAGGGCCTGATCCTGCAGAGCCTGGAGAGCGGCGAATGGAAGCCCGGCGAGGTCATCCCCAGCGAGATGGAACTGGCCGCGCGCTACCGCGTGAGCCAGGGCACCGTGCGCAAGGCCATCGACGAGCTGGCCGCCAGCCACCTGCTGATCCGGCGCCAGGGCAAGGGCACGTTCGTGGCCACCCATGCCGAGCAGCACGTCAACTACCGCTTCCTGCGCCTGGCGCCCGACCGCGACGAACAAGCCAGCGAAGGCCCTGCCCTGCGGCATTTCCTGGACTGCAAACGCCTGCGCGCCAGCGCCGACATCGCGCGCCAGCTCGGCCTGCGCGCCGGTGACGCCGTGCTTTACGTGCGCCGCACGCTCGCCTTTGCCGAGCAGACCACCATCCTCGAAGACATGTGGCTGCCAGGCAACGCCTTCAAAGGCCTGACGGTCGAGCGCCTGGCGCGCAACGACGCGCCCATGTATGCGCTGTTCGAAACCGAGTTCGGCATCCGCATGGTGCGCGCCGAAGAAAAAATCAAGGCCGTCGCCGCCGACGCGGACAACGGCGCGCTGCTGGGCGTGGCGCCCGGCACGCCGCTGCTGAGCGTCGAGCGCATCGCCTACACCTACAACGATGTGCCGATGGAATTGCGCCGCGGGGTCTACCGCACCGACACGCACCACTATCGAAACACACTCAGCTGAGCCAGCAGCCACCTTGGCATTCAAGAAGAAAAGACCATGAGGAGACACGCCGCGCCCCACGTTTTCCACTCCGAGTACCTTAGTCAGCTTTCGCCCTGATACGGGCTGCTGACCTTGCAGTGCAATAGAATTTTCGACTGTCCGCGCACAAGCGAGACTCGAGGGCGCCCACGGGTTACCTGCGAGTTACAACATCGCTCGCGCACGACCCCCAGCATTTCCTTCCACGAAAGAAAGCCATGCCATGACTGAGCTAGCAAAAAAGCGGCCGGAATTCAAAAATATCCATGCCATCAAGGACCTGACGACGTATCGCCTGCCCCCCGCTGGCTGGGTTTCGATCCTCCACCGCGCCAGCGGTCTGGTGATGTTCCTGCTGCTGCCCTTCATCATCTGGCTGTTCGACACCTCGGTGTCTTCGGAATACTCCTATGCAGCCTTCACCGGCGCCTTCAGCCAGGGCCTGGGCTTTGTGCCGGGCTGGTTCATCAAGCTGGTGGCACTGGCGCTGATCTGGGCCTACCTGCACCACTTCATCGCGGGTGTGCGCCACCTGTGGATGGACGTGGCCCACGCCGTCAGCAAGGAATTCGGCCGCTCGTCGGCCATCGTCACCCTGGTGCTCAGCATCGGCCTGACCCTCGTCCTCGGCGCCAAGCTCTTCGGCCTGTACTGATACACGCCCCGCCTTCCCGGAGTCTCCCCACATGTCTACATACGGTTCCAAGCGCACGGTCGTCGGCGCGCATTACGGCCTGCGCGACTGGCTCGCGCAGCGCATCACCGGCGGCCTCATGGCGCTGTTCACCATCATCCTGCTGGCGCAGGTGATCTTCACCTCGGGCCCCATCGGCTACGAGCAATGGGCCGGCATCTTCGCCGCGCAGTGGATGAAGGTCCTGACCTTCTGCGTGATCGTCTCCCTGCTCTACCACGCCTGGGTCGGCATGCGCGACATCTGGATGGACTACGTCAAACCCGTCGCCATCAAGATCGCCCTGAACATCTTCACACTCGTCTGGCTCGTCGGTTGCGCGGGCTGGGCCATTCAAGTCCTCTGGAGGCTGTAAGCCATGGCTTCGTCACGTTCTGTCAGTACACGCAAGTTCGACGTCGTCATCGTCGGTGCCGGGGGTTCCGGCATGCGCGCCTCCCTGCAGCTGGCCCGCGCCGGCCTGTCGGTGGCCGTGCTCTCCAAGGTCTTCCCGACCCGCTCGCACACCGTGGCCGCGCAAGGCGGCGTGAGCGCCTCGCTGGGCAACATGTCCGAGGACAACTGGGAATGGCACTTCTACGACACCATCAAGGGCTCGGACTGGCTCGGTGACCAGGACGCCATCGAGTTCATGTGCCGCGAAGCGCCCAAGGTCGTCTACGAGCTCGAACACTTCGGCATGCCGTTCGACCGCAACGCCGACGGCACCATCTACCAGCGCCCCTTCGGCGGCCACACCGCCAACCACGGTGAAAAGCCCGTGCAACGCGCCTGCGCCGCGGCCGACCGCACCGGCCACGCCATGCTGCACACGCTCTACCAGAAGAACGTGGAAGCACGCACGCAGTTCTTCGTCGAGTGGATGGCGCAAGACCTCATCCGCAACGCCGAAGGCGACGTGGTGGGCGTGACCGCGCTTGAACTGGAAACCGGCGACACCTACGTGTTCCACGCCAAGGCCGTGATGCTGGCCACGGGCGGCGCCGGCCGCATCTTCCAGGCCTCGACCAACGCCTTCATCAACACCGGTGATGGCCTGGGCATGGCCGCGCGCGCGGGCATCCCGCTGCAGGACATGGAGTTCTGGCAGTTCCACCCGACCGGCGTGGCCGGCGCGGGCGTGCTGCTGACCGAAGGCTGCCGCGGCGAAGGCGCCATCCTGCTCAACAGCAATGGCGAGCGTTTCATGGAGCGCTATGCGCCCACGCTGAAGGATCTGGCCCCGCGCGACTTCGTCTCGCGCTCGATGGACCAGGAAATCAAGGAAGGTCGCGGCTGCGGTCCCAACAAGGACTACATCCTGATGAAGCTCGACCACCTGGGCGCCGACACCATCCGCAAGCGCCTGCCCTCGGTGGAAGAGATTGGCCACAACTTCGCCAACGTCGACATCACCAAGGAACCGATCCCCGTGGTGCCGACCATCCACTACCAGATGGGCGGCATTCCGACCAACATCCACGGCCAGGTCGTCGAGCACAAGGGCAACGACTACGCCTCGCCCATCAACGGCCTCTACGCCGTGGGCGAATGCGCCTGCGTGAGCGTGCACGGCGCCAACCGCCTGGGCACCAACTCGCTGCTGGACCTGCTGGTCTTCGGCCGCGCCGCCGGCAACCACATCGTGGAGCAGGCCTACAAGACCCGCGCCCACCGCGACCTGCCGGCCGGTGCCGCCGACTACACGCTCTCGCGCCTGGCTCGCCTGGACAACTCCACGGGCGGCGAATACGCGCAGACCGTGGCCGGCGACATCCGCGCGACCATGCAGCAGCACGCCGGTGTGTTCCGCACGCAGGCCAGCATGGACGAAGGCGTTGCCAAGATCAACGCGATGCGCGAGCGCGTCGGCGGCGTGACCCTGCAGGACAAGTCCAAGGTCTGGAACACCGCACGCATGGAAGCGCTGGAAGTCGACAACCTGATCGAAGTGGCCCAGGCCACCATGGTTTCGGCAGCCGCCCGCCACGAATGCCGCGGCGCCCACACGGTGCTGGACTACGAGAGCGCGGCCGATGACGCCGCGAACCCGCTGGGCCGCAACGACAAGGAATGGATGAAGCACACCCTGTGGTACAGCGCCACCAACAGCCTGGACTACAAGCCCGTGCGCATGAAGCCGCTGACGGTCGACACCGTTCCGCCCAAGGTCCGCACCTTCTAAGCGTTCGCTCCACGACGAAAGAACACCATGCAAAAGCGCACATTCAAGATCTACCGCTACGACCCGGACAAGGACGCCAAGCCCTACATGCAGACCGTCGAGATCGAGCTCGAAGGCAATGAACGCATGCTGCTCGACGCGCTGGTCAAGCTCAAGGAAATCGACCCCTCGCTGTCCTACCGCCGTTCGTGCCGCGAAGGCGTGTGCGGCTCCGACGCGATGAACATCAACGGCAAGAACGGCCTGGCCTGCCTGACCAACCTGCGCACGCTCAAGGACCCGATCGTGCTCAAGCCGCTGCCCGGCCTGCCGGTCATCCGCGACCTGATCGTGGACATGACCAACTTCTTCAACCAGTACCACTCGATCAAGCCCTACCTGATCAACGAGGCCCCGCTGCCCGAGAAGGAGCGCCTGCAGTCGCCCCAGGAGCGCGAGGAACTCGACGGCCTGTACGAGTGCATCCTGTGTGCCAGCTGCTCGACGAGCTGCCCCAGCTTCTGGTGGAACCCCGACAAGTTCGTCGGTCCCGCCGGTCTGCTGCAGGCCTACCGCTTCATCGCCGACAGCCGCGACCAGGCCACGGGCGAGCGCCTGGACAACCTCGAAGACCCGTACCGCCTGTTCCGCTGCCATACCATCATGAACTGTGTGGATGTTTGCCCCAAGGGACTGAACCCCACCAAGGCGATTGGCAAGATCAAGGAACTGATGGTTCGCCGCGCCGTCTGACGGTTGCAGGCGATTGAAGACCAAACGCAGCCAAAGAGCGCTCGATGCAAGCCGATCACGAACTTCTTGATGCACAATCCCTGGGCAAGCTCAAGTGGCGTTGCCGCCGGGGCCTGCTCGAGAACGATCTTTTCATCGAGCGCTTTTTCCGCCGCCACGAGTCCACCCTCACGCAGCGCCAGGCGCGCGGGCTGACGCTGCTCACCGACCTGTCCGACAACGATCTGATGGATCTGCTGCTCGGCCGCCAAGACCCCACGAACGATCTAGCCACCGAAGAAGTGCGCGAAGTACTGCAACTGCTGAGACAACCGCCCGACGTGGTCGCCTCTTCACTCTAGAGCCCGCGCCCCCGGCAACAGGCTCTCCACCCGGTAACTCTAAGGAATGCGTGAAATGAAACTTGCCGACAACAAAGCAACCCTGTCCTTCAGCAACGGCGACCCCAGCATCGAGTTGCCGCTCTACCAGGGCAACATCGGTCCGGACGTGATCGACATCCGCAAGCTCTACGGCCAGACGGGCAAGTTCACGTACGACCCGGGCTTTCTCTCGACCGCTTCCTGCCAGTCCTCGATCACCTACATCGACGGCGACAAGGGCGAGCTGCTCTACCGCGGCTACCCGATCGAGCAACTCGCGGTCAACTGCGACTTCATGGACGTGTGCTACCTGCTGCTCAAGGGCGAACTGCCCAACGCCGAGCAGAAGAAGACCTTCGACGGCGACGTCACGCGCCACACGATGGTCCACGAGCAGATGCAGTTCTTCCTGCGGAGCTTTCGCCGCGACGCGCACCCGATGGCCGTGCTGACCGGCCTGGTCGGCGCGCTGTCGGCCTTCTATCACGACAGCACCGACATCAACAACCCGGAGCACCGCGAGATCTCGGCCATCCGCCTGATCGCCAAGATGCCCACGCTGGTTTCCATGGCCTACAAGTACGGCGTCGGCCAGCCCTACATGTACCCCAAGAACGACCTGTCCTACGCGGGCAATTTCCTGCGCATGATGTTCGGCAACCCGTGCGAGGACTACGAAGTCAACCCGGTGCTTGAAAAGGCCATGGACCGGATCTTCATCCTGCACGCCGACCACGAGCAGAACGCGTCGACGTCCACCGTGCGCCTGTGCGGCTCGTCGGGCACCAACCCGTTTGCCGCCATCTCGGCCGGCGTGGCCTGCCTGTGGGGCCCGGCCCACGGCGGCGCCAACGAAGCCTGCCTGAACATGCTTGAGCAGATCCAGGCCAATGGCGGCATCGCCAAGGTCGGCGAGTTCATGGAGAAGGTCAAGGACAAGACCTCGGGCGTCAAGCTCATGGGCTTTGGCCACCGCGTCTACAAGAACTACGACCCGCGCGCCAAGCTGATGCAGGAAACCTGCAACGAAGTGCTGGCCGAACTGGGCCTGGAAAAGGACCCGCTGTTCGCCCTGGCCAAGCAGGTCGAGAAGATCGCCCTGGAAGACGACTACTTCGTGCAGCGCAAGCTCTACCCGAACGT
>WNDQ01000097.1 GCA_009912175.1 Paracidovorax wautersii | reverse complement strand
TGCCTGCTGCCTGAACTCCAGGCTGAACTCCTGCCCCTTTCTGCCTGCCTTGCTCTTGGTCATCGTCCACCTCCTATTGCGATAGTTAATCGCTTATAGGGGTGTCCGTGAAACGGGGGCAAGATCAGGGGCAAGATCAGACATCGACGGCCAGGAATTCGAGATCAAGCCGCACGACGTCACCTTCATCCCGGCCGGCGTGCCCCACCGCTTTCGCAACGCCTCCGAAACCGAGTCCATGAAGATCCTGTGGATCTACGGTTCGGCCGACGCCACCCGCACGCTGGTCGAGACCGGCGAGACCCGCCCGATCGCGGCCGAACACAAGACCTGAGGCGCGAGTGCCCCGTCACAACGAAAGATCCATCATGAAATTCCTGGTTTTGCCTGGGGACGGCATCGGCCCCGAGATCGTCGCCGCCGCCATCGGCGTGCTCGAAGCGGCCCAGCAGCGCTTCGGCCTGCAGATCGCCCTGGACTACGAAGACGTCGGCTTCGCCAGCCTGGACAAGCACGGCACCACGCTGCGCGAGGACGTGCTGCAGGGCGCGCGCCGCTACGACGGCATCGTGCTGGGCACCCAGTCGCATGCCGACTACCCGGCGCCCGAGCAAGGCGGGCGCAACATCTCCGGCGCCTTCCGGGTGGGGCTGGACCTGTATGCCAACGTGCGCCCCGCGCGAACACGGCCCTACCTGAGCAGCAACCTGGCCGCCGGCAAGACCATGGACCTGGTCATCATGCGCGAAGCCACCGAGGGCTTCTACCCCGACCGCAACATGGCACGCGGCTGGGGCGAGGTCATGCCCTCGCCCGACATGGCCCTGTCGATCCGCAAGATCACGCGCCACTGCAGCGAACGCATCGCGCGCCGCGCTTTCGAGCTCGCCATGAAGCGCCGCAAACAGGTCACCGTGATCCACAAGGCCAACAGCTTTCACATGACCGACGGGCTGTTCCTCGAATGCGTCCACCAGGTCGCCACCGAGTTCCCGCAGGTTGCACTCGAGGACCTGCTGGTGGACGCCTCCACGGCGCACCTGGTGCGCAACCCGGCACGCTTCGACGTGATCGTGGCCGAGAATTTCTACGGCGACATCCTCTCGGACCTGGCCAGCGAACTCTCCGGCAGCCTGGGCCTGGCCGGCTCGATCATGGCCGGCGACACACTCTGCTGCGCCCAGGCCCAGCACGGCTCCGCCCCGGACATCCAGGGCCAGGACAAGGCCAACCCGACGTCCATGATCCTGTCCGTGGCCATGCTGCTCGAATGGCTGGGCGAAAAACGCGGGCTGCCCGCGTTCACGCATGCAGGCAGCGCCATCCACGCCGCCGTGGAATCGGTGCTGGCCAACGCCGACACCCGCACGCCCGACATCGGCGGAACCACGGGCACCCGGGCCTTCGGCCAAGCGGTCGCCACACAGCTGACTGCAGCCGGGCGCTAAGCCTCGCACCAGCCGTCCCCCACCAAGGACCACAACGTCCAACGATCGAGGCGCCGCCAGAGCGCCCTGGCTTTCCTTTGCGATTCCATCCACCTCATGGCAGGAGACACCCCATGCGCAAGATCATGCAAGCAGCAACGCTCGCCGCAGCTTCCCTGGCCGCGACCGCCCCGGCCCTGGCCGGCAACGGCCCCGACGGCTACCCCACACGGCCGGTGACCCTGGTCGTTCCCTTCGCGCCAGGCGGCGGCAGCGACAACATCGCCCGCTACATGGCCGCGCGGCTCAACGAACGCACGGGCGGCACCGTCATCATCGACAACCGGCCCGGCGCCGGCACCAACATCGGCAACGAGTTCGCCGCCCGGGCCAAGAATGACGGCTACACGCTGCTGTTCGGCCAGGTCACGCTGGCCATCAACCCATTCGTCTACAAGTCGCTGCGCTACAGCGTGGACCAGGATTTCGTGCCGGTCGCGCACATCGCCAACTCGCCCACGGTTCTGCTCGTCAACGCCAGCCTGGCCGCCAGGGACGTGCGCTCGTTCGTGGCCTACGTGCAGCAGCATCCGCGCGAAGTCAACTACGGCTCGGGCGGCGCGGGCACGTCAGTCCACCTGGCCGGCTCCCTCTTCAACACGCAGGCCAGGCTGAACATGGCCCACGTGCCCTACAAGGGCAGCGGGCCGGCCATGGCCGACCTGATGGGCGGACAGATCCAGGCGATTTTCGACACGGCCCCTTCGGCCATGCCGCAACTGGGCGGCGGCAAGGTCCGCGCACTGGCCATCACCGGCCCCAGGCGCCTGGATGCCGCGCCAGACGTCCCGACCTTCGCCGAAGCCGGCTTCCCCGAATTCGACGCGCCGGCCTGGTACGGCATCCTGGCCCCCGCCGGCACGGCGGCCGCGCAGATCCAATACCTGAACGAGCAGGTCAACCAGATCCTGCAAGAGCCCGAAACCCGCAAGCGGCTGGCACAGTTGGGCTCGGTCGCCGTGGGTGGCACGCCGCAGGCTTTCGGCACCTTCATCCAGCAGGAATCCAAACGCTGGCAGGCCGTCATCCAGGCGGCCAAGGTCAGCCTGGATTAGCCCTCTCTCAACTCAACCTTCTCAGGAGCGACCCCATGCCAGAAGTCGTCGTCTACGCCGTGCAGGGCCGCACGCCCGCGCAGAAAAAAATGCTGATGCAGAAAATCACCCAGGCCGTGATCGAGAGCTTCGACGTGCCCAGCGACAAGGTGGTCGTGCAGATCGTCGAGTCCGACCCCAGCAACAAGTCGCGCGGCGGCGTGCTCTATTCCGAGCGCTGAACACGCCCTGTCCTGAACGTGATGGCCGGCACCCGCCGGCCTTTCGTCGTTCAGCTCAGTCCGTGAACGCCAGCGTCAGCCCGGGCAGCGCGATGCCCTCGACCGCCAGCGACCAGGTCTGCCCCGGGGCGATGGGATGGGCCGTGGTGACCGTGCCGGTGGTGATGATCTCGCCAGCCTGGATCGGGCCGTAAGGCTGGCGCGAAAGCACGTCGCCCAGCGCCAGCACCGAGCGCAGCGGGCTGCCCAGCACGTTGCGGCCTTCGCCCTTCTCAATTTCCTGGCCGTCGCGCGAGAGCGTGAGCGCAAACCGTTCGAGCTGATCAGCCAGGCGCGGCGGCATGTCCGCCACGGCCACGCGCGGGCCGATCACCAGCCGGCCGTGGTAGACCGAGTTGGCCACGGCGTCGGCCGGCACGGCGGCGCCGTGGTAGTTGGACTGCACGATCTCGAAACCCGTGGCCAGCCAGTCCATGGCGTCGAGCACGCCGTCGATGCCGCCGTCCAGGTCGGGCGCGCTCTTGAAGTGCACGACGATCTCGGGCTCGATGCGCGGCGCCAGCAGGCCGGCCAGGCTGAGCGTGCCCTGATCGGCATCGAGCTGCACCACGGTGCCCTCGTACAGCCGCGCCCAGGCCGGCGCGCTCAGGCCCAGCTTGGGCCACATGCGCGGATTGCTGAAGCCGATCTTGCGGCCCAGCGGGCGGGCGCCCTCGGCCAGGCGCAGCGCATGCACCTCGGCGTCGATGGCGTAGGCCACGTCGAGCGAAAACCCGTCGATGCGCGACGAGAACGGCGCCACGGTGGTGGCCTGGTCACGGGCCGTCTTGATTTCGCGCGCGAGGGCGGACAGGTCTTGCTCGGTTGGCATGGCATCGTCTCCTGATGGTGAATCCCCCCGAAACGCCTGCGGCGCCTCCCTCAGGGGGCGACAGCACCGGCCGAGCCAGGCCCGGCCACGCTGTCACTGGAATGTGCCCCTGGCAATTCAGGCGCCGCGATTGACGCGGCGCGCTGTCGAAAACCGAATGCCGAGGGCGGTGAACGGCAAAGCCGCGCACGACAACGCACGCGGCCGCTGGATGGGCATTTGAACACGTGCGCCCTGGCGCCCAGCCCAGGACAGCGCCTTCAGCCGCCGTCGGCCCACGCCTGCGCCAGGATTTGTTCAGCGCCCGGCACCGGCACGCCGCCCCAGGCCGCGCCCCAATCGGCGTCCAACCGTGTCTGAACAAAAGCGCCGGCACTGGCATTGCCGCCAAACTGCAGCACCAGCGCACACTGGGCCGCCAGCGCCAGGCGCTGCGCCAACAGGCGGGCCTGGCCTTCGAGCACGGCCGGCGGCTGCGCGATCTGGCCTTCGATCCGGCCGACCAGGGCCAGCAGCGCCGGGTAGGCCGCCTGGCGCGCCACGTCGGCCAGGTGGCCAAGCAGCAGGCGGGCGTCGTCAGGCTCGTGCGCGACGGCGCGCAGCACGTCCAGGCACATGACGTTGCCCGAGCCTTCCCAGATCGAATTGACCGGCGCCTCGCGAAACAGCCGGGCCAGCGGCGCCTCTTCGACATAGCCGTTGCCGCCCAGCACCTCCATGGCCTCGCCCGCGAAGGCGACGGCGCGTTTGCAGTTCCAGTACTTGGCCACGGGCGTGAGCAGGCGGCGCCAGGCCAGGTCCAGTGGCGTGGCCTGGCCATTGGCGGCGCGGCCGAAGCGCGCGGCCAGGTCCATGGCCAGCAGCGTCGCGCCTTCGGACTCCAGCGCCAGGTCGGCCAGCACAGCCTGCATCAGCGGCTGCTGCGCCAGCGCCCGGCCAAAGACGATGCGCCCGCGCGCATGGTGCAGCGCCTGCGCCAGGCCCTGCCGCATGAAGGCGGCGCTGGAGAGCGCGCAGTCCAGCCGGGTGTGGGTCGCCATCTCCAGGATCGTGGCGACGCCTCGCCCGGCGTCGCCCACACGCACGCCCCAGGCCTTGTCGAAGTCGACCTCGGCGCTGGCGTTGGAGCGGTTGCCCAGCTTGTCTTTCAGGCGCTGGATGTGCACTGCGTTCTTGCGCCCGTCGGGTCGCCAGCGCGGCACAAAAAAGCAGGACAGACCGCCCTCGCCGCCACCATCGGCTCCGCCCGCCTGCTCGCGCGCCAGCACCAGGTGGGCATCGCACATGGGGGCGGAGAAAAACCACTTACTGCCGCTGATCACAAAAGCATCGCCCCAACCTGCCACGGCATCGCCCAGCGCGGGCACGGCGCGCGTGGTGTTGGTGCGCACGTCGCTGCCGCCCTGGCGCTCGGTCATGCCCATGCCCAGCGTCATGGCCGACTTGTGCGTCAGCGGCAGGTCGCGTGCGTCGTGCGAACGCGCAGCCAGCAGCGGCTGCAGCGCCGCGTACAGCCCTGCATTGCGCCGCAGGACGGGAATGGCGGCATGCGTCATGGTGGTCGGGCAGGTGCTGCCGGACTCGACCTGGCAGTGCATGAAGTGCGAGGCGGCGCGCACCGTCCAGGCGTGCGCATCGGCATCAAAGAACGACCGGTTGGCCACGCCGTGGCGGCGTGCCAGGTCCATCAGCCGGTCCCAGGCGGGATGAAAACGCACCACGTCGATACGCTCGCCCAGGCGGTTGTGGGTGTGCAGCTCGGGCTCGTGCCGGTTGGCGTCCTCGGCGTCGCGCCAGGTGGCGGCGGCGCCACAGGCCACGCCCTGGGCGGCCAATTCCTCGGTGTAGGCGCCAGCCCCGGCGCGCCGCACGGCGCCGGCCAGCACGGGGTCGCTGGTGTAGAGGTTGTAGTCCTCCAGCGGCGGCACCTGGTTGTGCGCCGGCCCGTCGCGCGCGGGGTCGGCGGGCAGGTCGGTCGGATCGGTCATGGCAGCTCCTTGCAAGGGCGGACACAACCCCATTCTGGGCGGCAGGCGGCCTCGTGTCGATCCGCGCCAACCTGACGATCCAAGCGGGGCACGCCCCGGAGTTTTAGAATCTCGCCCTTATGAGCATCATCATCAAAGATCAAGCGGGCATCGAGGCGATGCGCCTGGCCTGCCGCCTGGCCTCGGAAGTGCTGGACTACCTCACGCCCTTCGTCAAGGTGGGCACCACCACCAAGGAAATCGACCGCCTGTGCGCCGAATACATGGCCCAGCAGGGGACGGTGTCGGCCTCGCTCAACTACCAGCCGCCGGGCTATCCGCCCTACCCCGGCTCGCTGTGCACCTCGGTCAACCACGTGGTCTGCCACGGCATTCCGAACGACAAGCCGCTGAAAAAAGGCGACATCCTCAACCTGGACGTGACCGTCATCAAGGACGGCTGGTATGGCGACAACAGCCGCATGTACGTGATCGGCGACGCCTCCATCGCCGCCAAGCGGCTGTGCGCGCTGACCTTCGACGCCATGTGGCTGGGCATCCAGCAGGTCAAGCCGGGCGGCCACTACGGCGACATCGGCCACGCCATCCAGAAGTTCGCCGAAGGCCAGGGCCTGTCGGTGGTGCGCGAATTCTGTGGCCACGGCGTCGGCCAGAGCTTCCACGAGGAGCCGCAGGTGCTGCACTACGGCCGCCCCGGCACGGGCGCCGAACTCAAGCCCGGCATGATCTTCACGATCGAGCCCATGCTCAACCTGGGCCGCAAGGAGGTCAAGGAACTGGGCAACGATGGCTGGACCATCGTCACCAAGGACCACTCGCTGTCGGCCCAGTGGGAGCACACCGTGCTCGTCACCGAAACCGGCTACGACGTGCTGACGCTGTCGGCCGGCAGCCCCGCGCTGCCGTCCTTCGTGAGCACCACCAAGACCTGACGAGCCGGTCGGCCGCTGGCACCCGCCCGCGGCCCGTGCGATGTACACCTCGACCTTCACCTTCGCCCAGGGCGACTACGACACGGAATTTCGCGCGCTCAACCGCGCCATCGCCCAAATCGCGCGCGCCATTCCCGGCTACCTCGACGAGGAAACCTGGGAAAACGCCGCCGCGGGGCTGATCTCCAACGTCTACTACTGGGAATCGATGCCGGCGCTGGAGCAGTTCCTCAACGACCCCGGCCACCTGCAGCCGCAGCACACACGCACACGCTAGCTCAATGGCTACCAGGTCGTCATCGCGCAGGTGCTGGGCTCTTACGGCCAGGGCCGCATCAGCCACCCGCTGTCGGGGCGGGCGATTCCGCAGGGTTGAGTTCGATCAGGGCTGGGTGGTGGACGCCGCTGGCAAGGCATAGCCCTTGATCGTGGCGGCGGCCTTGGTGTCCATGAGCACCAGCAGATGGTGCCGTTCGGCATCCCAGCCCAGAAGCTCTACGCCACGCGCGGCCCCGGACGACGCACTGCCATTCGGCAGCGAAAACGGTGTCCAGTTCTGCCCGCCATCCCGACTGAAAAAATAGGCCTGAACAGACAACGCGCCGCAAAGACGCGCGATGCTGGCCACAGGAGGCAGATAGCAGGCGAGTGGATGACGATGAGGGTGGTTTTGCGCGACATGCCCGGCATCGTGCCGGGCGGGTTCTGATGAAGCTATTAAACGGATTTGCCGCGAACCCCGGAGGGGTGATCTTGCCCCCGTTTCACGGACACCCCTATAAGCGATTAACTATCGCAATAGGAGGTGGACGATGACCAAGAGCAAGGCAGGCAGAAAGGGGCAGGAGTTCAGCCTGGAGTTCAGGCAGCAGGCA
>WNDQ01000096.1 GCA_009912175.1 Paracidovorax wautersii | reverse complement strand
GCTACGCTGGTTTGCGACGCGCTGCGCATGGCGCTGTTTGCTCGCAATCGGCCTCGGGGAGTGATCGTGCATACTGACCGTGGTAGCCAATACTGCTCGCGCGAGCACCGCGCCCTGTTGGAGCAATACGCTTTGATCGCCAGCATGAGTGCCAGAGGCAACTGCTACGACAACGCAGCAATGGAGAGTTGGAACCACAGTCTGAAGGTCGAGGCCATCCATGGTGAACACCTCGCCACACGGGAGCAGGCCAAGGCTCATGTGTTTGACTACATTGAGGTTGACTACAATCGGATCCGGCTGCACTCGACCCTGGGCTACCTCAGCCCAGAGCAGTACGAGCTGGCCAATGTCGCTTAGATAGGTGTCCGTAAATCAGGGGCAAGATCAGATATCCATATGGCGTGGCCCGTGGCGATCCGGGGTCCTGAGCGCGCTCAAAGGGGGCCGGGCAGGCGCTTGCGCTATTCTCGGCAGATGGCCGTGGCGGCTTCGTCTGCCGCTGTCCGCCTTTCACCCCCGTCCTTTTTCTGTTTCCTTGCGATCCACCGACATGAGCAGCATCAACGCCAAGACTTATTCCGCCACGCCGTCCCGCCACGTCAGCTTTCTGGGCCTGGGCGTCATGGGCTTTCCCATGGCCGGCCACCTGATCCAGGCCGGCCACCAGGTGACGGTCTACAACCGCAGCGCGGCCAAGGCGCAGGCCTGGGTGGGCGAGTTTGGCGGGCGTTCGGCGACGACGCCGCGCGAGGCTGCCGCCGGGGCCGACATCGTGTTCGCCTGTGTCGGCAACGACGACGACCTGCGCAGCGTGGTGCTGGGCGATGACGGCGCTTTTGCCGGCATGAAGGCGGGCGCGGTCTTCGTCGACCACACGACCGCCTCGGCCAACGTGGCGCGCGAGCTCGACGCGCTGGCGCGCGAACGCGGCCTGCACTTCATCGACGCGCCGGTGTCCGGCGGGCAGGCCGGGGCGCAGAACGGCAAGCTGACCGTGATGTGCGGCGGCGAGCAGGCGGCCTTCGATGCCATCGCGCCGGTGGCGGCCGCCTTCGCGCAGGCCGTGACGCTGCTGGGTGCGAGCGGCTCGGGCCAGTTGGCCAAGATGGTCAACCAGGTCTGCATCGCCGGCATCTGCCAGGGTTTGAGCGAGGCGATCGCCTTTGGCCAGCGCGCGGGCCTGGACATGGCGCAGGTGCTCGAAGTGATCGGCAAGGGCGCGGCCCAGAGCTGGCAGATGGACAACCGGGGCAAGACCATGGTGGCCGGCAAGTTCGACTTCGGTTTTGCCGTCGACTGGATGCGCAAGGACCTGGGCCTGGTGCTGGCCGAGGCCAACCGCAACGGTGCGCGGCTGCCGCTGACGGCGCTGGTTGACCAGTTCTACGCCGACGTGCAGCAGCAGGGCGGCGGGCGCTGGGACACGTCGAGCCTGATCAAGCGCCTGGGTTGATCGGCTGGCCCAAACGCAACGGCCGCCTCATCGAGGCGGCCGTTGTTGCGTGGGCGGTGCGCGGCTGGCGCTTCGCGCAAGCTCAGGGCACGGGCGTAACCGTCACCCCCGTGCCTTCGCGGTAGCTGTCGTCCGCGGGCACCGCATTGGCCGGGTTGACCGTGGCGGGGTTGGCGGCCGGATTGTTGGCGCTGGGCTCGTCGGGCACGCCGCGCTGGCGCTGTTCCTCGGTGATGATTTCGAGCACGCGCACCACACGCTGGACGCCGGGCACGGTGCGCACGGTCTCGGCCGCGAGGTCGGCTTCGCGCTGGGTGACCAGGCCCATCAGGTAGACGGTGCCGCGTTCGGTCGTCACCTTGAAGGCGGTGGCCGAGAGTTCGGATTTCTCGATCAGCGCGCCCTTGACGCGGGCGGTTAGCAGGCCGTCGGAGCTGCGCTCGGTCAGCGTGGCGCTGTTGGCGACCTTGAGCTCGTTGAAGACCTGGCGCACGTTCTCGACGTCCTTGACGATCTGCTCGATGCGTTCGCGGTGCGTCTCGCTGGGCACCGAGCCGGTCAGCAGCACGCGGCGGTTGTAGGCGTTGACGTTGACGTGCACGTTGTAGGCATAGACGTCGCGGATGCGGCTGGCGGCCTTGAGCTCGATGGCCTGGTCGTCGAGCTGGGCGCCCGACGTGCGGCGGTCGACCGCCACCAGCGCACCACCGCCGACGGCACCCACGGCCAACGGGAAGCAGGCCGTCAGCGCCGAGGCCGTGGCCGCCACGGCGGCCAGGATGAGGATGAGTCGTTTCATAGCGTCAGAGGTCCTCGCCGAGAAGTTGAACATCGATGCCGTCGCACAGGCCGTGCAGCACCTGCAGTTGCAGCTCCTGCACGCGCGCCGGGCGGTTGTGGGGCACCGCAATATGGATATCGGTGTCCTGCAGTTCGTTCCCCCAATCGAGTTCGGGATGTTTGCCGGCGACCAGGATGACGGTCATCTCGCGCTCGTGTGCGGCCATGACGGCGGCCTGCAGTGGTGCGGCGTCCACCGCGGCGGCGCGGGCATCGGCCAGCAGCAGCGCGACGTCGCCCGGCTGGCCCAGCGCGCGCACCTGGCGCGCCAGCAGCTCGGGCGTGTTGTCGAGCGAGACGGCGGGCAGCTCGGGCCGGTCGCGCTCGAAACCGCCGATGAAGTGGCGGGCAAACAGATTCGCCAGGCCGCTGCCCTGGTCGCCCGCGAGCACCTTGCCCCCGCTGGTCACGCACACCAGAAGCGCTTCGAGCGCCTCGGCCATGGGTTTGGCCAGGCCCTGGGCCACTTGGTAGTTCAGGTCGGCGCTGTCGATGAAATGCTGGTGGATACGCTGCTCAAGCATGGGCGCGATGATACCTGCTGGCCCTGGTCCGCCCGGCCTGGCCGGGCCTACGCGGCGTCAAATGCGGCGCGCAGCCAGGTGATGGCGGGCGGGTCGCCGTCGAGCAGCACGGCGTCGAAGCGGCAGAGCGGGGGCGAGGGCAGGCGCAGCAGGTAGTGGCGCGCGGCAAACACGATGCGCCGCTGCTTGGTCGCGCCAATGCTGGCGGCCGCGCCGCCCTGCGTGGCGCGTTTGCGCTGGCGGACTTCGACGAAGACCAGCGTGCCATCGGTGTCCACCATGATCAGGTCGATTTCGCCGCCGCCGCGCCCGGGTGTGCGGAAGTTGGTGTGCAACAGGCGCAGGCCGCGCGCTGTCAGATAATCGCAGGCAAGCTGCTCGGCGCGCTCACCGCGCGCACGGGTGGTGGCGCCGGCCGCGGCCCCGCCGGTGGACTGCGCGGATGCCGGCCGGCCACGGACGGCGCTGGCGCTGCGCCTTTTCTGGAAAACCACACGTGAATCCCTCCCTGACTTCCGCCTTGCCGGCCGCGCGCGACGCAGCCGGTGCCCAGCATTATCCGGCCGGGGCGCTGTACGTGGTGGCCACGCCGATCGGCAACCTGGCCGACATCACGCTGCGTGCGCTGCACGTGCTGCAGCAGATGGACGCGGTGGCCTGCGAGGACACGCGCCACACCGCGCCGCTGCTGCAGGCCTATGGCATCGAGCGCCCGCTGGTGGCCCTGCACCAGCACAACGAGGCCAGCGCCGCCACCGCCATCGTCGCGCGGCTGCAGGCCGGCGAGCGCGTGGCCTACGTCAGCGACGCGGGCACGCCGGCCGTCAGCGACCCGGGCGCGCGCCTGGTGGCCGCCGTGCGCGCGGCGGGCCTGCGTGTGCTGCCGCTGCCCGGGGCCAGCAGCGTGACGGCGCTGCTGAGCGCGGCCGGCATTGCCGAGCGGGGCGACTTCATCTTCGTGGGCTTTCTGCCCGGCAAGCCTGGCGCTGGCCCAGGCGCTGGCGCCGCTGGGCGCGCGGGCGGTGACGGTCGGGCGCGAGCTGACCAAGCAGTTCGAGGAAATCGCGACCGTGCCCGCCGCCGACCTGCCGGCCTGGCTGCAGGCCACGCCCCAGCGCCAGCGTGGCGAATTCGTGCTGGCGCTGCACCCCGCGCCCGAGGACACGGCCGATGCCGATGAACACGGCCTGGGCACGCGTGCGCTCAAGTTGCTGCTGGCGGAGCTGCCGCTCAAGACGGCCGTGCGACTGGCGGCCGAGCTGTCGGGCGAGCCGCGCAACGCGCTGTACGAACGTGGGCTGCGCCTGAAAGACCCGGGCTGAAGCACCCGCTGATCGAAAAACCAGGGCCTGGGGGTGGCCCGATGACCGCAGGAGACAACCGCGTGCCCCCATCCTCCACGCCTCGCGCTGCCGGACGTTTTTCCTTGCCGTGGGCGATTGCCGGCACGCTGCTGCTGGCCCTGGCCGCCGCGCGGCTGTGCGTGTGGCTGGGCACGCCCATTCCGTGGATGATCGGCCCCTTGCTGGCCACTGCCGGCCTGTCCATCCTGGGCGCGCCCACCGCGAGCTGGACGCCACTGCGCAACGGCGGCCAGTGGGTCATCGGCACAGCGCTGGGCCTGTATTTCACGCCCGAGGTGGCGATGCTGCTGGGCCGGCTGTGGTGGGCCATCGCGCTGGGCGTGGTCTGGGCGCTGCTGCTGGGCGTGCTGTTCGGGCGCTGGCTGCTGCGGGTCAATCGCCGCCATGTGGCGGGGCTCGATGCCACGACCACTTACTTCTCAGGCAGCATCGGCGGCGCTTCCGAGATGACGCTGCTGGCCGAACGCCACGGCGCGCGCACCGACCTGGTCGCCTCGGCGCACAGCCTGCGCGTGCTGATCGTCACCGTGCTGATTCCGTTCGCCATGCAATGGAGCGGCATGCACGGGCTCGATGCGACGCCACCGGCCACCTCGCATGTCGACGCGGGCGGTCTGGCGCTGCTGCTGGCCGCCAGCGCCGCGGGGGCCGTGCTGATGTTGTGGGCGCGGCGCACCAATCCCTGGTTTCTGGGCGCGTTTCTCGCGGCCACGGCGCTGACGCTGCTGGACTGGGATTTGTCCGCCATGCCCGCCTGGCTGTCGAACGCCGCACAACTGGTCATCGGCGTGAGCCTGGGCGTGCGCTTCACGCCGGCTTTTCTGCGGGGCGCGCCGCGCTGGCTGCTGAGCGTGACCTGGGGCACGCTGGCCATGGTGGCGATCTGCGCCGGCTTTGCCTGGCTGATGGCCGGCCCCACGGGCCAGCACGCGGCCACCATGATCCTGGCGACCTCGCCGGGCGGCATTGCCGAGATGTCGATCACCGCCAAGGTGCTGCAACTGGGCGTGCCGGTGGTGGTGGCCTTCCAGGTCTGCCGCCTGGTCGCGGTGCTGGTGCTGGTCGAGCCGGTGTACGCGCGCTGGGTGCGGCCGGCCAATAAAAAATGACCCCTCGGTCCATCGCTGCGCGATGACCCGATCCCCCAGGGGGATGTTTTTATCTTGGGGCGGCCCGGCGATAAAAAACCGCTCTGACGGAGCGGCTTGCGACGGGCCTTGGCGGCCTCGGATGGGACAGGCCGGCAGCACCCGGCCGCTGGTGGGCCGGGTGGGCGCCGTGCCCGCTGGGGTCAATGCAGCAGGACGGGCTGCTGCGCCAGGCCGGTGTAGCCGTCGAGAATGCGGTCGACCTCCTCTTCGGAGGGGGCCTGATGTTCCCAGGCGTTGAGCTGTTGCTGGAACATCTCGGCCCACGAGCCGTCGAGGTAGACCTCCTTGCCCGTGCGTTTGTCCACGATCTCGAAGCCATGCCGCGCCAGGCGGGGCGTGGTGGGTTGTGAGCTCAGCGCCGAGTCATCGAAGGCCGAGTCGTTCGCGCGTGTATCGGTCTGGATGTGGACCACCACAAACGATTCCGAGTCATAAAGCATGTTCATGATCGACGTGTCCTCCATAGTTGCCTGACTCTTATCTAGCAACGACCGCGCCAGATTCAAGGGCCCGACACCCCCACCATAACGCAGCGCAGCAACACCCTTGGGTGAGACCGCACCGGGCATACCCGGCCTTTCTATTCTCGAAAGGCGGTAGGACTGGAGAGCGTGTTTCGAAAACAGGAGCGAAAAATCGATGCGTCCGTGCAACAGTGGCCCGATGCGCCGCGGCCGGCGCGGTCTTTTGACCTATTTCAGCCCAGTCGCGCCCGTCAGCATCTGGTCGGCCGAGTCGCCGTCCTCGCTCCAGCGCAGCCGCACGGGCAGCTGCTGGTAGGCCGGCGCCAGCCAGAACTCGATGACCTGGTCGTCGTCGGGACGGTCGTCGCGCGGCAGGCGGGTGAACTTCAGGGCGTCGACGCTGCCAGTGGGCAGCACGACCGATTCGGTGCCGTCGACCCGGAAATGCCACACCGGCGCATTGCGCGGGCCGATGACCTGCACGTCGAGCACGTCGCCCGGCTTGTAGCGGCCGGGCTGGGCGCGCAGCCACTGGCCGATCTGCAGCATCACGCTCAGGCGGTCCTGCGCGCCTTTCTGCCAGTCCGCGGGCGGATGGTCGGTGTTGAACGTGACCTTGCGGTCGGCCAGCGAGACGGTGGCGGTGCTGGTGCGCCGCATCTGCTCGGTGTAGCGCTCGGGCTGCAGGACAGCGGCGGCGATCTGCCCTTCGCTGACCTGGCTGCGGGTGCCTACCAGCGGCAGCCGGGTGTCCAGCCGCAGGCTGTAGCGGTTGCCATTGGCCTGCTGCCACTGGAGCGTGCTGGTGGCGTTGTACTGGATGCCCTTGATGCGGCCCTGCAGGGCGTAGTTGAGCTGCACGTTCGGTGGCAGCGTCCAGGCGGCGGTGCGGGGCTGGGCCGCCGCCTTTTTGGGGGTCGCAGGCGCGGCGGCCGAGGCCAGCGTGGAGGCCAGGCTGGCGGAAAGGGCGAAGGAAAAAACAAGCAGGGTGCGCATGAGGCCCATCGAAGGCGCCGGGCGAGGCGCTGTCATTGCTGAGATCGTCAGCCGGTTCTGACTGGCGATCTTGCCGGATGTTCCGGCCAGGGACGGCGCGAGACGGCCTCGTCCGACAGCGTGTGACGCGTGGCAGGCCGTCGCCAAGCCCGGGCACCGGGTGTGGACCGCCGACTTGGGTGGATCAGGGCTGGCCGCGCAGCGCCTGGGCCAGGGCGGCCAGGTTGGGCACGATGCCGTCGGTATCCAGCGTGTCGACGGCGATGCCGTGGCTGTAGCCGTAGGGCACCAGCACCACCGGGCAGCCGGCCGCGCGTGCGGCCTGGGCGTCGTTGACCGAGTCGCCCACCATCAACATCGCGGCCGGCTCGGCGCCCAGCGCGCGGGCGGTTTCGAGCAGCGGCTGCGGGTGCGGTTTCTTGTGCGGGTAGGTGTCGCCGCCGGCGACGTGCACGAACGACGCGGCCAGGCCGTCCACCACGCCGGCATAGACCTGGGCGTGCTCGCCGTTGAGCAGGCCGTAGTGGTGCATGTAGCGGTCCCAGCCCGCCGTGTAGGCGGCCGCCTGGCCGCTGGCGGACAGGCCGGCTTGCGGCGCGACATGGGCCAGCACGCTGCGCAGCAGGTGCTCGGTGCCCTTGCCGATGAAGCCGGCCACCGTCTCGCGCAAAACAGCCGGCAGCGCCAGGTCGTGGAGCATGGCGGCCAGGGCGGCGTGGAAGTCGCCCAGGGTGTCGATCAGCGTGCCGTCGAGGTCGATGGCGACGGCGCGCAGGGCTTGCGGGGCCAGCTTCAAGGCGGTCATGGTGGGAGAAGGGGCTTGAGTCAGACCGCAGCCAGTTGCGTGCGCATCTGGTCGATCACGGCCTGGTAGTCCGGCTTGCCGAAGATGGCGCTGCCGGCCACAAAGGTGTCGGCGCCGGCCGAGGCGATCGAGGCAATGTTGTCGGGCTTGACGCCGCCGTCGATCTCCAGGCGGATGTCCTTGCCGCTGGCCTCGATGCGCTTGCGTGCCGCCTCGATCTTGCGCAGCGCGCTGTCGATGAAGGACTGGCCGCCAAAGCCCGGGTTGACGCTCATGATGAGGATGAGGTCGATGTCGTCGATCACCCAGTCCAGCACGTCCAGCGGTTCGGCCGGGTTGAACACCAGGCCGGCCTTCACGCCCTTGGACTTGATGGCCTGGACGCTGCGGTGCACGTGGCTGACCGCGTCGGGGTGGAAGCTGATGTAGTCGGCGCCGGCGCCGGCGTCGGCAAAGGCGGCGGCCAGCGCGTCCACGGGGCTGACCATCAGGTGCACGTCCATCGGCACGGGCTGGCCGTCCGGCGTCTTGGCGTGCGGCTTGATGGCCTGGCAGATCATGGGGCCGAAGGTCAGGTTGGGCACGTAATGGTTGTCCATCACGTCGAAGTGGATCCAGTCGGCGCCGGCGGCGATCACGCGGCTGACCTCCTCGCCCAGGCGGGCGAAGTCGGCCGACAGAATGGAAGGGGCGATGCGGTAGGTCGTGGTGCTCATGGGGGCGTATTGTCGCAGTGCGGGGGGGGGGGGGGGGGGGGGGGGCGCGCCCGCCCGCCCCCCCGCCCCCCCCCGCCGCGGCGATTTTTTTTTTGCCGGGGCCCCCCCCAAAAAAAAAACCCCCGGTGGGGGCGGGGGCAGCAGGAAGGATGGGGCGGGGGGGGCCTTTTTTTTACACGCGGGGTTTTTCGGTTTTTTTGCTCTTTCTGTGGGCTATACGG
>WNDQ01000095.1 GCA_009912175.1 Paracidovorax wautersii | reverse complement strand
CTTGGACGAACCACTCTTAACTCTGAGTCTTTGCCAGCCATAGGTGTCCACCTCCAGAATAGGTGGACACCTATGCTCCTCGCTCAGAGCGCAGATTGATAGACGTGGTATTTGGATCGCTTACGGTCCAGCGTGAGGCCCGTGGCCTTGGCGAAGTCGGCGCTGCCGTCGGCCAGCATGCGCACCTTGGCGCCGGTCTTCTGGTCGCGCGCCCAGGCGCCCATCACGAAGGCGTCGTTCACGCTCACGCACCAGATCTCGTCCACGCCCGCGGCCTTGAAGTCGTCGAAGTGCTGCACGTAGCCCGGCACGTGCTTGGCCGAGCAGGTGGGCGTGAAGGCGCCCGGCAGCGCGAACAGCGCGATGGTCTTGCCAGCCGTTGCCTTGCTCACGTCGACGGGGTTCGGGCCGATGCTGCAGCCTTCGCCCTCGACTTCCGAGTACTCCTGCAGGGTGGCCGAGGGAAGGGTGTCGCCGACTTTGATCATTTGAAAGTGCTCCTGGAAAAAGAAAAACGGCCCACATTGTGGGCCGTTTCGGGATGGGCTGCCGGCCACCTCGCGGGGCTGGCAAACCAGAGGGGGATCAGACCAGGACGGCCTTCTCGACCAGACGGGTCACGACCCAGTTCTTGGTCTTCGAGATCGGACGGCTTTCCGTGATCTCGATGGTGTCGCCCAGCTTGTACTCGCCCTTTTCGTCATGGGCGTGGTACTTGCTCGTCTTGGCCACGATCTTGCCGTAGAGCTCGTGCTTCACACGGCGCTCGACCAGCACGGTCACGGTCTTGGCACGCTTGTCGCTGACCACATTGCCGATCAAGGTGCGCTTGAGGGATTTTTTAGCTTCCGTCATGTTCACTCCTTACTTGGCGGCTTGGGTTTCTTGCTGCTTCTGAGCAAGAACGGTCTTGGCGCGCGCGATGTCGCGACGCGTCACGCGCAGCGTCGAGGTGTTCGACAGCTGTTGCGTGGCTTTCTGCATGCGCAGGCCGAAATGGGCCTTCTGCAGATCCTTGATTTCGGCTTGCAGACCGGCGACGTCCTTCTCGCGCAGTGCTGTTGCCTTGCTCACCTTGGCCGGAGCCGCGGCTTCTTTCTTCTTACGTGTTGCCATGGATGTTCTCCTCTCAGGCGCCGAGCTGGCGCGAGACGAACGTCGTGCGCAGCGGCAGCTTGGCAGCGGCCAGGCGGAAGGCTTCGCGGGCGAGTTCTTCGGGCACGCCGACGATCTCGAACACGATCTTGCCGGGCTGGATCTCGGCCACGTAGTACTCGGGGTTGCCCTTGCCGTTACCCATCCGCACTTCTGCGGGCTTGGTCGAGATCGGCTTGTCGGGGAACACGCGGATCCAGATACGGCCACCGCGCTTCACGTGACGCGAAATCGCGCGGCGAGCGGCTTCGATCTGGCGCGCCGTGAGGCGGCCGCGGTCGGTGCATTTCAGACCGAAGTCACCGAAGGCCACCGAGTTGCCCCGAGTGGCGACGCCGGTGTTGCGGCCCTTTTGTTCCTTGCGGAACTTTCTGCGTGCAGGTTGCAGCATGTCTTGTTACTCCGTGAGGACTGCCCCGGGCTTCCTGTGCGAATGCACACCCGGGGCTGAGACCGATTACTCGGTCTTGGCACCGTCCGCTGCTGCAGCGGGCGCGGCTTTGCGGACGCGCTTAACGGCGGGTTTCGAGTCTGCACCGGCACCGCCGGTTGCTTCTGCGGGCTTGTCGCTGCCGTCGGCGGGAGCGGTGTTGCCACCGATCGGGCCACGGGCACCGGCACGCGGGCCGCCGCGGCGGTCACCGCCCGGACGGTCGCCACCAGGGCGGCCATCACGGCGCGGACCACGCGGACGACGCTCTTCCTCGGGACGCGGGGTCTCGACGGCGGGCAGGTCGTTGCGGCCCAGCGTGTCGCCCTTGTAGACCCAGACCTTGACGCCGATGACGCCGTAGGTGGTCTTGGCTTCCGAGGTGCCGTAGTCGATGTCGGCGCGCAGCGTGTGAAGCGGCACGCGACCTTCGCGGTACCACTCGGTACGAGCGATTTCGATGCCGTTCAGGCGGCCAGCCGACATGATCTTGATGCCTTGGGCACCCAGACGCATGGCGTTCTGCATGGCGCGCTTCATGGCGCGGCGGAACATGATCCGCTTTTCGAGCTGCTGCGTGATGCTGTCGGCGATCAGCTGGGCATCGATTTCGGGCTTGCGCACTTCTTCGATGTTCACTGCCACCGGCACGCCGAGCTGGCGGCCCAGTTCGCGCTTGAGGTTCTCGATGTCTTCGCCCTTCTTGCCGATCACGACGCCCGGACGAGCCGAGTAGATCGTGATGCGGGCGTTCTTGGCGGGACGCTCGATCAGGACGCGCGACACCGAAGCGTTCTTCAGCTTCTTCTTCAGGTATTCGCGAACCTTGATGTCTTCGGCCAGCATGCCCGCGAAATCGCGGTCGCTGGCATACCAGCGGCTGGACCAGTTACGGGTAACCGCCAGACGGAAGCCGGTCGGATGGATTTTCTGTCCCATATTTCTTCCAGGCTCTTAGTTGCCAACCGTCACGTACACATGGCACGTGGGCTTGCTGATGCGATTGCCGCGACCCTTGGCGCGCGCCGTGAAGCGCTTGAGCGTGGCGCCCTGTTCGACGTAGATGGTCTTGACCTTCAGTTCGTCGATGTCGGCACCGTCGTTGTGCTCCGCGTTGGCGATGGCCGACTCGAGCACCTTCTTGATGATCACAGCGGCCTTCTTCTGCGTGAATTGCAGAACGTTGAGCGCTTGATCGACCTTCTTGCCGCGGATCAGGTCGGCGACCAGACGGCCCTTGTCGACCGAGAGGCGGACGCCGCGGAGGACTGCACGTGTTTCAGACATGGTCGTTCCTTACTTCTTCTGGACTTTCTTGTCCGCGGGGTGCCCCTTGAACGTGCGCGTGAGCGCAAATTCGCCGAGCTTGTGGCCGACCATCTGGTCGGTGATGTAGACAGGCACGTGCTGCTTGCCGTTGTGCACGGCAATGGTCAGGCCGATGAACTCGGGCAGGACCATCGAGCGGCGCGACCAGGTCTTGATCGGCTTCTTGTCCTTCGTCGTCACGGCCTTGTCGGCCTTGGCAACGAGGTGATGGTCAACAAACGGACCCTTTTTGAGAGAGCGAGTCATTTGCTATCCCTTACTTCTTGCGGCGCGACACGATGAAGACCTGCGTGCGCTTGTTGTTACGGGTACGGTAACCCTTGGTCAGGTTGCCCCACGGGTCGACAGGGTGACGGCCTTCGCCGGTCTTGCCTTCGCCACCACCGTGCGGGTGGTCGACCGGGTTCATCACCACGCCGCGAACGGTCGGGCGGATACCCATCCAACGCTTCACACCGGCCTTGCCGAGCTGGCGCAGGCTGTGTTCTTCGTTGGCCACTTCACCGATGGTCGCGCGGCATTCGATGTGAATGCGGCGGACTTCGCCCGAACGCATGCGGACCTGGGCGTAGACGCCTTCACGGGCCAGCAGCGTGGCCGAGGTACCGGCCGAGCGGGCGATCTGCGCGCCCTTGCCGGGCTGCAGTTCGATGCAGTGGATCGTCGAACCCACCGGAATGTTGCGGATCGGCAGCGTGTTGCCGGCGCGGATCGGAGCTTCCGAACCCGACAGCAGCGTTGCACCGGCTTCCAGACCGCGCGGGGCGATGATGTAGCGGCGCTCGCCGTCGGCGTAGCAGACCAGCGCGATGTGGGCGGTGCGGTTCGGGTCGTACTCGATGCGCTCGACCTTCGCCGGGATGCCGTCCTTGTTGCGACGGAAGTCCACCACGCGGTAGTGGTGCTTGTGGCCGCCGCCCTTGTGACGGGTCGTGATGTGGCCGTTGTTGTTGCGGCCGGCCTTCTGGAACTGGGGTTCCAGCAGGGATGCGAGCGGAGCACCCTTGTACAGGTGGTCACGCGAGATCTTCACCGCGCCGCGTTGGCCCGGCGAAGTGGGTTTCATCTTGATGACGGCCATGATTAAGCGCCTTCCCCGACGAGGTTGAGCTCTTGACCGGCCTTCAGCGTGACGTAGGCCTTGCGAACGTGGTCGCGGCGGCCGACGGACTTGCCGAAGCGCTTGGTCTTGCCCTTGATGTTGGCAACCGACACGCCCTTGACTTCGACCTTGAACATCAGTTCGACGGCGGCCTTGATCTCGGGCTTGGTGGCGTCTTGCAACACCTTGAAAGTGACAGCGTTCGACTTCTCGCCGACCATCGTGGCCTTTTCGGACACGATCGGGGCGACCAGCACGTTCATGAGACGGCCTTCGTCGAACTGACGTTGAGCAGGGGTGGGGTTCACGCGGCTCATGCGAACATCTCCTTGAGCTTGTCGACGGCACCCTTGGTGACCAGCACCTTCTTGTAGTGAACCAGCGACACCGGATCGGCGTAACGGGGTTCGACCACGAGGATGTTGACCAGATTGCGCGAGGCAAGGTACAGGTTTTCGTCGACTTCTTCGGCGATCACGAGCACGGACTCGAGATTCATTGCCTTGAAACGGGCTGCCAGCGGCTTCGTCTTGGGCGAATCCACGGTCAGCGAATCCACCACGGCCAGACGGCCTTCGCGAGCGAGCTGCGAGAAGATGGCGGCCATGCCGGCGCGGTACATCTTCTTGTTGATCTTCTGCGAGAAGTTTTCGTCAGGCATGTTCGGGAAGATCCGGCCACCCCCGCGCCACAGCGGCGAGGACGTCATACCGGCACGGGCGCGGCCCGTTCCCTTTTGCTTGAAAGGCTTCTTGGTCGAGTGCTTGACCTGTTCGCGGTCCTTCTGGGCGCGCGTGCCTTGGCGGGCGTTGGCCTGGAATGCGACGACGATCTGGTGCACCAGGTCTTCGTTGTAGTCACGGCCGAACACGGTTTCGGGGGCGTCGTACTTCGACGCGGCCTGACCTTGCTCGTTCAGGAGTTCGAGTTCCATTACTTCGCTCCTTCAGCCGCTTGCGGCTTGGCCTTGACGGCGGGACGCACGGTGACGAAGCCACCCTTCGAACCCGGGATCGCGCCCTTGATGAGCAACAGCTGACGCGCTTCGTCGATGCGGAACACCGAGAGGTTCTGCGTCGTGCGGGTGACGTCGCCGAGGTGGCCCGTCATGCGCTTGCCGGGGAACACGCGACCGGGGTCTTGTGCCATGCCGATCGAGCCGGGCACGTTGTGCGAACGGCTGTTACCGTGCGACGCGCGCTGCGAGCTCATGTTGTGGCGCTTGATCGTGCCGGCGTAGCCCTTGCCGATGGAGGTGCCTTGCACGTCCACCTTCTGGCCCACGGAGAACACGCTGCCGGCCGCGATCACGCCGCCAGCCTGGTGCTGACCTGCGGTATCTGCGGTGACGCGGAATTCCTGGATGATTTCGCCAGCTTCGACACCCGCCTTGGCGAGGTGGCCGGCTTCCGGCTTGGTCACGCGCGATGCTTTGCGCGAACCGAACGTCACTTGCAGTGCGACGTAGCCATCGGTCTCTTGCGACTTGATCTGGGTCACGCGGTTGTTCGACACATCCACCACCGTGACAGGAACTGCATCCCCGTCATCGGTGAAGAGACGCATCATCCCCACCTTGCGGCCCAGCAACCCGAGGGAGTTGCTCAGACTCATGTGTTTTCTCCAAAAAATGGAAGCTTCTCCCGCCGCTGCCACTTCAATTGGCGACAGCGTTTGACCGAAGTCGTATGACCGACTCGCGGCAACGGGGGAAGGTTGATAAATCTCCGACCTGCACGTACCTTGCGGACGCAACAAGGGCAGAGCCAGCGATTATAGCCCGCGGTATGGGCGGGGCGCAAGCGCTGGAAAAGGGCCCCTTTCGGGGCGGTTGCAACGGCCCGCGGGGCCGTTTTCCGCCTATTTGGCGGGCATCGTGAGGATGCTGTCGCCTTCCCTGGTGGTCTGAACGTCGCCCTGCGACTTCATCAGGGGCGCCGTCCCGGTCTGGATCGGGATCGAGATGGCGCTGCTCGCGCCGCCCTGGCTCACGAACACGTTCAGGTAGCGCAGCCCGTCCGACTCGCCGATGACCGAGACGGTCGCGGTGGAGCGCTGGCCGGCGGGCAGCGTCAGCGGATTGCCGTTTCGCAGCGTCAGGCCGGGGTCCGCTGTGAAACGCACCGACGCGCCCTGCGGATCGGTCACGTCGTCGAACTGCAGCACGACCGACGTGGCGCGGCCCGCCTGCGACGTGCCATCGACGCGGTACTGCACCGCGACACCCGAGCCGTTGGATTTCTGCACGGCCGTGGTCATGGGCGCCGGCACCGCCTTGTGCTGCGAGCGCTTGGGCACGCGCGAGTCCGGCATGCCGTCGGCCAATGCCCAGGTCGTGAGCGCCGCCAGCAGGAGCGCCGCGATGGCGGTCCGTGTGTTCGAGCGAGTCGTCATGGCCATCATTCCTCTTACTGGATCGCGACGCTGATGCAGTTCGAGTCCGAACTGTTGAGATCGGTGACCGCCAGCACGTACTCGCCGGCCGGCAGGCTGACCTTGTTGCCCGACCTCGGGATCTGGCCGGCGCGGAACACGGCGAAATCCGGATTCACCAGCGGTGCGCTCGATGCCACCGACACCTGGTAGTCGCGCGTCGTGGGCGCCAGGAAGCGAAGGTAGGCATAGTTGCCCAGCTTGTTGCCGCCACCCGCGACCGTCGAGACGCAGGCGTTGGCCAGTTGCCCCACCACGGCGCTGCCGTACAGGGGCAGCACGTTCGGCACGCTCGGCGCGCCACCGTTGTTGCCTTCGGCTTCGCCGAAAGAATCGTTGGCGCCGGCGCTGATGTTCTGCGCGCTCAACAGACTTGCCAGGGCCGATGCATTGCCGGGCGCCACCGCATTGAAGGCCGCGGTGAACGGATGGATCGAGGTCACGGCGGCACCGCCCCTGAACTGCGCACTGGTCATCGCATCGTGGATCGGCTTGAAGCCCACCTGCTGGTTGAGATTCCAGAAGATCGAGTGGATCGAGCGCTCGCGGAACCAGCCTGGATTGCTGGACGGCCCCGTCGCCAGGTTGATCGAGACGCTGACGTCGGAAGCGACCTGCCCTTCGCCGCGGGAATCGACATAGTTGCTGCGGCCGAGCGCGATGCCCGACCAGCCGTTGCCCCAGCCTTCGGAGAAGGCCACGCGGCGATCGAGGCGGTCACTGAGGTTGTGCGGCCCGCCGACCGAATCGTCGCGGCTGAAGGAAGACTGGTAGTAGTGCCCCCACTCGTGCGCGATCACCGGTGCATCGAACTCGTCGGTGTCCACGTCTTCCTTGCCGAGCACATAGATTTCGCGGCCGGTGCTGCGGTTGGTGAAGAAGGTGCTGCCGATCTGCCCCAGCGCGAGGCTGCCGCTGGTCGGCACGTTGTTCGGGCTCCAGAACACCTTCAGCGGCGGAAAGCTCGTCGCCGGCGCCACCGACAACACCTTCTGCATCGAGGTGTAGACCGTGTCGAGCACCGCGAACGGTGCCGACACGCGGCGCCCGGTGTAGCTCGAGCCGCCCCATCCCGAATCGGCGCGCAGGTCGCGCGTCGTCGCACCGGAGCCGGTCGTGAAGGCCGCCGACTGCATCGAGTAGAGCGGCGTGTTGGCGCTGGTGTTGTCCCGCACGCTGACATCCCATGCCGCGGTCTGGATCTGGGCACGGACGCGAACGACGATCGTGGCGTTCGCCGGCACCGACACCGAGTAGTTGCCGTTGGCGTCGGTGGCCGTCACCGCGATCTGGTTCGACAAGGCATCGAGCACCTCGACCAAGGCCCCGCGCACCGGCTTCGCAGTAGTGGCCGAGTAGACCAACGGCCCGCTGTTGTTGGGCACCGAGTCGTAGGTGGCCTTGCCGCTGAGCGTGACCCCACCGATTACCGGGGGCGGAAAACCGATCGGGATTCCACCGCCGCCGCCACCGCCGCCTCCACCGCAACCTGCGAGGAACGCCGCGGCAATCAGCGCCGAACCGATGCCAGAAAGAATCCTGTGGTTCATAGCTTGTGCTGCCCTCATTCAGCTCCCGGCCAAGGTCTGAACGGCCGGTGGTGGGCGAGGATGCCACAGACGACACGCAAATGACAAAGGCCCGCTCACATTTCTGTGAACGGGCCTCGAAGCGACACCGCGCTTGACGCGCGAGCGGGCTTGCTGCGTGCTTACTGCAGCTTGATCTCGACGTCGACGCCGGCCGGCAGGTCGAGCTTCATCAGCGCGTCCACGGTCTTGTCGGTGGGGTCGACGATGTCCATCAGGCGTTGGTGCGTGCGGATTTCGAGCTGGTCGCGGCTGGTCTTGTTGACGTGCGGCGAACGCAGGATGTCGAAACGCTTCAGGCGGGTCGGCAGGGGCACCGGGCCCTTGACGATCGCGCCGGTGCGCTTCGCGGTGTCAACGATCTCGGCGGCCGATTGGTCGATCAGCTTGTAGTCGAACGCCTTCAGGCGGATGCGGATTTTTTGCTTGGTTGCCATGGTGATTCCTTTGCGTTCGGCTTAGATGTCGAGGATCTTGGCCACGACGCCCGAACCCACGGTACGGCCGCCTTCGCGGATGGCGAAGCGCAGGCCTTCTTCCATCGCGATCGGGTTGATCAGCTTCACGGTGATGCTGACGTTGTC
>WNDQ01000094.1 GCA_009912175.1 Paracidovorax wautersii | reverse complement strand
GCTACGCTGGTTTGCGACGCGCTGCGCATGGCGCTGTTTGCTCGCAATCGGCCTCGGGGAGTGATCGTGCATACTGACCGTGGTAGCCAATACTGCTCGCGCGAGCACCGCGCCCTGTTGGAGCAATACGCTTTGATCGCCAGCATGAGTGCCAGAGGCAACTGCTACGACAACGCAGCAATGGAGAGTTGGAACCACAGTCTGAAGGTCGAGGCCATCCATGGTGAACACCTCGCCACACGGGAGCAGGCCAAGGCTCATGTGTTTGACTACATTGAGGTTGACTACAATCGGATCCGGCTGCACTCGACCCTGGGCTACCTCAGCCCAGAGCAGTACGAGCTGGCCAATGTCGCTTAGATAGGTGTCCGTAAATCAGGGGCAAGATCAAGCTGCCCGGCATTCGCCTGCCCAATGTGCGCGAGCTGCCGCTGGCCGACATCTGGCAGCGCAGCAACGCCTTCAACGCCTACCGCGGCGACCACTGGATGCAGGCGCCCTGCCGCGACTGCGACGAGAAGCACCAGGACCACGGCGGCTGCCGCTGCCAGGCCTGGCTGCTGACCGGCGACCCCTCGGCCACCGATCCGGTGTGCAGCCGCTCGCCGCAGCGCGGCGTGGTCGACGCGGCCATCGCCGCCGCCCAGGACCCGGCAGGCGGCGGCGCCTTGCCGCTGGTCTTCCGCACCGATGCCGAATCGCGCCGGCTGGCCGCCCACGCCGACGCGGCCTGCGCAGCACCGGACTGAGACGCCCCCTTCAATCGGCCATCGGATACGGCACAAAGCCGCTGACGTTCTCGTCGACCGCCAGCGCCTGCCCCACATAGGGAAAGGCGCGCTGCGGGCAGGCCGGGCGTTCGCAAACCTTGCAACCCATGCCGATGGGTGTGGGCGCGGCGGGGTCGTGCAGGTCCAGGCCCTGGGCGTAGACCAGGCGGTGGGCGTGCTCGATGTCGCAGCCCAGGGCCACGGCGAAGGTCTTGCCGGGCTGGCCGAAGCCGCCGGCCTCGCGCACGACGGTGCGGGCGCCCCACAGGTAGACGCGGCCGTCGGGCATGCGGGCCAACTGCCGCAGGATGCGCCCCGGGTGCGAGAAAGCCTCGTACACATTCCACAGCGGGCAGGTGCCGCCCACGCGCGAGAAGTGGAAGTGCGTGGCCGATTGGCGTTTGGAGATGTTGCCCGCGCGGTCGACGCGGATGAAGAAGAAGGGCACGCCGCGCGCCTCGGGCCGCTGCATGGTGCTCAGGCGGTGGCAGACGGTTTCGAAGCTCACACCGAAGCGCTGGCCGAGCAGGTCGATGTCGTAGCGCAGCGCTTCGGCCGCGGCCAGAAAACGTTCGTAGGGCAGCAGCAGCGCGGCGGCGAAGTAGTTGGCCAGGCCAACACGCACCAGCCGGCGCACCGCTTCGCCTGAAAAGCGGGGAGCGTCCGCCATGCGGCCCAGGGTCTCGCCCATTTCCAGAAAGGCCAGTTGCGTGGCCATCTGGAAGGCCTGCTGGCCGGGCGCAAGCGCAGCCGGCAGGCGCAGGCGGCGTGCGAGCGGGTCGTAGCGGCGCGGCGCGCCGGCCTCGGGCGCCTCGAACGCCACGGCCACGCCGTGCCGCTCGGCCAGCCGCGCGGCCAGTTGGTCGGCCAGGCGCTGCGGCGCGCAGCCGGCCAGGCCCCAGGCCTCGAAACAGTGCTCGGCCTGCCGGTCGAGTTCGGCGAAGTGGTTGTGGTGGGTGAAGAAGAAGTCGCGCACTTCTTCATAAGGCTGCACGGCCAGCGGCGCCGCACCACCCTCGCCGTCCTGGCCGACCATCTCGGACAGGGCTTCCAGCCGCTCCAGCGCTTCGCGGTGGCGGCGGTGCAACTGGATCAGCGTGCGCCCGACGGCCGGCATGCTGCTGGCGATCTCGCGGATCTCGGCCAGGGAGATGCGCGCCTCGTCGCGCCCGCCCACGGCCGAGGCCGGCAGGTTGGCAGCCACTTCGCGCAGCGCGGCCACCATGCGGGCTTCCTCGTCGTCGGAAAAGCTCTGGGCGTCGACGCCGAAGGTCTCGCCCAGGCGCAGCAGCACCGCCATGGTCAGCGGCCGCTGGTTCTGTTCGAGCTGGTTGAGGTAGCTGGCCGACAGGCCCAGGGTGCGCGCCAGCGCGGCCTGGGTCAGGCCACGTTCCTCGCGCAGGCGGCGCAGGCGCACGCCCATGAAGACTTTGCGCATGGCAAGACAAAGTGATAGCCGTGGGAGCGGCCATGATATTCGCAAACTTCGCAACCACACCCCAGGGCATTCACTGCCCTTCGCCTTGTTGTCGATGACAGGCCCGGCGACTTTGCGTAGACTGCAAATCATCGACGGCCCCGACAGTGGGCCGCGATCCGAATCCAAGGAGACAAGTCCATGAGCGATACCGCCGCCCCCGGCTTCAAGCCCAAGAAATCCGTCGCCCTGTCGGGCGTGACCGCCGGCAACACCGCGCTGTGCACGGTCGGGCGCAGCGGCAACGACCTGCACTACCGCGGCTACGACATCCTCGACATCGCCAGCACCAGCGAGTTCGAGGAAATCGCCCACCTGCTGGTGCACGGCAAGCTGCCCACCACGACCGAACTGGCCGCCTACAAGACCAAGCTGCGCGGCCTGCGTGGCCTGCCGGCGCAGGCGCGCACGGTGCTGGAAGCGATCCCGGCGTCGGCCCACCCGATGGACGTGATGCGCACCTACATGTCGGCGCTGGGCACCATCCAGCCTGAAAAGGACGACCACAACCTGCCCGGCGCGCGCGACATCGCCGACAAGCTCATGGCCTCGCTCGGCTCGGCCCTGCTCTACTGGTACCACTACGCCAACAACGGCCGACGTATTGCCGTCGAGACGCACGACGACTCGATCGGCGGCCACTACCTGCACCTGCTGCACGGCCGCCAGCCGCCCGAGTCCTGGGTCAAGGCCATGCACACCAGCCTGATCCTCTACGCCGAGCACGAATTCAACGCCTCCACCTTCGCCTGCCGCGTGATCACCGGCACGGGCTCGGACCTCTATTCGGCGCTGACCGGCGGCATCGGCGCGCTGCGCGGCCCCAAGCACGGCGGCGCCAACGAGGTCGCTTTTGAAGTGCAAAGCCGCTACGCCAACCCCGACGAGGCCGAGGCCGACATCCGCGCGCGGGTCGAGCGCAAGGAGGTCGTGATCGGTTTTGGCCACCCGGTCTACACCGTGAGCGACCCGCGCAACCAGGTGATCAAGGCCGTCGCGCACCAGCTCTCGCAAGAGGCCGGCAGCACACGGCTGTTCGACATCGCCGAGCGGCTGGAGACCGTCATGTGGGACGCCAAGAAGATGTTCCCCAACCTCGACTGGTTCAGCGCCGTCAGCTACCACCTGATGGGCGTGCCCACGGCGCACTTCACGCCGCTGTTCGTCATCGCCCGCACCGCCGGCTGGAGCGCGCACGCCATCGAGCAACGCCAGGACGGCAAGATCATCCGCCCCAGCGCCAACTACACCGGCCCCGAGGACCAGGTCTTCGTGCCGCTGGCCGAGCGCACGTCGTGAGCCGCAAGCGCTGGGCCGATGCAGGAAAACACGCAGCCGCTGAAGGCGGGCAGAAACTTCTGGCGTGAAAACTCCGTCAGATAATGCCTGTTTTTCAACCTTCTGCCCTCTCCATGACGACTTTCCCCCTTCGCCTGACGCTGGTCGCTGCCAGCGCCGTCGTGCTCTCGGCTTGCCAGCACATGCCCGATTTCTTCAAGCGCTCGGACACGCCGGCCGCAACCGCCGACACCACAGCGAACACAACGGCCACGACGGCAGCGACAGCGCCAGCGCCCACCCCGGCCGCTGCAGCGCAGCCAGCCACCGTCGCGCCCGTGACCGCGGTGATCGTCGAATCGCAGAACCGCTGGTGGGAACGCCTGCGCGTGGGCACGCTGTACTGCGACCTGGGCGCCAGCATCGTGGTCGACCGCCTCGACACCGAGCGCGAAGTCCAGATCAAGTGGAAACAAAGGCCCTACGTGCTGGAAAAAGTCGCCACCACCACGGGCGCCTACCGCTACGAGGACAAGGCCTCGGGCATGACGCTGATCCAGATCCCGACCAAGACCATCCTGCTCAACGCCAAGGAAGGCCAACGCCTGGCCGACGAGTGCAACAACGACAACCGCCCGACCGCCGCCCCCGCGGCCGAAACGCCGACGCGCGCCACGCGCAGCCGCACGGCATCGACGGCCACCCAGAAAAAAACACCCTAACCCCACCGCCCTTCGGGGCCAGGCGCCCGCGCGGGCGGGCCGCCTGGGGGAACCCTTTCCCAACCTCGCTACAGACGATTCATGTCCGCACACATCTCCAACGTCCGCCCCGATCCCGACCAGGTCCTCGTCGACATCGTCGACTACGTGACCCAATACAAGATCAAGTCCAAGCTGGCCTATGAAACGGCCCGCAGTTGCCTGATCGACACCCTGGGGTGCGGCCTGGAAGCACTGGAGTACCCGGCCTGCAAGAAGCTGCTGGGCCCGGTGGTGCCCGGCACGGTCGTGCCCAACGGCGCCAAGGTACCGGGCACGCAGTTCCAGCTCGACCCGATCCAGGCCGCCTTCAACATCGGCGCCATGATCCGCTGGCTGGACTTCAACGACACCTGGCTGGCCGCCGAATGGGGCCACCCCAGCGACAACCTTGGCGGCATCCTGGCCGTGGCCGACTGGCTCAGCCGCACCAACGTGGCCAAGGGCGGCAAGCCGCTGCTGATGAAGGACGTGCTGACCGCCATGATCAAGGCGCACGAGATCCAGGGTGTCATCGCGCTGGAGAACTCCTTCAACAAGGTCGGCCTGGACCACGTGGTGCTGGTCAAGGTCGCCTCGACCGCCGTGGTGGCCGAGCTGCTGGCCCTGTCGCGCGACGAGATCATCAACGCCGTCTCGCTGGCCTGGGTCGATGGCCAGGCGCTGCGCACCTACCGCCACGCGCCCAACGCCGGCAGCCGCAAGAGCTGGGCCGCGGGCGACGCCACCAGCCGCGCCGTGCGCCTGGCGCTGATCGCCAAGACCGGCGAGATGGGCTACCCCAGCGTGCTGACGGCCAAGACCTGGGGCTTTTACGACGTGCTCTTCAAGGGCAAGTCCTTCAAGTTCCAGCGCCCCTACGGCTCCTACGTGATGGAGAACGTGCTCTTCAAGATCAGCTTCCCGGCCGAGTTCCACAGCCAGACCGCGGTCGAGGCCGCCGTCACGCTGCACGCGCAGCTCAAGAAGGCGGGCAAGACGGTGGACGACATCAAGAAGATCACCATCCGCACGCACGAGGCCTGCATCCGCATCATCGACAAGCAGGGCCCGCTCAACAACCCGGCCGACCGCGACCACTGCATCCAGTACATGGTGGCCGTGCCGCTGATCCACGGCAACCTGGTCGCGGGCCACTATGAAGACGACTTCGCCCACGCCGACAAGCGCATCGACACGCTGCGCGCCAAGATCGAATGCGTGGAAGACGCGCAGTTCACCGCCGACTACCACGACCCCGACAAGCGCAGCATCGCCAACGCGCTGACCGTCGAATTCAAGGACGGCAAGAAGCTCAAGGAAGTGGTGGTCGAGTACCCGGTCGGCCACAAGCGCCACCGCAAGGAAGGCATCCCGCTGCTGGAGGCCAAGTTCCGCACCAACCTCGCGCGCCAGTTCCCGCCCAAGCAGCAGCAGGCCATCCTGAACGCGAGCCTGGACCAGAAGACGCTCGAAGCCCTGCCGGTGCACGAGTACGTCGACCTCTACGTCATCTGAAAAAGGCCACCCCATGACCGCCCCGCTCTCTCCCAAGCAACGCCTGCGCGCGCTGGCCCAGGCCCGGCGTGGCGTGATCGTGCCGGGCGCGTTCAACGCGCTGTCGGCCCGCGTGATCGCCGACCTCGGCTTCAAGGCCATCTACGTCACCGGCGCCGGCGTGACCAACATGTACTTCGGCCTGCCCGATCAGGCCTTCATGGGCCTGGCCGACATCGCCGACCACACGGCGCGCATCCGCGACGCGGTGGACGTGCCGCTGCTGGTCGACGCCGACACCGGTTTTGGCAACGCGCTCAACACCTACCAGACCGTGCGCACCCTGGAGCGCGCGGGCGCCGACTGCATCCAGATCGAGGACCAGGTCAGCCCCAAGCGCTGCGGCCATTTCTCGGGCAAGGAAGTGATCACCGCCGACGAGATGGTCGGCAAGATCAAGGCCGCGGTCGACGCCCGGCGCGACCCGGACTTCCTGGTCATGGCGCGCACCGACGCACGCAGCACGCACAGCTTCGAGGCGACCATCGAACGCGCCCAGCGTTATGCCGAGGCCGGCGCCGACATTCTGTTTGTCGAGGCGCTCGAGAACCAGGACGAGGTGCGCCAGCTGCCCCGCCTGGTCGACAAGCCCCAGCTCATGAACCTGGTGATCGGCGGCAAGACGCCCATCTTCAACGCGACCGAACTCGGCACGCTGGGCTTTGGCTTCGTGCTGTACGCCAACGCCGCGCTGCAGGGCGCGGTGGCCGGCATGCAAAAGGCGCTGACCGTGCTGCGCGACGCCAAGGAAGTCCAGGAAGACCCAGCGCTGGTCACGCCCTTCCTGGAGCGGCAGCGGCTGGTGGGCAAACCATTCTGGGACGCACTGGAAAAGAAATACGGGCAGTAAGCCATCAGCAGTCAGCCGCCGATGACGCGGGCACACTTGAAAAGCCAGCACGCCACGCTGGCTTTTCTTTTTCCTGGAGTCAAAACTCCAATCCCCACCCGGACTTACCCCAAATATTGCCCCTCAAAGCTCCCATTGGGGGCATCGCTCCTGCGGATCGGTAGTAGCGCCCTTGCCCCGCGCGGGGTTTTCATGTTTTCATGATGTGGAGATCCAAATCACAGGAGACCCATGATGACGAATTTCCAGCGCATTGCAGTCGGTCTGGTGGCGGCGGTTTCCCTGGTCAGCGTGCTGTTCGTGGTCACCAACCACAGCAATGAGCGTCAGGCGCTCTACACCAAGACCCATCCCGCCGCGACGGCCGAAGAGACGAAGAAGTAATTCCTGGGCCTGGCGTCACGCCCCGATTTTTGAATGCGGCGGCTTCACGCCGTCGGCCACATAACCCTCGTCGGTGTCCACACGCCCGCGGGCCTTGTCCTTGAGTGCCTGGTTGCCGAGTTGGCGCGCCTGATGGCTTTGCGTGGTCTGCTGATCGGACGACTGGTCATATTCATGCGGCAGGCGAAGGTCGTCGTCACTGGCCTCGGCCGACGGCTGGCTTGACCAGTCCCGCTCGTCGTTGACCCGCGACTGCTGCTGGGCCGAGGCGTCCTGCTCGGTACGCACCCTTCCGCCCGCAGACTTGCCGCCGCGCTGCCCCACAGCCGCCCGTTGGCGCGCTTCGTCTTCGCCGCCACGCGCCTCGCGCGTGTGGCCGGTCGGGTCCTCATGGCCGGAACCAGCTCCGCGATGGGGTTTCACCATACGTTTCTCCTTGGGTTTTTCCTTTGAATGGCGCCCTGCGCCCTGCGCCCTGGCCCATCGTCACGACGACAGTCACGGCAAGCAGGTGCCTGCCTTCATGCTCGCACGCGCGGCCCGGGCTCGCCTGTAGGAAAAGACCAAGCCTGGCTGTGGTGTCTCGCCACCCATGAACCGGCGCGGGCGGGTGCCTTCCAGATATGAATCGATTCTCTCAAGATTTGCTTTTCAAGCATAAATAAACATTCGCCGTGCTCGAATGCAGAACAGGCGCACAGACCTTTTCTCTGATTCCTCCACCTCGAAACCCACACAAACCCTGCCCCAAAAAACAGCGCCGAGCGTCAAACTAGCGCGGAACGTGACGCGGATGGTGCATGAATCGGCGCCCGTTCAGCTCACATGGCTGTTTCATCGCGTCGATAGGCTGGCCTGTTCCTTGCAAGCATGTCAACTGTCGACAGCTTCCTAAAACGCGTATCAGGCCGGGTTCATCCCGGCCGCACGGTGCGCCACAGACACCAAGGATTGCCCATGGCCTCGCCCCTCTTGAAATCTCTTGCCCCGATGACCCCGGCGGAGCGCCAGGTGCGCGAGGACCTGGCCGCGGCCTACCGGCTGGTGGCCCATTTCGGCATGGACGACAGCATCTACACCCACATCTCGGCGCGGGTGCCCGGCACGGACGACCAGTTCCTGATCAACCCTTTCGGCATGCTGTTCTGCGACATCACGGCCTCGTCGCTGGTCAAGATCGACACCGAGGGGCGCATCGTCGAGCCGAGCGACTACGCGGTCAATCCGGCCGGCTTCACCATCCACAGCGCCGTGCACATGGCGCGCCACGACGCGCACTGCGTGCTGCACACGCACACGCTGGCGGGCGTAGGCGTTTCGTCGCTGGCGGGCGGCCTGCAGCCCTGCAACCAGTGGGCGCTGCAGTTCCACAACCGCGTCGTCTACCACACGTTCGAAGGCATCGCGCTCAACCACGAGGAACGCGAGCGCCTGATCGCCGACCTCGGCCCCAAGGCCAAGGCGCTGATCCTGCGCAACCACGGCCTGCTGACGTGCGGAACGTCGGTCGCCGAAGCCTTCATTCTGATGATGAACCTGGAGCGCGCCTGCAAGGTGCAGATGGCCATTCAAGCCACGGGCCAGCCCATCCACCCGGTGCCCGAAGAGGTGTGCGAACTGACCGCGCGCCAGTACGAAGGCTGGGAAACCAACCGCAAGGCCGGCAGCCGCGACCCCTACGAGCGCGAATGGAAGGCCTATCTGCAGCGGCTCGAACCCGCCCGGCCCTCGTCCTTCCGCGACTGAGACATGGCCCCTCGGTCCATCGCTGCGCGATGACCCGCC
>WNDQ01000093.1 GCA_009912175.1 Paracidovorax wautersii | reverse complement strand
CAGGGCTGCCAGGGCGACCTGCGCCTTGAATGCCGGGCTATGCGACCGGCGGCTTCTTTTTGCCATTTTGGGGTTCCTCTTGCTGGTCCCTATGACCAGCTCAGGCCCCGACCGTTCCACTTATCGGCCTGTCCGAATTTCCGCCGCCACCTCTCTTGACGAAGGGCTCGTACACCTCGGCGAATTCGGTGCTGGCCATGATCATGATGTCCAGCGCGATCTTGCCCAGCGAGCCCGTCACCAGCGCCAGCAGGTTGACCGCTTCGGCAAAGCCGTCGCGCGCCACGTGCCAGGTGGTGGCCGGCACGCCCAGGCCCAGTTCCTCGGCCATCGCGGCCTGGACCTTCAGGCCCTGGTCGCCCAGCGAGGCCAGCGTGCCGGCGGCACCCGCGAACTCGACCACGGCCACGCGCGGGCGCAGCTCGGCCAGGCGCTGCTGGTGGCGGTCGAACATGGCGAGCCAGATCGCCGCCTTGTAGCCGAAGGTCACCGGCAGCGCCTGCTGCAGATGGGTGCGGCCCGCCATCGGCGTGTCGCGGTATTTCTGCGCAAGCCCGGCCAGGATGCCGCGCAGCGCGCGGATGTCGGCATCGACCAGGTCCAGCGCGTCGCGCACCTGCAGCGCAACCGCCGTGTCCATGATGTCCTGCGTGGTCGCGCCCCAGTGCACGTAGCGGCCGGCCTCGCCGCACATCTCGACCAGCTGATGCACCAGCGGCAGGATGGGGTAGCCGACGATGTCGGTCTCGTGGCGCATGTGGTCGAGGTCGATGCGATCGAGCCTGGACTCGCGCGCGATCGCCTCGGCCGCCTCCTTCGGGATCACGCCGACCCGGGCCTCGGCCCGCGCCAGGGCCACTTCGGCGTCGATGTAGCGCTGGATCAGCGCGCGGTCGGAAAAGAGTTCGCGCATCGCGGCGGTGCCGAAGGCGTCGCGGAACAGGATGGAGTCGATGACGGTGCTGGCTGACATGGCGGTTCTGACGGCAAGAAGAAAGGGAAGACGGGTGCGGTCGTCGTTGTCGACGTTCACCTAAATATGTCCATACATATATTGTTTAATATGTACGGATATATTGACCATGGGGGTTTTCCCGGAACCCTCGCTTCCTGCGGGTGCGTCTTCTGCCGAGCGCCATCGCCGGGGCGCCCGGCAAGTTGTGCGATGCTTGCGCCCAGCATGAGCAAGCCCCACTACCTCCAACTCGCGCGGCAATTGACCGAAGGCATCACCCAGGGCCGCTACCCGCTGGGCACGCTGCTGCCCACCGAACTTCAGTTGTGCGAGCTGTACGGCACCAGCCGCCACACGGTGCGCGCGGCGCTCAATGAACTGCAGTTGCTGGGGCTGGTGTCGCGGCGCAAGAACGTGGGCACGCGCGTCACGGCCACGCAGGTGCGCCATGGCTTCCAGCCGACGCTGGCCTAGCTGGACGACCTGGTGCAGTTCGGCGAGGAGCACACGCGGGTGGTGCAGGGCATCGAGACCGTCGAGGCCGCGGGCCCGCTGGCCAAGGAACTGGGCTGTGCCTCGGCACGCACTGGCTGCGCATTTCGAGCCTGCGGCTGCAGGGCGGGCGGCACACGCCGCCCATCGGCTGGACCGACGTCTACGTGGAGCCGGCGTACGCGGAAATCGCGCAGGCCGTGCGTGAGCAGCCGGGCACGCTGGTCAGCTCGCTGATCGAGCAGCGTTATGGCCGGCGCATCGCCGAAATCCGGCAGGAGATCTGTGCCTGCACCCTCACCGACCCGGCCCTGTTGCAGGCCTTGCAATTGCCGGCCGGCACGGCGGCGCTCAAGATCATCCGGCGCTACCTCGACGCGGCGGGCCACGCTTTCGAGGTGTCCGTCACGCTGCATCCGGCGGATCGGTTTTCAGTCTCGCTGCGGCTCACGCACGCGGGTGGCAACGGCGACGCGGGCGCGTGACGCCCGCGGGGTTCCCGAGGCTCAGCCGCCCGTCACGGGCGGAAAGAAGGCCACCTCGGCGCCCTCGGGCAGCGGCTCGGATTCGGCGCACAGCACCTGGTTGAGCGCCACACGCACGGCACGGCCGCGCGCGAGTGCCTGGGCATAGGCGCCGCCGCGCGCGAGCAGTTCGTCGCGCAGATCGCCCACGGTGGCTGCGTGGGTGCGCCAGGGCTCTTCGCTCTGCCCGATGGTCTCGCGGATGGCGGCGAAGAAACGCAGGGTCACGGCCTTGCCGGCCGCAACGGAAGTCGTCGCCTGATTCATGCCAGCTCCGCGAAGGGGATGTAGCGGACCGTGTCGCCCGGCTGGATGACGCGGCCCGGCGGGTTGTCGATGACGCCGTCGGCCCAGGCCACCGAGGTCAGCACGCCCGAGCCCTGGTTGCCGAAACGCCCCAGGCGGCCGTCGGCCTCGACGCGCACCCGCAGGAAATCGCGGCGCTTGGGGTCGGGCCGGGTCCATTCGAAAGCAGCGACGGCGGCCACGGGGCGCGGCAGCACGTCGGCCACGCCTTGCAGGCGCAGCAGGAAGGGGCGCAGCAGCAGCAGGCCCGTGACGTAGCTGGACACCGGGTTGCCCGGCAGGCCAATGAAGTGGGCCGTGCCGGCCGCCTCGTCCGGGCCGCGCCGCAGACGGCCGTAGGCAAAGGGCTTGCCCGGCTTGATCGCGACCTGCCACAGCTCCAGGCTGCCCAGGGCCTGCACGGCGGGCTTGACGTGGTCTTCCTCGCCCACCGACACGCCGCCGCTGGTCACGACCACGTCGTGCGCCTGCGCAGCGTGCGCCAGGATGGCCTGGGTGGCGGCCAGGTCGTCGGGCACGATGCCCAGGTCGCTCACCTCGCAGCCCAGACGCTGCAGCAGGGTGCGCAGGAAAAAGCGGTTGGAATTGAACACGCCACCCGGCGGCAGGTCTTGCGGGGCGACCTCGCCCGGCATGGCGAGTTCGTCGCCGGTCGACAGCAGTGCGACGCGCGGGCGGCGGCCCACGGGCAGCGCGGCGGCGCCGATACTCGCGGCCAGCCCGATGTCGGCGGCCGACAGGCGCCGGCCACGCGCCAGCACGACCTGCCCCTGCGCGATGTCCTCGCCCGCACGCCGGATGTTCTGGCCGGCCACGGGCCGGGCCGTGAAGCGCACCAGGCCCTCGCCCGCCGCCACGCTGTCTTCCTGGATGACGACGGCGTCGGCGCCAGGCGGTACGGGCGCGCCGGTGAAGATGCGCGCCACGGTGCCGGCCGCCAGGGGCGTGTCGCCCGCCGCGCCGGCAGGAATGCGCTGCGAAACCGCGAAGACAGCGCCCTCGCCCGCCACCGCCTGGTCGGCCATGCGCACCGCGTAGCCGTCCATGGCGCTGTTGTCGCGCGCGGGCACGTCGAGTTCGGCCAGCAGGTCGCGCGCCAGCACGCGGCCGTCCGCATCAAACGTTGCGACGGATTCCTCGCCCAGGCTGGCGGCCGCATCGGCCTTGGCGAGCAACTCGGCCAGTGCCTGGCCCAGCGGCTTGAGCGCGGGGCGCGCAGCGGCGCCAGGCGGCGTGGAAGTGGCGGTGGTGGTCATGCGTGGGGTCGTCCTCTCAACAAATCGCGGGGCGGACTGCGCGGCAGCTCGGCCCTCAGCCGGTCAACGCGCGGCGCCGTCCCAATCAGCCAGGCCGGAATGGCTGACCAGCCATTGCGCGATGGCCTGCGGCTGGTCCAGGTCCAGCACCGCCACACCCGCGGCCGGCGGCACCGGCAGTTGCGCCGAATCAGGCGTGGCAATGGCGATCACGCGCGTGTCGTCGGCATAACGCACGGGCTTGCCGTTGGCGGCGCGCCAGACTTCGAGCTTGGGCAGGTCGCCATGCTTGAAACCCTCGGCCAGCACCCAGTCTACGCCGCCGTCGAGCCGCGCGAGCAGCGCGCGCCAGTCGGGTTCGGCCGGGGGCCGGTTCTCGTGCATCAGCGCCCAGCGGCAGTCGGAGGCCACCAGCACCTCGTGCGCACCGGCCTGGCGGTGGCGCCAGCTGTCCTTGCCGGGCTGGTCGACGTCGAAGTCGTGGTGGGTGTGCTTGATGACCGACACACGCTGGCCCAGCGCGCCCAGCGCCGGGATGAGCCGCTCCAGCAGCGTGGTCTTGCCCGCGCCGGAGTAGCCCGCAATGCCCAGCACCTTCATGGTCGCCCGCGTTGCCGCTCGACTCAGCCGCGCGTGTGCGTGGCGATGTAGTCCTTGACCTGCTGCACGTCGGCCGGCAGCACGGCCACACGCTTGGGCAGGTCCTCGATGCCCTCGAACTGCGCCGGGCGCTCGGGCGGGCGGCCCAGGGCCTCCTCGATGGTAGCGGCGAACTTGATGGGCAAGGCGGTCTCCAGCACGATCATGGCGACGTCGCCGTCGCGGTGTTCGCGCGCCACCTTCAGGCCGTCGGCCGTGTGGGTGTCGATCACCACGCCAAAGCGTGCATCGGTGTCGCGAATCGTGGCCAGGCGGTCGGCGTGTGTGCTCTTGCCGCTCTGGAAGCCAAACTTGGCCGAAGCGTCCTGGAACACGGCCTCGCCGCTCAGGTCAAACTGGCCGTCGGCGGCCAGTGCGTCCTTGAACAGCGACTGCACACGCACGCCGTCACGGCCCAGCAGGTCGTAGATGAAACGCTCGAAGTTGCTGGCCTTGGAAATGTCCATCGAGGGGCTGGACGTCTCGAACGTGTGGGCGCTGCCGCGCACGCGGTAGACACCGGTGCGGAAGAACTCGTCGAGCACGTCGTTCTCGTTCGTGGCCACCACCAGGTGCGCGATGGGCAGGCCCATCTGACGTGCGACGTGGCCCGCGCAGACGTTACCGAAGTTGCCCGAAGGCACGGTGAAGCTCACCGGCTGGTCGTTGGACTGCGTCGCTTGCAGGTAGCCCGCGAAGTAATAAACCACCTGTGCCAGCAACCGCGCCCAGTTGATGCTGTTGACCGTGCCGATCTTGTACTGGCGCTTGAAGGCCAGGTCGTTGCTGACGGCCTTGACGATGTCCTGGCAGTCGTCGAACACGCCCTCGATGGCGAGGTTGTGGATGTTCGGATCCTGCAGGCTGAACATCTGCGCCTGCTGGAAGGGGCTCATGCGGCCGTTGGGGCTGGTCATGAAGACTCGCACGCCCTGCTTGCCGCGCATGGCGTATTCGGCCGCGCTGCCGGTGTCGCCCGAGGTCGCGCCCAGGATGTTCAGCTCTTCGCCGCGGCGGCCCAGTTCGTATTCGAACAGGTTGCCCAGCAGCTGCATGGCCATGTCCTTGAAGGCCAGCGTCGGGCCGTTGGACAGGGCTTCGAGGAACAAGCCCTCTTCCAGCGGCTTGAGCGGCACGATGGCGTCGGTGCCGAACACGGCGCGGCTGTAGGTCTTGGCGGTGATGGCGCGCAGGTCATCGGCCGGGATGTCGTCGATGTAGAGCGACAGGATCTCGAAGGCCAGCTCGGCATAGCTCAGGCCGCGCCAGCGCGTGAGCGTGGCGGCGTCGACCTGCGGGTAACGCTCGGGCATATAGAGGCCGCCGTCGGGCGCCAGTCCTTCGAGCAGGATCTCGCAGAACTTGCGCGGGGTGGCATCGCCACGGGTGGAGAGGTAGTTCATGCCAGCTCCTCCTTGCGGATGCGCGTGATGGGCGCCTTGACCGAAGGCAGCGCCTGGATCTGGGCCAGCACCGCGTTCATCGTGCCTTCGCGTGTTTCGTGCGTGAGGATGATCAGGTCGGTCTGGTTCTCGCCCTCGCCGCTGACCTCGTCGGCCTCGCGCTGCAGCACCGCGTCGATGCTGATGTTGGCATCGGCCAGCAGGCGCGTGACGGTGGCCAGCACGCCGGTCTCGTCGGCCACGCGCAGGCGCAGGTAGTAGCTGGTGACGACTTTTTCCATCGGCAGCACCAGTTCGTCGCCCAGCGCGTGGTGCTGGAAGGCCAGGTAAGGCACACGTTCGCTGGCTTCGGCAGCGGCCAGGCGCGCGATGTCGACCAGGTCGGCGATGACGGCCGAGGCGGTCGGCTCGCTGCCCGCGCCCTTGCCGTAGTAGAGCGTGGTGCCCACGGCGTCGCCCTGCACCACCACGGCGTTCATGGCGCCTTCGACGTTGGCGATCAGGCGCTTGGCCGGCACCAGCGCCGGGTGCACGCGCAGCTCGATGCCTTCGGGCGTGCGCTTGCTGATGCCCAGCAGCTTGATGCGGTAGCCCAGCGTCTCGGCATAGCGGATGTCCTGCGCGGCGAGCTGCGTGATGCCTTCGACGTAGGCGTGCTCGAACTGGACTGGCACGCCAAAGGCCATGGCGCTCATCAGCGCGGCCTTGTGCGCGGCGTCGATGCCCTCGATGTCGAAGGTCGGGTCGGCCTCGGCGTAGCCCAGGCGCTGCGCTTCCTGGAGCACGGTGTCGAAGTCCAGGCCCTTGTCGCGCATCTCCGAGAGAATGAAGTTGGTGGTGCCGTTGATGATGCCGGCCAGCCACTGGATGCGGTTGGCCGTCAGGCCTTCGCGCAGCGACTTGATGATGGGAATGCCGCCAGCCACTGCCGCCTCGAAAGCCACCATCACGCCGCGCGCCTGGGCGGCCGCGAAGATCTCGGTGCCATGCACGGCCAGCAGCGCCTTGTTGGCGGTGACCACGTGCTTGCCGGCCGCAATGGCTTCGAGCACCAGCTCGCGCGCCAGGTCGTAGCCGCCGATGAGCTCGACCACGATGTCGATGTCGGGGTTGCGGATGATGTCGCGCGGATCGGCCACCACCTCGGCCGCATCGCCCACGATGGCGCGGGCCTTGGCCAGGTCGCGGCGCGAGACGGCCACCACCTCGATGCCGCGGCCGGCGCGGCGCGTGATCTCTTCCTGATTGCGACGCAGCACTTCGAACACGCCGGCACCCACGGTGCCCACGCCCAGCAAACCCACTTTGACAGGTTTCATAGTCTTTCTGGCTTCCAAACGAACGATCTGAATTCTGGAGATTGGCGCCCGCGGCGCGCCCATGCGTTCACACGCTCAGGCGGGCTTGCGGGTGCTCTTGTTGCGGTAGCTTTCGAGGAACTTGGCGATGCGGCCGATGGCCTCGCGCAAGTCGGGCTCGTGCGGCAGGAACACGATGCGGAAGTGGTCCGGGTGCGGCCAGTTGAAGCCCGTGCCCTGCACCAGCATCACACGCGTGGCTTCGAGCAGTTGCAGGAAGAACTGGCGGTCGTCCTCGATCGGGTAGACCGCGGGGTCCAGCTTGGGGAACATGTAGAGTGCGGCCTGCGGCTTGACGCAGCTCACGCCCGGAATGGCCGTGATCAGCTCGTAGGCCAGGTCGCGCTGGCGGCGCAGCCGGCCGCCCTCGCCCACCAGGTCGTTGATGCTCTGGTAGCCGCCCAGCGCGGTCTGGATCGCCCACTGGCCTGGCACGTTGGCGCACAGCTTCATGTTGGCCAGCATGTTCAGGCCTTCGATGTAGTCGCCCGCCGCCGTCTTGTCGCCCGAGACCACCAGCCAGCCGGCGCGGTAGCCGCAGGCCCGGTAGCTCTTGGACAGCGAGTTGAAGGTCAGCGTCAGCACGTCGGTCGACAGGCTGCCCAGCGCGGTGTGCTGGACGTCGTCGTACAGCACCTTGTCGTAGACCTCGTCGGCCAGGATGACCAGGCCGTGCTCGCGCGCGATGCCGACGATGGCCTGCAGCACGTGGTCGGGGTAGAGCACGCCCGTCGGGTTGTTCGGGTTGATCACCACGATGCCCTTGGTGCGCGGCGTGATCTTGGCGCGGATGTCGTCGAGGTCGGGAATCCAGCCGTTGGCCTCGTCGCACAGGTAGTGCACGGGCGTGCCGCCCGACAGGCTCGTGACCGCCGTCCACAGCGGGTAGTCGGGCGCGGGCAGCAGCAGCTCGTCACCGTCGTCGAGCAGCGCGTTGGTGGCCATGGCGATCAGCTCGGAGGCGCCGTTGCCCAGGTAGATGTCCTCCAGCGTCACGCCGGCAATGCCCTGCTCCTGCGTGTAGTGCATGACCGCCTTGCGCGCCGCGAAGATGCCCTTGCTGTCCGAATAGCCGGCCGAATTCGGCAGGTTGCGGATCATGTCCTGCTGGACTTCCTCGGGCGCATCGAAACCGAACACGGCCAGGTTGCCGATGTTGAGCTTGATGATCTTCTGGCCCTCGTCCTCCATCTGCTTGGCCCGGTCCATGATGGGGCCGCGAATGTCATACAGGACGTGTGCGAGCTTGCTCGATTTTTGAATCGTCTTCATGGATGGCGGGCGCGCGGAACCGGGATTCCCCACGGCCCTCTCACTGTTGGAATGAAGGCCCGAAAGCCTGGGTGGGCGGAAAAACCTACAATTGAACCATAAACGCGCAAGCTGCTTCCCGCGGAAGTCGCCGGCCACTGCCCTTTTTCGTCGCAGGGGCCCCTCCGGACGCCGTCCGGGCACCCCAGCACCTTTTCTCTCCCACCGCCATGAAGCTCCAGCCCGACCGTTTCGAAGTGCAAAGCGTCAACGCCTACGGCCAGGGCTGGCTGGCACTCAACGGCGAGCGCATCGAACACAGCGTGGTCTTCGGCTCGCACGGCGAGCGCTTCGACTGGCAGTGCGACGCCTTCGAGAGTCTGACGGCCGAACATTTCGAGGCGATTGCGGCCCTGCGGCCCGAAGTCGTGGTCTTCGGCAGCGGCGACACCCTGCGTTTTCTGCGACCCAGCGTGCTGCGTCCGCTGATCGCCGCCGGCATCGGCGTGGAAACCATGGACAGCGCCGCGGCCTGCCGCACCTACAACATCCTGGCCAACGAGGACCGGCACGTGGTCGGGGCCATCCTGATCGCCCCACCCGCCGCCCCCGGCGCGCCGTCTGCCTGAGCACTGATCTTGCCCCCGTTTCACGGACACCCCTATAAGCGATTAACTATCGCAATAGGAGGTGGACGATGACCAAGAGAAAGGCAGGCAGAAAGGGGCAGGAGTTCAGCCTGGAGTTCAGGCAGCAGGCACTGTTGCGAGCGGCCACAGAAGGGGTAACCACGGTGGCTCGTGATCTGGGGTTGCAGCCTGCCCAGCTGTACAGTTGGCGCGCCCAGGCGCGGCGGCACGACCAGGACGATCAGGCACAACGCTTGGAGTTGGCCGAACATGCACGGCTCAAACGTGAAGTGGCGCGGCTGGAGGAGGAGAACGCTTTCCTAAAAAAAGCGGCGGCGTACTTCGCCAAACAGCCCAAGTGAAGTGCGCAACGATGAAAGCGCACGAAGGCACATTCAGGGTGCGTCTGATGTGCCGAGTGCTGTCGGTGTCTCCAAGCGGCTACTATGCTTGGCGCAAGCGTATACCGTCCAAACGGACCCAGGCTCGGACGGCG
>WNDQ01000092.1 GCA_009912175.1 Paracidovorax wautersii | reverse complement strand
CAATGGCGGCCAGCACGCCGCCCTTGGCCGTGCCGTCGAGCTTGGTGACGATCAGGCCGGTGAGCTGCAGCGCGTCGTCGAAGGCGCGCACCTGGGCCAGCGCGTTCTGGCCGGTGTTGCCGTCGATCACCAGCAGCACCTCGTGCGGGGCCGTTCCTTCGGCCTTGGCGATCACGCGTTTGATCTTTTTCAGCTCTTCCATCAGGTGCAGCTGCGTGGGCAGGCGGCCGGCCGTGTCGACCAGCACCACGTCCTTGCCGCGCGCTTTGCCGGCGGCCACCGCATCGAAGCTGACGGCGGCCGGGTCGCCCCCGTCCTGGCTGATGATTTCGACCGTGTTGCGTGTGGCCCAGACGCCGAGCTGCTCGCGCGCGGCGGCGCGGAAGGTGTCGGCCGCGGCCAGCAGCACCGAGGCGTCGGCGTCGGCCAGGTGGCGTGTGAGCTTGCCGATCGAGGTCGTCTTGCCCGCGCCGTTGACGCCCGCGACCATGATCACGGTCGGGGCGTGCTCGCCGATGACCAGGCTTTTTTCAAGCGGCTGGAGCAGGTCGGTGATGGCATCGGCCAGCAGCGCCTTGACGGCGGCCGGCTCGGTGGCCTTGTGTTCCTTGACGCGGCGGCGCAGGTCGTCGAGCAGATGCTGCGTGGCCTTGACGCCGGTGTCGGCCATGAGCAGCGCCGCTTCCAGTTCCTCGTACAGGTCTTCGTCGATGCGCGTGCCGGTAAAGACCGTGGTCAGGTTCGATCCGGTCTTGCGCAGGCCGTTCTTGAGGCGGTCGAGCCAGCCCGCGCGGGGCTGGGCGGCCGGGGCGGGCGGTTCGGCCACAGGGGCGGCAGCAGGTGGCGCCTTGGCCACGGCCACCGGCGCTGGTGCGGGAGCCGGTGTCGGTGCTGGTGTAGGCGTGGTCGGCACGACGATGGCATCGGGCTCGCCCACGCCGGGCGGGATCGGGCCGGGTTCGCGGATGGGCGAGGGCGGCTGCACCGGCGGGTCCGAGACCGGCGGCACGCTGGGCACGGGTTGGGGCGGCGGCGCAGGCGGCTCGACCGGTGGCGTGCTCGGAGGGGTGATCGGCGCCGGGTCGGCTGTCAGGGCGTCTGCGGCCACTGTTTCGAGGGCCGGTACCTCGATGGCGGGCACTGCCTCGGCAGGCCGTTCCACGATGGGCGCCGCCACGGGCTCGGGCGGTGTCGTGGCCGGTGCCGCGGGGGCGCGCTTGAACCAGGACGTCCACCCGCCGCTGGCAGGCGGCGTCGCGGGCGTGGCGGCGACCGGCTCAGGCGCTGAAACTGGCGCCGGCGCCGGCGCCGGCGCCGGTGCCGGTGCGGCCGCGGCCGGAGCGACGGTGGGCGCCATGGGCGGCGAAATATCGGCCGGCGCGGGCGCCGGTTTCTTTTTGAAGAAGGAGAACATGTTGGGCTTCTTAGAATCGGAGTCGGATGAGCCTGTCGGCTTGTGGGCCGCCCGAGGGCGCCGCAAGGACAGCGACGCAGGCGCGCGTGGTGTTGCCGTGCACGGCGGGCTCATGACCGCACGCAACCTTGGCGCCGGGTGATCCTGCCGAGCCCCGCGCAACGTCCAGGCATTGACCGAGCATTCTATGAAACGCCCCTCCCTTTTGTTGCAAACCCTGGCTTGCCTGAGCGCGGCGGCCAGTGTTTGCGCCCAGCCGGCGCCGCAGCCGGGCCCGCTTGCCCCTGGGGCCGCCGTGGTTTCCGCCGCGGCCGCCCGGCCGGTGCAATTCCAGCTCGCCAACGGCATGACCGTGATCGTGCAGCCCGACCACCGCGCGCCCACCGCCGTGCAGATGGTCTGGGTGCGCGTGGGCAGCATGGACGAGACCAGCGGCACCACGGGCCTGGCGCACATGCTCGAACACATGATGTTCAAGGGCACGCCCACCGTGCCGCCCGGCGAGTTCTCGCGCCGCGTGGCGGCGCTGGGCGGCCAGGAAAATGCCTTCACCTGGCGCGAATACACCGGCTACTACCAGCAGGTGCCGGTGCAGCACCTGCGCGAGGTCATGGTGCTGGAGTCCGACCGCTTCGCCAACAACCAGTGGCCCGACGCGCAATTCGGACCCGAGCGCGCCGTGGTGCAGGAAGAGCGCCGCATGCGCACCGACGAGCGTCCGCGCGCCCGCCTGGCCGAGGCGCTGATGGCCCAGGCCTACCAGGCCTCGCCCTACCGCTGGCCCGTGATCGGCTGGCCCGGCGACATCGCTGCCTACACCGCCGACGACGTGCGCGCGTTTCACCGCCGCTGGTACGTGCCCGCCAATGCCGCGCTGGTGGTCGCCGGCGACGTCGATCCGCAGCAGGTGCGGGCCTGGGCCGAAGAGACCTATGGACGCATCGAGGCCCGTCCCGTGCCCGCGCGCAAGCCGCAGCCCGAGCCGCTGCAGCAGGGCATACGCCGTTTCGAGCTCAAAGCCGTGGCCGAGCAGCCTTACCTGATGATGGCCTACAAGGTCCCGCAGATGACGACCATCGACGCCGACGACGAGGCCACGCGCGACGCGCTCGCGCTGACCGTGCTGGCCTCGGTGCTCGACGGCTACGACGGTGCGCGCCTGGCCCGCGCGCTCACCCAAGGGGCCGACCGCGTGGCCGACAGCGCCAGCGCCAGCGCCAGCAACGGCCTGTCGGGCCGCGGCCCGCAACTGTTCACGTTCACGGGCGTGCCGGCCACCGGCAAGCGTGTGGAGGCGGTCGAAGCCGCCTGGCGTGCGCAGAGCGCCCGCGTGGCGCGCGAGGGCGTGGGCGCCGACGAACTGCGCCGCGTCAAGACCCAGTGGACGGCCGCGCAGATCTACCAGCGCGACTCCGTCATGGCGCAGGCCCAGGACCTGGGCAGCAACTGGATCGAGGGCTTGCCGCTGGACGCCAGCGACCGCCTGATCGCGCGCCTGCAGGCCGTGACCGCCGAGCAGGTCCAGGCCTTGGCCGCCAAGTATTTCGGCGACGACCAGCTCACCGTGGGCGTGCTGGTGCCGCAGCCGCGCCGGCCGGGCGAGCGTGCGCCGCGCGAAGGCGCCGAGGACGCGGGTGGTCCGCGCGAAGGCAGCGTGCATTGAATTGGGGAGCCACAACATGACATTGACATCGACCCTTCGCCGGGCCCGAGCGGGTGCGGCCTGCGCGCTGGCGCTGCTGGGACTGGGCGCGGCCCATGCCGCGCTGCCCATCGAGCACTGGCAGCAGCCCGGCGGCGCCCAGGTCTACCTGGTGCGCAGTCCGTCCATTCCGATGGTGGACGTGCAGATCGACTTCGACGCGGGCGGCCGGCGCGATCCGCGCGAGCAGGCCGGCCTGGCCGACGCCGCCGCCGGCATGGCCGCCAAGGGCGTGCGGGCCGCGGGCGGCCAAGCCGCGCTCGACGAGAACGCGCTGGGCCAGGCCTGGGCCGACCTGGGCGCCTCCTTCGGCGCCGACGCCACCTCGGACCGCACCAGCTATTCGCTGCGCTCGCTGACCGATCCCGCGCTGCTGGAGCCGGCCCTGCAACTGGCCGCGCGCCAGCTCGCCGAACCGGCCTTCCCGGCGGCCGTGTGGCAGCGTGAGCGCGAACGCTGGATCGCCGCGCTGCGCGAGGCCGACACGCGGCCCGGCACGCAGGCCGGCCGCGCCTTCCGCCAGGCGCTGTACCCCACCCATCCTTATGGCTACGAAGCCACGGCGCAGACGCTGGCCCGCATCACGGCGGACGATCTGCGTGCCTTCCATGCGCGCGCCATCCAGCCCTGCCGCGCCAAGGTCAGCATCGTGGGCGCGGTCGACCGCGCCCAGGCCGACCACATCGCCCGCACGCTGCTGGGCCGGGTGCCCGCGTCCCCGGGCGCGCCCGCCTGCGCCAGCCTGCCCGAGATCGCAGCCGTGCCGCCGCTGGCCGCGCCCGTCGAGCGCCGCATTCCGTTCCAGGCCGCGCAGGCCCAGGTGCTGATCGGCCAGCCCGGCATCCGGCGCGCCGACCCGGACTACTTCGCGCGCACGGTCGGCAACTACATCCTGGGCGGCGGTGGTTTTGTCTCGCGCCTCATGAACGAGGTGCGCGAAAAACGCGGGCTGACCTACGGCGTGTCCAGCAGCTTCAGCCCGGCGCTGCAGGCCGGGCCCTTCGCCATCACGCTGCAGACGCGCCCCGACCAGGCCGGCCAGGCCGTGCAGGTGGTGCGTGAGGTGCTGGCGGGCTTCGTGGCCGACGGGCCGACCGACGAAGAACTGCAGGCCGCCAAGGCCAACCTGATCGGCGGCTTTGCGCTGCGCCTGGACAGCAACGCCAAGCTGCTGGCCAACGTGGCCAACATCGCGTGGAACGGCCTGCCGCTGGACTACCTCGACACCTGGACACAGCAGGTCGACAAACTCAGCACGGCCGACATCCGCGCCGCTTTCCAGCGGCATCTGCAACCGGATCGTATGGTCACCGTCGTGCTCGGTGCCCGCGAAGGAGGCCAGCCATGAACCGCCGCACCGACACCCGCGCACCAGCCAAACCCGCCGCAGCGGGGCCCGCACGCAGCCCCCGGCCCGGCGCGCCACGCACGGCCGCGCACGAGGTGCGCATCATCGGCGGCCAGTGGAAACGCAGCAAGCTCGGCGTGGCCGACAAGCCCGGCCTGCGCCCGACGCCCGACCGCGTGCGCGAAACGCTGTTCAACTGGCTCACCAGCGCCGGTGGCGACGACTGGTCGCGCTGGCAGGTGATCGACGCCTTTGCCGGCACGGGCGCGCTGGGTTTCGAGGCCGCCTCGCGCGGCGCGGGCCGCGTCACGCTGGTCGAGCAAGATGCTGCGCTGGTGGCCATGCTCCATGCCAGCCGGGCCCGGCTCCAGGCCGAGAGCGTGACGGTGGTGCGCGGCGACGGCCGCGCGGTGCTCGAACGCTGGCCGGCCGCCAGCGCGCAGCTCATCCTGCTCGACCCGCCGTTCGACGCCGACTGGTACGAGGCCGCGCTGCGCGCCGCGCGCCAGGCGCTGGCACCCGGCGGCTGGCTGTACGTGGAGGCGCCGCAGGCCTGGAGCGACGAGGCGCTCGCGCCGCTGGACCTGACGCTGTTCCGCCACCTCAAGGCCGGCGCCGTGCATGCCCACTTGCTGCAGCGCCTGGCGCCAGGGGCTGGATAGGCATAATGCGGCGCAGCAAGCCGGCCTCGAAGCGGGCTGCCGACCGGCCTGCGCGCCGCCATGCCGCGGGGCCCGCCTTCCCAAGGAGCACTTCGATGACGACGACACCCCAGCCCATCACGGTGGTCTATCCCGGCACGTTCGACCCCATGACCCTGGGCCACGAGGACGTGGTCCTGCGCGGCACCCGCCTGTTCGGCCGCGTCATCGTGGCGGTGGCCGCCGGCCATCACAAGAAGCCCCTGTTTTCGCTCGACGAACGCATCGCCATGGCGCGCGAAGCGCTGGCCGTGCACGGCGACCGGGTCGAGGTGCACCCGTTCTCGGGCCTGCTGCGCGACTTCGTGGTTGAGCAGGGCGCCAAGGCCATCATGCGTGGCGTGCGGGCTGTCACCGACTTCGACTACGAGTTCCAGCTTGCCGGCATGAACCGCAAGCTCATGGGCGACGTGGAAACCATTTTTGTGACGCCCAACGACCACTACCAGTTCATCTCCAGCACCTTTGTGCGCGAGATCGCGATCCTGGGGGGCGAGGTTCAGGACTTCGTGTCGCCCACCGTGCAGGCGCGGCTGCTGGACAAGGTGGCCGAGCGCCGCGCTGCCGGGCAGGGCTGAATCAATGCGCCTTGCCCGCGATGGGCACGAGGTCGTCCGCCAGGATCTGCAGCCGCCCGCGTGAACAACGCTCCACCCGCGCCTGCACGCCGTAGACGTCGGCCAGCATGGCCGGCGTGATGGTCTGGGCGGGCGCGCCTTCGGCGTAGAGCTCGCCACGCCGCAGCACGACGATGTGGTCGGCCCACTGCGCGGCAAACGACAGGTCGTGCAGCACCACCACCACGTGGCGGCCTTCGTCGGCCAGCCGGCGCACGGACTGCATCACGTAAAGCTGGTGGCGCATGTCCAGCGCCGACGTGGGTTCGTCGAGCAGCAGGATGCGTGGCTCGCGCACGATGGCCTGGGCCAGGCTGCACATCTGGCGCTGGCCACCCGAGAGGTGGTCCAGCGCGCGCGCGGCCAGGTGGTCGATGGCCAGGCGTTCGAGCACGGCGGCCGCGCGGTGGCGCGCCAGGCGTTCGCTGGTTTCCGCGCCCGAGGCCATCAGGGCGCTGATGACGGTTTCCAGCACCGTCAGCGCCGTGCCCTGCGGAATGGCCTGCGGCATGAAGCCGAAATGCCCGGCGCGTTCGGCCGGGCGCAGCGAGAACAGATCGGTGCCGTCGAGCCGCAGCTCGCCGCTGGCGCGCACCAGGCCGGCCAGGCCGCCAAGCAGCGTGGACTTGCCCGCGCCGTTGGGGCCGACGAGGGCCGTCACGTGGCCGGCGGTGAAGGGTTCGAGCGTCAGGCCGTGGATGACGGGCTTGTCGCGGTAGCCCACGCGCACGTTGCGCAGCACCAGGCCGGTCGTGGCCGCGGCGCGGTCTGCTTCGGGCGATGGGGCGAAGCTCATGCGCGGCCTTGTTGTTTGTAGATCAGGGAGAAGAAGACGGGCAGGCCCACGAAGGCGGTGACGATGCCCACGGGCAGCACCACGCCGGGAACAATCATCTTGCTGGCGATCGAGGCCAGCGACATGACCAGCGCGCCGGTCAGGGCCGACGCGGGCAGGAAGAAGCGGTGGTCCTCGCCCATCAGCAGCCGCGCGATGTGCGGCCCGACCAGCCCGACAAAGCCGATGGTGCCCACGAAGGCCACGGCGGTGGAGGCCAGCAGGCTCACGCGCAGCAGCGAGAAAAAGCGCAGCCGCACCACGTCGATGCCGTAGCTGCGCGCGCGGTCCTCGCCCAGGCGCAGCGCCGTCATCTGCCAGGCCGCGCGCAGCGAGAAGGGCAGCACGACCAGCACCACGCCGCACAGGATGGCGACCGAGGTCCAGTCCGAGCGCGTGAGGCTGCCCAGCGTCCAGAACACGAGCTGCTGCAGCGTGTCGGCCGAGGCCACGAACTGCAGCAGGCCGGTGAGCGCGTTGAAGGTGAAGCCCAGCGCGATGCCGAACAGCACGATGGATTCCACGCGCCCGACGTTGCCGCCGCGTCCGCGTAACATGAACTGCAGCAGCAGGATGCAGCCGAAGGCGAACAAAAAGGCGTTGACGGTGATCAGCAGGCCCTGCGGAACGATGGGAATGCCCACGCCCAGCACGATGGCCAGGCCCGCGCCGAACGATGCGGCGGCCGACACGCCCAGCGTGAAGGGGCTGGCCAGCGGGTTGTTGAGCATGGTCTGCATCTCGGCGCCCGACAGCGCCAGCGCGGCGCCCACGACGAGCGCCATGACGGCCACGGGCAGGCGCACGTCCCACACGATGACCGAGACGGCACGCGAGGTGTCGGCGCTGAAGGTCAGCGCCCCCCAGATGTCGGCCAGCGCCAGGCCCGAGGGCCCCGTGGTCAGGTCGACCAGCAGCGAGGCCAGCAGCAGCACGACCAGCGCGGCGACGATGGTCGCGCGCCGGCGCATCAGGCGGCTGTAGTCGGCCAGGATGCGCTGGGTGGCGGCGCTTTCGGGCAGGGCCGCAGTCGAAGGCGTCGGCCCGCTCATGCCCGGTGCCCGTGCGTTGGCGCTGCGGCCACCTTGGCGCCGGGCAGGTCGGTCCAGAACGTGCCCTGCAGCGGCACCTGGAAGAAACGCTGGTTGAGGGTGCGCAGCGTAGCGGCCGGGTCGAGGTCGGCGAACAGTTGCGGGTGCATCCACTTGGCCAGCGCCTCGATCAGTACCACGTGCGCGGGCGTGTCGTTGAAGCCATGCCAGAAGCCATGGGCCTGGCCGCGCGCGACCGCGTCGAGCGTGTCGAGCTGCGAGAGCTTGATCACGTCGCGCAGGCCGGTGGCGGCTGTTGCCGCGTCGATGTTGGGGCCGATGAGGAACTTGCCCGTGCCCTGGCGCGTGTCGGTGCCGGTGGCGATGTAGATGTCGGGTTGCAGGCGCAGCACCATCTCGCGTGCGATCTGGCCGGTGGGCGCGCTCAGCAGGTCGGCGCCGAGGTTGTGGCCGCCGGCGTGCCGCACGAAGTCGTCGAAGGTGCCCTTGCCGGGCGAGAAGCAGCAGTCGGCGCTGCCCACGTGGGCGTGCACAAAGACCTGCGGCGCCTTGGGTTTGGCGCGCGCGATGCGTTCGCGCACCCCGTCCAGGCGGCGTGTGTAGTCGTCAATGAAGGGCTGGGCGTGCGCGGTGGTGCCCAGCACCTGCGCCAGCGCCCGCAGGCTGGGCTGCGTGTTGTCCAGCGGCTGCATGAAGAAGTCGACCACCAGCACCGGGATGCCGGCCTTGGCCAGCGTCTGGAAGGTGGTACTGCGGGCATAACTGCTGGGGGAGCCCGCCACCTGCCGGCTGTAGATGACCAGGTCCGGGTTGAGCGCGAGCACCTGCTCGACCGACAGCGTCTCGGGCCGGCCGCGCCCGACCACCGGCAACTGGGCCAGCGCCGGGAACTGGGCCAGCCAGGCGGCGTTTTCGGCCGCATACATGGTCGAGAGGTCGTTGGCCCAGCCGACCAGCTTGCTGGCAATGGCCGGGTCGACGATGGCCAGCGCCGGCAGCATGCGGCCCTGCGCCAGCACGATGCGCCGCGCCGGCGCCTTGAGCTGCGGGCCGAGCCACTGCACATGGCTGTTGCTGGTGACGGCTGGTGGTGCCGTCTGGGCCACGGCCTGCCAGGCGGGCAGGCCCGTCGCTGCCGCGCCCAGGCCGGCGACCAGCAGCCGGCGGCGCGAGACGGTACGGATCGGCTCGGCCAGGGCGGGAGTAGGGGTGGACGTCATACGGAAAGCGGCATGCAGCGGGCAAGGGACTGCCCGAGGGCAGCGGCTCCGCAGGCGGCAGCGGCGGCGTGCCGTGCCTGCCAAAGCGGAGAGATTCTCAATCGCGCATTATCGCCCGCCGGCACCGGGCGTGTGTGGCCCGCTTCAGCGGCCATGGCACTGCTTGTACTTCTTGCCACTGCCGCAGGGGCAGGCGTCGTTGCGGCCGGGCTCGGGCGCGCGGCGCACTTGCAGCACGCGTGGGCCGATCGACTTCCACAGGGCGCGCAGGTCATAGCAGGCCCAGATGGCTTCGCCGAACAGGTCCAGGCGGTCCTCGGACATGCCGGGCGGGAAGTCGTCGCCCATGCCGGAGATCGTGTAGGGGCCGGCGTCGTCCTCGGTCAGTTCGTTGACGATGGCCAGCGCGTCCTCGATCAGGCCGGCGGTTTCGGCGTCCTTGCGCGGCGGCTCCCATTCGTCGGCCGGGATGGCGCGGCGGGTGCAGACCAGCGCGGCCAGGAAGCCGTCGCAGAACTCCCACTGAGGCAGTTCGGCGAGCTGCTCGCGCGCCGCGTCGAGCAGGTCTTCGAGCTCTTCGATGTAGTCGTGGGCGCCGTCGTCGGCGGTGATCGGGGTGGTGGAGTCGGTCATGAAAGGGTGAGAGGAGGGCTGGCGCACCGCATGGGCACGCCCGGCGCCGCGTAGAGCGTGTTATGCACTTTTTCCATGCCCGCGCAAGCCATGAGAAAGCCCGGATGCAAGGCGCAGGACGCGCGGTGGTGTGTTGCACCACAAGCGGCCTGCAACGCCGCAGGCGGGCTTTCCCATGGCTTGCCCGAAGGGTTGGGGTCCAGAAAGGGCCACTC
>WNDQ01000091.1 GCA_009912175.1 Paracidovorax wautersii | reverse complement strand
CAGGGCTGCCAGGGCGACCTGCGCCTTGAATGCCGGGCTATGCGACCGGCGGCTTCTTTTTGCCATTTTGGGGTTCCTCTTGCTGGTCCCTATGACCAGCTCAGGCCCCGACCGTTCCACTTATCGGCCTGTCCGAATTTCCGCCGCCACCTCTTTCTCGTCCTGCGGGTCGGCCTGCACGGCGGGCAGGCCGTGTTCGACCAGCGCGGCCGCGCAGCCGGGCCAGTCGCCGCCTTCGACGGGCTCGTTGCGCGAGGCCCACGACAAGCCGCCGGTGACGTCGTCGTCGTAGGCGTGGCGTTCGGTCCAGCTCGCGCCATGCGCCAGCAGAAAACGCGTCATCGCCGCATCGCCCCGGAAGACGGCCTGGTTCAGCGCCGAGCCTTCCAGGTCGCCGCCCGGCACGGCAATGGGCCAGCCGAGTTCGACCATCAGGCGCACGGCCTCCGCGCAGCCCTGGGCGGCCAGTTCGGGCAGCAGGCGGTGCTGTGCGGGCGACAGGCGCAGGACGATGCCAGGGTGGGCTGCGTGCAGGGCGGTGGGGTCGTCAAGGTCGAGCGCCCGGTACATCGCGTTGCTGCCCGCGACGCGCGCGCCGGCCTGCAGCAGCCGCGCCGTGCAGGCGGGGCTTTCCAGCGCGTGGTAGAGCGATTCGCCGTCGTTGGGATCGGCGCCCGCGTCGAGCAGCAGCCGGATGGCGTCAAGGTCATGGTTCTGGCCGGCCGCGCCGTACAGCGCCGACAGGCGTGCGGTGGCCGAGGGCGCGGCCAGCGAGTCCGGCGGCCAGCGGTTGCCGACGTTCTGGTTGGGGTCGGCACCGGCCGCGAGCAGCAGCGCCACGCAGGCCCGCAGGCGCGGGGCCAAGGCCGGCAGCCGCAGCAGACTTGAATGCGTGACCGCGACCAGCGGCGGCAGTTGCAGCGGGCCGTGGGCCCGGTGGACCCAGCCCGGGTCATGGGCGATGGCCTGGCGCAGCGCGTCCAGATCGCCCACCGCACAGGCCAGGCTGGCGTCATCGCCCAGCAGGCCAGGCTCGGCCTCCAGCAGGCGTGCGGCAACTGACGGGCGCGCGGTGTTGGTGCTGCCGGTGATGTCGCCGGCATACACCAGGTGCAGCCAGTGCAGCCGCGCCGCCTCGGGGCCGGCCGCCTGCGCCTGGCGGGCGGCGACAAAACGCGAGAGTTCGAGCCAGGACACAAAACCGTATTCGCGCGCCACACACGACTGCGCGTCATGCAGCCGCAGCCCCAGGCCAGCGATGGCGGCATCGTCACGCCCCGCCGCCAGGGGCAGGGCCGTACGGAACCGGTCGAGGGCGCGAGCGTCGCCCGCGCGGTAGTCGGCGAGCAGTTGTTTGGCTTGTTTTTTCAGATGGCCGAGATCGGGCCGTGCGGGAAGACGTTTCATGGAGCCTCACGTGCGTGAATGGCCGACGACCCGCAATTGCCGGCAGCACAAAGAGGTGCCATGCACAAGAAGATGAAAGGCAAGTGGGTTCAACCCTTCCCGCGGGCCCGGGGGCGGCTTGCACCGCGCCCGGGCAGTGTAGCGCTTGGGGGGTCTTATTCCAATTCGAAAGACTGCTGCAGCACGTCCTGCGAATCCAGCCCCACCTGCACGTTGAAGGCGCCGCTTTCGGCCACCTGGCGCAACTGCGCGTCGAAGAACTTGAGCTGGTCCTCGCCGACTTCGAAGCGCAGGGTGCGGCGCTCGCCGGCCTTGAGCATCACTTTCTGGAAGCCCTTGAGTTCCTTGACCGGCCGCGCCACCGACGCGTAGGGGTCTTCGATGTAGAGCTGCACCACGGCGGCGCCGTCGTGGCTGCCTTCGTTGGCCAGGGTGACGCTGGCCGTCAGGCGCTGGCCGCGGGCCAGGCGTGGGGTGGACAGCGTCAGGCCGGACAGCGTGAAGCGGCTGTAGCTCAGGCCGTAGCCGAAGGGGTAGAGCGGGCCGTTGGCTTCCTCGAAGTACTGCGAGGTGTAGTTGCCGGGCTTGCCCGGCGTGTAGGGGCGGCCGATGCGCAGGTGGTTGTAGTAGACCGGGATCTGGCCGACCGAGCGCGGGAAGCTGATGGGCAGCTTGCCCGACGGGTTGTGGTCGCCGAACAGCACGTCGCAGATCGCGTGGCCGCCTTCGGTGCCGGCGTACCAGGTCTCCAGCAGCGCGTCGGCGTTAGCCTGTTCCCAGTTGACGGCGAGCGGGCGGCCGTTCATGAGCACCACCACCAGCGGTTTGCCCGTGCCTGCCAGCGCGGCCTTGAGCGCGACCAGCAGTGCGCGCTGGCTGGCCGGCAGCTCCAGGCTGGTGCGGCTGGACGACTCGTGCGACATGCCGCGCGCCTCGCCCACGGCGGCCACCACCACGTCGGCCTGCTCGGCCGCGCGCACGGCCTCGGCGATCATCTCGGCGGCGGGGCGCGGGTCGGGCGTGATCTCGGGGGTGTCCCAGTTGAGGTAGTTGAGGTAATCGACGATCTTGGCGTCGTCGGTCACGTTGGCGCCGCGCGCGTGCAGCAGCCGCGCCTGGCTGCCCAGCGCCTGGCGCATGCCGTCGAGCAGCGTCACCGCCTGGCCATGAACGCCTGCGGCCGACCAACTGCCCAGCATGTCCAGCGACGAGTCGGCCAGCGGCCCGACCAGGGCGATGGTGCCGGTCTTGCGCAGCGGCAGGGTCTGCTGGCGGTTTTCCAGCAGCACCAGGGTTTCGCGCGCCACGGCGCGGGTGTCGGGGCGGTGCAGCCGGTTTTCGGCATTGACGTCGGCCGGGTCGCCAGCGGCGCTGCCGATGCGGCGGAACGGGTCGCTGAACAGGCCCAGGTCGAACTTGGTGCCCAGCACCTCGCGCACGGCGGCGTCCAGTTCGGCCACGGTGACTTCGCCGGAGGCGATCAGGCCGGGCAGCTCTTCCAGGTAGACCTGGTCAGCCATGCTCAGGTCGACGCCGGCCTTGATCGCCAGACGCGCAGCCTCGCGCGCGTCGCGGGCCACGCCGTGCTTCATCAGCTCGGTGATGGCGCCGTGGTCGCTGATGGTCACGCCGCGAAAGCCCCATTGGCGCCGCAGCAGGTCCTGCAGCAGCCAGGTGTTGGCCGTGGCCGGGACGCCGTTGATGGAGTTGAGCGCGACCATCACGCCGCCGGCACCGGCCTCGACCGCCGCGTGATAGGGCGGCAGGTAGATCTGGTGCATGCGCATGGGGCTCATGTCGACCGTGTTGTAGTCGCGCCCGCCTTCGACCGCGCCGTACAGCGCGAAATGTTTGACGGCGGCCATGATGCTGTCGGGCCGGGCGGCCGAGGCGCCCTGAAAGCCCTGCACGCTGGCGCGCGCACATTCGGACACGAGGTAGGGGTCTTCGCCAAAGCCCTCGGAGGTGCGGCCCCAGCGCGGGTCGTGCGTGACGTCGACCATGGGCGCGAAGGTCATGTCGATGCCGTCGGCGCTGGCCTCGATCGCCGCCACGCGCGCGCTGCGCGCCACGGCCGCCATGTCCCAGCTCGCGGCCAGGCCCAGGCTGATCGGGAACACCGTGTGGTGGCCGTGCACGATGTCGTAGGCAAAGAACAGCGGAATGCCGAGCCGGCTCTGGTGCACGGCCGCTTCCTGCAGCGGGCGGTTGTCCTGGCGCGTGACGGTGTTGAACATGGCGCCGATGCGGCCGGCGGCGATCTCCTCGATCAGCCGGGCCTGGGGCATCTCGGGGCCGATGCTGATCAGGCGCAACTGGCCGATCTTCTCGGCCACGCTCATGCGGGCCAGCAGGCCGTCGACCAGCGTGGTCTTGTCGCTGCCCTGGATGACCGGCTGGGGCTGCGCCTGGGCCGCGCCCGCCGCAAAGCTGGCGGCCCAGACGGCCGAGCCCATCGCGGCAAGCGCCTGGCGCCGGGAAACACCGGTTGCGCCCACGGGCGCGGGGCGGGTCGGGAACGGGCTGCCGTCACTGGGCTGGCCATTGGTTTTTCGCATGGTGTGCTTCACTTCGGGTTGTCGCTGAGCGCGCCGGGAATGCTAAGCTCGCGCCCGCTCGCCACCGATTGCCTGGCTGCGCGGGCCGGCAGGGATTATGCGGGGGAGTGGGCCGCTTTTCTCCGGCCGATTTGTAATGAACGATTCCTCTGGAGTACCCGTGACTTTCTCCTCGACCCTTCATGCATCGCCTGTCGCCAGCGTGGCGCGTGCGTGGCCGCGCGCGGCCCGGCGCTCGATGGCGGCCAGCGTGCGCGCCGGCCTGCTGGGGCTGGCGACCTGGGCCCTTTCCTTGCAGGCAGGCGCTTTTGCGCTGGAGGACGTGACGGCCCAGGCGCAGGCCCTGGCCGCCCAGCCCTACGTGGCGCCGGTGAGCAATCTGCCCGACGTCTTTGCCCGCATGCAATTCGACGACTACCAGAAGATGCAGCCGCGCCGCGACCAGTTCGAATGGGCGGGGCAGGACACGCCGTTCCGGCTGGCCTTCTACCACCAGGGCATGCAGTTCAACACGCCCGTGCGCATCAGCGAAGTGGTGGGCGACGCGGTGCAGGAGATCCCCTACGACCCGGCGCGTTTTGATTTTGGCGACCTGCACTTCGACCGCGAGCAGACACGCAACCTGGGCTGGGCGGGTTTTCGGGTGCTCTACCCGATCAACCAGCCGGGCAAGGACGACGAGATCATGAGCGTGCTGGGCGCCAGCTACTTCCGCGTGATCGGCAAGGGCCAGATCTACGGCCTGTCCTCGCGCGGGCTGGCCATCGACACCGGGCTGCCGGTGGCCGAGGAGTTCCCGCGCTTTCGCGAGTTCTGGATCCGCCGTCCCGCCCCGCAGGACCGCCAGCTCACCATCTACGCGCTGATGGACTCGCCGCGCGCCACCGGCGCCTACGAGCTGACGCTGACACCCGGCGCGGATTCGGTGCTGGATGTGAAGGCGCGTGTCTTTTTGCGCGCCGACCCGGCCAAGCTGGGCGTGGCACCGCTGACCAGCATGTTCCTGTTCGGGCCCAGCCAGCCCTCGGCCACCTACAACTACCGGCCGGCCATCCACGACTCCAACGGCCTGGCGATCCACGCCGGCAATGGCGAGTGGATCTGGCGCCCGCTCAGCAACCCGCAGCGCGTGGCCGTCAGCAGCTACGCCACGGAAAACCCCAAGGGCTTCGGCCTGCTGCAGCGCGGGCGCGAGTTCTCGCGCTTCGAGGATCTGAAGGACCGCTACGACCTGCGCCCCAGCGCCTGGATCGAGCCGCAGAACGACTGGGGCCGCGGGCGCGTCGAGCTGATCGAGATCCCCACGGCCGACGAAACCAACGACAACATCGTCGCCTACTGGGCGCCCGACGCGCGCCCGGCACCCGGCCAGCCGCTGCAGCTCGACTACCGCATGCACTGGACCATGAACGAGCCCGGCATCTTCGGCGCCGACCCCATCTCGTGGGTCAAGCAGACGCTGCGCACCACCGGCGAGCGTTACCAGGCCAACCTGATCCGCCAGAGCGACGGCACGCTGGCGCTGCTGGTCGACTTCGAAGGCCCGTCGCTCAAGGCGCTGCCGCCTGATGCGGCCGTGACCGCGCAGGTCAGCGCCAGCGCGAACGTGGACGTGGCCAGCAGCGAGCTGCAGCGCAACCCGGCCACGCAGGGCTGGCGCCTGACCTACCGCGTCCACGTCAAGGACCCGACGCAGGTCTCGGAACTGCGGGCCGCGCTGGTGCTGGGCGACCGCGTGCTGACCGAAACCTGGAGCTACCAGCTGCCGCCGGTGATCGCGCCCCCGTCAAGTCAGGCGGGCGACGTCTACCTCAACCGCTTCAAGATGGTTCAGCAGTAACAGTCGCGGCGGCGGGCGCCGCGGCCTGGAAACCGCCGCGCCGGTAGGTCAGCACCAGCGTGTCGCGCCAGCCGTCGGTGTCCAGAGGCTGGATCGGTGTGGTCTCGTGGATCACGCGGCTGTCGTCGAGCAGCAGCATGCTCCACGGCTGGCTCAGGGTGAAGCGCTGGCCGCTGGGGCCCTGGGCGTCGAACACCCGGGTTTCGCCGCCCTTGACGCCCGAGCGCCCGATCAGGATCACGGCCACGAAGTCCACGCCGTCGCGGTGGGCGCCTTCCGGCGTCGGGCGGCCGATGCCGCCCGCCGTGTCGATGCGGAACTGGTGCGCTTCCACCGACCACGGCCCGCCGGCCGCTGCTGCCGCTGCCGACAGGCGGTCGCAGACCGTGCCGATGCCCGTGACCAGCCGCGCCCACGCGGGTGCCTGCACAAAGCGTGTCTCCATCGGCTCGAACCGGCGTTCCATGCCGCCGTGCAGCGCGTTGTAGCTCAGCGGCTGCCAGTGCGGGCGGTGCGCCACGGCGTCGCAGCGCTCACCTTCGACGACAAAACACGCGTGCCGGCGCCGGCGGTAGCGCCCGCCGTCCTTCAGGTGCTGGTCGGGCGGAAGGCCGGCCCAGCTTGCCTGGAATTCGGCCAGGTCGCGGAAGTCGACCTGGCAGAGCTGGGCGACCGAGGCGGCGTCCAGCACCGCGTAACCCTGGCGTTGCATGACGGGCAGCAGCTCGGCGGCGGCGGTCCAGGGCGGGGAGAAGGTGGGCTGCGAAGGCGTGGGGGCGGATGTCATGGCTTGAACGGAATGGCGGCGTGGCGGGCACGTGGCGCTCATTATCGAGCCCGGGGGCATGGTGCGGCGCCGGGATGTTGCAGTACCATCGTCGGCGTTCATCGCCGTTCTTTGTTTGGAGATGTTCAACCGATGATGTCACCACCTCTTCCTGTCGATCGGCGCGCCTTCATCACCGCAGTCTTGGGGGCAGGAATCGGGATGGCCGGGGTGCCGGCGCCCGCCCTGGCCGCGGCGCCCGTGCTGGCCGTCTGCGGCGCGATCGCGGACGCCCAGGTCGACGGCTGCCGCGCCTTCACGCTGGCGCAACTGCAGCAGATGCCGCAGACCTCGATCACCACGGCAACGCCCTGGCATGCGCAAGCCCTGACCTACAGCGGCGTGGCCGCCGGGGTGCTGCTGGCGGCGGTGAAGTCCCGCGGGCAGCGGCTGCAGCTGATCGCCCTCAACGACTACGCCGTCACGGTCGATGCCGCGCAACTGGTCGCCGACGGTGCGATCTTCGCCATCGCCCGGCAGGGCCAGCCCATGCCGGTGTCCGACAAAGGCCCCATCTTCGTGATGTTCCCTTTCGATGGCGACGCCCGGCTGCGCACCGACAGGGTCTACCTTCAGGCGGTCTGGCAACTGTGCCGCATCGATATCCTCTAGCCCGCGTGCTGCTGCGTGGCGTGCAGCGCCTGCGCGCGGCCCCCGTGATGGCGGCGGTGGCCCTGGTGGCGCTGGGCATTGCCGTGGCCATTGCCTACGCCAACCACATGGTGTGGGCCTCGCAGTCGATGCGTTTCAACAGCACGTTCGAAAGCGGCCAGCTCTCGGTCGAGCTGTTCCGTTTCGAGGCCGCGCTGGGCGACCGCTTCGTGGCGGGCTCGCGCACGAGCCAGGCCGAGCTGGAGTTGCGCTACCAGATCCTGCTCAACCGGCTGCAGGTGATCGAGAACGGCGCCACCTTCACCGCCTTGGGCTACGTGCCGCAGGGCCGGGCCGAATACGGCGCCATCAAGCACACCATCCTGGGCATCGAGCCCCGGCTCGCGCAGCTGGGCGATGCCGCGGCCGCGCGCGAGGTGCTCGACGAATTGCTGCCGCTCAACGGCCGCATCCTGCGCCTGGCCTCCAGCACGCAGAACGTGCTGGCCAGCCAGGTCGCCCAGCGCCAGAGCAATCTGGGGCGGGTGATGATCGGAATTTCGGCCATCGTCGTGGTCCTGGCCTTGTTCGGGCTGGCGCTGGTGGCCTTCATCCTGCGCCTGAAGCGCCGCTCCGACCACGACGCGCGCCACGACGCGCTGACCGGCGTGCTCAACCGCCTGGGTTTCAACGAAGCGCTGGCGTGCTGGCCCGCCGACGTGCCCTGCGCCATCGTGCTGCTGGACGTCGACAACTTCAAGGAAATCAACGACCGCTACGGCCATGAGGCCGGCGACGACTTCCTGACCCAGTTCGCCGCGCGCCTGGTCGAGCCGGCGCACACCGCGCGCGTCGTTGCGCGGCTGGGCGGCGACGAGTTTGCCGTCGTGTTCAGCGGCCCGCAGGCCAGCCCGCGGGCCCAGGCCTTCTGCCAGGCGGTCGCGCAGGCGCTGGCGCCGCCGTTCGACGTGGGCACCGTGCACCTGACCGCCAGCGCCAGCCTGGGCATCGCCTCCCGCCCGCCGGGCGGCCGCCAGGACATGGCCACGCTGATGAAAAGCGCGGACATCGCGCTGTACGCCGCCAAGGAGGACGGCCGCGCCTGCTACCGCCTGTTCGACCCCGCGATGCGCGACCGCATGCTGCGTCGCCAGGAGCTGCGGCAAGGCCTGTTCGAGGCGCTGGCCCACGCGCAATTTCACCTGCACCTGCAGCCCATCGTCGACCTGGCCGACGGCAAGACCGTGGGCGCCGAGGCGCTGCTGCGCTGGACACACCCGCGGCTGGGCGAGATCGCGCCCAGCGAGTTCATTCCCGTGGCCGAAAGCAGCGCGCAGATCATCGCGATCGGGCGCTGGGTGATCGAGCATGCCCTGGACGCGGCCGCGCGCCGCAGAGACGGCGCATTCATCTCGATCAACCTGTCGGCGCGGCAGTTTGGCGACGCGGGCCTGGTCGACTTCGTGGCGCAGGCGCTGGCCCGCTTTGCGTTGCCGCCGCGCCGCGTGGTGTTCGAAATCACCGAAAGCGTGCTGGTGCACAACGCCGCGGCCCACATCATCGCCAGCCTGCGCCGGCTGGGTGTGCAGATCGCGCTCGACGACTTCGGCACGGGCTTCGCGTCGCTGAGCTATCTGCGCCGCTTCGAGCTGGACAAGCTCAAGATCGACAAGTCCTTCATCCACGCCGCGCGCGAGGACGCGCGCAACGCCGTCATCGTGCGTTTCATCTGCCAACTGGCCCGCGAGCTGGGCCTGGAAGTCATCGCCGAAGGCGTGGAAACCCCCGAGCAACTGCACTTCGTGCGGTCGGTCGGCTGCCACTTCGTGCAGGGTTTTCTGTTCGAGGCCCCGAGCAGCGAGCAGGGGCCGCCGCCAGCCATCACCTGACTGGCGCTGCCGTCAGGCGCCGGCCATGGGCGGGCGCAGGTCGGGCTGGATCAGGCCGCTTTCGGCCAGCCGCTGCTTGATGACGATGGGGTTGGGCTGCGCAAAGAGCGCGGCCGTCAGCGCGGGCAGCGGTTGCCAGGCGGCGCGTGCGCGCCCGAGATCACCCGCGCGCAGCGCCGCGATTAGCTCGGCGAAGCGTGCGGTTTCCAGATGCGCGCTGGCCGCAATGGCGCCCGCGCCACCGGCTGCGACGGTGGCGAAGATCTGCGGGTCCTCGCCCGCCAGCACCTGCAGCCGGCCATCGGCGATCAGCGTGTGGGTCTTGAAGGCATCGCCCCCGCAGTCCTTGACGGCGCGGATGTTGTCATGCGCGGCCAGCGCCAGCAGCGTGGGCAGCGCCAGCGTCGCGCCGGTGCGGTAGGGAATGTCGTAGACGATGAGCGGCACGGCCGATGCGTCGGCAATCGCCCGGAACCAGGCCAGCAGGCCGTCCTGCGGCGGGCGCACGTAATAGGGCGCAGGCACCAGCAGGCCGGCCAGCGGCTGGCGGCTCAGCGCCCGGGCGCGCGCCAGTACGCTGGGCAGGTGGTAGCCCGAGCAGCCCATGACCACCGGCAGGCCCTCGGCGTGTTGCAGGATGGTTTGCAGCACCGCGTCTTGTTCGTCCTCGTCCAGCGCCGCAGCCTCGCCCGTCGAACCGCAGGCCACGAACCCCGCCAGCCCCAGCGGCCGGTAATGCGCCACCAGGAGGGCCAGCGCGTCGTGGTCGACGGCGCCTTGCCGGAAGGGCGTGACCAGTGGCAGCCAGAGGCCGGAAAAATCAGGGCCGGGCGCGGGGGTCGCCGGGGCGTCGGGGGTGTGCGTGGATGGCATCAAAAAGCTCCTTGAAAACACAAAACGAAGGACAAGACCGTCATGGGCCGTCTTCAAGGAGCGGGGAAGCCATCGTGCTGTGTGCCTGCCGTCAGGGCCGCCAAGGGCCCGGGCGCATCGCCTGCCGGTTCCATCGCTCACCCGAGGACGGAACCGCAGCTCCGGTCAGGTGAGCTGAAGTTTTTTGGACAGGCCGCGCGGCGTGCAGTCTCCCCGCAGGCCGCTGGTGGCGGTCTGGGCATGGAGGAGGGGCAGGTGCGTGGGCATGGCGTGCAGTCTAGCCGAATTGCCCCGGAGGCGGGGCATCAAGAACGCCGCAATGAAGCGCCGCGGCCTCAAGCCTGCTTCAACGCCCCATCCACCAGCCGCCACAGCCCCAGCGGATTGCCCTGCTGCAGCGCCTGCGGCAGCAGCCCATCCGGCAGATCCTGATAACACACCGGCCGCAGGAAACGATCGATGGCCGTCGCCCCCACCGAGGTGTACATCGCGTTGGACGTCG
>WNDQ01000090.1 GCA_009912175.1 Paracidovorax wautersii | reverse complement strand
GTTTGACTACATTGAGGTTGACTACAATCGGATCCGGCTGCACTCGACCCTGGGCTACCTCAGCCCAGAGCAGTACGAGCTGGCCAATGTCGCTTAGATAGGTGTCCGTAAATCAGGGGCAAGATCAGCCCTCCTCCGCCATGTCGACCCATCCCACCGCCACCCCGTCGCTGCATCACGGGCCGTACGAAGACGCCCAGGCGATCTTCACCGGCTCGCTTTTCGTGTCGATCACGATGATGCTCTTTGCCCAAGCTGGTTTGTTGACGGGGAGCACGGCCGGCGTGGCTTTCCTGCTCCACTATCTGACAGGGATTCCGTTCGGCAAGCTGTTCTTTGCCATCAACATCCCCTTCTACTGGTTCGCCTGGAAACACATGGGCCGCGCGTTCACGGTCAAGACCTTCATCGCGGTCGCGCTGCTGTCGGCGCTGACCGAGATCGGCCCGCGCGTCATGCACATCGACTACCTCCACCCCTTGTATGCCGCGCTGCTGGGGGGTTTGCTGCTGGGCACCGGCTGCCTGTTCCTGGCGCGCCACAAGGCCAGCCTGGGCGGCGCCACCATCGTCTCGCTGTACCTGCAGGAGCGCTTCGGCATCCGCGCGGGCAAGGTCCAGATGGTGATGGACTGCACCATCGTCGCGCTCGCGCTCTTCGTCGTGCCGCCGGATCGGGTGGCCTATTCGGTGCTGGCGGCCGTGGTCATGAGTGGTTTCCTCTGGATCAGCCACCGCCCGGGGCGCTACGCGGGCGGTTGAGCCGCTGCCGCGCAAGTTGTCGCACATAGGACAAGTCTCACATGGTCAAGCGATAAAACCCGCTGCGCCGTTGTCATACCGGAGTGTTATATTGATTTCGATGCTGCATTGCAGCAATCGTGGAAAGAACATGCTCTACCAGATCTACGAGACCCAGCGCGCCCTGATGGAACCCTTCGCGGAGTTTGCGCAAGCCACCTCCCGGTTGCTCAACAACCCCGCCAATCCCTACACCCAGTCCGCCCTGCTGCAGCGCGTGGCCGCCAGCTACGACCTGGCCTACCGGCTGTGCAAGGACTACGAGAAGCCCGAGTTCGACATCGACTGCGTCAGCAGCAGCGACGGCGTGGAGATGGCCGTGGTCGAGCGCACCGTGCTCGACAAGCCGTTCTGCCGGCTGCTGCGCTTCAAGCGTTATTCCGACGACCCCGAGACGCTGGCACGCATCAAGGAGCAGCCGCCCGTGCTCATCGTGGCGCCCCTGTCGGGCCACTACGCAACGCTGCTGCGCGAGACCGTGCGCGCCATGCTGGCCGAGCACAAGGTCTTCGTCACCGACTGGAAGAACGCGCGCATGGTGCCGCTGTCCGAGGGCGAATTCCACCTCGACGACTACGTCAACTACGTGCAGGAGTTCATCCGCCACCTGCAGTCGATCTACGGCAACTGCCACGTCATGAGCGTGTGCCAGCCCACCGTACCGGTGCTCGGCGCCATCTCGCTGATGGCCAGCCGCGGCGAGACGACGCCGCTGTCCATGGTGATGATGGGCGGCCCCATCGACGCGCGGCGCTCGCCGACCGCGGTCAACAACCTGGCGATGCACAAGAGCTACGAGTGGTTCGAGAACAACCTCATCTACCGCGTGCCCCCCAGCTTCCCCGGCGCCGGACGGCGTGTCTACCCCGGCTTTCTGCAGCATTCGGGCTTCGTGGCGATGAACCCCGAACGCCATGCCAGCAGCCACTGGGACTACTTCAAGAACCTGCTCAAGGGCGACGAGGACGCGGTCGAGACGCACCGCAAGTTCTATGACGAGTACAACGCCGTGCTCGACATGGACGCCGACTACTACCTCGACACCATCCGCACCGTGTTCCAGGACTACAGCCTGGTTCACGGCACCTGGGACGTGCGCGCGCCCGACGGCCAGCTCGAACGGGTGCGCCCGCAAGACATCAAGACCACCGCGCTGCTGACCATCGAAGGCGAGCACGACGACATCTCGGGCCGCGGCCAGACCCGCGCAGCGCACGGATTGTGCACGGGCATCGACGAGGGCTCGCGTGAACACTACGAGGTCCGGGGTGCCGGCCACTACGGCATCTTCAGCGGCCGCCGCTGGCGCGAGAAGGTCTGCCCGGAAATCACCCGCTTCATCCTGGCACACCATCCGGCCATCACCACCGCAGCCACGCACGACAGCGAACTGCCGTCCGATGCCGCGCCACCCGAGCGCGACGGCAAGTCCCGGCGCACGGCGCGAGCCGCGTCTGCCCCGGCGCCGCGCGAGACCGACACAGCCTGAGGCTGAGACGGGCTGAAGCGGGCTTCGGCGTGCGATAGCACGACGCCGTCGCACGATAAAATCACGGCCCCTACGACGTGTCCGATCCCGCCGCCCACCTGCGCGGCGGCCTTGAGCCTTGCCCCACGCTTCCACCCTCGCCCAGCAGTTGCTCGACGCACTGCCGCAGACGCAATGCACGCGCTGCGGCTATGCGGACTGCGAGGGCTACGCGGTGGCCATCGCCGCCGGCGCAGCCCCGATCAACCAGTGTCCGCCCGGCGGTGCCGAGGGCATTGCGCGGCTGGCCGCGCTGACCGGCCAGGCGGCGCTGCCGCTCAACACCACGCACGGCCACGAAGGCCCGCGCCAGATGATGTGGATCGACGAGGACTGGTGCATCGGCTGCACCTTGTGCCTCAAGGCCTGCCCGGTCGACGCCATCGTGGGCGGCAACAAACGCATGCACACCATCCTCGAAGCCCATTGCACGGGTTGCGAGCTGTGCCTGCCGGCCTGCCCGGTCGACTGCATCCAGACCGAAACCGCCACGCCCGGCGCCAGCGGCTGGCAGGCGTGGAGCCCGGCGCAAGCCGAGGCGGCGCGCACGCGCTACGCCGGGCACCAGGAAAGAATGGGCCAGCCCCATCCAGGCCTGGCCGCGCAGGGCTGCGACGCCAGTCCCACGCCCATCCCGGTCAGCGAGGCTGCGGCTGCCGCGCACACGCCGGCCGTCCAGAGCCCCGCCATGGCGCCCGACAAACCGGCGGACGCCCCACTCTGGCCCTACCGCCCGCAGCAGGCCACACCGCTGGCCGCTGCCGCGCCGGCAACCGTGGGCGACGTGGACCATAAAAAAGCGGCCATTGCGGCCGCTCTGGCGCGCGCCCGCGCGGCGCGCAAACCCTCGCCCTGATCAGGCCGCCTTGCGGTCCACCGCCATCGACCAGGCGAACATGCCCATGCCGGCCACGGCCAGCGCGGCACCGACCCAGGCGGTCGACGTCCAGCCCAGGCCGGCGGCAATCGTCAGCCCGCCCAGCCAGGCCCCCAGCGCATTGGCCGTGTTGAAGGCCGAGTGGTTGAGTGCCGCCGCCAGCGTCTGGGCTTCACCGGCCATGTCCATCAGCCGGATCTGCAGTACGGGGCCCATGGCCACGACGGTGCCGATCAGGAAGATGTTGAGACAGGCCAGCCAGACCGATTGCGCCGTGAAGGCAAAGGCCAGCAGCACCACGAAAGCCCAGACCAGCAGGCCAGCCATGGTGCGCTTGATCGACCGGTCGGCCAGCGGTGCGCCCACCAGATTGCCCGCGACCATGCCGCAGCCGAACAGGGCCAGCACCAGCGGAATGCCGCCGAGCGGCATGCCCGCCACTTCCATCAGCGTGGGCTTGACGTAGCTGTAGACCGAAAAAAGGCCGCCCATGCCGATGGCGCCGATGCCCAGCGTCAGCCAGAGCTGCTTGCGCCGCAGCCCGCCCAGCTCGCGCAAGGGGCTGGCGTGCTGGTCAGCCGGCATGCGCGGCACCCAGTGCCGCACCAGATAGGCGGCCAGCAGTGCCAGCGCGCCCACCAGCACAAACGCGTAGCGCCAGCCCAGATGCTGGCCGAGCCAGGCCGCCAGCGGCACGCCCGCCACCGTGGCCGTGGTCAAGCCCAGCATGAGCCAGCCGACGGCGCGCGCCCGCTGGCCGGGCGGCGCCAGCGTGGCAGCCACCAGTGCGGCCACGCCGAAATACGTGCCGTGCGGCAAGCCCGCCAGGAACCGCAGGGCGTTGAGCGACAGATAACCCGGCGCCAATGCGCTGGCGAAGTTGCCGATGGAAAACAGCAGCATCAGCGCGATCAGCAAACGCCGGCGCGGCCAGCGCGCACAGGCAATGGCCAGCACCGGCGCGCCAATCACCACCCCCAGCGCATAGGCGCTGATGGCGTGGCCGGCCTGCGGAATGGTGATGGCCAGGCTCTGCGCCATCTCGGGCAGCAGGCCCATGATGACGAATTCGCCCGTGCCGATGGCAAAGCCGCCAACGGCCATGGCCAGGATGGCACGCACGGCCACGCTTTCGCGCTGGGCTTCCTGCTCGATCGTCGTGGTCGCCTGCTCGTTCGCAGGCATCAATCCGCCACTCATGATGGATTTCTTCTGAATAAAAAAGGGGAAAGAGGGAGCGCGGCAACTGGCACCGCGCCATCGCGGGCCGCCATTGGACTGTGCCCGCCGCGCGCCGGCACTGGTTCGGCGCAATGGCCCCAGAAAAATCTAGGGTTTACCCTCAATCATACCCGCAAGCCCGGCGTCAGGCGGCGGCGGCCAGCAGGCGCTGCGTGTAGGAGTGGGCCGGCCGCTCCATGACCGACGCGACGCTGCCGCGCTCGACGATCTCGCCGTCCTTCATCACCATGACCTCGTGCGCCATCGCGCGGATCACGTCCACATCGTGGGTGATCAGCAGGTAACTCAGGCTGCGCTCCTTCTGCAGACGCTGCAGCAGCGCCAGCACCTGTTTCTGGATGGTCACGTCGAGCGCGCTGGTCGGCTCGTCGAGCACCAGCACCTCGGGCTCGATGATGAGCGCGCGCGCAATCGCCAGGCGCTGACGCTGGCCGCCCGAGAACTCGTGCGGGTAGCGCGCCAGCAGGCCGGGGAACTGGCGTTCGGTCAGGCCGACGTCGGCCAGGGCCTGCACGACGCGCGCGGCGCGCGCCGCCGCGTCCAGGTCGGGCTCGTGGAAACGCAGGCCCTCGCTCACGATTTCCTCGACCGTCATGCGTGGCGACAGCGACGAATACGGGTCCTGGAACACCACCTGCACCTTGCGGCGCAGCGCCTTCTGCGCGGCAAAACCCTGCTGGTTGGCACCACTCCAGGAGGTACCGTCGACCAGCAGTTCGCCCTGGTGGCGCACCAGGCCCAGCACCGCCAGCGCCAGCGTGGACTTGCCCGAGCCGGATTCGCCGATCACGCCCAGCGTGCGGCCGCCGCGCAGCTCGAAGTCGGCGCCCTTGACGGCCACGAACTCGCCCTTGCTGAACCAGCCGCGGATGCCGGGTTTGTTGATCGGGTAGGCCACACGCAAGGTGCTGCCCTGCAGCAGCGCGCGGCTGTCGTCGGCCAGCGGCTCGACCACGTCGCGCTCGGGACGGCTTTCGATGAGCTTGCGGGTGTAGGGGTGCTGCGGCTGCTCGAAGATCTGCGCGACCGGGCCCTGCTCGACCAGATGGCCGTGCTCCATGACGGCCACGCGGTCGGCAAAACGCCGCACCAGATTCAGGTCGTGCGTGATCATCAGCACGGCCATGCCGTTCTTGCGCTGCAGCTGCGCCAGCAACTCCAGGATCTGCTGGCGCAGCGTCACGTCCAGCGCCGTGGTGGGCTCGTCGGCCACCAGCAGCCGGGGCTCGACCGCCAGCGCCATGGCGATCATGGCGCGCTGGCGCTGCCCGCCCGAAAGCTGGTGCGGATAGGCGTTGGCACGGCGCTCGGGCTCGGGGATGCCGGTCTCGCGCAGGCGCTCGATGGCCTGCCCCCAGGCTTCGCGCCGGCCCAGGCCCTTCTTGAGCTGGAACACCTCGGCAATCTGGTGGCCCACGGTGTAGAGCGGGTTGAGCGCGGTCATGGGCTCCTGGAAGATCATGGCGATCTCGCGCCCGCGCACGGCGCGCAGCTCGCGCTCCTTGAGCGCCAGCAGGTCGCGGCCGTCGAACACGGCCTGGCCGCGGATGTCGGCGTCGGGCACCAGACGCAGCAGGCTCATGGCGCTGATGCTCTTGCCCGAGCCGGACTCGCCCACCAGCGCGAGCTTCTCGCCAGGGCGAATCGTGAAGGACACGCCGTGCACCACGTCCTGGCCGTCGAAGCCGATGCGCAGGCCCTCGACACGCAGCAGGTCGGGTTGGGAGGAAGAAACAGTCGTCATCGGTCTTTCTTTCGGGGATCGAGGGCATCGCGCAGGGCGTCGCCCATGAAGGTCAGCAGCAGCAGGGTCACGACCAGCACGGCAAAGGTGGACATCGAGATCCACCACGCATCGATGTTGGCCTTGCCCTGGTTGAGCAGTTCGCCCAGGCTGGGCGTGCCCGGCGGCACGCCCAGGCCCAGGAAGTCGAGCGAGGTCAGCGCCAGGATGGCCGCGCTCATGCGAAACGGCAGGAAGGTGATGACCGGCGTGAGGCTGTTGGGCAGGATGTGGCGCCAGATCACGTGGCCGTGGCCCGCGCCCAGCGCACGCGCCGCACGCACGTAGTCGAGCTGGCGGTTGCGCAGGAATTCCGCGCGCACGTAGTCGGCCAACCCCATCCAGCCGAACAGCGACAGCAGGATCAGCAGCAGCGCCACGCTGGGCGCAAAGATGGCGCTGAAGATGATGAGCAGGTAGAGCTCGGGCATGGAGCCCCAGATCTCGATGAAACGCTGGAAAGCCAGGTCGACCTTGCCCGCGAAATAGCCCTGCACCGCGCCGGCGGCCACGCCCAGCACCACGCCGATGGCCGTCAGCGCCAGCGCGAACAGCGCGCTCACGCGAAAACCGTAGATGAGCTGCGCCAGCATGTCGCGCCCCCGGTCGTCGGTGCCCAGCCAGTTCTCGGCCGACGGCGGCGCCGGGTTGGGCGCCTGGGCAAAGTAGTTGAGCGTGCGTGGGCCGTAGGGGTTGGGTGGATAGACCGCCCAGTTGCCCGGCTGCGCGAACCGGTCGCGGATGAAGGGATCGAGGTAGTCGGTCGTGCTGTCGAAGTCGCCGCCGAAGGTGGTTTCCGGGTAGTTCTGCAGCAGCGGGAAATAGGTCTGCCCCTGGTAGCGCACGACCAGCGGCCGGTCGTTGGAAAGCACTTCGGCGAACAGGCTGAGCACCACCAGCACGCTGAAGATGAGCAGGCTCCAGTAGCCCAGCCGGTTGCGCCGGAAACGCTGCCAGGCCCGGCGTGCGGGGCTGGCGCCGGCCGCGCGCGGCGGCGGTGGCACGGCAACAGCGGTGGCTTCAATCGAACTTGACACGCGGGTCCACCCAGACATAAGACAGATCGGACACCAGCTTGGTCAGCAAGCCGATGAGCGTGAACAGGAACAGCGTGCCCAGCACCACCGGGTAGTCGCGCCGGATCACGCTCTCGTAGCTCAGCAAGCCCAGGCCGTCGAGCGAGAACAAAGTCTCGATCAGCAGCGAGCCCGTGAAGAAGGCGCCGATGAAGGCCGCCGGAAAGCCCGTGATGATGGGCAGCAGCGCGTTGCGAAACACATGGCCCCAGAGAATCTGGCGCTCGCCCAGCCCCTTGGCGCGCGCGGTGACCACGTACTGCTTGCGGATTTCCTCCAGAAAGGAGTTCTTGGTGAGCATGGCCGTGACCGCGAAGCTGCCCAGCACCATCGAAGTGACCGGCAGTGCGATGTGCCAGAGGTAGTCGGCAATGCGCGCCGGCCACGACAGGTCCTGCCAGTTGTCTGACACCAGGCCGCGCAGCGGGAACCATTCGAGCTGCCCGCCAAACACCACGAGCAGCGCCACGCCCAGCACAAAGCCCGGAATTGCATAGCCCACCAGCACGATGAGCGTGGTCACCAGGTCGAAGCGCGAACCGGCGCGCACGGCCTTGGCCACGCCCAGCGGCACGGCGATCACGTAGCTGATGAAGAAGGTCCACAGGCCCAGGCTGATGGAGACCGGCAGCTTCTCGGCGATGAGCTGGGACACCGGCTTGTTCTGGAAAAAGCTGTTGCCCAGGTCGAAGCGCGCGAACTGCCCGAGCATCTGCCAGAACCGCTCCAGCGGTGGCTTGTCGAAACCGTAGAGCGCCTTGATCTCGTCGAGCCGGCGCGGGTCCACCCCCTGCCCGCCCCGGTAACCCATGCCGCCGCCTTCGGCCCCGCCGGCGCCCGCGCGGGCCTCGGCCAGGTATTGCTCGACCGGGCCACCCGGCACGAACTGCACCACCACAAAGGTGACCACCAGCACGCCCAGCAGCGTGGGGATCATCAGCAGCAGGCGCTTGAGGATGTAGCTCAGCATCGTTGGCGGTCTTTCGGGAAGGGGGCGCTCAGTGCGACGCGGCCGGACCTGCAACGGGCCGGGCCCACCAGGTCCAGATGGCCCAGGCTTCGCCCGGTGCGTAGGGCGGCATCTCGCCGGCCGGGCGCTGCAGGCGCCAGTCGTTGTAGACCATGCGATAGGTGGGCGCCGACCATTGCGGGATCAGGTAATACCTGTGCGCAATCACACGGTCGAGCGCATGGCAAGCGTCTTGCAGTTGCCGCTTGGTGTTCGCCTTGACCATGTGCGCGATCAGATCGTCGACTGCAGGGCTCTTGACTCCAGCGAGATTCCCTGAGTCTTCCTGATCCGCCGCCTGGCTGCCGAACAGCTCGAAAAACTCCTGCCCCGGATTGATCGTTCCCTGAAAGTTGATCGAGACGACATCGAATTCAAACTTTGAGAGGCGCTGCAAGTACAAGGCGAAATCCACTTCGCGGTAATTGAGCCGAATGCCCAGCTTACTTAGATTTCGCTGCCAGGGAGTCATGATCCGCTGGCCGGAGCTCTCGGTGCTGTCTAAATATTCCAGCACCATGGGGGTGCCTTGCGCATTGCGCAAGGCACCGTCGCGCACAGTCCAGCCGGCCTGTTTAAGCAAATCCTGAGCCAAGCGCAGGTTGTCACGCAAGCTCTGATCGCCGTCGGTGCGCGGTGGCACGGTCATGGGGCCAAACGCAGCATCAGAAATCTGACCACGCCAGCGCTCAAGCAAGGACCACTCGCCAGGCCCTGGCTCGCCCTCGGTCTGGCACTGCGTATTGCCGAACAGGCCATTGACGCGCTGGTAGCTGCTGTAGAACAGTTGACGGTTCATCCACTCGAAGTCCATGGCCAGGCCCAACGCGCGACGTACCCGCTCGTCCTTGAGTAAGTCTCGGCGAGTATTGAGCACATAGCTCTGAAAACCCGTCGGCTGGCGATGCTCGAATTCGCCTTTAACCAACTCCCCAGTCGCGAACCGCTTGCCGTTCAGGCTACGCGCCCAATCCCGGGCGACAGAAAACCGCATCAGGTCGAACTGCCCCGCCTTGAGCGCTTCCATCCGTGCGGTGGTATCTCGGTAAATACGCACCGTGATGCGGTCGAAGTTGGCCGTGCCCTTGCGCACGTTCAGGTCGCGCGCCCAGTAGCCGGGATCGCGCACATAGGTAATGTCACGGCCATAGACCACGGGTCCGATCTTGTAAGGGCCGCTGCCGATCGGCACGTCGGTGACGACCTGGTCGAACCGTTTGCCCTCGCCCCAGCGGTGGCTGAAGATGGGCAGGCCGCCCACCGTCAGCGGCAGCTCGCGGTTGGGCGCCTTGAAGCGAAAACGCACCGTGTGTGCGTCCACGACGTCCAATCCGGCCACGTCGCGCAGCACCGTCTTGTAGGCCGGCGAGGTGTACGGCCCCATGAGCGTGTCGAAGGTGTACTTGACGTCCTGGGCCAGCACCGGGTCACCGTTGTGGAAACGCGCCTGCGGCCGCAGCCGGAACGTCACCGACAGCCGGTCGGGGGCAACCGCCACGTCCTCGGCCAGCAGGCCGTAGCCCACGCCGCTTTCGTCGAGCGAGCCGGTCAGCAGCGAATCGAACATCAGATCGCTCAGGTAGGCCGGTGCGCTGCCCTTGATCGTGAACGGGTTGTACTTGTCGAAGGTGGAATAGCGCAGGTTGCTCACCAGGCGCAATTCGCCGCCCTTGGGGGCGGCGGGATCGACGTAGCCGAAATGGTCGAAGCCGGGACGGTAACGGGGTTCGTCCCACATGCCGTAGGCCGAAGCCGCCCCCGCGGGGCTGGCGCAGGCCATCAGCAAGGTCCACAGAAAAACACGCATCCGGGCATTGTGCACGACGCGTGCCAGCCCCGGGCCGCGCGCCATGCGGCGGCGTTCGAAGCAGGCTCGCCCGGCGCATAAGCCGCCGATCAATTGCCAGCGGGTGCCTAAATATCCAGCAGATCCTGCCGTTAACGTCAAGCCGCCACCGCGGCGCCAGATCCACCCCATGCCCCAGCACAAGGCAAGCCAACCCTATGTCCTCTTCCGCGAGTCCCCACAACCGCTCCAAGAGGTGGCGGCGGAAATTCGGACAGGCCGATAAGTGGAACGGTCGGGGCCTGAGCTGGTCATAGGGACCAGCAAGAGGAACCCCAAAATGGCAAAAAGAAGCCGCCGGTCGCATAGCCCGGCATTCAAGGCGCAGGTCGCCCTGGCAGCCCTG
>WNDQ01000009.1 GCA_009912175.1 Paracidovorax wautersii | reverse complement strand
GCGCTTCAATGGGCGCATCGCCGATGTACTCAAGACGCATCGGTTCAACGGCCGAGAGGACCTCGAGCAGACCTTGCTGCGCTATGTGGCCTTGTACAACCAGCAACTGCCGCAGTCAGCGCTGGGCGGCAAGACGCCCATGCAGGCCATGAAGAACTGGTATCAGACTCACCCGCATCTGTTCCATAAGCGGCTATATGATCGTCCGGGATGCGACAGCTATCCTGTCGGACAGGAGTAGCGACCATGCAAAAGTTCGACGAAATGCACGACCACGCATCCGCAGTGCGTGCCCATTACAGAAACTACGGTGATTGGCTCGCTCGACAACCCGACCATGTCATGCGGGCACGGCGCGACGAAGCCGAAGTCATCTTCCGCCGGGTCGGCATCACCTTCGCCGTCTACGGCGACAAGGACGAGGACGGTTCCGGCACCGAGCGGCTGATTCCCTTCGACCTGATCCCGCGCGTCATTCCGGCGGCCGAATGGCGCAGCATGAAGCGTGGCCTGATCCAGCGTGTGACGGCGCTCAACCGGTTTCTGCACGACATCTACCACGGCCAGGAAATCCTCAAGGCCGGCCTGGTGCCCAAGGAGCAGGTGCTGGGCAACGCCCAGTTCCGGCCCGAGATGGTCGGCGTGGACATCCCCAACCAGATCTATTCGAGCATCGCCGGCATCGACATCGTGCGCGCGCCCAACGCCAAGGGCGAGGGCGAGTACTACGTGCTCGAAGACAACCTGCGCGTGCCCAGCGGCGTGAGCTACATGCTCGAAAACCGCAAGATGATGATGCGGTTTTTCCCCGAGCTGTTCTCGCGCAACCGCATCGCGCCCGTGGCCCATTACCCCGACCTGCTGCTGGAGACGCTGCAGGACTCGGCGCCGCCCAACACCGCCGCGCCCACGGTGGTGGTGCTCACGCCCGGCATGTACAACTCGGCCTATTTCGAACACGCCTTCCTGGCCCAGCAGATGGGCGTGGAACTGGTCGAGGGGCAGGACCTGTTCGTCAAGAACGACTTCGTCTACATGCGCACCACGCGCGGCCCCAAGCAGGTCGACGTGATCTACCGGCGCCTGGAAGACGACTTCCTCGACCCCGAGGTGTTCCGCCCCGATTCGACCCTGGGCTGCCCCGGCCTCATGCGCGCCTACAAGGCCGGCAACGTGGCGCTGTGCAACGCCGTCGGCACGGGCATCGCCGACGACAAGTCGATCTACCCCTACGTGCCCCAGATGATCGAGTTCTATCTGGGCGAAAAACCCATCCTCAACAACGTGCCGACCTTCATGGGGCGCAAGGCCGAGGACCTGAAGTACATCCTGGCCAACATGAAGGACCTGGTGGTCAAGGAAGTGCACGGCGCCGGCGGCTACGGCATGCTGGTCGGGCCGGCCTCCACGCAGGCGCAGGTCGACGAATTCCGCAAGATCGTCCAGGCGCGGCCCGACAACTACATCGCGCAGCCCACGCTGAGCCTGTCGACCTGCCCGACCTTCGTCGAGCAGGGCATCGCGCCGCGCCACATCGACCTGCGGCCCTTCGTGCTCTCGGGCAAGACCGTGCAGATGGTGCCAGGGGGCCTGACGCGCGTGGCGCTCAAGGAAGGCTCGCTGGTGGTCAACTCGTCGCAGGGGGGCGGCACCAAGGACACGTGGGTGCTGGAGTCCTGAGCGCCCCTGGCGACGATCACTCAAAAACAGGTTCGAAGAAGAAAGCAGACCATGTTGTCACGTACGGCCGATCACCTCTTCTGGCTCTCCCGCTACACCGAACGCGCCGAGAACACCCGCGCATGCTCGACGTGAACTACCAGACCTCGCTGCTGCCGCAGTCCGCCAGCGCAGCCGAGGACGGCTGGCGCGGCGCGCTCAACATCAGCGAGCTGATGCCCAGCTACGTCGCCAAGTACGGCGCCGAAGTCACGCCGAGCAACGTGATGGACTTCATGATCCGCGACGAGAACAACCCCTCGTCGATCGCCTCCTGCCTGCGCGCGGCGCGTGAGAATGCCCGCGCCGTGCGCGGCAGCCTGACCACCGAGGCCTGGGAGACCGCCAACCAGACCTGGCTGGAACTGCGCCGCCTGCTGCGCGAGGACGACATCGAGCACGACCCGGCCCAGTTCTTCGAATGGGTCAAGTTCCGCTCGCACCTGTCACGCGGCGTGACGCTGGGCACCATGCTGCAGGACGAATCCTTCCAGTTCATGCGTATCGGCACCTTCCTGGAGCGGGCCGACAACACCGCGCGCCTGATCGACGTGAAGTTCCACGCCCAGCCCGAAGCAGGCCTGGCCACGCAAAGCCAGTCGCAGAGCAGCCTGGCGGCCGACGGTGAACAAGAGGAACTGGCCGAGACCGACTTCTACCACTGGAGCGCCATCCTGCGCAGCGTCTCGGCCTTCGAGATCTACCGCAAGGTCTACCGCGACGTGATCAAGCCCGAGCGTGTGGCCGAACTGCTGATCCTGCGCGCCGACATGCCGCGTTCGCTGCTGAGCTGCCTGATCGAGGTGGACGACAACCTCAAGGTGCTGGCCAACGACCAGTCGGGCCAGACCCAGCGCTACTCGGGCAAGCTGCGCGCCGACCTGCAGTTCGCCTCGATCCAGGAAATCCTGTCGTCCGGGCTGCACGGCTTTCTCACGCAGTTCCTCGACCGCGTCAACAACCTGGGCAGCCGCATCAGCAAGGACTTCCTGATTCCGGTGATTGATTGAGCGCACCCTGCAGGGTGCACGCGCATAACACGCTCTAAGAACCTGTTCAAAGTCTTTTCATGGGGTGCGCATGGCTTCAAAACGTGTCCGATCAAGGCGCAGGCCGCAGGCGATGCCGGTGGCCTCGTCAAGGCGTGCAACGCCGAGCGGGCACGTTTTGGAGCCATGCCCTACGGGTTGCCCCGCCAGGGCAGCCTCTAGAGGGTTGCAAATCCTCGCCGGGCCACCAGCGAAGCCTGCGGTTTGCGCCTTGCAGCCACTGCCCTGGCGGGGCAACGCATCCCATGAAAAGACTTTGAACAGGTTCTAACTACCCGCCAGGCAACTCGGGGTGCCCGCGGCCAAGGCGTCGATGGCGCAGCGGGTCTTGGCCGGCATATGGGCCGCCGTGGGCCAGATCACATGAATCGGCGCAGGCTGGTTGCGGTAGCTTGGCAGTACCGCTTCCAGTTGCCCGCGCAGCTCGTAGTGTGCAATCAACCAGCTTGGCAACCAGGCCAGCCCGACGCCCGCAATCGCGGCGTCGGCCACGGCCTGGAGGCCGTCCAGCACCAAAGGCTGCGGCATACCGGCGCGATGCGAGGTGCAGCAACGATAGGCGATGTTTCGGTGTACGGCGAGACCATCAATACTGTCAATCTGCCCCACGCGTCGCAAGTACGCCGGTGAAGCGGCCAGGCCCAAGGATTGTTCGCCCAGGCGGCGTGCACTCAGTCGATCGGTATCGGGCAGTGCGCCGATGCGCACGGCAATGTCGAAGCCTTCCTGTGCCAGGTCGATGAGGCGGTCAGAGAACGAGATCTCGATCGCCAGTGCCGGGTAACGGTCCATCAATCCCCACAAGGCAGGCGCCGCGTAATGATGGCCGAAAGCCAAAGGCAGGCTTGCCCTTAAACGCCCGCGCGGCTGTTGCCGGCCGCTTTCAAGCACCGATTCGGCGGCTTCCAGTTCCGCCAATGCCCGCAAGCAATGCTCGTAGTACGCCTGCCCGTCTTCGGTCAGGCGCTGGCGGCGGGTGGAGCGCTGCAACAGGCGAGTGCCCAGTCGTGCTTCCAGCCGCGCCAGGCCTTTACCCACGGCGGAGCGCGTGAGGTTCAGGCGTTCGGCGGCCTCCGTCAGGTTGCCGCTCTCGACGATTTGCAGAAAGAGTTCGACACCATCAAAGCGTGGGGTGGTCATGGACCTATTGTTGCTCTTTTTTCCCAAGTTGAAGGAAAAATGATCACAAATAAAGAATTAGATTCCCGGGAGAATGATGTGCTTCTCCCAATTCAAAGGAATATTCCATGCCGCCTGCCGCCACCGTATCGGCCATCAGCGCCCCGCGTACCGCCAGAGATGGCCTCGCGCTCACCGCCGTGTGCGTGGTCGCCCTGATGTTCGGCCTGGAAATCTCCAGCGTGCCGGTCATCCTGCCAACCCTGGAACAGCAATTGGGCACGGGTTTCCAGGATGCGCAATGGATCATGAATGCCTACACCCTGGCCTGCACCAGCGTCTTGATGGCGGCGGGCACACTGGCCGATCGTTTCGGTCGGCGGCGCATGCTGGTGCTGTGTTTATGGCTGTTTGGATGGGCCTCGCTGGCGTGCGGGCTGGCCAGCGAGGCATCGACGCTGATCGCTGCGCGGTTCGTTCAGGGCGTGGGCGCCGGGGCGATGATGATCTGCCAGTTTGCAATTTTGTCGCACCAGTTCCGTGAACCCGCGGCGCGAGCGCGGGCCTTTGCGGTCTGGGGTGTGATCGCCGGCGTGGGCCTGGGGTTCGGGCCTATGGTGGGCGCGTTGATTCTGGCGGTCGCCGACTGGCGCTGGGTGTTCCTGGTGCATGTGCCGCTCACCCTGCTGACCTTGGTGCTGCTGCGCATCAGCGTGCAGGAATCCCGCGACCCGGCGGGTCATCGGCTCGACATTGCCGGCATGCTCGCCTTGACGCTGTCGGTCTTCGCCCTGGTGTACTTCATCACGCAAGGCAGCGAAAACGGCTTCGGCACACCGGCGATGCTCGGCTGGGCAGGGTTGTCGCTGGCTGCACTGCTGCTTTTCATCGTGGTTGAGCGACGCAGCGCCCACCCGATGTTCGATTTTTCGGTGTTCCGCATCCAGCGCTTCAACGGTGCGTTGATTGGCTCGGTCGGCATGAACTTCAGCTTCTGGCCGTTCATGATCTACCTGCCGCTCTACTTCCAGGCTGGCCTGGGTTACGACACGTTGACCACCGGCGGCGCTCTGCTCGCCTACACCTTGCCCACCTTGCTGGTGCCGCCGCTGGCTGAACGCCTGGCCCTGCGTTATGGCGCCGAACGCATCATCCCCGTGGGCCTGGGCCTGATGGGTGCGGGATTCATGCTGATGGCCGCGGCGAATGCGGTGCAGCAGCCAGGGATCGTTCTGGTGCTGTTGAGCTGTGTGCTGGCGGGCGTGGGGCTGGCGCTGACCAACTCACCGACCACCAACACCACCACCGGGTCCGTCTCGGCCGACCGTGCGGGCATGGCCTCTGGCATCGACCTCAGTGCGCGCCTGATCACGCTGGCGCTCAACATCGCGCTGATGGGCCTGGTGCTGTTGCTGGGCATCGGCCATCACCTTTCCAGCCTGCTGCCCGAAACCACGGCATTGGATTGGCCCGCGATCAGCCAGAACATTGCGGCGGGCAAGCTGGACGCGCTGCTGCTGACGCCAACGGATGCACAGGCCGCGCTGCGCCACGGCGCCGGGCGGGCCATGCTGTTTGCGGGTGTGGGGGCATGCGGGCTGGCGATCCTGAGCCGGTATTTCTTCAAGCAACGTGGCTGAACGAAAGCGGGCCTGTTCGCAGGCCCGTTCGATTGGATCACACGCTCTAAGAACCTGTTCACGATCTTTTCATGGGGTGCGCATGGCTTCAAAACGTGTCCGATCAAGGCGCAGGTCGCAGGCGATGCCGGTGGCCTCGTCAAGGCGTGCAACGCGGAGCGGACACGTTTTGGAGCCATGCCCTTTGGGTTGCCCCGCCAGGGCAGCGTCTGCGGCGTTGCAAATCCTCGCCGGGCCACCAGCGAAGCCTGCGGTTTGCGCCTTGCATCCGCTGCCCTGGCGGGGCAACGCACCCCACGAAAAGATCGTGAACAGGTTCTAAGCGCGGCCGGTTCAGACGTTGTTGCAACCCTTGCTGACCGAATCCTGGTGCGAGGTGTAAGGGGCGCGAGGGCTCCAGGTTCCACTCGGGTTTGTTGCGCGCGATGGTGAAGTGGCAGACCACCTGGCGGCGCATGCTGGCGATGTTGCTGTCGCGGTTGTCGAGGTTGTCCTTCCAGTTGTTGTCGAAGTAGTGTCCGGCGACCAGCTCGTTGAAGAAGTTGTTGGTCTGGTCGTCCTGCACCTTGCGTCCGCACTCGGTCGGCACGACCTGCAGCGACATGATCGTCTTCTTGAAACCCGGGTCGACGCGCGCGATCCAGGTGGCGCTTTCGATGTAGCGGTCGCAGCTGTTCTTGGCCGTCATCTGGTAGATGGCGTCCTTGCGGTCGCTGTAGATGAAGGCCGCATCATTGGCCGGTGTCTGCGGCAGTTGCATCTGAATCACCGGCAGGTATTGCTTGGTGGCCTGGTACCACTGGATCTGGTTCAGGCGTGCGCCGTCGACGCCGATGTCGCTGGCATAGAACACCGCCATGACGGGGGGCGAAGTCGGCGGGTTTTCTTCCCATTTCGCCACGCGCAACTCGTTCTGCGTCTGGAAGGCCCCCATTTTCCCCATGGCCAGAATACTCTGGTAAAACGCCGGGGCCGCATCGCGATTGCGTTCGTCGCGGACGTCGAACGCGCACTGCATCGAGTTATTGTTGCCCTTCATGCGATAGTCAGCGACCCATTGGTCGGCGGTTTGGATGCCAAGTTCATGGCAGTACTTTTCGACGGTGGCGGTCAGGTTGGAGTCGGTGCAGCCTGCTTGGGCACGAAAGTCTGTTGCGGTATCAATGGGGAATGAGCACAGTACCTGATAATCCTTGTTTTCCTTGGGGTTGTTGAAGATGGGGTAGAGGAAAAACCCGCTGCTCAACCCGAAGGCCAGTTTCTGGAACTTGGCGTCCTTGCGCAGGTAGGACACGGAAATGCCGCCGCTCTTTTGGCTCTTGGGGCTGACGCTGAAGAAGTCGTAGTCCATGGACGGCCAGGTCGCGCGCAGCAGAACACCCGAGCACAGAAACGCCGGCTTGGAAGGGCCGCCGCAGTCCTGACGGGTGTCGTTGTAGAGCTGGGTGAGTTTCTTGGCCACGTCGGGGCCGGGTTCCGCATAGGCCGCGGACGAAGCGGCGGCCAGGGTTCCCAGCAGGGCGCGGCTGACGAGAGACATGATTTTGGTGGCGTGCATGGAGAAGTCCTCTTGAAAGAATCACAGGGTGAAATCCCGCCTTTGAATTGGCGCGCCAAGCGTTACATGCTGAATTTAGGGTGTCAATGCGCGAGAGATTCCCGGTATTTTGTTGGAGAACTATGGGGTTAATTCTTTCGAGGGTATTTCGGCTGGAATGAATGAAGCAGCGGTTGAGTATTAATCTGTCTGCCTTAATCATTCGCCCATGAATAGGGGTTGCCGGCGCTGGGCTTGTCGGACTTCTTCGGGTATTCCTGATCCGCCGGTTTCGCGTTTTGTCAGCCCGCCGCAAGGCTGGCGGCCAACCATGGGCCGATACTGCCCAGGAGACACAACCATGACGCTTTACGCGGACTTCTACCGCCGCTCCATGCAGGCGCGCGATTACTTCTGGCGCGAGCAGGCCGCGCTGATCGACTGGCACACGCCCATCCAGACGGTGTGCGACGACAGCCGTGCGCCCTTCACGCGCTGGTTCGCGGGCGGCGCCACCAATCTGTGCCACAACGCCGTCGACCGGCATCTGGCGGCACGTGCCGATCAGCCCGCGCTGATCTGGGTGTCGAGCGAGACGGGGCAGGAAGTCGTCTACACCTACGCACAACTGCACGACGAGGTCCAGCGCATGGCCGCGATCTTCCAGTCGCTGGGCGTGGGGCAGGGCGACCGTGTGCTGATCTACATGCCCATGGTCCCGCAAGCCGCTTTTGTCATGCTGGCCTGTGCGCGCATCGGCGCACTGCATTCGGTGGTGTTCGGCGGTTTTGCGTCGGCCAGCCTGGCCACGCGCATCGCCGACGCGCAGCCGGCCCTGGTGGTCAGCGCCGACGCGGGTTCGCGCGGCGGCAAGGTGGTGCCCTACAAGCCGCTGCTCGACGAGGCCCTGCGCCTGCATGCCGAGGGCGGGGGCCCGGTGCTGCCGGTGCTGATGGTCGACCGGGGTCTCGCGCCATTCACGCCGGTCGATGGCCGCGACCACGATTACGCGGCGCTGCGCGAGCGCCACCGCGACGCGCAAGTGGCCTGCGCCTGGGTGGACGCGACGCACCCCAGCTACACGCTCTACACCAGCGGCACCACCGGCAAACCCAAGGGCGTGCAGCGCGACACGGGCGGTTACGCCGTGGCGCTGGCGGCCAGCATGAAGCACATCTTCGATGCCCAGGCCGGCCAGACGTTTTTCTGCACCTCCGACATCGGCTGGGTCGTCGACCACAGCTACATCGTCTACGGCCCGCTGATCGCGGGCATGAGCACGCTGATGTACGAGGGCCTGCCTGTTCGCCCCGACGCCGGCATCTGGTGGCAACTGGTCGAGCGCTACCGCGTCACGCACATGTTCAGCGCCCCCACGGCCATCCGCGTGCTGCGCAAGCACGACCCGGCGCTGCTGGGCCGCTACAACCTGTCCAGCCTGCAGAGCCTGTTCCTGGCCGGCGAGCCGCTGGACAAGCCGACCGCGCAGTGGATCGCGGGCGAGCTGGGCGTGCCGGTGATCGACAACTACTGGCAGACCGAGACGGGCTGGCCCATCCTCACGCTGGCGCGTGGCGTCGAGCTGCAGCCGACCAAGCTCGGCAGCCCGGGCTTTGCCATGTACGGCTACGACGTGGCGCTGTTCGACGCGAACACGGGCGAGGAACTGCGCGAGCCCGGTGCCAAGGGTGTGCTGGCGATCAAAGGGCCGCTGCCGCCCGGCTGCCTGCAGACCGTCTGGCGCGATGACTCGCGTTTTGTCGACACCTACTGGCGCAGCATTCCCGGGCAGCAGGTCTCTACAGCACCTTCGACTACGCCACGCGCGACGTGCAGGGCTATTACTTCATCCTGGGCCGCACCGACGACGTGATCAACGTGGCCGGCCACCGGCTGGGCACGCGTGAGATCGAGGAAAGCATCGCGGCGCACCCGGCCGTGGCCGAGGTGGCGGTGGTGGGCGTGGCCGACGCCTTGAAAGGGCAGGCCGCTGTCGCCTTCGTCGTGCCGCGCCAGGCCGACGCGGCCGCCAGCGAGACGGCCCGCGCCGAGCTGGCCGCCGGCATCGCGGCCCAGGTCGACCAGCGCCTGGGCGCCATCGGACGGCCGCAGGCGGTGTATTTCGTGACGGCGCTGCCCAAGACGCGCTCGGGCAAGCTGCTGCGGCGCGTTATCCAGGCCCTGTGCGAGGGGCGCGAGCCGGGCGACCTGACCACGCTGGAGGATCCGGCCGCCGTCGCCCAGATCCAGGCTTGCCTGGCCGCGCGGCTACCGGCCTGAGCCGGAAAAAAGCGGTGAAAGGGGCGAAAGAAGGGGCTGGTGCCGGTGCTGGAATCAGCCGATCACCAGCGCGCGCAGCACGAGGTCCTGCAGGTAGCGCAGCACGATGGACAGGACCTGGATCGCCACGATGGCGAACAGCGGCGACAGATCCAGCCCGCCCGGCGTGGGCGCCCAGCGCCGGAACGGGTTCAGGATGGGCGCGGTCAGCCGGTGCAGCACATGGGCCAGCGCCGGGTCGATGCGCAGCCACGACGCGATGACCGCCGCGATCAGCACGGCGGTGGCCAGGCTCAGCGCCAGCGCGGCCAGGTCGAACAGCGCCATCACGATCGTGGCCAGCAGCGGGGTGGCCGCGCCCGTCAGGCCGACGATGAGGGCCGACAGCAGCAGGTGCTGCAGCAGCTTGAGCACGGCCGCGGCCACCAGGCTGGCGCTGTCGAGCCGCCCGGCCGCCGGAATGAAGCGCCGCATCGGCAGCACCAGCCAGTTGCTCAGCGCCAGCACCAGGTGGCCGATGGGGTTGTAGAAGGGCGTTCCCGTCCATTGCATGTACAGGCGCAGCAGGCAGGCGCCGGCGACCAGGCCGACTGCCACGTTGAGCAGCAGGGAAATGATTTGAATCAACATAGGCCGCCATTCTGCCGGAGGCGCAAGACCCCGCAGTCGTGCCGGCTGATGATGTCCGCCGCCAGGAACTTCCACCGATACGGCCGGTCTGTGCTGTTGCGGCGGTGTGGAATCCCGACCATCCTGCTGTAAATCCCCAGGACGGGCATTGGCTTTCAGTGGCACAATGCTCGCGCATTTGGCCCTTCCCAGCCACAGTCGCAATCCGCTAACCGGTAAAGCCGTGTCGCGGAAGGTTTTCTAACCAGCTACAGCTTCCCTCAGGGAAGCGAAGGTCAGCGTAAAAATGAGTGAGACGAACAAGGCCTACGATGCCTTTTCTGGTAGTTCCTACCTCTTCGGTGGCAATGCGCCCTATGTCGAAGAGATGTACGAGAACTACCTCGACAACCCCGGCAGCGTTCCCGAGCACCTGCGCGAATACTTCGACGCGCTGCAGAACCAGCCTGCCGTCGATGGATCCGATTCCCGCGACGTGGCCCACCTGCCGGTGGTCAATGCCTTTGCCGACCGTGCCAAGCAGGGTTACAACAAGGTCGTGGTGGCCAGCGCCGACTCCGAGCTCGGCCGCAAGCGCACCGCCGTCCAGCAGCTGATTGCCGCCTACCGCGACGTCGGCGTGCGCTGGGCCGATCTGGACCCGCTCAAGCGCCTGGAACGCCCCGCCATCCCCGAGCTCGACCCGTCCTTCTACGGCTTCACCGACGCCGACCTCGAAACCGTCTTCAACACCAGCAACACGTTCTACGGCAAGGAAACCATGTCCTTGCGCGAGTTGCTGAACGCCTTGCGCGAAACCTACTGCGGCACCATCGGCGCCGAGTACACCCACATCACCGACCGCGCCCAGCAGCGCTGGTGGGCCGAGAAGCTCGAAACCACACGCACCAAGCCGCAATACTCGGCCGAGCGCAAGAGGGGCATCCTCGAGCGCCTGACCGCGGCCGAAGGCCTGGAGCGTTTCCTGCACACCAAGTACGTGGGCCAGAAGCGCTTCTCGCTCGAAGGTGGCGAGAGCTTCATCGTCGCCATGGACGAGATCATCCGCCACGCCGGCAGCCGCGGCGTGCGGGAAATCGTCATCGGCATGGCCCACCGCGGCCGCCTGAACGTGCTGGTCAACACCCTGGGCAAGTCGCCCAAGGACCTGTTCTCCGAGTTCGACCACACCGCCCCCGAGAACCTGCCCTCGGGCGACGTGAAGTACCACCAGGGCTTCAGCTCCGACGTCTCCAGCCCCGGCGGCCCGGTCCACCTGAGCCTGGCGTTCAACCCGTCCCACCTCGAAATCGTCAACCCCGTGGTCGAAGGCTCGGTGCGCGCCCGCATGGATCGCCGCGGCGACCCCAAGGGCAAGCAGGTGCTGCCCGTGCTGGTGCACGGCGACGCCGCCTTTGCTGGCCAGGGCGTGGTCATGGAAACGCTGGCGCTGGCCGAAACCCGTGGCTACACCACGGGCGGCACGGTGCACATCGTCATCAACAACCAGATCGGTTTCACCACGTCCGACCCGCGTGACACGCGCTCGACGGTGTATTGCACCGACGTGGTCAAGATGAACGAAGCGCCGGTGCTGCACGTCAACGGCGACGACCCCGAGGCCGTGGCCCTGGCGGTCGAGCTGGCCATCGAGTACCGCGCCGAGTTCAGCAAGGAAGTGGTCGTCGACATCGTCTGTTTCCGCAAGCTGGGCCACAACGAGCAGGACACGCCCTCGCTCACCCAGCCGCTGATGTACAAGAAGATTGCCGCCCACCCCGGCACGCGCCGTCTCTACGCCGACAAGCTCACGGCCCAGGGCCTGGGCGACACGCTGGGCGACGACCTGGCCAAGGCCTACCGCGCGGCGCTCGACGAAGGCAAGCACACGGTCGACCCGGTGCTGACCAACTTCAAGAACAAGTACGCCGTCGACTGGAGCCCCTTCCTCAACAAGAAGTGGACCGACGCGGCCGACACCGCGATTCCGCTGGCCGAGTGGAAGCGCCTGGCCGAGCGCATCACCTTCATCCCCGAAACCGTCACGCCGCACCCGCTGCTCAAGAAGGTCTACAACGACCGCGCCGCCATGGGCCGGGGCGAAGTCAACGTCGACTGGGGCATGGGCGAGAGCATGGCGTTTGCATCGCTGGTGGCCAGCGGCTATCCGGTGCGCCTGTCGGGCGAGGACTGCGGCCGTGGCACCTTCACGCACCGTCACTCGGTGGTGCATGACCAGAACCGCGAGAAGTTCGACCAAGGCACCTACATTCCGCTGCAGAACGTGGCCGACAACCAGGCCCCGTTCGTCGTGATCGACTCGCTGCTGTCGGAAGAGGCCGTGCTCGGCTTCGAATACGGCTACGCCTCGACCGACCCGAACACGCTGGTGATCTGGGAAGCCCAGTTCGGCGACTTCGTCAACGGCGCGCAGGTCGTGATCGACCAGTTCATCGCCTCGGGTGAAGTCAAGTGGGGCCGCGTCAACGGCCTGACGCTGATGCTGCCGCACGGCTACGAAGGCCAGGGCCCCGAGCACAGCTCGGCCCGCCTGGAGCGCTTCATGCAGCTGTCGGCCGACCTGAACATGCAGGTCGTGCAGCCCACCACGGCCAGCCAGATCTTCCATCTGCTGCGCCGCCAGATGGTGCGCCAGCTGCGCAAGCCGCTGATCATCCTCACGCCCAAGTCGCTGCTGCGCAACAAGGACGCCACCTCGCCGCTGTCCGAGTTCACCGATGGCTCGTTCCAGACGGTGATCGGCGAGACCTTTGCCGACATCGACGCCAAGAAGGTCAAGCGTGTGGTCGCCTGCTCGGGCAAGGTCTACTATGACCTGGTCAAGGCGCGCGAAGCCAAGAAGGATTACGACACGGCCATCATCCGCGTCGAACAGCTCTACCCCTTCCCGCACAAGGTGTTCGCGGCCGAGCTCAAGAAGTACCCGAACGCGACCGAGATCGTCTGGACGCAGGACGAGCCGCAGAACCAGGGTGCCTGGTTCTTCGTGCAGCACTACATCCACGAAAACATGGTCGAGGGCCAGAAGCTCGGCTACGCTGGCCGTCCGGCTTCGGCGTCGCCCGCCGTTGGTTACGCCCACCTGCACCAGGAGCAGCAGAAGGCGTTGATCGATGCCGCGTTTGCCAAGCTCAAGGGCTTTATCCTGAGCAAGTAAAGACGATCCAGGCGGGTGCCGCGTCGACGGCCCCGCCTTTTTGACAAGCACCCCGATACATTGCCCCATCAAGGAAGACAAACATCATGCCTATCGTAGAAGTCAAGGTTCCGCAACTGTCCGAGTCCGTGGCCGAGGCCACGCTGCTGCAGTGGAAAAAGAAGCCCGGCGAGACCGTGACCGCCGATGAGATCCTCATCGAGATCGAAACCGACAAGGTCGTGCTCGAAGTGCCGGCCCCGGCCTCCGGCGTGATCGTCAACATCGTCAAGGACGACGGCGCCAGCGTGACCAGCGACGAAGTCATCGCCAAGATCGACACCGACGCCCAGGCACAAGTCAGCCCGCTCGAAGTCAAGGCCATCCCCGCTTCGGCCCCCGCGCCCGCCGCCGCTTCCAGCAGCGCCAAGGCCGATGTCGCCATGCCCGCCGCCGCCAAGCTGCTGGCCGACAACAACCTCAAGACCGGCGACGTGGCCGGCACCGGCAAGGACGGCCGCGTGACCAAGGGTGACGTGCTGGCCGCCGTGGCCTCGGGCACCAAGCCCGCCGCCGCCCCCGCGCCCGCCAAGGCCGCTGCACCCGCACCGACCCTGGCCGGTCTGGGTGATCGCCCCGAGCAGCGCGTGCCCATGAGTCGCCTGCGTGCCCGCGTGGCCGAGCGCCTGCTGCAATCGCAGCAACAGAACGCCATCCTGACGACCTTCAACGAAGTCAACATGGCGCCCCTGATGGAACTGCGCAAGCGCTTCCAGGACAGCTTCACCAAAGAGCACGGCGTCAAGCTGGGCTTCATGAGCTTCTTCGTGAAGGCGGCCGTGCACGCCCTCAAGAAGTACCCGGTCGTCAACGCCAGCGTCGACGGCAACGACATCATCTACCACGGCTACTTCGACATCGGCATTGCCGTGGGCTCGCCGCGCGGCCTGGTGGTGCCCATCCTGCGCAACGCCGACCAACTGAGCTTTGCCGACATCGAAAAGAAGATCGCCGAGTTCGGCCAGAAGGCCAAGGACGGCAAGCTGGGCCTGGAAGAGCTGACGGGCGGCACCTTCACCATCTCCAACGGTGGCACCTTCGGCTCCATGCTGTCGACGCCCATCATCAACCCGCCGCAATCGGCCATCCTGGGCGTGCACGCGACCAAGGACCGTGCCGTGGTGGAAAACGGCCAGATCGTGGTTCGCCCGATCAACTACGTGGCTCTGTCCTACGACCACCGCATCATCGACGGCCGCGAAGCCGTGCTGAGCCTGGTCGCCATGAAGGAAGCGCTGGAAGACCCGGCACGTCTGCTGTTCGACATCTGATCGTCGGCGCCACTTCTTTCTTCGCATCACCCTGAACCCGGATGCGCCCAGAGGCCCGCAATGGCCTCTGTTCCAGGTGGAGCGCAAGCTCTGCGGCGCACCGGGCACTTGCCTTCAAGGAACTCCCTTCATGTCCAAACAATTCGACGTCATCGTCATCGGCGGCGGCCCCGGCGGCTACATCGCCGCCATCCGCGCTGCACAACTCGGCTTCAACGTGGCCGCCATCGACGAGTGGAAAAACGCCGCTGGCGGACCGGCCCCGGGCGGCACCTGCACCAACGTCGGCTGCATCCCGTCCAAGGCGCTGCTGCAGTCGTCCGAGCACTACGAGCACGCCGGCAAGCACTTTGCCGAGCACGGCATCGAGGTCAAGGGCCTGGGCCTGGACCTGGCCAAGCTGGTCGGCCGCAAGGACAACGTCGTCAAGCAGAACAACGACGGCATCCTCTACCTGTTCAAGAAGAACAAGGTCACCTTCTTCCACGGCCGTGGCTCCTTCGTGAAGGCGGTCGACGGCGGCTACGAGATCAAGGTCGCGGGCAAGGAAGAAGAAGTTCTGACCGGCAAGCAGATCATCGTGGCCACGGGTTCGAGCGCACGTGCGCTGCCGGGCGCGGCGTTCGACGAAGAACTGATCCTGTCCAACGACGGCGCGCTGCGCCTCGGCGCCGTGCCCAAGAAGCTGGGCGTGATCGGCTCGGGCGTGATCGGTCTGGAACTCGGTTCGGTCTGGCGCCGCCTGGGTGCTGAAGTGACCATCCTCGAAGGCCTGCCGACCTTCCTGGCCGCTGCCGACGAGCAGGTTGCCAAGGAAGCCAAGAAGGCCTTCGACAAGCAAGGCCTGAAGATCGAGCTGGGCGCCAAGGTCGGCGAGATCAAGACCGGCAAGAAGGGCGTGAGCGTGGCCTACACCTCGGCCAAGGGCGAAGCCCAGACGCTGGACGTCGACAAGCTCATCGTCTCGATCGGCCGCGTGGCCAACACCGTGGGCCTGAACCCCGAAGCCGTGGGCCTCAAGCTCGACGAGCGCGGCGCCATCGTGGTCGATGACGAGTGCAAGACCAACCTGCCGGGCGTCTGGGCCGTGGGTGACGTGGTGCGTGGCCCCATGCTCGCGCACAAGGCTGAGGAAGAGGGCGTGGCGGTGGCCGAGCGCATCGCCGGCCAGCACGGCCATGTCGACTTCGGCATCATCCCCTGGGTGATCTACACCAACCCGGAAATCGCGTGGGTCGGCAAGACCGAGCAGCAGCTCAAGGCCGAAGGCGTGGCCTACAAGGCGGGCTCCTTCCCCTTCCTGGCCAACGGCCGCGCACGCGCGCTGGGCGACACGACCGGCTTCGTCAAGTTCCTGGCCGACGCCAAGACCGACGAAATCCTGGGTGTGCACATCGTCGGCCCGCAAGCCTCGGAGCTGATCTCCGAAGCCGTGGTCGCCATGGCCTTCAAGGCCAGCGCCGAAGACATCGCGCGCATCTGCCACGCCCACCCGTCCTTGTCCGAAGCGACCAAGGAAGCGGCTCTGGCCGTCGACAAGCGCACTCTGAATTTCTGAGTGCCGATGCAAGCGGGCGGGCTTTTGCGAGCCAGCCCCGTCTTGCTCAAGCCGAGTGCCCGCCCCGTTGCCCACCGGCATCGGGGCGCCGTCTTTTAGAGCGGCGGCAGGCACCTGTTCCTTCCTTTGTTTGCAGCGACGTCGATGCCCGTGTCCGTTACCGAAAACTACCAGGCCGAACTGGCCAAGCGTGGCTTCCAGGCCGACGCGGCGCAGTTGCGTGCCATCCAGGCGCTCGAGCGCTGCGCGCAGGACTGGGACACCTACCAGGCGCAGTCGGCCAGCCGCCTCAAGCGCCTGTTCAAACGCCCGGCGGTGCCGCGCGGCGTCTACATGTATGGCGGGGTGGGGCGCGGCAAGAGCTTCCTGATGGACTGCTTCTTCAACGCCGTGAACGTGGAGCGCAAGACGCGCCTGCATTTCCACGAATTCATGCACGAGGTGCACCGCGAGCTCGCCAGCCTGCAGGGCACGGTCAACCCGCTCGACGAACTGGGCCGCCGCATCGCGCAGCGCTACCAGCTCATCTGCTTCGACGAATTCCACGTGGCCGACATCACCGACGCCATGATCCTGCACCGCCTGCTCGACGCGCTGTTCGACAACGGCGTGGGTTTTGTCACCACCTCCAATTTCCGGCCCGACGATCTGTACCCGGATGGCCTGCACCGCGACCGCATCCTGCCGGCCATTAAGCTGCTCAACGACAAGCTGGAGGTGCTCAACGTCGACAACGGCACCGACTACCGCCGCCGCACGCTCGAGCAGGTCAAGCTCTACCACACCCCGCTGGGGCCCGAGTCGGACGCCGCGCTCAACGCCGCCTTCGACAAGATCGCCGAGACCCGCGACGACGCGTCCACGGTGACCATCGAAGGCCGCGAGCTGCCCGTGCGCCGCCGCGCCGGCGGCGTGATCTGGTTCGACTTCAAGACGCTGTGCGACGGCCCGCGTTCGCAGAACGACTACCTGGAGATCGCCAACCAGTACCACACGCTGGTGCTCTCCAACGTGCCGCAGATGAGCGTGGCCATGGCCTCGGCCGCACGCCGTTTCACGCTGCTCATCGACGTGCTCTACGACCGGCGCGTCAAACTCATCGTCTCGGCCGCCGTGGCGCCCGAGGCGCTGTACACGCAGGGGCCGCTGTCGCACGAATTCCCGCGCACCGTCTCGCGCCTGACCGAGATGCAGTCGGCCGAATTCCTGGCGCTGGAGCGGCGCATCGTCGACACCAAGCTGACCTGATCCCACACCCGGCGGCGCTCGCGCCGCTTGCGTATCATCAGGGCCCATGGCCGGCATCAGGCCGGCCTTTTTCTTTGTCCGCGAGCCCCGCGTTTTCTTCGTGACCGATTTCTCCCCCGTGATTCCCGACGTGCCGCTGGAGCAGGCCACGCTCGACGCCTTCTCGGCCTCGGGCTGGCTGGCCGAGGCCACGCAGCAGTTCCACGAGCGCAGTGGCCAGCAGGCCATGGCGCAGGCGGTGGCGCGCGCCATCGTCTCGCGCCACCCGCTCGTGGTGGAAGCGGGCACGGGCACGGGCAAGACTTTTTCCTACCTCGTGCCCACACTGCTGTCGGGCCAGCGTGCGCTGATCTCCACGGCCACCAAGACGCTGCAGGACCAGCTCTACGGGCGTGACCTGCCCATGCTGGTGCAGGCCATGGGCCTGCCCACGCGGCTGGCGCTGCTCAAGGGCCGCGCCAGCTATCTGTGCCTGCACCGCATGGAACTCGCGCGCCACGACGATGCCCTGAGCGATGCCTTCATGCAGCGTGCGCTGGCGCGTGTCGAGCGCTGGGCCAGGACCACGCGGCGCGGCGACCTGGCCGAGATCGAGGGCCTGGACGAGCGCTCGCCCATCATCCCGCTGGTCACGTCCACGCGCGAGAACTGCCTGGGCTCGGACTGCGAGCATTACAAGGCCTGCCACGTCAACCTCGCGCGGCGCGAGGCCATGGCCGCCGACATCGTGGTGATCAACCACCACCTCTTCTTTGCCGACATGGCCGTGCGCGAGTCGGGCGTGGCCGAGCTGCTGCCCTCGGTCTCGGTCGCGGTCTTCGACGAGGCGCATCAGCTCAACGAAACCGGCGTGCAGTTCCTGGGCGTGCAACTGGGCACGCGCCAGTTGCTGGACCTGGCGCACGACACCCTGGCCGCCGGCCTGCAGCGTGCCCGTGGGCTGGTCGACTGGCAGGCCGTGGCGGCCGGGCTCGACCGCGCCGCGCGCGAACTGCGCCTGGCCGTCGGCAAACAATACCCGGACGCCAAGCTGCGCTGGCTGGACGCCACGCCCGAGGGTGTTTCGCCCGCCGATTGGGCTCGGGCTGTCGATGGTGTCGAGGCGGCCTGCGATCAGGCGGTGGAGGCTTTGGCGGCCGTGGAAGAAATGGCCCCGGACTTTGCCAAGCTGCTCGAACGTGCGCAGCAGATGCTGGCGCACTGCGCCCATTTCCGCACCGCGCCCAAGCCCGAGTACGTGCGCTGGGTCGAGGTCGGCAGCCAGGCCCTGCGTCTGAAGGAAGCGCCGCTGGACATTGCCGACACCGTGCGCCGTCGTATGCTGGGCGCTTCGCCCGCAGGTGCCGCGGCCGACACCCCTTCGGGCCGTGCGGCGCCATCCGCCCACGAGGAACCGCCACCGTGGGACGACGACGAGGGGCCGCCCTGGGGCGATGACGAGGCCGCGCTGCTCGCCGGCGCACCCGGCGACGAAGCATCGGCCGAACCCAGCGCCCAGCCTTGCGCGCTCATCTTCACCTCGGCCACGCTGGGGGCCGACACGCGGCTGCGCTGGTTCACCGAGCCCTGTGGCCTGGAAAGCGCCGACATCCTGCAGGTCGACAGCCCCTTCGACTATGCCCGGCAGGCCGCGATCTACGTGCCGCGCCACCTGCCCAAGCCGGGCGATCCGTCGCACAGCGCGGCCATCGCGCACGTGGCCGCCGAAGGCGCGCGCCGCCTGGGCGGGCGCACGCTGGTGCTGACCACCACGCTGCGCGCGCTGCGCGCCATCGGCGACGTGCTGGCCCAGGCGCTGGGCGAGCAGCTCGACATCCTGGTCCAGGGGCAGGCGTCCAAACGTGCGCTGATCGAGCGTTTCCGCACGGGCGACAGCCACGGCCAGCGCGGCTGCGTGCTGGTGGCCTCGACCTCGTTCTGGGAAGGCGTGGACGTGCCGGGCGACGCGCTGCAGCTCGTGGTCATCGACAAACTGCCGTTTCCGCCGCCCAACGACCCGCTGGTCGAGGCGCGTTCACGCCGGCTCGAAGCCCAGGGCCGCAGTTCCTTTGCCGACTACTCGCTGCCCGAGGCGGCGGTGGCGCTCAAGCAGGGTGCCGGCCGCCTGATCCGGCGCGAGACCGATCGCGGCATCCTGGTGATCGGCGACACGCGGCTGACCACCATGGGCTACGGCCGCCGCCTGCTGGCGGCCCTGCCGCCCATGCGGGTGCTGCAGACACCGGCCGAGTACGAGCAGGCGCTGCTGGCACTGCAGGCCGGCCATGCGGCGGGTGACGAGAACGACGCGCCATCGGCTGGATTCGAGAGCGCCAGCACGTTCTGAGCCTGGCCGCGGTCCCAAAAGAAAAAGGCCGGCAATCGGTGCCGGCCTGATGGGAAGGCGATGCGGCTGGTCAGCCGGCCATCACCACAGTTTCCACCACGGGTTGTCGCTCTTGCGATCGAAGGTGCGCTTGACGTCGCGGTTGGGGTAGTTGTCCTTCAGCACGCGCAGCGTGTCGTCGCGCAGTTGCGTCATGCCCAGCGCATCGTAGGAGCGCGCCAGGATGTAGACCGCTTCCTCGATGGCCGGCACTTCCTTGTACTCGGCAATCGCCGTCTGCGCGCGGTTGATGGCGGCCACGTAGGCGCCGCGCGAGTAGTAGTAGCGCGCCACGTGCACTTCGTACTGGGCCAGCGAGTTGACGATGTAGGTCATGCGCTGGGTGGCGTCCGGTGTGTACTTGGACTCCGGGAAACGCGTGGCCAGTTGCTGGAAGGACTCGTAAGACTCCTTGGCCGCCTGCTGGTCGCACTCGGACAGGTCCTGGCGCGAGATGAAGGACAGCATGCCCAGGTCGTCGTTGAAGTTCACCAGGCCGCGCAGGTACAGCGCGTAGTCCATGGCCGGGCTGGCCGGGTGCAGGCGGATGAAGCGGTCGAGCGTGGCCAGGGCCTGGGCCTTGTCCGCGTTCTTGTACTGGGCAAAGGCCTTGTCGAGCTGGGCCTGCTGGGCCAGCGGCGTGCCGGCGGCACGGCCTTCCAGGCGATCGTAGTAGGTGATCGCTTTTTCATAGTTGCCGGCGGCGAATTCGTCCTTGGCTTCCGAGTAGATGCGGTTTGGGCTCCAGCCGACGGTCGGGTCATCGTTCTTGGTGGCGCAGCCAGCGAACAGCGCAGAGGCCACCAGGGCGAGACTGCCGGCGCGCAGCATTGATAATCGAGTGCTGGACATCAAATCCGATCCTTATTAACAGGTGAGGGCCCTCAGGGCGCCCGGCCAAAATTATATCGACCGCTCCATTGACTCATTCGTACCCTGAAGATTCCCGGCCCGAGGCCGACGAGGCCGCCGACCCGGGCGAGGGCGTCGAGTACCGTGCATTGACCCTGCCTTCACAGGCCAATGGCCAGCGGCTGGACAAGGTGCTGGCCGAATTGTTGCCCGAGTTTTCACGCAGTTATTTGCAGCAACTCATCGAGCAGGGGCTGGTCCGGAAAAAGAATGTAAAGCCCGGCGACGCCGTGGCCGCGCCGGCCAAGGCCTCGCTCAAGACCAAGGCGGGCGAGGAATGGGTGGTCGAGCTGCGCCCCACGCCACAGAGCCAGGCCTTCAAGCCCGAGCCCATGGCGCTCGACATCGTCCACCGCGACGAGCATCTGTTGATCGTCAACAAGCCGGTCGGCCTGGTCGTGCATCCCGCGCCAGGCAACTGGTCGGGCACGCTGCTCAACGGGCTGCTGGCCGCCGATGCCCAGGCCGCGCAACTGCCGCGCGCCGGCATCGTGCATCGCCTGGACAAGGACACCAGCGGCCTGATGGTCGTGGCGCGCACGCGGGCGGCCATGGACGCGCTGGTGGCGCTGATCGCGCGCCGCGACGTCAGCCGCCAGTACCTCGCATTGGCGCACCGGCCCTGGCGGGGTGGCGAGCGGCGCGAGGTCAACGCGCCGATCGGGCGTGATCCGGCCAATCGCCTGCGCATGGCGGTGGTCGACCTGGCACTGTCGCCCGGCAAGACGGCCTCGACCACCATCGAGCCCCTGGTCAGCCGCGACGCCTGGTGCTGGGTGCGCTGCACGCTCGGGACCGGGCGCACGCATCAGATCCGCGTGCACATGGCGAGCCTGGGGCATCCGCTGGTCGGCGATGCGCTTTACGGCGGCGCGCCCGCGGGCGGCCTGCACCGGCAGGCGCTGCACGCCTGGCGGCTGGCCTTTGTCCACCCCATGACTGGCGAGCCCCTGTGTTTTTATGCCGATTTGCCACAGGACATGGCCGAGGCTGGACGTTTGCTGGGGCTCAGTTACAATGAGAGCCATCCGGCCAGTCCCTAGGCCGCTTCAAGGCGTGGCGCCAGGTTTGCCCGCCCTGCTGCTGCGGCAGCCCTGCGACGTGCCCGGTGGCACCTCTGTCCAGGTTGATCTCGCTTTCCAGACGCCTTGCGGTCCCCGAATGCTGTGGGGCGTTCCTTCCTAGAAGTTTTGATGGCACCATGAACACGGTGGATGCAGTTCGCGTCCTCGAGACCGCTTTGATCTGTGCTCAGCAGCCGCTCACGGTGCGTGAGCTGCGTGTCCTGTTCGACGACGAACTGGGCGCCGACACCATCCGTGAGTTGCTCGACCAGTTGCGCGTGACGTGGACGCCGCGTGGCGTGGAGCTGGTGCAGGTCGCCAGCGGCTGGCGTTTCCAGAGCCGGCCCGAGATGCGCGAGTTTCTCGACCGGCTGCGTCCGGAAAAGCCGCCGCGCTACACCCGCGCGACGCTGGAGACGCTGGCCATCATTGCCTATCGCCAGCCTTGCACGCGTGGCGACATGGAGGACATCCGCGGCGTGACGATCAGCTCGCAGATCATCAAGCAACTGGAGGACCGGGGCTGGATCGAGGTGATTGGCTACCGCGAGGCCGTCGGGCGGCCCGCGCTGTTCGCCACCACGCGGCAGTTTCTCGACGACCTGGGCCTGTCCTCGCTCGACGAGCTGCCGGCGCTCGACGGCAGCGTCTCTCCGATGATCGACCAGTTGCAAGGGGCGCTGGCCATCGAGGAAGAGGCCGCCGCGCTGGCCCTGGCGGGCGAGGCTGGGGAGACGCCGCCGCAAGGCGTGCAGGATGAACCGGATGCCGGGCCTGGCGACGGTTTCGAATTGACATCGCCACCGTCGCCACCCGCGGCGGATCCGCAAGCGGATGGCGATGAGGAGGAGGATGCCCAGGGCGATGAGCCGCCCCGGCCCTCCTGATGCCAACGTAAAGAACGACAACTGACAAACAAACGTCCGTCCCCGGCCAAGCCCGAGGGCGGGGTTGGAGTCCAACTGAAGACCTCCTGAATGAACGACGAAAACACCACTCCTTCGTTGCCCGGATTCGACTCCGGCCAACCTGACGCCGACCAGCCGGCCAAGGCGCCGCGCAAGCCGCGCGCCCGCAAGACTGCGGCCGCCGATGCGGCTGTGGAGACGGCGGCACCCGCCTCGGCCGAGTCCGCGTCGGTGCCTGCTGCCGAGGCGGCCAGCGCCGCTGCTTCCGCCGACGGCGAAGCGAAACCCAAGCGCACCCGCCGCCCGCGCAAGGCCGTGGCCGACGAAGGGGTGTACCAGGATGGGGCCGCTGCCGATGCGGTCGCCCAGCCCGCCGCGGCCGAGTGGTCGCCGCCGCCCGTGGCCGAAGAGCCGAAGGTTGCGTTCGCTGCCGCCGAGTCCGATGAAGGGCAGGCGTCCGCTGCGCCAGCGGAGTCGGGCGACGAGCGCTCGCAAGGGCCCGGCAAGCGCCGCCGCAAGCTGCGCAGCAAGTACGGCGTGGGTGGTGCCGACCGACGCAAGCCCCGCGACGACGATGCCGCCGAGCACGAGGGTGCCGATCAGGCCGAGGATGCCGATGGCGCGGCGTTCGAGCACGCTGCCACGGCCGGCGAAGCAGTCCCTCCGACGCTGTTTGCCGACGTGATTTCCGGCCAGTTCGATGCCGACGAGGCCGACGAGTCGCTGCCCCCGCCCAAGCGGGCGCTGCAGCCCCAGCCCGAGACGCCCAAGCTGCACAAGGTGCTGGCCCAGGCCGGCATGGGCTCGCGCCTGGAGATGGAACAGATGATCACCGAGGGCAAGATCTCGGTGAACAACGAGCCGGCCCACGTCGGCCAGCGTATCCAGTTCGGCGATCAGATCAAGGTCAATGGCAAGGTCATCCGCGTGCGCATCGCGCCGCCGCCGCCGCGTGTGCTGGCCTATCACAAGCCGGTGGGCGAGGTGGTCACGCATGACGATCCGCAGAACCGCCCGACCGTCTTCCGCCGTCTGCCCAAGCTCTACCAGGGCAAGTGGCAATCGGTGGGGCGTCTGGACCTCAACACCGAAGGCCTGCTGCTGTTCACCAGCTCGGGTGAGCTGGCCAACCGCCTGATGCACCCGCGTTTCGGCCTGCAGCGCGAGTACGCGGTGCGCGTGCTGGGCGCGCTGAGCCAGGAAGAAAAGCAGCAACTGCTCGACGGCGTGCGCCTGGACGATGGCATGGCCCAGTTCCAGAGCATCGAAGAAGGTGGCGGTGACGGCGCCAACTGCTGGTACCGCGTGACCATTGCCGAAGGCCGCAACCGCGAAGTGCGCCGCATGATCGAGTCGGTCGGCCACGCCGTCAGCCGCCTCATCCGCATCCGCTATGGCGCCATGGTGCTGCCGCGCGGTCTCAAGCGCGGCGCCTGGATCGAGCTGGATGACCGCGAAATCCGTGCGCTCACGCAGGCTTCGGGCGGGCCCTTGTCCTCCGAAAGCATCAGCCAGCCCACGGGCAATCGCCAGGGGCGCGGTGGCAACAACCGCCAGGGCGGCCGAGGCGGGCGCAACAACAAGGCGCAGGGCGGCGGTGGCCAGCCCGCGGGCGAGCGTTTTGACGACAACCGGCCGCCCAAGGCGCGTCAGGGCAACAACAACCATGGCGGTGGCAACCACGGCGGCTATGGTGGTGGCAATCACGGCGGCAATGGCGGTGGTGGCAACGGTGGCAATGGCACGCGCCAGGATGGCCGGCGCGGCGGCAACAAGGGCAATCGTGGCAACGGGCAGAACCCGGACCAGAACAACCAGCCGCGCGGCGAGCAGCCCGAAAAGCAGCCGACGGCCGATGCCTACATGCAAAGCCGCAGCCTGGCGCAGATTCGTGGTGCACGCCGGCGCGGCTTCGGCAACGACGGCATGCCCGGCGGTCGTGGCGACGGCCAGCCCGACCCGATGCGCACGTCGGTGGGCTACATCGGCGCCGACAGCTTCTCGCGCGCGGGCTCCGGCTTCGGCGGCCAGCGCCGTGGCGGCGGCGGTGGTGGTGGTTATGGCGGCGGCGGCAACGGTGGCCGTGGCGGCCGCGGCGGCCGTTCGCGCTGACCCGAACAGACGGCGCCCGCCCGCGCGGCAGGCGCCCGTGCCCGGCCCGCGGGCCTTGCACAGGTTAAAATGCTCACCCTTTTGCATGCGGCAGCCTTGCCGCATGCGCCTTTCGTTTTTCCATCACTCGAAAAATCCCTGACAGGACCATCATGGCTATCGAACGTACCCTCTCCATCATCAAGCCCGACGCTGTTGCCAAGAACGCCATCGGCCAGATCGTCGCCCGCTTTGAAGCCGCTGGCCTGAAGATTGCCGCTGCCCGCCTGACCCAGCTCTCGCGCGCTGAAGCCGAGCAGTTCTACGCCGTGCACAAGGCCCGTCCCTTCTTCAAGGATCTGGTCGAGTTCATGATCTCCGGCCCCGTGTTCGTGCAAGTGCTCGAAGGCGAAAACGCCATCCTCAAGAACCGCGATCTGATGGGCGCCACCGACCCCAAGAAGGCTGAACCCGGCACCATCCGCGCCGACTTCGCCGACAGCATCGACGCCAACGCCGTGCACGGCTCCGACGCTGCCGAAACGGCCGCCGTCGAAGTGGCTTTCTTCTTCCCCGCACTGAACGTCTACAGCCGCTAAGCCGCGGCCGATACCGACGTTTTTGCTGACTGGATTCCCATCATGACCACGGCCAACTTGCTTGACTTCGATCTCGACGGTCTGGCCGCGTTCTGCGAGCGGCTGGGTGAAAAGCGGTTTCGCGCGACCCAGCTGTTCCGGTGGATCCACCAGCGCGGCGCGGCCGACTTCGACCAGATGAGTGATCTGGCCAAGTCGCTGCGCGAAAAACTCAAGGGCTGCGCGCGCGTGCAGGCCCTGGCCGTGTTGACCGAACACGTCTCCGCCGACGGCACCATCAAGTGGCTGTTCGACGTGGGCGGCGGCAACGCGGTCGAAACCGTATTCATCCCCGAGGACGACCGCGGCACGCTGTGCGTGTCGTCCCAGGCCGGCTGCGCCGTCGGATGCCGCTTCTGCTCGACTGGGCACCAGGGCTTCGCGCGCAACCTCAAGACCAGCGAGATCATCGCCCAGCTCTGGTATGCCGAGCATTTCCTGCGCCAGCGCCTGGGCACCACGGACCGTGTCATCTCCAACGTGGTGATGATGGGCATGGGCGAGCCGCTGCAGAACTACGGCGCGCTGGTGCCCGCGCTGCGCACCATGCTCGACGACCACGGCTACGGGCTCTCGCGCCGCCGCGTGACGGTCTCCACCTCGGGCGTCGTGCCCATGATGGACCGCCTGGCCCAGGACTGTCCGGTGGCCATGGCCGTGTCGCTGCACGCGCCCACCGACGAGTTGCGCGACCACCTCGTGCCGCTCAACCGCAAATACCCGATCGCCGAGCTGCTCGACGCCTGTGTGCGTTACCTCGACCACGCGCCGCGCGATTTCATCACCTTCGAGTACTGCATGCTCGATGGCGTCAACGACCAGCCCGAACATGCCCGCCAACTGGTGGAGTGGGTGCGCCACCACCGGGGCACGGGCGTGCCCTGCAAGTTCAATCTGATTCCGTTCAACCCCTTTCCGGCGTCCGGCCTGCATCGCTCGCCCAACGCGGTGGTCCAGAACTTCGCGGCCATCCTCAACGGGGCAGGCATCATCACGACCGTGCGCAAGACGCGGGGCGACGACATCGACGCGGCCTGCGGCCAGTTGGCCGGCGACGTGCGCGACCGCACCAACGCGGCCGAGCGCATGGCGCAAAAGCGCGTGATCGAGCTCAAGCCGGTGCCGCGCACCCCTGCTTCCGCGGGAGCGTGAGGGCGCGCCCCGCATGTTGTTTCACCTGCCGCAGCATGGATGGCGAATCGCCGTGGCCGGTTTGCTGGCCGCGGCAAGCCTGATGGCGGGCTGCGCGACAGCGCCCGCGGCCGAGGCCCGTCGCAGCACCGAAGACGCGACCGCCGCCCCCAGCCTCTTCATGACCAGCGATGCCCACCGCCGGGCCCAGGCGCGGCTGCGTCTGGCCACTGCGTACTACGAGCAGGGACGCCTGGACATTGCGCTCGAAGAGGTGCAGCAAAGCCTGGCGCACGACCCACGCGATGCCGATGCGTACAGCCTGCTGGGCTTGATTCGCCAGCGCCAGGGCCAGCCCGACGAGGCCCAGCGCAGCCTGCGCCGCGCGCTGGCGCTGCGGCCCGGTCGTGGCGAGTTGCTGCACAACCTGGGCTATGTGCAGTGCGAGGCCGGCCAGTATGCCGATGCGCAGCGCCAGTTCGCCTTGGCCGTCGCCGATCCTGCCTATACTGAGCAGGAAAAGACCGGAGCGGTCAGCGCCTGGTGCCATGCGCGTGCGGGCGATCTGGCGCAGGCCGAGGCGGCGTGGCGGCAGGTGCTGGAGCGGGATCGCAGCCACGCGGCTGCGAACTATGAACTGGCGAGCTTGCTGCACGCCGATGGCCGCAGCGAGCAGGCGCGGGCCTACCTGCGACGCTTGAACAACAGCGACCAGGCCAGCGCCGGCAGCCTGGCGTTGGGTGTGGAGGTCGAGCGGGCGCTGGGCCATCCGGACACCGCATGGCAGTTGGCCGAGCAATTGCGCCGCCGCTACCCGGATTCCCTGGAACTGGCCGCGCAGGCGCGCGGCGGAATTGAAAAATGACTATGACTGGTGAGCGAGTTCCTTCCCAAGAAACCGTGACGGCCCCAGCCCAGGGGCAGGGCGGCGGTGCCCTGACCGCCGGGCAGACGCTGCGCCAGGCGCGCGAACGTGCCGGCCTGCATCTGGCGTCGCTGGCCGCGGTGCTCAAGGTGCCGCCGCAACGCCTGGAAGCGCTGGAGGCCGACGACTACGACCGGCTGCCGGGCATGGCTTTCGTGCGTGGCCTGGCGTCGGCCATGTCGCGCAGTCTCAAGCTCGACGCCGAGCAGGTCCTGGCCCTGCTGCCCAAGACCGAGGCGTCCGCCCTGCGGCAGGACCGCGTGGTGGCCTCGGTGGCGCGCCACCCGGTGCTGCCGTCGCATTCGGCCAGCTACGGCTATGGCGGCCGCTCCAAGTTCGCACGTGTGCTGGCGGTGCTGGCCGTGGTCCTGCTCGTGGGCGCCGTCGCGATCGTGTTTCTGCCCCAGATCCGCGATGCGGCGGGCCTGAATGCCGCCGACGCGCAGCCCGCCGCGGCGGATGCGCCGGCCGAGGTCGCGACCAGCGATGCGGCGGCCGTCTCGGCGGCCAATGCGGCCGCGGGCTCGTCCGATTCGACGCTGGCGTTGACGTCGCTCACGCCGGCCGCACCCGCCTCCACACCGGCGCCCGCGCCAGCACCTCTGCCCACGCCGGCCGCGACCTCGGTGGCGGCGGCGCAGCCAGCGCTGCAGGCCGGTGGCGCACCCGCCGGGGGCGCCAATCTTCCCACCCAAGGGGTTCTGGCCACGCCCACGACGGGCACGGTGGTGTTCTCCGCCCAGGGCGAATCGTGGGTCGAGGTGCTTGATGCCAACCGCCTGCCGCTGCTGCGCCGCACGCTGCAGGCCGGCGAGAAGGTCGGTGTCAGCGGGGCCGAGCCGCTGTCGGTGACCGTCGGCCATGTTCAGAACGTGGCGGTCGAAGTGCGCGGCCAGGCCTTCGGGCTCGACAGCTACAAGCGTGGCAACGTGGCACGCTTTCAGGTGAAGTGAGACCCGCCATGGCCAGCGAGAGCGACAACTTCGGGCGCAGCCCGATCGAGCCGGCAGCACCGCTGCAGCGCCGCACGCGCCAGGCCCGTGTGGTCTGGGGGCCGCGCACGGTCACGGTCGGGGGCGATGCGCCGGTGCGCGTGCAGTCGATGACCAACACCGACACGGTCGACGTGATCGGCACGGCCATCCAGGTCAAGGAGCTGGCGCAGGCGGGCTCCGAGATGGTGCGCATCACGGTCAACACGCCCGAGGCCGCGCAGGCCGTTCCCTACATCCGAGAGCAGCTCGACCGCATGGGCATCGACGTGCCGCTGGTGGGCGACTTCCACTACAACGGCCACCGCCTGCTGACCGACCATCCGGAATGCGCGCGCACGCTCTCCAAATACCGCATCAACCCCGGAAACGTGGGCAAGGGCGACAAGAAGGACAAGCAGTTCGCGCAGATGATCGAGGCCGCCGCGCGCTGGGACAAGGCGGTGCGCATCGGCGTGAACTGGGGCAGCCTGGACCAGGAACTGCTGTCGTCCATGATGGACGAGAATTCGCGCCGCGCCCAACCCTGGTCGGTCAAGCAGGTGATGTACGAGGCGCTGGTGACCTCGGCCATCGACTCCGCGCGCCGCGCCGAGGAAATCGGCCTGAACGGCAACCAGATCATCTTGTCGTGCAAGATGAGCGGCACGCAGGACTTGATCTCGGTCTACCGCGAGATGGCCCGCCGCTGCGACTACGCGCTGCACCTGGGCCTGACCGAAGCCGGCATGGGCACCAAGGGCACGGTGGCGTCGGCGGCGGCGCTGTCCGTGCTGCTGCAGGAAGGCATTGGCGACACCATCCGCGTCTCGCTCACGCCGCAACCCGGCGAGGCGCGTACGCAGGAAGTGGTAGTCGCCTCCGAGATCCAGCAGGCCCTGGGCCTGCGGGTGTTCGTGCCCAGCGTCACGGCCTGTCCGGGCTGTGGCCGTACCACCAGCACCACCTTCCAGGAACTGGCCAAACAGATCGACGACTACCTGCGCCTGCAGATGCCGCTGTGGCGCGGCCGTTACCCGGGCGTGGAAGGCCTGAAGGTCGCGGTCATGGGCTGCATCGTCAACGGCCCCGGCGAGAGCAAGCATGCCGACATCGGCATCAGCCTGCCGGGTTCGGGCGAGTCGCCGGCCGCGCCGGTCTTCATCGACGGCGAAAAGCGCCTGACGCTGCGCGGCGACCACATCGCCGAGGAGTTCCAGAAGATCGTCGAGGACTACATCGAGCAGCGCTTTGGCGCGCACGCTGGCGCCACAACCTGACCGCATCCCGCTTGTTTCCTGCCGCAGCGCGGCCGGGCGGCTCCCGGCGCATTGCGGCTTTTCGATTTCGCAGAACAGAAGAACGACATGGCTGAAAAACTCAGTGCCGTCAAAGGCATGAACGACATCCTGCCGGCCGCGGTGCCGCGCACGGAAAAGCTTCCCGATTCCGCGCGCTGGCAGTGGTTCGAAGCCGCCGTGCGCACGGTACTGGGCCGCTATGGCTACCAGTACCTGCTCACGCCCATCGTCGAACCGACGGCGCTGTTCGTGCGCGGCCTGGGCGAGGTGACCGACATCGTCGAAAAGGAGATGTATTCCTTCACCGACTCGATGAACGGCGACCGCCTCACGCTGCGGCCCGAGGCCACGGCCGGCATCGTGCGCGCCATGATCGAGCACAACGCCCTCTACAACGGCCCGCTGCGGGTGTGGACGCAGGGCCCGATGTTCCGCCACGAGCGCCCGCAAAAGGGCCGCTACCGCCAGTTCCACCAGCTCGACGTCGAGGCGCTGGGCTTTGCCGGGCCTGACGTCGACGCCGAGATGATCCTGGTGGCGCGCGCGCTGTGGCGCGAGCTGGGCCTGGTCGAGGGCGAGCACGTGCGGCTGGAAATCAACAGCCTGGGCCAGCCCGACGAGCGCCGCGCGCACCGTGCCGCGCTGATCGCCTACTTCGAGCAGAACCTGGACGTGCTCGACGAGGAGGCCCGGCGCCGCCTGCACAGCAACCCGCTGCGCATTCTCGACAGCAAGAACCCGGCGATGCAGGCCCTGATCGAGGCCGCGCCCAAGCTCATGGACTTCCTGGGCGAGGCGTCGCTGGCGCACTTCGACGCGGTGCGCGCCACGCTTGACGCGGTTGGCCTGGCCTACCGCGTCAACCCGCGCCTGGTGCGCGGCATGGACTACTACAACCTCACGGTGTTCGAGTGGGTGACCGACCAGCTCGGCTCGCAGGGCACGGTGTGCGGCGGCGGGCGCTACGACGGGTTGATCGCGCAGCTCGGCGGCAAGCCGGCGCCTGCCGTGGGTTTCGGCCTGGGCATCGAGCGCCTGCTGCTGCTGGCCCACGAACTGAACCTGCCCATGCCCTCGGCCGCCCCCGACGCCTATGCGGTGGTGCCCCCGGGCACGCCGCTGGCCCCGGTGATCGCCACGCTGGAAGCCTTGCGCGGCCAGGGGGTGCGCGTGGTGCAGCATGCCGGTGGCGCCGATGGCCCGGGCAGCATGAAGTCGCAGTTCAAGAAGGCCGACGCCAGCGGCGCGCGCTACGCGCTGGTCTTTGGCGAGAGCGAGTTGGCCAACGGCGAGGTGACCGTCAAGTCGCTGCGCGACGGGCAGGGCGCGCAAACCCTGCGCCGGATCGATGCCGCCGCCGAATGGGCGGCCAGCCTGTCGGCCTGAACCAAACCGCCCAGGCCGACTCCATCCGCAGCCGGGCCGGTTGACGGCAGGGCCCGGCCCCGCCGGGTGCTTCGGCTTTCTTTACCGGGGTGCGCCAGGGCGTTGCCAGGGCTCCACCTACAATCGGTGCAATTTTTCATTCCCCCATCAGACCTTTATGGCGACACACCTCAATCTGGAAGAGCAAGAGCAGATCGACCAGTTCAAGCATTTCTGGAAGACCTACGGGAACTGGATCCTGACCGTGGCCGTTCTGGCGCTGGCCGCCTATGCCTCCTGGACGGGTTATCGCTACTGGCAGAACAGCCAGGCCACGCGCGCCGCGGTGATCAACGAGCAGGTGCAGCGCGTCATTCAGGCCAAGGACTGGGCCGCCGTGCAGCGCGCCGTGGGCGACGCGCAGAAGGACTTCCCGCGCACCGACTACGCGCAGCAGGCCAGCCTGGCCGCGGCCAAGGCCTTCCATGACGACGGCAAGGCCGACGAGGCGCGCCAGGCGCTGCAATGGGTGGTGGCTTCGGGCAGCAACGCCGGCTACCAGGCCGTGGCGCGGCTGCGCCTGGCCAGCCTGGCCGTCGAGGCCAAGGACTACGACGGCGCGCTCAAGCAACTGGCGGGCGACCTGCCGGCCGAGTTCGCGCCGCTGGCGGCCGACAAGCGTGGTGACATCTACATGGCCCAGGGCCAGCGCGATGAGGCCCGCAAGGCCTATGAGCAGGCCTACAAGGCGCTGCCGGCCGACAACGGCTACCGCAATCTGATCGAAGTGAAGCTCAACGCGCTGGGCGTTGACGTTTCCGGCCTGGCGGTCCAGGCTTCTTGACCCACAGGAGTATCGGCGTGAAGTCCAAGCGTTCCCTCGCGTTTCCTCGCTTCCAGGCAGGCCTTGCCGCCGTGGTGGTGGCCCTGGTGTTGGCCGCCTGCTCAAGCTCGGGCAAGAAGCCCGTGCCCAAGCCGCTGCCGGCCAACCCGGCCTTGCTGGGCGTGCAGCAGATCTGGAAGGCCGACATCGGCGCGGTCGACAGCCAGCTCGCCATTCGTGTCTCGGCCGACGGATCGCAACTCGCGGTCGCCGGCGGCAAGGGCGACGTGTTTGCCTTCAACGCCGCCACAGGCCAGCAGATCTGGCGCGCCAACGTGGGCGCACGCGTGGTGGCCGGCGTCGGCAGCGATGGCCAGTTGACCTCGGTCGTCACCGAAAACAACGACCTGGTCACCCTCAAGGACGGCAAGGAAGCCTGGCGCCAGCCGCTGGGCGCACGCACCTACACGCCGCCGCTGGTGGCGGGCAAGCGGGTGTTCGTGCTCACGGCCGACCGCCTGCTGGCGCTGGACGGCGAGACCGGGCGGCGCCTGTGGTCGCAGCCGCGCGTGGGCGAGCCGCTGATGCTGCGCCAGGCCGGTGCCCTGTTCCCCATGGGCAACACGCTGGTGGCCGGCGTGGGCGGGCGCCTGCTGGGTCTGGATCCCAACACGGGCGAGTTGCAATGGCAGGCGCCGATCGCGGTTTCGCGCGGTGCCAACGACATCGAGCGTCTGGTCGAAGTGGTCGGTGGCGTGAGCCGCCAGGGCGGCGTCGTCTGCGCCCGCGCCTACCAGGCGCGCGTGGGCTGCCTGGATGTGGCGCGCGGCAACGTGCTCTGGTCCAAGAACGCCAACGGCTACACCGGCGTGGGCGGCGATGCCGACCGCGTCTACGGCACCGAATCCGATGGCCGCGTGCTGGCCTGGCGCCGCGGCACGGGCGACGAGGCCTGGAACACCGAGGCTTTCCGCTACCGCACCCTGAGCGCGCCGCTGGCCCTGGGCCGCGCCGTCGCCTTTGGTGATGCCGATGGCAATGTGCACCTGCTTTCGCGCGAAGACGGCTCCGTGCTCGCGCGCCTGACGACCGACGGCTCGGCCATCGGCGTGCAGCCCGTGCTGGCCGGCAACACCCTGGTGGTGGTCACCACCAAGGGCGCGCTCTACGGCTTCCGCCCGCAGTGAAGCCCGTTTGTTTTTTTGTTCACCGATAACTAGAAGCTTTCATGAAACCTGTCATCGCCCTGGTCGGACGGCCCAATGTCGGCAAGTCGACGCTGTTCAACCGGCTCACCAAGTCGCGCGACGCCATCGTGGCGGACTTCGCCGGTCTGACCCGTGACCGTCACTACGGCAACGGCCGGTTGGGCGCGCGCGAATACATTGCCATCGACACCGGTGGTTTCGAGCCCACGGCCGAATCCGGCATCTACCGCGAGATGGCCAAGCAGACCCGCCAGGCCGTCGCCGAGGCCGACGTCGTCGTCTTCGTGGTCGATGCGCGCGGCGGCATTTCGGCCCAGGACCACGACATCGCGACCTATCTGCGCCGCCTGGGCAAGCCGGTCGTGCTGGCGGCCAACAAGGCCGAGGGCATGAGCGAAGGGCCGCAACTGGTCGAGTTCTATGAACTCGGCCTGGGCGAGGTGCACGCCGTCTCGGCCGCCCACGGCCAGGGCGTGCGCAGCCTGCTGGAGCTGGCGCTGAGCACGCTCAACCTGCCCGAGATCGACGAAGACGCCGAGCCCGAGGACGACCAGGTCATCCGCCTGGCCGTGGCCGGCCGCCCCAACGTGGGCAAGTCCACGCTGATCAACACCTGGCTGGGCGAGGAGCGCCTGGTCGCCTTCGATATGCCCGGCACCACGCGCGACGCCATCACCGTGCCGTTCGAGCGCGACGGCCAGCGTTTCGAGCTGATCGACACGGCCGGCCTGCGCCGCAAGGGGCGGGTGTTCGAGGCGATCGAGAAATTCTCGGTGGTCAAGACGCTGCAGGCCATCGAGTCGTCCAACGTCGTGCTGCTGCTGCTCGACGCCACCCAGGGCGTGACCGACCAGGACGCGCACATCGCCGGCTACATCCTGGAGACCGGCCGCGCCGTGGTGATCGCCGTCAACAAATGGGATGCCGTCGACGAGTACCAGCGCGAGCTGCTGCAGCGCTCCATCGAGACACGCCTGGCCTTTCTGCGTTTTGCCGAGATCTACTACATCTCGGCCATCAAGCGCCAGGGACTGGCGCCGCTGTGGAAAGCCATCACGCAGGCGCGCCAGGCGGCCATGCGCAAGATGTCGACGCCCGTGCTCACGCGGCTGCTGCTGGAGGCCGTGCAGTTCCAGGCGCCCAAGCGCTCGGGCATGGTCCGCCCCAAGCTGCGTTATGCGCACCAGGGCGGCATGAACCCGCCGGTGATCGTGGTGCACGGCAACTCGCTGGAACACGTGACCGATGCGTACAAGCGCTACCTCGAAGGGCGTTTCCGCAAGGCCTTCGATCTGACGGGCACGCCGCTGCGCGTCGAGATGAAGACCGCCAAGAATCCTTACGCCGACAAAGATTCCGATTGATTCGCGCCACGGCGCCTGAATGCTGTGGTAAGGTGCTGATTTCAACAACTTCTGAACACGGAGAATATCGTGAGCAACAAAGGGCAACTCTTGCAAGACCCATTTCTCAATCAACTGCGTCGCGAGCACGTACCGGTGTCCATTTACCTCGTCAACGGTATCAAGCTGCAGGGCCAGATTGAGTCTTTTGACCAGTACGTTGTGCTTTTGCGCAACACCGTGACCCAAATGGTTTACAAGCACGCGATCTCGACCATCGTGCCGGGCCGTGCGGTGAGCTTCCAGGCTGCGCAGGACGGCGCACCGAGCCAGGCCGACTGATCCGTCGGTTGATGCCTTTTGCCCGCTGCGCTTCATGGCGCTGCGGGCAAATTTATTGAATCGATCGCATTTGAACCAAGCCATATTCGAAGAGTCCGGCGCGCCAGTGGCGACGCCGGACAGAGACAAGAAGGCAGCCGTGGTGCTGGTGGGGGTGGATTTTGGCCTGCCGCATTTCGATGGTGAGCTCGAAGAGCTGGGCCTGCTGGCCGAAACCGCAGGCCTGCGCCCCGTGGCACGCCTGGCCTGCAAGCGCCGCGCGCCCGATGCCGCCTTGTTCGTGGGCAGCGGCAAGGCCGATGAAATCAAGTTGCTGGCGCAGCAGACCGGCGCCGCCGAGGTGCTGTTCGACCAGGCGCTGAGTCCGGCGCAGCAGCGCAACCTCGAACGTTTCCTGGGTCTGCCCGTCAACGACCGCACGCTGCTGATCCTGGAGATCTTCGCCCAGCGCGCGCGCAGCCACGAAGGCAAGCTGCAGGTCGAGCTGGCGCGCCTGCAATACCTCTCGACACGGCTGGTGCGCCGCTGGTCCCACTTGGAACGTCAGAGCGGCGGCATCGGCATGCGCGGCGGCCCGGGCGAAACCCAGATCGAGCTGGACCGCCGCATGATCGGCGAGGCCATCAAACGCACGAAAGAGCGCCTGGTCAAGGTCAAGCGCCAGCGCGGCACGCAGCGCCGCCAGCGCCAGCGGCGCGACACGTTCACCATTTCGCTGGTCGGCTACACCAACGCCGGCAAGTCCACGCTGTTCAATGCGCTGGTCAAGGCGCGCGCCTATGCCGCCGACCAGTTGTTCGCGACGCTGGACACCACCACGCGCCAGCTCTACCTGGGCGACGACGCCGGGCGAGGGCGTTCGGTGTCGCTGTCGGATACGGTCGGCTTCATCCGCGATCTGCCGCACGGCCTGGTCGATGCATTCGCGGCCACGCTGCAGGAGGCGGTCGACGCCGATTTGCTGCTGCACGTCGTCGATGCGGCCAATCCGCATTTTCCAGAGCAGATCAATGAAGTCATGGGCGTTCTGCGCGACATCGGCGCAGAGACCATCCCGCAAATTCTGGTGTTCAATAAATTGGACGCCATTGCCGCTGAGAAGCGGCCGTCATCGTCAAAAGACTACTATGAAATTGATGGCGAGCAAGTGCCGCGGGTCTTCTTGAGTGCCCGATCCGCGGAAGGGCTGGATGTGCTGCGGGGCCTGTTGGCCGAGCGTGCACTGGCCACGATGCCCTCCGACGCTCGGCCTGAATTCGGGGACGCTCCCGAAGCGCATGCCGGCGATTGGGCACAATGAGGGGGTGTCGAGTGGGGTCGGGTGGTATGGGCCATCCGATGTGTTGTTTGAATCTTTACGCCTGATGAGCCTTCATCCCATGATGTTCCGACTGATGTCCCTGCCGGCGCGCATTCGCGGCATGTTCAACCTCAATGATCCGAGATGGGGTCGCGGCGAGGATAACCAGGACGCTTCCGGCCCGCGTCAGCAGGATCCTTCCCCTGACAACCGTCCGTCGGACAACAATCGCCCGTCCGATCCTTATGGGCAGGGCGGCTCGCGCCGTCCGCAAGGCTCCAACCAGGGGCCGCCGGACATGGACGAGATCTGGCGCAACTTCAACAGCAAGCTCAACGGGCTGTTCGGTGGCGGCAATGGTCAGCGCCCGCCCGGCCGTCCCAATTTCGGGGGCGGCTCGCCGCGCAGCGCCGGCATAGGCGCAGGCCTGATCGCCGGCGTGGCCGTCGTGATCTGGCTGGCCACGGGCTTTTTCATCGTGCAGGAAGGCCAGCAGGCCGTCGTCACGCAGTTCGGCCGTTATCAGTCGACGGTGGGCGCGGGCTTCAACTGGCGGCTGCCGTACCCGTTCCAGCAGCACGAGATCGTCAACGCCACGCAACTGCGCTCGGTCGACGTCGGCGGCGACACGCTGATCCGCGCCACGGGGCTGCGCACCTCGGCGCTGCTGACCGAGGACGAGAACATCGTCGAGATCAAGTTCGTGGTGCAGTACCGCCTCAAGGACGTGCGCAGCTTCCTGTTCGAGTCGCGTGACCCCGAGGCCGCCGTGGTGCAGGCCGCCGAGAGCGCGGTGCGCGAGGTTGTGGGCAAGATGAAGATGGACTCGGCCATGGCCGAGGAACGTGACCAGATCGCCGGCCGCGTGCGCGAGCTGATGCAGACCATTCTCGACCGCTACAAGACCGGCATCGAGGTGGCAGCGGTCAACATGCAGCAGGGCGGCGTGCGTCCGCCCGAGCAGGTGCAGGCCGCCTTCGATGACGTGCTCAGCGCCGGCCAGGAGCGCGAGCGCCTGCAGAACGAAGCGCGCGCCTACGCCAACAACGTGATTCCGCGTGCCCAGGGTACGGCCGCTCGCCTGCGCGAGGAGGCCGAGGCCTACAAGGCACGCGTCGTCGCCCAGGCCGAGGGTGACGCGCAACGCTTCAACTCGGTGTTTGCCGAGTACCAGCGGGCGCCGCAGGTCACGCGTGACCGCATGTACACCGACGCCATGCAGGAGGTCTACAAGAACGTGAGCAAGGTCCTGGTGGACACGCGCCAGAACTCCAACCTGCTGTACCTGCCGCTGGACAAGCTCATGCAGCAGGCCGGCAAGGCACCCACCGCCGCCAACGGGGTCGACGATGCCGCCGCCGCGATCGGTGGCAGCAGCTCGGGTGCCAGCGCGGCGCCTTCTTCGGGTTCCGCCTCGGCCAGCAGCCGCCTGCGCGACGACTCGCGCCAGCGCGAGTCCCGGTAATCCAGCAGCGAAAGTCTTTCCGTCATGAACAGAATTGGTTTTGTCATTGCTTCCGTCCTGCTCGCGCTGCTGCTGCTGAGCTCCACGGTCTTCATCGTCGACCAGCGCCAGTTCGGCGTGGTCTACACGCTGGGCGAGATCCGCAAGGTCATCACCCAGCCCGGCCTGCATTTCAAGCTGCCGCCACCGTTCCAGAACGTCACCTTCATGGACAAGCGTTTGCTCATGCTCGACAGCGTCGACGCCGAGCCCATGCTGACGGCTGAAAAGCAGCGCGTGGTGATCGACTGGTACGTGCGCTGGCGCATCACCGATCCGCAGCAGTACATCCGCAACGTGGGCACCACCGAGATGGCGGGTGCCAACCAGCTCTCGCGCATCATCCGCGATTCTTTCCAGGAGCAGATCAACAAGCGCACCGTGCGCGAGCTGCTGTCGACCCAGCGCGAGTCGCTGATGGCCGACGTCAAGAAGGAAATCACCGAGCGCGTGTCCGCGGGCAGCGCCTGGGGCGTGGACATTGCCGACGTGCGTATCACGCGTGTCGACTACGTCGAGGCCATCACCGATGCGGTCTACCGCCGCATGCAGGCCGAGCGTGTGCGCGTGGCCAACGAACTGCGCTCGACCGGTGCCGCCGAGGGTGAAAAGATCCGCGCCGACGCCGACCGCCAGCGCGACGTGGCGGTGGCCCAGGCCTACCGCGACGCCCAGGGCATCAAGGGCCAGGGCGATGCGCAGGCCAACCAGGCCTACGCCAGCGCATTCGGCAAGGACCCGCAGTTCGCCGCGTTCTACCGCAGCCTCGACGCCTACCGCCAGAGCTTTGGCAGCAAGGGCGACGTGATGGTCATCGACAGCTCGTCGGACTTCTTCCGCGCCATGCGCTCGCCGTCGGCCGCCGGCAACCGCTGAGGCGGGCCCGCGCACCGGCAAACAGGCCTTCGGGCCTGTTTTTTTGCCCATTTTTGTCCATCGACACCGACATGAGCATCGACATCTGGATCATCGGCCTGGGCATCATGCTGATCCTCGAAGGCCTGCTGCCCTTTCTGTCGCCCGGGAGCTGGCGCGAGACCATGCGCCGGATCGCCGAGCTCGACGACCGGCACATCCGCCTTGTGGGCCTGGGCAGCATGATGGCCGGTCTGTTGCTGGTCTGGGCGATGACCTGAGCGGCCGCAGAGCCGGTTTCGGCCGGCGATCTTTTCGGGGGCGTTCGCGCACCCCGGTAGAATCACGTTTTTAACACCCCCGCCCAATCAATGTCTGCCTGGCCTTCGACTTGGCTGCTGCCCGATCACGTCGCCGACGTTCTGCCTTCCGAGGCGCGACACATCGAGGATCTCCGCCGCCAATTGCTGGACTCGGCTCGCGCCTACGGCTACGAGCTGGTCATGCCTCCCATGCTGGAGTACCTCGAATCCCTGCTCACGGGCAGCGGCGAGGCGCTGGAACTGCTCACCTACAAACTGGTCGACCAGGTCTCGGGCCGTTCGCTCGGCCTGCGCGCCGACACCACGCCGCAAACCGCGCGCATTGACGCGCATCTGCTCAATCGTGCCGGCGTGACCCGCCTGTGCTACTGCGGCCCGGTGCTGCACGCACGGCCCAGCGGCCCGAACGCGACGCGTGATCCGCTGCAGTTCGGCGCCGAGATCTACGGCCACGCCGGGCTGGAAGCCGACCTCGAAGTGCTGCAGCTGGCGCTCGAATGCATGCGCCGCTCGCAAGTGGCCACGCTCACGCTGGATCTGGCCGACATGCGCATCGTGCGGTCCTTGCTGGCCGGCGTGCCGGCCGACGGCCAGGTGCTCAAGCGGGTTTACGCGGCACTGTCGATCAAGGACCGCGAAGGGCTGCGTGTGCTGACGCGCGATTTCCCCGCCGCGTCGCGCGACGGGCTGATGGCGCTGCTCGACCTGTATGGCGACGTGAGCGTGCTCGACGAAGCGCAGCGCGTGCTGCCCGCCAGCGCCTTGCTCGATCACGCGCTGGGCGAATTGCGTGTGGTGGCCGACATGCTGAAGGCCGAGCCGGGTGTGCGCCTGTCCTTCGACCTGGCCGATCTGCAGGGCTACGGCTACTACAGCGGCATGCGTTTTGCCGTGTATGTTGAAGGCAGCAGTGATGCGCTGCTGCGCGGTGGCCGCTATGACGAGGTGGGCGCGGTCTTTGGCCGCAACCGGCCGGCGGCGGGCTTCAGCCTTCTTGACATCAAGGAACTCGTGCGTGTGGTGCCGCGCCTGCCGCTGCGCGCGGCCATTCGTGCGCCCTGGGGCCGCGAGGGCGCGCTGCTGACGGCCATCGCCGAGCTGCGCCGTGCCGGTGAAACCGTGGTCTGCGTGCTGCCGGGCCACGAAAGCGAAATCGATGAATTCGAATGCGACCGCGTGCTCGTCGAGCAGGCGGGTCAATGGGTGGTGCGCGCGGCCTGATGGCGGCGCGTCTGCATGGTTTGAACAATCAGGAACTGAATCTGTCATGAGCACAACTGCTGGAAGAAACGTCGTTGTCGTGGGCTCCCAATGGGGCGACGAAGGCAAGGGCAAGCTGGTCGACTGGCTGACCGAGTACGCCCAGGGCGTGGTCCGTTTCCAGGGCGGCCACAACGCGGGCCACACCCTCGTCATCAACGGCCAGAAGACGGCGCTGCACCTCATCCCCAGCGGCATCATGCGCCCCGGCGTCAAGTGTTTCATCGGCAACGGCGTGGTGCTGTCGGTGACCAAGCTGCTCGAAGAAATCACGCAGCTTGAAAAGGCCGGCGTGGAGGTTCGCAGCCGCCTGCGCATCAGCGAGGCCTGTCCGCTGATCCTGCCGTTCCACAGCGCGCTGGACCTCGCGCGCGAGCAGGCCCGCGAGCAGGGCGGCCAGATCAAGATCGGCACCACCGGCCGTGGCATCGGCCCGGCTTACGAAGACAAGATCGCGCGCCGTGCGCTGCGCGTGCAGGACCTGCGCCACCCCGAGCGCTTCGCGCAGAAGCTGCGTGACCTGCTGGCGTTGCACAACCACGTGCTGACGACCTTCCTCGGCGCCGAGGCGATCGACTTCCAGACCGTCTATGACGAAGCAATGGCGCAGGCCGAGCAGGTTCGTCCGATGATCGCGGACGTCTCGCGCGAGCTCAACGAACTGCACGCCGCTGGCGGCAACCTGCTGTTCGAAGGCGCGCAGGGCACGCTGCTGGACGTGGACCACGGCACCTATCCCTTCGTCACGTCGAGCAACTGCGTGGCCGGCAATGCCGCCGCCGGCGCGGGCGTCGGCCCGAACCTGCTGCACTACGTGCTGGGCATCACCAAGGCGTACTGCACCCGCGTGGGCAGCGGCCCGTTCCCGACCGAGCTCGACTGGGACACGCCGGGCACGGTCGGCTATCACCTGAGCACGGTGGGCGCCGAGCGTGGCGTGACCACCGGCCGCGCGCGCCGCTGCGGCTGGTTCGACGCCGCGCTGCTCAAGCGCAGTGCGCAGGTCAACGGCCTGACGGGTCTGTGCATCACCAAGCTCGACGTGCTCGACGGGCTGGACGAACTCAAGCTGTGCGTGGGCTACAAGCTCGACGGCGAAGTGGTCGACATCCTGCCGCTGGCGGCCGAGGACATCGAGCGCTGCGAGCCGATCTACGAAACGCTGGAAGGCTGGAAAGACACGACGGTGGGCGTGACCGAACTCGACAAGCTGCCCGTGGCCGCGCGCTTGTACCTGCAGCGCATCGAGCACGTGACCGGCGTGCCGGTGGCCATCGTCTCGACCAGCCCGGACCGTGACCACACCATCATGACGCGCCATCCGTTCCTGCCGAACTGATTGCCTCCCTCGCGCGGCGCGCGGCACACCGTTGCCGGCGCCGTCCACCTCAGCCCCTCACCAGAAGACGGAGCGACGCCATGCTGACTGAAGACGGCAAGCACCTGTACGTTTCCTACGACGAATACCACAACCTCATCGAAAAGCTCGCCATCAAGATCCATCAGGATGGCTGGGAATTCGACACCATCCTGTGCCTGGCGCGCGGCGGTCTGCGCCCGGGCGACATCCTCAGCCGCATCTTCAACAAGCCGCTGGCCATCATGTCGACCAGCTCCTACCGCGCCGAAGGCGGCACGGTGCAGGGCCACCTCGACATCGCGCGTTTCATCACCACCCCCAAGGGCGAGATCGCCGGACGCGTGCTGCTGGTCGACGACCTGGCCGACTCGGGCCACACGCTCAAGGCGGTCATCGAACTGCTGCGCAGCCAATACGCGCCGATCACCGAATTGCGCAGTGCCGTGATCTGGACCAAGGAAGTCTCGATCTTCACGCCGGACTACTCGGTCGAATTCCTGCCGACCAACCCCTGGATCCACCAGCCTTTCGAGGGCTATGACGACATGGGCCCCCAGCAGTTGCTGGACAAGTGGACGGTCTGACAACCTGTTGACCGGGTTTGCGAAGAGGGCGCTTGGGCGCCCTCTTGCTTTTTCCGCTGGCCGCAAGAGGCGTGCAGCCCGTCCGGTGGCGGCTCAGGCGGTGGCCTGGCGCATGATGCCGGGCAACTCGGTGCGCATGATGTCGATGAAACGGCGCAGGCGGGCCGGGTAGACCTTGGCCGGCGGGTAGACCAGGCTCAGGGGCAGGGAAGCGGCCTCCCACTCGGGCGCCAGGTGCAGCAATTGACCGGTGCGGACGTCGTCTTCCAGCACCCAGCTCGATGCGATGCCCGCGCCCAGGCCTTGCAGCATGGCGTTGCGCAGCGCGTACAGCCCGTCGGTCGACAGACGGGGTTCGATGGCGAATGGCCAGCGCTCCCCGGTGAGCCGGTGCTGCAGCACCACTTCGTCCTGGTAGAAGGTGCGCAGTGCCAGCCAGGGCAGCGCTTCCAACTCGCGCGGGTGGCGGGGCAGAGAGCGACCTTCAAGCAGGCCGGGCGCGGCCACGGCGATGCGCGGGACTTCGCCCAGCCGCAGCGCGATGACGGACGGATCGGTGATGTCGCCCACCTGGATGGCACAGTCCATGCCCTCGGCGATGAAGTCGGGCACCCGGTCGTGCAGCAGCCATTCGACGCGCATGCGCGGGTAGCGCTGCAGGTAGGCCACCAGCGGCCGGATGAACTGGTGCTGGCCGAAGGCATGCGGCGCCAGCACGCGCAGGACGCCGCTGGGCTCTTCCTGGTTGCCGCGCATGTCGCTCTCGAAGGCCTGCCAGTCCTCCAGGAGGCACCGCGCGTGGTCATAGCAGCGCTGCCCATCGTCCGTGAGCTTCATGGCGTGGGTCGAGCGCTGCAGCAGTGGCACGCCCAGGTGGCGTTCGAGCGCCTGCAGCCGCCGGCTGACCGTGGGCTGGGTGGTTCCCAGCTGGGTCGCTGCGCCCGAGAGGCTCCCGGCATCCACGATGCGCACGAAGGTCTCGGCCAGCCGCAGGCGATCAGCGCTGGCCAGTTCGCGGAGCAGGGCGGTGTTCATACGCTGATCGTATAACGCAATTACCTTCGACGGGGCTACACAGCCTTCGTTCGAGGGCGGAGAATCCGCGCTTGTTTGAGATTCTTCGGGTTAATACCATGTCTTCTATTCAACCGGTGCATGCCACGCCGCATGCGCCTGATCTGCCGGCGGCGCTGGTGCTGTTGCTGGCCGTCGGGGCGGGCCTGGCGGTCGCCTCGATCTACTACAGCCAGCCCATGCTGGGCGTGCTGGCCGCCGAGATCGGCGCCAGCCCCGGCGCCGTGGGGTGGATGCCGACGCTGACCCAGCTCGGCTATGCGCTGGGCATCCTGCTGCTGGCCCCGCTGGGTGACCGCTACGACCGCCGCCGCGTCATCCTGGCCAAGGCTGCCGCCCTGGTGGCGAGCCTGGCGTGGATGGCGGCGGCGCCTTCCATCCACCATCTGCTGGCCGCCAGCCTGGCGGTGGGCATGGCCGCGACGCTGGCCCAGGACATCGTGCCCGCGGCAGCCACGCTGGCACCCGCGCAGCACCGGGGCCGGGTGATCGGCACGGTGATGACGGGGCTGCTCATGGGCATCCTGCTGTCGCGCACCGTCAGTGGCGTGGTGTCGCAGCAGTTCGGCTGGCGCGCGATGTTCGTGGCAGCCGCCGCGGTGGCCTTTCTGGGGCTGGTTCTGTGGCGTGGGCTGCCGCGCTTTGCGCCCGCCACCCGTTTGCCGTACCCCGCGTTGCTCGGATCGTTGGCCGAGCTCTGGCGCGCCCACCCCGCCTTGCGCCGCGCGGCCCTGGCAGCGTGGCGCGTCTGGGGGCGGGCCTGGTGGTCGTGGCCTTCGCGTCGATGGCCCTGGCGCCCTGGCTCTCGCCGGCAGCGCAACTGGTGCTGCTGGTGGCGGGCGCCGTTGGTTTTGACTTGGGCATCCAGGCCTCGCTGATTGCACATCAGACCATCGTCTACGGGCTCGACCCCGCCGCGCGCAGCCGCCTCAATGCGGTCCTGATGACGGGGGTTTTCGTCGGCATGGCCGCCGGCAGTGCGCTGGGCAGCGCCGCGCTGGCCCACTGGGGCTGGCAGGGCGTGGTGGGCGTGGCGGTCGCGGCCAGTCTGGCGGCCTGGGTGTTGCGGCTGGCAACGCCGCATCGGCCTATGATCCACGCATGAGTGCCGACGACCCCATCACCCATCTGATTCACCATCCCTACCGGCCGCCGGCCGGTTTCGACGCACCGCAGCCCGCGGTGCACAAGGCCTCCACGGTTTTTTTCGAGAACACGGCGGCGATGCGCAGTGCCGACCGGCGCCGCAAGCATGTCTACAGCTACGGCCTGCACGGCACGCCGACCACCTATCTGCTCGAGGAACGGCTGGCCGCGCTCGAAGGCGGTGCGCACTGCGTGCTGGTGCCCAGCGGCCTGGCGGCGATCACGACCACCGCGCTGGCGCTGCTGCGCCAGGGCGACCACGTGCTGCTGCCCGACAACGCCTACGACCCCAACAAGTCCTTCGCCAGCGTCCTGGCGCGCTGGGGCATCGCACACGATGTCTACGACCCGATGCGGCCCGACGACCTGGCCGCGCGCATCACGCCGCAGACCCGGCTGGTCTGGCTAGAGGTGCCGGGTTCGGTCACGATGGAGTTTCCCGATCTGCCCGCGCTGGTGCGTGTGTGCCGCGAACGCGGTGTGACCACGGCGCTGGACAACACCTGGGGCGCGGGGCTGGCTTTCCAGCCCTTCGAGCATGGCGTCGACGTGTCCGCACACGCGTTGACCAAATACCCCAGTGGCGGCGGTGACGTGCTCATGGGCAGCATCGTCACGCGCAACGACGCGCTGCATGCCCGCATCAAGGCCATGCGCGCCAGCCTGGGGCTGGGTGTGGGCGTGAACGACGCCGAGGTGCTGCTGCGCAGCCTGCCGAGCATCGGCATCCGCTACCGCGCGCAGGACCAGGCGGCGCGCGCGCTGGCACGGTGGTTCCAGGATCGGCCCGAGATCGCGGCGGTGCTGCACCCCGCGCTGGAAGGCTCGCCCGGCCACGCCCACTGGCAGGCCTTGTGCGGCCACGCCGACGCGGCGGCGGGCCTGTTCAGCGTGGTGTTCGATGCGCGCTACGGCGCGGCCCAGGTCGACGCGTTCTGCGACGCGCTGCGGCTGTTCAAGCTCGGTTATTCATGGGGCGGACCGGTCAGCCTGGTCGTGCCCTACGACATCGCGCCGATGCGCGACAGCCAGGTCGCCCCCTGGCCTTATGCGGGTGTGCTGGTGCGCTTTTCGCTGGGGTTCGAGGCGGTCGCGGACCTGCGCGAGGACCTGGCGCAGGCGCTGGCCGCGCTCTGACGGTCAGACACCCAGCAGCTTGCGCAGTTCGGCCCAGATGTTGTCGAGGATGAGCGGGTGCGCCTTGGCCAGCGGGTGGATGCGGTCGGCCTGGAAGTTGTCGGCCGCGTCCGGCGTGTCGGCCACGCCCTTGAGCATGAAGGGCACGACGGGCACCTTGTTGGCCTGGGCGATCTTGGGGAACAGTGCCGCGAAGTCGTTGGTGTAGCGCTGGCCGTAGTTGGGCGGCACCTGGTTGCCCACCAGCAGCACCTTGGCGCCGGCCTGCAGGCCAGCCTTGACGATGGCGTCGAGGTTGGCCTCGGTCATGTTCAGGGGCAGGCCGCGCAGCGCGTCGTTGCCACCCAGTTCGACCACCAGCACGGCCGGCCGGTGCTGCTTGAGCAGCGCGGGCAGGCGGCTGCGCCCGCCCGAGGTGGTGTCGCCGCCGATGCTGGCGTTGACCACCTGCCAGCCGGCCTTGAGCTGCGTCAGGCGCTGGTCGAGCAGCGCGACCCAGCCGGTGCCGCGGGCCAGCCCGTATCCGGAACTCAGCGAGTCGCCGAGAATCACGATCTTGCGGCCACCCGCGTTCTGGGCCTGCGCGCCCGGGGCAGCCAGCATCGCCAGGGCAGCAGGGGCCAGCGCCTGCAGGATAAAGTGTCGTCGATCCACCGCAACCCAACCTTTCCGTTTCATGTCCGATTTCCTTGCCAGTCCTCTTGCAGCAGCGCCTTCGGCCGAGGCCATCATCTCGATTCGCCAGGTGAACAAGTCGGTGACCGACGCGGTTGGCACGCTCGACATTCTGCGCGACATCAACCTTGAATTCGCGCGGCGCGAGACGGCGGCCATCGTCGGTGCCTCGGGCTCGGGCAAGAGCACGCTGCTGTCCATCATCGCAGGCTTGGATACGCCCACGCGCGGTTCGGTTCACCTGGACGGCCAGGATCTGTTTGCGCTCGACGAGGACGCGCGCGCGGCCCTGCGGGCGCAGAAGATCGGCTTCGTGTTCCAGAGCTTTCAGCTCATGGCCAACCTGACGGCGCTGGAAAACGTCATGCTGCCGCTGGAGCTGGCCGGCCAGCGCCATGCGCGCGCGGCGGCCACCGAGATGCTGGGCCGCGTCGGCCTGGGCCAGCGCCTGAGCCACTACCCCAAGGTGCTCAGCGGCGGCGAGCAGCAGCGCGTGGCGCTGGCGCGGGCCTTCGTGGTGCAGCCGGCCGTGCTGCTGGCCGACGAGCCCACGGGCAGCCTGGACTTCGCCACGGGCGAGACCGTGATGTCGCTGATGTTCGAGCTCAACCAGGAGCTGGGCACCACGCTGATCCTGGTCACGCACGACGCGGGCATCGCGCGCCAGTGCCAGCGCCGCGTGCGTGTGGAGGCCGGCCGCGCCACGGTGGACACGCCCGCCGAGGTCTGATCATGGCGCGGGCGCGGCCACACCTGGGATAATCGCGCCCCTATGGCTACCACTCCCAAGATTCTGTTCGGCTTTCACGCCGTCGGCGTGCGCATCAAGACCGCGCCAGCCTCGATCATCGAGGTCTATTTCGACAACAGCCGCCGCGACGCGCGCATGCGGCAGTTCATCGAGCGTGCCAAGGATGCCGGGGTGCGGCTGATCGAGGCCGACGGCCTGCGCCTGGCCAAGCTGGCCGGCAGCCATGGCCACCAGGGCGTGGCCGCGCGCGTGGAGGCGGTGCCGCAGGCGCGCTCGCTCGACGACCTGCTCGATCAACTGAACGAGCCGCCGCTGCTGCTGGTGCTCGACGGCGTGACCGATCCGCACAACCTGGGCGCCTGCCTGCGTGTGGCCGACGGCGCGGGCGCGCATGCGGTCATCGCGCCGAAGGACCATGCCGCCGGCATCAACGCCACGGTGGCCAAGGTGGCCAGCGGCGCGGCCGACACCATGCCGTACTTCATGGTGACCAACCTCGCGCGCACGCTGGGAGAGTTGCAGGAGCGCAGCATCTGGTGCATTGGCACCAGCGACGATGCGCCCAAGACGATCTACCAGGTTGACCTCAAGAGCCCGGTCGCGCTGGTGCTGGGCGCCGAAGGGGAGGGCATGCGCCAGCTCACGCGCAAGCGCTGCGACGAGCTGGTCGGCATTCCGATGCGCGGGGCGGTCGAAAGCCTGAACGTGTCGGTGGCCAGCGGCGTGTGCCTGTACGAGGCCCTGCGCCAACGCGGCGGCTGATCAGCCATCGCTGACGACGCCACAAGCCATCGCCATCCAGGAAACCAGGGCAGGCCTGCCGCGCAGGTGTGGGTTTACCATACTGGCCCCTGAAAACGCGCTGGGATTGAATGCACGGGGCCGGCTGATTCCGCAGCCGGGGTTGGCCTGGCGCGCCACAATATCAACCCCTGATTTCATCATTCTGAGGAGACAACAATGGCAGTGATGGCTGGAGTGCGCCTGCGCGCATGGCTGGGCGGCGTGGCCGCCGCGTGTTCCCTGGCCGCGGGCGGCCAGGCGCTGGCGCAGACCGAGGTAAAGATCGGCTATGCCCTGGCCACGACCTCGCATTACGGCGCGGCTGCGCAGGCCTGGGGCGATTCGGTCGAGAAGGCCACGGCCGGCCGCTACAAGTTCAAGCAATTTCCGGCCAGCGCGCTGGGCGGCGAGCGCGAATCCATCGAAGGACTGCAACTGGGGACGGTGCAGGCGCTGATCGTCTCGACCGGCACGCTGTCGAACTTCGTGCCCGAGGTGGGCGTGGTCGATGTGCCTTTCCTGTTTCGCGACACGGGCCACGCGCGCCGCGTGATGGACGGCCCCATCGGCCAGGACCTGATGAAGAAGTTCCAGCCACGCGGCATCGTGGCGCTGGCCTGGGGCGAGCAGGGCTTTCGCCATCTGACCAACAACAAGCACGGCGTGGTCCGGCCCGAGGACTTCAAGGGCCTGAAGATCCGCACCATGGAGAACCCGGTGCACATCACCGCGTTCAAGACGCTGGGCGCCGCGCCCACGCCCATGGCCTGGCCCGAGGTGATCGGCGCGCTGCAGCAGGGCACCATCGACGGGCAGGAGAACCCGCTGTCGGTGATCGTCTCGGCCAAGGTCTCGGACGTGCAGAAGTACCTCACGCTCTCCAGCCACGTCTACGCGCCGGCGCTGTTGATCGTCTCGCCGCGTTTCTGGAACAAGCTTTCGGACGCCGACAAGGCGGCCTTTGTCGAAGGCGCCAAGGCGGGCGTGGTTGCCATGCGCGCCTATGTGGACGACGTCGACGCCAAGGGCGTGGCCACGCTCAAGGCGGCCGGCATGCAGGTCAACACCATCGCCGACAAGACGCCGTTCCAGCATGCGCTGGCGCCGGCCTACGCCCAGTACCAGGCCAAGTTCGGCAAGGAACTGCTCGACCGCATCGCGGCGGCTCAATAAAAAACCAGGGCCACGCCATGTGGCATGAGGGGCGCCTGCCTGGCAAAGGGCAGGCGCCGTGGTTCTGCGGCCAGTTCTGCGCTGCCTGCGCTTTGCGAACGTCACACCCATGATTGAACGTTTCGAAACGCTGGTGGTCGTGCTCAACCGCTGGCTGCTCATCCTGATGCTGGGCGCGATGGCCTGCATCATCTTCGCCAACGTGGTGCTGCGCTACCTGACCGACGACTCGCTGGTCTGGGCCGAGGAAGTGGGGCGCTACCTGATGATCTGGGTGACCTTCCTGGGCGCGGGCCTGGTGCTGCGTTTTGGCGGGCACGTGGCCATCGAGGACTTGCAGAACCGCCTGCCCCGGCGTGCGGGCATTGTGCTGCGCGCCGCGCTGGTCGCCGTGCTGATGGTGTTCTTTGGCGCGATGGCGTGGTGGGGGCTGGAGTACATGGACTTCATGCAGTACCAGACCACGCCGGTCATGGGCATTTCCTACTGGTGGATCTACCTGGCCTCGCCGGTCGGCTTCGGCCTTTTGATGCTGCACCTGGCTTTCGTGGCGCGCCGCTACGTGCTGGAGCAGCGCTACCTGGAGTCCGGCGAGATCGACGCCGAGGCTGCCGCATCGATCTGAGGAAACGCCCCCATGTGGATCACCCTGTTCGTTTCCGTGGTCGTGCTGCTGGCGCTGGGCGTGCCGGTGGCGTTTTCGCTGGCCATCGCCTCGGCCCTGGCCGTGCTGGTGGGCGGCGAGTTTCCGATGGTCGTGGTGTTCAAGGAGATGTTCACCGGCATCGACAGCTTTCCGCTGATGGCCGTGCCCTTCTTCATTCTGGCCGCCGAGATCATGTCGGGCGGCGCGCTCACGATCGTGCTGCTGCGCTTTGCCGCGCAGTTCGTCGGCCACCTGCGCGGCGGCCTGGGTTATGCCAACGTGCTGTCGCTGACCATCTTCTCGGGCATCTCGGGCTCGGCGCTGGCCGATGCCGCGGGCCCCGGTGCGATGATGATCCGCATGATGGACAAGGCCGGCTACGGCCGCGCCTACCCGGCGGCACTGACGGCGGCCACGGCGGTGGTCGGGCCCATCATTCCGCCGTCCATCATCATGATCGTCTACTGCCTGCAGGACGAGCGGGTGTCGGTGCTCTCGCTGTTCCTGGCCGGCGTGGTGCCTGGCGTGCTGATCGCGCTGGGCATGGCTGCCGTCAACTGGTGGGTCTGCCGCCAGCGCGGCTACCGCAGCGTGCAGCCCCGCCCGCCACTGCGCCAGATGCTGGTCAACACCTGGAAGGCGATTCCCGCGCTGATGCTGCTGGTGATCGTGCTTGGCGGCATCCGCCTGGGGCTGTTCACGCCGACGGAAGCGTCCGTGGTGGCGGTGTTCTATGCGCTGCTGTGCGGCAAGTGGATCTACGGCACGCTGCGCTGGAGCGCCATGCCCGGCATTCTGGCGCGTTCGGCGCTGCTGACGGCGTCGGTGCTGCTGATCGTGGCGGCCTCGGCGGCCTTTGCCTGGGTGCTGACCATCGAGGGCACGCCGCAGATGCTGGCCGACACCATCGTGCAGTGGAACCTGGGGCCCTTGGCGTTTCTGGCGGCGGTCAACATCCTGCTGCTGCTGTTCGGCATCTTCATGGAGCCGCTGCCGGGTGTGATGATCCTGGTGCCCATCCTGGCGCCGATCTCGGGCGCGCTGGGGATCGACCCGGTGCATTTCGCCATCGTGGTGATCGTCAACCTCACGCTGGGCATGATCACGCCGCCCGTGGGCAGCCTGCTGTTCGTGGTGTGCGCCAGCGCCAAGGTGCCGTTGACCGCGCTCACGCGCGAACTGGTGCCCTTTCTGGTGGCGCACGCGGCCATTCTGGTGCTGCTCACGCTGGTGCCCTGGCTGTCGGTCGGGCTGCCCCACCTGCTGGGCCGCTGAGTTCTACGCGGCCAGCGCCTGCGCGAAGGCGCGGCTGAAGGCGGGCACGTCGTCGGGCTTGCGGCTGCTGATCCAGTTGCGGTCGGTGTGGACCTGGGCGTCGACCCAGGCCGCGCCGGCGTTGCGCAGGTCGTCCTGCAGGCTGGGCCAACTGGTCAGCGTGCGGCCCCGCGCCAGGTCGGCCGAAGCCAGCAGCCACGCGCCATGGCAGATCACCGCCACTGGTTTGCCGGCGTGGTCGACGGCCCGCACAAAGGCCTGGGCCCGCTCGTCGGTGCGAAGGGCGTCGGCATTGATCACGCCGCCCGGCAACAGCACCGCGTCGAACTGGGCCGGGTCGGCTTGCGCCAGCGTGGCGTCGACGGGAAGCGCGTCCGCCTTGTCATGGTGGTTGAAGCCCTGCACCTGTCCGTTGGAAGCGGTGGACGGGGCAATGATGGTGGTCTGGGCGCCGGCTTCCTCGAGCGCGGATTTTGGCCCGGTGAGCTCGACCTGCTCGAAGCCGTCGGTCACGAGGATGGCGACCTTGCGGCCGTCGAGGCGGGGCAAGTTCTGGCTGTTGGTGTCGGACGAAATGGCGGCCATGGAATCTCCTGGTTGGGGTGGCTGGGAGCTTTCATGGTGCCCACGGCGGCCGCGGGCGTCAGGCCGACAGCACAACCCCTGGGCGTAGGACCCTGCGGATGCGCCACGGCCGCGCAGGCCTACAGGCCCGCAGGTCCTGCGCGATGCAGCGCCCGTCAGGGGGCCAGGCGCGTGCGCTGCCACTGGCCCTGGTCGAGCGTGTAGCACAGCCGGTCGTGCAGGCGGCTCTTGCGGCCCTGCCAAAACTCCCAGCGCTGCGGCACCAGCCGGTAGCCGCCCCAGTGCGGCGGGCGCGGCGGCGTCAGGCCGTATTGCGCGGCGTATTTGGCGGCGTTGGCCACCAGCACGGTGCGGCCGGCGATGGGCTGGCTCTGCGGACTCGCCCAGGCGCCGATGCGGGAGTCGAGCGGACGGCTGTCGTAGTAGCGGTCGCTTTCCTCGTCGCTGGTGAATTCGACGCGGCCTTCGATGCGGACCACCCGTTCGAGCTCGACCCAGTGGAACTGCAGCGCCGCGAACGGGTTGCCGGCCAGCTCGTGGCCCTTGCGGCTGTCGCGGTTGGTGTACCAGACGATGCCGCGCTCGTCATACCCCTTGACCAGCACGATGCGGGTCGAGGGGCGCAGGTCGCTGCCCACGGTGGCCAGCGTCATGGCGTTGGGCTCGGGCACCTCGGCATCGATGGCCTGCCGCAGCCACTGGTCGAACTGCGCCAGGGGTGCCGACGGGGACTGGGTTTCGTCGAGCTCGGCCTGTTCGTAGCTTTTGCGGAGATCGGCGATGGCTTCGGAGAGTTTGCGCATGGTGGGGGACAACAAAAAGAGGAAGAGTCGATCACGCGTTCGCGCGGCCGTCGGCCAGCGCCAGCAGGCCGGCCAGCGCGCGGTCCTGGATGCCCATGGCGCGCAGGCTGGCGTCGGTGCGCTGCGCGTAGTCGAGCGTCGTGCCGTAATGGCCGCAGGCTTCGGTGAAGACCTGGCGGTAGCGCTCGTTGCTGAGCGTGCCGGTGTGGCTGGGGCTGCGGCGCGACAGGGTGAACGCCAGCGCCTTGACGCTGCCCGCCGGGGTCCGGCAGCTCAGCCAGCGCGGCTGGTAGGTCAGGTCGGGCATTTCGCGGCGCCAGAGTTCGTCGAAGGCCGTGGGCACGGCGTCGGCCGGCATGCGCAGCGCCACGCCCTGGCAACTGCCGCCCGGCAGCAGCGCGAACACCAGGCCGGGACATTGCGGCGTGCCACGGTTGACATGGCTCCACATCTTGAGCGCGCGGTGGTAGCCCTTGAGCAGGGCGGGGCGGCGCTCCAGGCATTCGAAACCCTGGCGCCAGATCAGCGAGGCATAGCCGAACACCCACAGGTCGTGGCCCGGCTGCCAGCCCGCGCTCAGCACCTGGCGGCGCAGCGCATCGCTGGCGGCCGCGTCGACGGTCGAGGCGGGTGGCGGCATGTGGGGTGGCGGGCCATCGTGCGTCAAGCCGCCATCGAGCGGGTCGAGCGGATCGAGGGGCGTCGGGCAGGGTGCGGCAGGCAGGCGCTCGGGCATGGGCGTGACTTTACTACCGGCCCGGGGCTGCGCTCCAGGTGGGCCTCTGGTTTTCAACAGACCCTAGAATGTTCCGGGTCGGCGCTCACGGGCTTGCGCCTCCACTTTGGATGAGGAGTTATCAGTGTCTGCACAACAAGAGGACGACGGCCAGGCCTTGTTTGTTCTGGGGGTCGTGGGTGGCATCGTCGCTTTGCTGCTGACGGCGGTGGTTGGCATCGCGATTCACCAGCAGCGGGTGTTCAAGACGGCGCTCACACAGGCGCAGGAGCAGGAGATCGCCGAGACCTATCCCACGCTCGTGGGCGAGGCCGCGCAGGACTCGCGCGTGGCGGTCGACGAGGGCGTGGTCACCTTCTATTTCGCGGTGGGCAGTGCCGTGCTGCCCGCAGGGACCAACGAAGCGCTGGCCGACATCGTCCAGGGCGTGCAGTCGGGCCGCCGCGCGGCGGTTTCCGGTTTTCACGATGCCAGCGGCGATCCGATCGTGAACGCGGCCCTGGCCAAGGAACGTGCGCTGGCCGTCGGCCAGGCGCTGACCACGCTGGGCGTGCCGGCCGATCGCATCGAGTACCGCCGCCCCGCCGACACCACGGGAACGGGAGAAGCCGCCCAGGCACGCCGGGTCGAGGTCACGCTGGTCGAATAGGCGTGGACAGGCCCGTTCGGGCCGCCAAACAAAACGGCGCGCCCTGATCAGGCGCGCCGTTTTGTTTGGCGTGAGGGATCCCAGCGGGGCTGGGACCGATGGGCTATTTTTCAGCCGGGCATGCCGTCTTCCGCGCGGGCGGGGCCGGCGGCACGCTTTTGCTGCAAGGATTGCAAGCCGGCCTGCACGTCGCTGCGGGCAACGGGTTGGGCCGTGTTGTCGGTGGCGACGAAGCTGGCGTCCTGAGCGTAGGAAGGCCGGCTGCGCAGTTGTTGCACATACTGGGCGCGTTCGGCAATGACCTGCGCGCCGGTCACCGGAGCACCGTCAAAGGCTTGCGTCGAGATCGGCGCCGGGTCTTCGGCCGTCTGAAAAGCGAAGGCGCTGGAGCTGGCCAGTGCGGCGGCCGAGAGAATGAGCGCGAGTTTCTTGTTCATGATGTTTCCTTCGGGATCTTGTTGGAACGGTGCGGCACCTTTGTCATGCCCGTGTCGCTCAAGGCATGGCCGCAGTGTGCGCCGCGGCCCGGTGGGGCGTCTGTGCGATTTCTCACGTGAATCGTCAATTAACGGCCGGGTTCGAGGGCGTGGCTGACGCAGGGCGCATCACGCGCTGCCGGAGGGCTGCAACTTGCGGCGGCGGCTGACACGAAGATGGCGTCGGGCGACGCTGCGGCCACGGCCGGCTTGTCCCTATAGTTGCGGGGTTGCCTGTTGCCAGGTGCCGACGAGGAGGTCCCAAAAATGAATACACCCGCTTTGCAGCGCACGGTTTTTCTGCTGCTGCTGTGCGCCGTGACGGCGGCTTTCTGGGTGATCCTGTGGCCGTTCATCGGCGCCGTGTTCTGGGCCGTGGTGCTGGCGATTCTGTTCAATCCCGTGCACCGCCGCTTTCTGGCGCGCATGCCGCGCCGGCGCAACCTCACGGCGCTGCTGACGCTGTCGGTGGCCTTGCTGATCGTCATCCTGCCGCTGCTGGTGCTCACCGCCTCGCTGATCCAGGAGGCCGTGCTGGTGTACCAGCGCGTGCAGTCGGGGCAGCTCAACTTTGGTGCCTATTTCGAGCAGATCATCGGCGTGATGCCGGCCTGGGTGCTGTCGCTGCTGGACCGCGTGGGCCTGGGCGACCTGGCATCGCTGCAGACCAAGCTGTCGCAGGGCGCGGCGCAGGCCAGCCAGTTCCTGGCCGCACAGGCCATCAACATCGGGCAGAACACGCTGCAGTTCATCGTCAGCTTCGGCGTGATGCTGTACCTGCTGTTCTTCCTGTTGCGCGATGGACGTGCGCTGGTGGCGCGCCTGATCGAGGCCATTCCGCTGGAGCCCACGCACAAACGCGAGTTGATCGCCAAGTTCATCACCGTCACGCGTGCCACGGTCAAGGGCAACGTGGTGGTGGCGCTGACCCAGGGCATCCTGGGCGGCCTGGCGTTCTGGACGCTGGGCATCCAGGGCGCCTTGCTGTGGACGGTGCTGATGGCGTTTCTGTCGCTGCTGCCCGCCATTGGCGCCGGGCTGATCTGGGGGCCGGTGGCCATCTATTTCCTGGCCACGGGCAGCATCGTCGCAGGGCTGGGCTTGATTGCCTACGGCGTGCTGGTGATCGGCATGGTGGACAACGTGCTGCGCCCCATCCTGGTGGGCAAGGACACGCGCATGCCGGATTACGTGGTGCTGATCTCGACCATCGGCGGCATGTCGCTCATGGGCATCACGGGTTTTGTGATCGGGCCGGTGATCGCGGCGCTGTTCATGGCCGCCTGGGAACTGTTCGTGGGCCGGCAGGCGCTGGAAGACGTTGCAGAGGCAGCACCGGCATCACCGGTGTCACCGGCTGCCATTCGCGTACAGGACAAGGACAAGCCGGCGCGTGAGCCGGCTGAAGGCGGCAACTGAGAGCCGCAGGTCCTGAGCGGAAAGGGCCGTCGTTCGTCGGCCCAGTCGCTCAGGCGATGTCGCCGGTGTGCAGTTCGTAGTGTCCGCGTTCGCGGTCTTCGAAGTACCACTCCAGCGTCTGCCGCACGGTGCGGAAGGCCAGGTCGTCCCAGGGAATCTCGTCGCGGCTGAACAGCTGCGCTTCGATGGTCTCGGGCCCGGGGTCGAACGTGGTCGAGGTCAGCGTGGCCCGATAGAACAGGTGGACCTGGCCCACACGCACCACGTTGAGCAGGCTGAACAGCGGCCCGATCTCGAACTGGGCACCGGCTTCCTCGACGGTCTCGCGCGCCGCGCCTTCGGCCGTGCTCTCGTCGAGCTCCATGAAACCGGCCGGCAGCGTCCATTTGCCATAGCGCGGCTCGATGTTGCGCCGGCACAGCAGCACCTTGTCCTGCCACACGGGCACGGTGCCCACCACGTTGAGCGGGTTTTCGTAATGGATGGTGCCGCAGGACGGGCAGACCGCGCGCTCGCGGCTGTCCATGTCGTCGGGGATGCGGTAGACCACGGCGGTTCCGCACTCGCGGCAGTGGCGGATGAGCCTGGGGTTAGGGGATGACACGTTGCTGGGGCCTGCGGAAGTGGCGGTTGGCGTCGCTGGGCAGCGTTGCGGCGCGCGATCAGCGCTCGCCCACCGTCAGGCTGAGGGTGCCCACGCCGTCGACGCCGCCGTACAGCTGCTCGCCGGGCGAGACCGCGCCCACGCCTGCGGGCGTGCCGGTGTAGATGAGGTCGCCGGGCGCCAGCGTCCACAGGCGCGAAAGGTGTTCGATGGTTTCGGCGATGTTCCAGATCAGCTTGCTGACCGTGCTGCGCTGGCGCTCTTGCCCGTTGACCTGCAGCCAGATCGCGGCGGATTCCACGCCGGGCACGCTGGCGGCGGGCTTGATCGGCCCGATCGGCGCGCTGTGCTCGAAGCCCTTGGCGGCGCACCAGGGGCGGCCCTGCTTCTTGGCCTGGGCCTGCAGGTCGCGCCGCGTCATGTCCAGGCCGACGGCGTAGCCATAGACGTGCGACAGGGCGTCGGCCGCGGCGATGTTGCGCCCGCCCTTGGCCAGGGCCACGACCAGTTCGATCTCGTGGTGGAAGTCCTCGGTCTGGTCGGGGTAGGGCAGGGTGGCGGTTTCGCCGGGCTGCACCACGAGCAGGGCATCGGCCGGCTTGAGGAAGAAGAACGGCGCTTCGCGCCCGCTGTGGCCCATTTCCTGGGCGTGCTCGACATAGTTGCGGCCCACGCAGTAGATGCGGTGCACGGGAAAGCGCTCGGCGGCGCCCTCGACAGGGACAGTCACGACAGGCGCAGGGGCGAAGACATAGCTCATGCGAAACAACCTCGAAGCAGAAAGGAAGGGAGTCGGTGCAACCGCCGCAGTGTGCCATGACTGGCGTGCGGCTGCCGATCTGCCGCCCGCCTCGCGTCTTGGACACGCGCCTTTGCCGCGCCCGGCGGCCCTTACACTGCCCGCATGCCGCTGCGCTCTTCGTCCCCTGCTGCTTTCCCATCGTCGCCAGCGCCGGCCGCCGCGGCGCAGGGCTCGGGCCTGGCCGACCGCGATGTGCTCGTGCCCGAATGGCCGGTCGCATCGCGCGTCAAGGCCGTGTTCACGTCGCGCCAGGGCGGTGTCTCCGCGCCGCCGTGGGGCAGCCTCAACCTGGGCACGCACGTGGGCGACGCGCCGGCCAGCGTCCAGGCCAACCGCGCGCGGCTGTCGGCCTACCTGGCCGCCCACGGTGCGGGGCGGACGGTGTTTCTCAACCAGGTGCACGGCTCGACGGTGCTGCAACTGAGAGGGCAGCAGGCCGATGGCGACTGCGCCGACGCCAGCATCACGGCCGAGGCCGGCCTGGCCTGCACGGTTATGTTGGCTGACTGCCTGCCGGTGCTGCTGGCGACCCGCGACGGCCGGGTGGTGGCCGCTGCCCACGCGGGCTGGCGCGGCCTGGCGGGTTCCCAGGGGAATGAAGAGGGCGCGTTCGGCATTCTGGAAGCCACGGTGCAGGCCGTGCGCCAACGGGCGCGGGACAGCGACGCCCACGCCGCGGCCGAGGTGGTCGCCTGGCTTGGCCCCTGCATCGGGCCCGGGGCGTTCGAGGTGGGGGGCGATGTCAAGGCCGCGTTCGGCCGCGATGCCGAGGTGCATTTCCGGCCGCGCGAATCGGCCGGGGCACCGACGGGCAAGTTCCTGGCTGACCTGCCCGCGCTGGCGCGCCAACGGCTGGCGCGTGCGGGTGTGACCGAGGTCCACGGCAATGACGGCAGCGCGGCCTGGTGCACCGTGACCCAGGCCGATCGTTATTTCTCCCACCGCCGCGACGCGGGCCGGCTGGGCTCGACGGGGCGCATGGCCGCGTGCATCTGGATCGACGGCCGGCCCGGCTGAGGCCGTTGGCGCCGTCGTCTCGTGGCCTTCCCGTTTTGGCAAAAAGGCCGTGGCCGCACGGTTAGACTGTTCGCACGCAGCCATCGTCAGGCGTTGCGCGCGCGGCCGCCCGGGCCGCAGCGGTGGCGCCGCCAGCAGGAGACATGCATGACGCGTCGCAGTCACGAGCAGCCCGCCACCCCCGGCGCTTCGCCCTGGCCGTCCTGGCCGTTTCCGTGGTTGCCGCCAGGCCAGGCGATCCCGCCGGCCCAGACTGCGCCTTGGTTCCCCTGGACTCAGCCGACCGCCGATGGCGCGGCCCCGGTGGCCTTCGACCCGGACAAGGTCCAGGCCGTGCAGCGCCAGTATCTGGCCGACATTCAGGCCCTGCTGCAGCCGGCCGGAGAGCAGGCACAAGCGCCCCGGCCAGACCGGCGCTTCGCGTCGGATGAGTGGCGCAGCAATCCGACGGCCGCCTACGCCGCGTCGGCCTACCAGGCGCACGCGCGTGCGCTGCAGGGCCTGGCCGAGGCCTTCCTGGGCGACGGCAAACAGCGCGCCCGCGTGCAGTTCGCCGTGCAGCAGTGGGTGGACGCCATGGCGCCGAGCAATTTCCTGGCGCTCAATGCCGACGCCATCCGCAAGGCGATCGACACGCAGGGCGAGAGCCTGACGCGCGGCTTGAACAACCTGCTCAAAGACCTGCGCCAGGGCCACCTGTCCCAGACCGACGAGACCGTGTTCGAGGTCGGGCGCAACCTGGCCACGACCGAAGGCGCGGTGGTGTTCGAGAACGAACTGTTCCAGCTCATCGAATACAAGCCGCTGACCGCGCAGGTGCACGAGCGGCCGCTGCTCATCGTGCCGCCCTGCATCAACAAGTACTACATCCTCGACCTGCAGCCCGAGAACTCGCTGGTGCGGTATGCCGTCGAGCAGGGCATGCGCACCTTCGTGATCAGTTGGCGCAACCCCGACGCGAGCCTGTCACACGCGACGTGGGACGACTACGTCGAGCAGGCGGTCATCCGTGCCATCGAAGTCACCGCAGCCATCTCGGGGCAGGACAAGCGCGGCGGCAAGATCAACGCGCTGGGTTTTTGCGTGGGCGGCACGCTGCTGGGCACGGCGCTGGCGGTGCTGGCCGGGCGCGGCAAGAAGCCAGCGGCCAGCGTCACACTGCTGACGACCTTCCTGGACTTTGCCGACACCGGCGTGCTCGACATCTTCATCGACGAAGCGTTTGTGCGCCTGCGCGAATTGCAGATGGGCCAGAGCGGTCTGCTCAAGGGGCAGGAGCTGGCGTCCACCTTCAGTTTCTTGCGGCCCAACGAGCTGGTCTGGAACTATGTGGGGGGCAACTACCTGAAGGGCGAGACGCCGCCGCCCTTCGACCTGCTGTACTGGAACAGCGACGCGACCAACCTGCCGGGGCCGTTCTACGCCTGGTATCTGCGCAACACCTACTTCGAGAACAACCTGGCGCAGCCGGGCAAGGTCAAGGTCTGCGGCGTGCCGGTCGACCTGCGCCAGGTCGACATTCCGGCCTACCTCTATGCCTCGCGCGAGGACCACATCGTGCCGGCGACCAGCGCTTACGCCAGCACCCGCCACCTGCCCGGGCCGGTGCGCTTCGTGCTCGGGGCCTCCGGCCACATTGCCGGCGTCATCAACCCACCGGCCAAACGCAAACGCAGCCACTGGACATGGGATGCGAAAAAGGGCGCCGAACTGCCCGAGCAACTGGGCCAATGGGTCGAGCAGGCCACCGAGCAGCCGGGGAGCTGGTGGCCCGACTGGAGCCAGTGGCTGCAAGGCCATGCCGGCCGCAAGGTCAAGGCACCCACGTCCTATGGCTCGGATGCCTATCCCGCGCTGGAGCCGGCCCCGGGCCGCTACGTGCGGGCCAAGGCCGATGCGCAACAGGGTTTTTGAGGAGGAGCAAACGCGATCCAGTGAGTAATATCGAGGGGCATTGTGCAATGCAGCAAATGACGCGCCGCCACTGGCGAAGCGTCGGGGCGCGGGGCTGGTTGTGCCGGCCATTGGCGCCCCGTCATGTGATCTGACTACCTGAAAGAGACCGAGACATCATGGAAGACATCGTCATCGTTTCCGCCACCCGTACCGCCGTCGGCCGCTTCGGCGGCGCCCTGGCCAGCGTGCCGGCCACCGAACTGGGCGCCACGGTCATCAAGGAGGTGCTCGAGCGCGCCAAGCTCACCCCCGACCAGGTCGGCGAAGTCATCCTGGGGCAAGTGCTCACGGCCGCTGCGGGCCAGAACCCGGCGCGCCAGGCGCTGATCAAGTCGGGCATCACACGCGAGACCCCGGCGCTGACCATCAACGCCGTCTGCGGCTCGGGCCTCAAAGCCGTGATGCTGGCGGCCCAGGCCGTGGCCACGGGCGACAGCGACATCGTCGTGGCCGGCGGCCAGGAGAACATGAGCCGTGCGGTGCACGCGCTGCCCAACTCGCGCGACGGCCAGCGCATGGGCGACTGGAAACTGGTCGACACCATGATCGTCGACGGCCTGTGGGACGCCTACAACCAGTACCACATGGGCATCACGGCCGAAAACGTCGCCAAGAAATACGGCATCAGCCGCGAGCAGCAGGACGCGCTGGCGCTGGCCAGCCAGACCAAGGCCATTGCCGCCCAGGACGCGGGCCGTTTCAAGGACGAGATCGTGCCGGTGCTGATTCCCCAGCGCAAGGGCGACCCGCTGGTGTTCGATGCCGACGAGTACATCAACCGCAAGACCAGCGAGCAGGCGCTGGCCGGCCTGCGCCCGGCCTTCGACAAAGAAGGCTCGGTCACGGCCGGCAATGCCTCGGGCATCAACGACGGCGCGGCGGCCGTGCTGGTCATGACGGCCCGCAAGGCCGAGGAACTGGGCCTGGCGCCGCTGGCGCGCATCGCCAGCTTCGCCACCAGCGGGCTCGATCCGGCCTACATGGGTATGGGGCCGGTGTCGGCGTCGAAAAAGGCGCTGGCGCGCGCGGGCTGGCGTGCGGCCGATCTCGACCTGCTCGAGATCAACGAAGCCTTTGCCGCCCAGGCCTGCGCCGTCAACCAGGAAATGGGCTGGGATACCAGCAAGGTCAACGTCAACGGTGGCGCGATTGCCATCGGGCACCCGATCGGCGCCTCGGGCTGCCGCATCCTCGTGACGCTGCTGCACGAAATGCAGCGCCGCAACGCCAAGAAGGGCCTGGCTTCGCTGTGCATCGGCGGTGGCATGGGCGTGGCGCTGGCGCTGGAGCGCTGAGGCTCGCTGCAGACGGGCCGCCCGCCTGGCCGTGTGTTCCCGGGTTTGTCACTAGGGAGCGAGCGGCTGGCAGCGGCCCATAGTTTGCTAGTCTGATTGACAGGGGCCCGGCCGCCGCGCCGGGACAATCCAAGCGGCCGCCATCGATGCGGCCGCCACCATCAACGAACAGGAGTCAGGTTTTATGAGTCAGAAAGTAGCGTATGTCACAGGGGGCATGGGTGGCATCGGTACCGGCATTTGCCAGCGCCTGCACCGTGATGGCTTCAAGGTCGTTGCCGGCTGTGGACCCAGCCGCGACTACGAGCGCTGGCTGAGCGAACAGACCGAGCAGGGCTACACCTTCTACGCGTCGGTCGGCAATGTGAGCGACTGGGATTCGACCGCGGCAGCCTTCGACAAGGTCAAGGCCGAACACGGCCCGGTCGCGGTGCTGGTCAACAACGCCGGCATCACGCGGGACGGCCAGTTCCGCAAGATGAGCAAGGCCGACTGGGACGCCGTCATCTCGACCAATCTCAACAGCATGTTCAACGTGACCAAGCAGGTCATCGACGGCATGATCGAGGCGGGCTGGGGTCGGATCATCAACATCTCCTCGGTCAACGGCCAGAAGGGGCAGTTCGGCCAGGTCAACTACTCGACCGCCAAGGCCGGCCTGCATGGCTTCACGATGGCGCTGGCGCAGGAAGTGGCCAGCAAGGGCGTGACCGTCAACACCGTCAGCCCGGGTTACATCGGCACCGACATGGTGCGCGCGATCCGGCCGGACATCCTCGACAAGATCGTGGCCACCGTGCCGGCGCGCCGCCTGGGCCTGCCGCAGGAAATCGCCTCCATCATCGCGTGGCTGGCCTCCGAGGACGGCAGCTACGCGACCGGCGCCGATTTCTCGATCAACGGCGGCCTGCACATGGGGTAATCCCAGCGCCCGCTGGCGTGCCCGCGTTACCGGGCACGCCACGTTTGCGATAATGTCGTTCACGCCAACCGTCGGCTTCATCCCCGACGGTTTTTTTGTCACTGGGCCGCCCCCAGGGCAAAACATCCCCGTGGGGGATCGGATCATCGTCAAGCGATGAGCCGAGGGGCCATTTTTTTGTCGTTGGACCGTCTTCATGGAACGCAATACCCGCCAGCGCCACGCCATTCAGAAAGCCATCGACGACGCCCGTCGGCCCCTCTCGCCCCAGGAGGTGCTGGAGGCCGCGCAGACCGATGTGCCCGGGCTGGGCATCGCCACGGTCTATCGCAACCTCAAGTCCATGCTGGAAGCCGGGGCCATCGAACTGGTCGTGCTGCCGGGCGACAACCCGCGCTACGAAAGCAAGCAGGCCGCGGCGCACCACCACCACCATTTCCAGTGCCGCGCCTGCGGCAAGGTGTATGACGTGCCGGGCTGTGTGCAGGGCTATGCCCAGCTCGCCCCCACGGGCTTCGCGGTAGAAGGGCACGAATTGACGCTGTACGGTGTCTGCGCGGACTGTGCGCACACCGGCGTGGCGGCGCGGCCGGTGGACGAGGGCCATGGTCACGGCCACGACCACGACCATGGCCATGCGGGGCACCGGCACGGCTGATTTTCCTGGCGGGTGACGGGCAGACAGGGCGCGCACCCGCGCCCGCAAAAAACGAAGGGCCGCCGGTTGCCGACCGGGCGGCCCGTTGGTGATTTTGGCTTGAACGATGACTTTGACCGCTGATGCTTCCCCCATGACGACAGGTGCCGTGCCGACTTCGCCACGCCTGTCCGTGGCCCCGATGCTGGACTGGACCGACCGGCATTGCCGCTATTTCCACCGCCTGCTGACCCGCCATGCGCTGCTCTATACCGAGATGGTGACCACCGGCGCGCTGATTCATGGCGACGTCGAACGCCACCTGCGCCTGGATGCGGCCGAGCACTCGGTGGCCCTGCAACTGGGCGGCAGCGAGCCGGGCGACCTGGCGCATGCGGCCCGCCTGGGCGAGCAATGGGGCTATGACGAGATCAACCTCAACTGCGGCTGTCCGTCCGAGCGTGTGCAGCGTGGCGCCTTCGGCGCCTGCCTGATGGCCGAGCCGCAACTGGTGGCCGACGGCGTGAAGGCCATGCGCGACGCGGTGGCGATTCCGGTGACGGTCAAGCACCGCATTGGCATCGACCGCGAGGAGCGCTACGGTTTTGTGCGCGATTTCGTGGGCACCGTGGCCGAGGAGGGTTGCCAGACTTTCATCGTGCATGCGCGCAACGCTTGGCTCAAGGGCCTGTCGCCCAAGGAGAACCGCGAGATCCCGCCGCTGCGCTACGAGCTGGCCTACCGGCTCAAACAGGAATTTCCGCATCTGCACATCGGCATCAATGGCGGCATCGACGACGACGCGAAGGTGCAGACCCATCTGGCCCATGTCGACAGCGTGATGGTCGGGCGCGAGGCCTACCACAACCCCTGGTGGCTGAGCACCTGGGACGCGCAGCACCTGGGCGCGGCGGAGCCAGCGCAGCCACTCACGCGCGAGGCGGTGGAAGCGGCGATGGTCGACTACATGCGGCGCGAGGCGGCGGCGCACGGCACCGGCTGGCCGTCGATCGCGCGCCACATGCTGGGCCTGCGCCATGGGCTGCCGGGCGCGCGCCGCTGGCGCCAGGTCTGGAGCGACCACAAGCTCAAGGCGCTGGACCCGGCCGAGGTGATGGCGCTGGCGCATGGCCAGGAGCGGGCCGCCGCCTGATCTCTTCTCGCCCGGGAACGAAAAAGGCCACGAACCGAAAGGTCCGTGGCCTTGTTGCTTGATGGGTCGCGTATCGGGCCCGCCGCGGTCAGCGGCCGGCCCGGTCTGGCGATCAGGCTTGCGCCGATGCCAGCGCGTCGTTGAAGGTCTTGCTCGGGCGCATCACGGCGGCGAGCTTGTCGAAGTCGGGCTTGTAGTAGCCGCCGATGTCGACGGACTTGCCCTGCACCTGGGCCAGTTCGGCCACGATGGCCTGTTCGCTGGCGGCGAGCTTCTCGGCCAGCGGGGCGAACCTGGCGGCCAGTTCGGCGTCGTCGGTCTGCGCGGCCAGCTCCTGCGCCCAGTACAGGGTCAGGTAGAACTGGCTGCCGCGGTTGTCGAGTTCACTGGTCTTGGGCGAGGGGCTCTTGCGGTTGTCCAGCAGCTTGCCGGTGGCCGCGTCCAGCGTCTTGGCCAGCAGCTTGGCGCGGGCGTTGTCGTTCTTGATGCCCAGCTCTTCCAGCGAAACCGCCAGGGCCAGGAATTCACCCAGCGAATCCCAGCGCAGGTGGTTTTCCTCGACCAGCTGCTGCACGTGCTTGGGCGCGGAGCCGCCGGCACCGGTTTCGTACAGGCCGCCGCCGGCCATCAGCGGGACGATGGACAGCATCTTGGCCGAGGTGCCCAGTTCCATGATGGGGAACAGGTCGGTCAGGTAGTCGCGCAGGATGTTGCCGGTCACCGAGATGGTGTCCAGGCCACGCGCCACGCGCTCGAGCGTGAAGCGCATGGCGCGCACCTGCGACATGATCTGGATGTCCAGGCCGTTGGTGTCGTGGTCCTGCAGGTACTTCTTGACCTTCTTGATGACTTCGTTCTCGTGCGGGCGGTACGGGTCGAGCCAGAACACGGCGGGCGTGTTGGAGTTGCGCGCACGCGTGACGGCCAGCTTGACCCAGTCCTGGATCGCGGCGTCCTTGACCTGGCACATGCGCCAGATGTCGCCCTGCTCGACGTTCTGGCTCAGCAGCACTTCACCGGTGGCGATGTCGACGATGTTGGCCACGCCGTCTTCGGCGATCTCGAAGGTCTTGTCGTGCGAGCCGTATTCCTCGGCCTTCTGCGCCATCAGGCCCACGTTGGGCACGGTGCCCATGGTGCGCGGGTCGAAGTTGCCGTGCCACTTGCAGAAGTTGATGATCTCCTGGTAGATGCGGGCGAAGGTCGACTCGGGCATGACGCACTTGCTGTCGTACTGCTTGCCATCGGCGCCCCACATCTTGCCGCCGGCGCGGATCATGGCCGGCATGGAGGCGTCGACGATCACGTCGTTGGGCGAGTGGAAGTTGGTGATGCCCTTGGCCGAGTCGACCATGGCCAGGCGCGGGCGGTGCTCCTGGCAGGCGTGCAGGTCACGGATGATCTCGTCGCGCTGCGAGGCCGGCAGCGGCTGGATCTTTTCGTAGAGCGTGGCCATGCCGTTGTTGACGTTGATGCCCAGTTCGTCGAACAACTTGCCGTGCTTCTCGAAGGCTTCCTTGTAGTACATGCGCACGCAGTGGCCGAACACGATGGGGTGCGAGACCTTCATCATGGTGGCCTTGACGTGCAGCGAGAACAGGATGCCGGCCTTGCGGCAGTCTTCGAGTTCCTTTTCGTAGAAGGCCAGCAGCGCCTTCTTGCTCATGAACATCGAGTCGATGATCTCGCCGTCCTTGAGTGCGACCTTGGGCTTGAGCACGATCGTCTGGCCGCTCTTGGTGACCAGCTCCATCTTCACGTCGCGCGCCTTGTCCAGCGTGAGCGACTTTTCGCCGTGGTAGAAGTCGCCTTCGGTCATGTGCGAGACGTGGGTCTGCGACCAGCCCTTCCACTCGCCCATGCTGTGCGGGTTCTTGCGTGCGTAGTTCTTGACGGCCAGCGGGGCGCGGCGGTCGGAGTTGCCTTCGCGCAGCACCGGGTTGACGGCCGAGCCCAGGCACTTGGAGTAGCGGGCCTTGATGTCCTTTTCCTGCTCGTTGGCGGGGTTCTCGGGGTAGTCGGGCACGTTGTAGCCCTTGGCCTGCAGTTCCTTGATGGCGGCCAGCAGCTGGCCGACCGAGGCGCTGATGTTGGGCAGCTTGATGATGTTGGCTTCAGGCTTGAGCGTGAGCTGGCCCAGGTCGGCCAGGTTGTTGGGCACGCGCTGCGCTTCGGTCAGGACGTCGGGGAATTCACCCAGGATGCGGGCGGCGACCGAGATGTCGCTGGTGGCGACTTCCACCCCGGCCGGTGCGGCGAAGGTGCGGATGATGGGCAGGAACGAGCTGGTCGCCAGCAGTGGCGCCTCGTCGGTCAGGGTGTAGATGATGGTCGGTTTCTGGTTGCTCATGGGACTGTCTCGGTCGGAAGAAATGCGCGCATGTTACGCCTGTGGCAGCGCGCGCGGGTCAGGGTCCATCTGATCGTGGGCGGACGCTTCACGATCAGGAACCGGCTCCTGCATTGTGCAATTGGTGGGGCACCGCAGTCAGCCTTTCCCGACCAAGAGTTCGGATCTTATATAAGACATATGAGCAAGCGGAGGCAAAACCCTGTTCAAACCACCCGGTTGAACCAGGCCAGCGAGAGCGCGGCCGAGAGCATGGCCAGCAGGGCGGCGGCCAGCGCCACCAGGCCCGAGATCTCGGTTTCCTTGGTTTCCACCGCGAAGCGCGAACTCAGCGACTGGTAGACGCGGCTGAGGTCGGTGGCGGTGCCGGCGTAGAAATACTCAGCCTTGGTCGTCAGGGCGACAGTCTTGAGGGTGTCCTCGTCGAGCCGGGCGCGCATCGACCAGCCCTCGAAGCCGATGGTCTCGCCCTCGGTCGTGCCCACGCCCACGGTGTAGACACGCACGCCGCGGTCGGCGGCGAACTTGGCGGCCTCCAGCGGGTCGACGCCCGTGGTGCGCTGGCCGTCGGTCAGCATGATCACCGCCGCCGAGGTGTAGGAGCCGGGCGGCACCGGCTGCGGGGCCTTGGCGCCGTCATTGGCGGGGGCATTGCGCCCCGTGACGCGGTCGGCAAAGCGCGAGGCGCGTTCGTCGCCCAGCATCTCGATGTCGATGCCGGCCTCCGGGAACAGCGTGGCCATGGCCATCATGATGCCGTTGCCGGTGGCTGTGCCGCGCTGCAGCTGGAAGCGGTCGATGGCGGTGTTGAGGTCCTCGCGGTTGAGCGTGGGTAACTGGGCGATGTGGGCGCTGCCCGCGAACGCGACCAAGCCGACCTTGACATGGCGGGGCAGGTCCAACAGAAAGGACTTGACCGCCTGCTGCGCGGCCTCCAGCCGCGTGGGTTTGACGTCGGTGGCGCGCATGCTGCCCGAGACGTCGACGGCCAGGATGATGGTCTGCTGGTCCGACGGCAGGCTGACGACGGCGTGCGGCCGGGCCGCGGCCACCAGCATGGCCGCCAGCGCCAGCAGGAACAGCGCGGGCGGCAGGTGGCGGCGCCAACTTTGGCCCGGCCCCATCGCCTGGCGGATGAGCGCCAGGCTGGCGTAGTTCAGCGCGGCCTTCTTGCGCCGGCGCAGCAGCCACACATAGGCGGCCACCAGCAGCGGCACGGCCAGCAGCAGCCACAGAAGCTGGGGCCAGAGGAAGGTCACGGGCTGCATGGTGAAACTCCTGGTGATGGCTGATGTGAGTGGCGGTCAGGCCGCGCCGCTCTGGTGCGCGTGCAGGCGCCGCGCCCGCAGCGCGCAAAAACGCAGCAGCGCGTCGACCAGGTCGCCGTCGGTCGACAGCTCCAGCGTGTCCACGCCGGCCTGGGCAAAGCCCGCGCGCAGGTCTGCTTCGCGCTGGGCGGCGATGGCGGCGAAGCGGCGCCGGAAAGCCGGGTCGTGGGTGTCGACCAGCAACTGTTCGCCGGTTTCCGCGTCGCGGATGGGCAGCAGGCCCAGGTCGGGCAGGTCCAGCTCCAGCGGGTCGACCAGCCGCACGGCCAGCACGTCGTGGCGGCGCGCCAGCCGGCCCAGCGCCTGCTCCCAGCCGGGCGGGCTGACGAAGTCCGAGAGCACGAAGACCGTCGCGCGCCGGCGCAGCAGGCCGCTGGCCTGGGCCAGCAGCAGGTCCAGCCGCGTGGCCCCGTCGCTGCGCGGCGCGCCGGCCGGACGGGTCTGCAGCACGTGCAGCAGCCGCAGCACCTGGTTGCGGCCCTGGCCGGGCGGCACCACGCAGTCGGCGCCGGTGCCATGCACGATGGCCGCGACCCGATTGCCCGCGCGCGTGAGCAGCCGCGCCAGCAGCGCGGTGAAGAAATGCGCCGTGTCGCGTTTGCGCTGGCGGCTGGAGCCGAAGTCCATCGAGGGGCTGAGGTCCAGCAGAAACCAGGCGGTCATCTCGCGGTCTTCGGTGTAGATGCGCACGTGCGGCTCCTGCAGCCGCGCGGTGACGTTCCAGTCGATCTGGCGCACGTCGTCGCTGTACTGGTAGGCGCGCAGGTCGCACAGGTCCATGCCGCTGCCGCGCATCAGCGTGCGGTAGTCGCCCTGCAACAGGCCGTCCAGGCGGCGCAGCACCGTCCATTCGAGCTGGCGCAGCGCGGCCTCGGCACTGGCGGAAGGCAGGAGGGGGTCAGGCGGCGAGTCGGTCATGCTGCATGGGCTTGGGCGGGGCGGGGATGCGGGCCATGATCTGCGCGATCACGTCGCTGGCGCTCACGTTCTCGGCCAGGGCCTCGTAGCTCAGGGCCACGCGGTGGCGCAGCACGTCGGGGGCGATGGCGGTGATGTCCTCGGGCAGGGCGTAGCTGCGCCGGCGCAGCAGGGCCAGGGCACGCGCGCCGTCGATCAGGTTGATGGTCGCGCGCGGGCTGGCCCCGTAGGTGATGAAGCGCGTCAGCTCGCCCAGGCCATGGCGGTCCGGCCAGCGCGTGGCCGACACCAGCCGCACCGCGTACTGCAGCAGCGCGGGGTCCACATAGACCTGTCGCGCCAGGCGCTGCATGGCCGCCAGCTCGTCGATGGTGGCCACGGCGGCCACCTGCACGGGATCGGCCAGGGCACGCTCGGCGATGATGAATTCTTCGTCGTCGCTGGGGTAGTCGAGCAGCACCTTCATCATGAAACGGTCGACCTGCGCCTCGGGCAGTGGATAGGTGCCCTCGGTCTCGACCGGGTTCTGCGTGGCCATGACCAGGAAAGGGCGCGGCACGGCGTAGCTGGTGCCGGCGATGGTGACCTGCCTTTCCTGCATGACTTCGAGCAGCGCGCTTTGCACCTTGGCGGGCGCGCGGTTGATCTCGTCGGCCAGCAGCAGATTGGTGAACACGGGGCCCAGGGCGGTGCTGAAGTCGCCGCTCTTCTGGTTGTAGATGCGGGTGCCCACAAGGTCGGCCGGCACCAGGTCGGGCGTGAACTGGATGCGCTTGAAACTGCCGGTGACGGTGGCCGCCAGCGTCTTGACCGTCAGCGTCTTGGCCAGGCCGGGAACGCCCTCGACCAGCAGGTGGCCCTGGGCCAGCAGCGCCACCATCACGCGTTCGAGAAAACCGTCCTGCCCGACCACGACACGTTTGACCTCGTAGAGGATTTTTTCCATGCGGTCGGCGCTGGCGTCGGTCTCGGGGCGCTCGGCGGCGTGGGTCGGCAGGTTCTCGGTCATGGAATGGCTCTCCTAGGCGTGGGTGGCGACAGCGTGGTTAGGAACGTCAGAACGGCGACATGCCCGCTGCCGACGCGGCGTTCTCGATCGGCACGGCAAAGCCGATGCCCACGAAGCTGCCCTGCTCGTGGGGGTTGTAGATGGCGGTGACGATGCCGACGACCTCGCCGGCCATGTTGACCAGCGGCCCGCCCGAGTTGCCGGGGTTGGCCGCCGCGTCGAACTGGATCAGGTTGCTCATCATCTGTTCGCCCTGCGGCGACTGGAAGCTGCGCTTGAGTCCCGAGACGATGCCGGACGAGGCCGAGGGACCGATGCCGAACGGAAAGCCGATGGCCATGACGTGGTCGCCCGAGCCCAGGCCCGCCGTGCTGGCCAGCGTGGCGGCGCGCAAGTCGTCGGGCACGGTGTGGGCGCGCAGCACGGCCAGGTCGTCCTTGGCCTGGACGCCCGTCACCGAGGCCAGCGACTGCGTGCCGTCCATGAAGGTCAGGTGGACCAACTCGGCGCCCTGGACCACGTGCAGGTTGGTGAGGATGGTGCCGTCCTCGACGATGACCACGCCCGTGCCCACGCCGCGCGCCTCGTAGCCCTTGGGCACGATCGACGCACCGGGCGCCTCGGGCTGCTGCGCCTGCAGGTCGGCCCCCGGCGCCTGGGGCGTGCGCTCGGGCTCTTCGCGCGCGGGCGCACGGCCCTGCCTGGGCGCGGTTTCGCGGGTCTTGGCGGTCTTGGTGTAGCTCACGACGCGGACCACGGACGGGATGACGGCGCGGAAGGCGCGTGTGTCCTGCGAGGGCTGCACGTGGGTGTTGGCGGTGTGTAGCACCGCGCGATCGAAGTCCTCCTGCGTCAGCGGAACCGCCACCGGGCGGTAGCTGAGCACCAGCGCCGTGGCCAGCGCCAGCACCGCCAGCCACAGCAGCGCCGCATGCCAGTGCGCGGGCCGGCGCAGGGCCGCGGCCATGGTGGCTGGGTGGGGGCGGCTCGGCCGGCTGGGGCTCGACGGGCTCAGGTGGCGGGCTGGGCGGTGGCGCGCCCGCAGCCGGTCTGGGCCGGCTGGCGGGGCTGTAAAGCGTGGGCTTGCGCATGCATCATCTCCCGAGGGCAGGGCGACGGGTGTTGGCCCTGCAGATGAGGTCTGCGGCAAACCACTGCCGGCCAAGCATGAACGCGGGCAGATGGCTCGCCTTGTGGCACCCCCCGCGCGCCGCCGCGCCTGAAGGGCGGCAAGTGGCTTGACGCCACCGCGCGGGCCCAACGACTCGACTGGGCACCGTGTGTTCTTGTAGCACGATTCGCACAGGCGCGCTTGTCGGCGCCCGGGCTGAAAAAGGCGATGCAAGACGCATGCCACCTTGAAAAAGCAGCGAGCCCGCAGCAAGGTGGGCTCGTGGCTGACGCGATCAGGTCGACGGGCTGCTCATCAAGCGCAGGCCGCGCGCCACGCGCCACTGGGCCAGCAGCAGCACGGCGTAGCCGACGAGCTCGGCCATCTCTTCCAGGCTCTGCTGCTGGGCGTGCCCCATTGAGGGGAAGCCGCCCACGATGCCATGCCCCTCGGCTTCGGCCGAGACCAGCATGGCGAGCACGAACAACGCGATCTCCAGCAGGGGGAAGCTGCCCTGCCGCCACAGGCGCGCCAGGGTCTGGTCCTGGCGCGAACGCACGAACACAGCCGCCGTGCCCAGCAGCAGCAGGCCGATGACCGGCGCGATCAGGGGCTTGTAGGGCAATTGCTGCGACGAGGAGAAGGTCGGGCCGTACACCGGTGAGAAATCCAGCGGCGTCATGAAGGCGGCGCCCCAGCTCAGTTCACGCGCGCACAGCACGAACCAGATGGGCGCGACCATCAGCCAGAACAGGCTCGCCTGGCGGTCACCCGCGCGGTCGCGCCACCACAGCGCCAGCATGCCGCCGGCCAGCAACACCAGGGCCTGCAGGTTCTCGACCGGGCCGTTCTCCCAGCCGGTCCACACCGGCAGGTGTGGCGCCATGAGGTAGCAGGCCACCAGGGCCAGGACGACGAGGACCACGCGCGCGAGCGCATAGCGGGCAGAAACGAATTCGGAGGCGGCCATGACGGAACACGATCATCGAAGGCCGAACCGCTACCTGCCAGGGGATGGCAAGGCTGACAACTGGGATCCGGCGAAGCCGACGATTCTAGAAGAATCGGCTTTTCCGCGCTGTGTGCTTACATACCTTTGCATTACATGTGGAAACCTGTCCAAAGCGCCTTGAAAGCGGCGCTAGCCGGACCGGCCGTCGCGTGTCTGCAGCCCTTGTAGCGCTTGTAAGGATTGCACGATGCTGGAGAAATCCAGCCCGCCGTGCCCGGCCAGGCTGTGCGCGGCGTAAAGGCTGCGCGCCAGGCCGCCCAGCGGCGTGGCCGCGCGCACGGCGGTGGCGTTGTCCTGCGCCAGGCCCAGGTCCTTGAGCATGAGGTCGGTCGCGAAGCCGCCCGCGTAGCCGTGGCTGGCCGGCGTGTGGGGCTGCACGCCGGGCACGGGGTTGTATTTTTCCAGCGTCCAGTTGCCGCCCGAGCTGCGGCGCATGATCTCGGCCAGCACGGCGGGGTCGAGCCCGTTGGCCATGCCCAGCGCCAGCGCCTCGCTGGTGCCGATCATCAGAATGCCCAGCAGCATGTTGTTGCAGATCTTGGCGGTCTGGCCCGCGCCAGCCGGGCCCGCGTGGAACAGGTTGGCGCCCATCTTTTCGAGCAGCGGCCGCGCGCGGGCGACGTCGGTCTCGGTCCCGCCCATCATGAAGGTGAGGGTGCCCGCGGCCGCACCGGCCGTGCCACCCGAGACCGGCGCGTCGATGAAGCCGATGCCGCGCGGCGCGGCTGCCTCGGCCACCTTGCGGGCGCTGGCCGCGGCGATGGTGCTCGAATCGATCACCAGCGTGCCGGCCGCCAGCTCGGCCAGCAGGCCGCCCGTCTGGCCGTCGCCCAGGTAGAGCGATTCGACATGGCGGCTGGCGGGCAGCATGCTGATGACGGCCTCGGCGCCACGCGTGGCCTCCAGGGCCGAGGCGGCCGTGGCCAGCCCTTCGGCGCGTGCCTTGTCGAGCGCGGCGGGCGTCAGGTCGAAGGCACAGACCGAGTGGCCGGCGCGGTGCAGGTTGAGGGCCATGGGCGCGCCCATGTTGCCCAGGCCCAGGAATGCGATGCGTGTCATGTTTGTCTCCTTCTTTTGTTCGGGGCGGGTTGGTCAGCGGATGTCTTGCGCGCCGCCGTCCTGCAGCAGGCGGCGCGCGATGATCACGCGCATGATCTCGTTGGTGCCTTCCAGGATCTGGTGCACACGCGTGTCGCGCAGCAGGCGCTCCAGCGGGTATTCGCGGATGTAGCCATAGCCGCCGTGCAGCTGCAGCGCCTCGTTGCAGACCTGGAAGCCCGCGTCGGTGGCAAAACGTTTGGCCATGGCGCAGTAGGTGGGGGCGTCCGGCTCGCCCGCGTCGAGCTTGCTGGCGGCCAGGCGGACCATCTGGCGCGAGGCGACCAGCTCGGTCGCCATGTCGGCCAGCTTGAACTGCAGGGCCTGGAACTCGGCCAGCGCCTGGCCGAACTGGCGGCGCTCGTGCAGGTAGCGCTGCGCGGCGCCGAGCGCGCCCTGCGCCGCACCGACCGAGCAGGTCGCGATGTTGATGCGCCCGCCGTCCAGCCCCTTCATGGCGATGCGAAAACCTTCGCCTTCGGCGCCCAGCCGGTGCGTGGCCGGCACCCGCACGCCGTCCAGGTGCACCAGCCGTGTGGGCTGGCTGTTCCAGCCCATCTTGTGTTCTTTCTTGCCGTAGCGGATGCCCGGGCTGTCGGCCGCGATGGCAAAGGCCGAGATGCCGCGCGCACCGTCTTCACCGGTGCGGGCCATCAACACCAGCACGTCGGTGCTGCCCGCGCCTGAGATGAAGGCCTTGGTGCCGCTGATGACGTAGTCGTCGCCCTCGCGCACGGCCCGCGTGCGCAGCGATGCCGCGTCCGAGCCGGCGCCGGGCTCGGTCAGGCAGTAGGAGGCCAACTGCCGGCCGCTGGTCAATGCCGCACCCCAGCGTTCCTTGACGGCCGCGCCGCCCCAGGTGCCCAGCGGTCGCCATGTTGTGGATGGTGAGGTAGGCCGTGGTCGAGGGGTCGACGGCGGCCAGTTCCTCGAACACCAGCGTGGCGTCCAGCCGCGGCAGGCCCAGTCCGTCGATGTCGGGTGGCGCGTACAGCCCGCAAAAGCCGAGTTCGCCAGCACGGGCGATGGCCTCGCGCGGGAACTCGGCCTGCGCATCCCACTGCGCCGCGTGGGGCGCGAATTCCTGCTGCGCAAAGTCGCGCGCCGTCTCGGCGAACGCGCGCTGCTCGGGGCTCAAGGTGAAATCCATGGCTGACTGCTCGGGTAGCGCCGCCTCGCACGCCGCGTGCGGGGCTGGCCAGGCCATCCTAGGCGTCAGGTGGATGGGCGGCAATCGGCAAAAACGCACATGGGATGTGCGCCAACACGGCTTTACCGGGCGGCCTCGCGGGCGCTCTGGAGCCAGCCGTCGAAGGTCTTTGGATGGGCCTGGATCCACAGGTCGACGTGACGCTCGATGTCACGCTGGCTGCTTTCGCCGTTGCGCATGCGCAGGTTCTGCGCGTTGATGTCGGCCGCCGGGATGCGCATGACCGCGAACAGCCGGGCGGCGGCCGGGTTGGCCTGGGCGAAGGCCTTGTTGGCCAGGATGTGCTGGTTGTTGGCGGTGAAGCCGTAGTTCTTGCCGTTGGGCAGCCGGGTGTCGGTGCCCTGCTGGGCGCCGGGCATGGCCGAGAAGGGCACTTCGAGCCAGACCACGTCGACGCCCGGCTTGAGCACGCTGCTGACCCAGTACGGTGTCCAGGCGTAGTACAGGATGGGCTCGCCTTGCTGGAAGCGGTTGATGGTGTCGGCGATCAGCGCGGCGTAGCTGCCCTGGCGCTGCTCGACCGTGCCTTCGAGGCCATAGGCCTTGAGGTGATGCCGCACTACTTCGGCGCAGAACCAGCCGGGGTTGCAGCCCGTGAGGTCGGCGCGGCCGTCGCCGTTGCTGTCGAACAGCCTGGCGATCTGGGGGTCTTTGAGCTGGGCGAGGTTGGTGATGCCGTAGCGCTCAGCCGTCTTGCGGTCGATCGCATAGCCCTGCAGCGCGCCGGGCGAGTAGACGCCTTCGCGGTAGAACCTGGCCGGGCCCCCCGCGTTCTTGTAGAGATCGTCTTGCAAGGGCGTCCAGTGGTCGGCCATGAAGGTGGCGTCGCCGTTGGCCACGGCCAGGTGCTGGGCCGAAGGCTCGATCTCCTGGATCGGCTGCACGTCGTAGCCGAGCTTTGTGAGCGCGCGGCTCACCAGCAGGGTCTGGAAGGTTTCCTCGGCGATCGTGTTCTGGACCGGCGTCACACGCACGCCCGCGCCGGGTTGGTCCGGTGACGCGGCGGGATTTTGTGCGAAGGCCGTGGCGCTGGCCAGGGCTGTGGCCGCCGTCAGCGCGAGGGCGGCCAGCAGGCGGGTGCCAGCGTGCGGCAATGGACAGGCGCAGGGCGCGTGGGCGGTGCGGGTGTGAGCCGTCATGCGGCACATCCTTTCTGCTGGGGGGCAAAGGGGCGGCCCGGCGATGAAAAATGGCCCCTCGGGCCGGCGCTGGTGTGCTGCCCCGGTCCCCGAGGGAACGCTTTTCTCTTGGGTCGACCCGGCGAAGAAAAGGCCACTTGCGTGGCCTTGGCGCCTGCGGTCGCAGGAGACGGTTTCGGCTTACTTGGCGGCCGTGGCGGCTTTGATCCAGCCGTCGAAGGTGGCCTGGTGGGCCTTGATCCAGCCGTCGACGTGGCGGGCGATGTCGGCCTGCGAGGCTTCGCCATCACGCATGCGCAGGTTCTGCGCGTTGATGTCGCCCACGGGCAGTTGCATCACCGAGAACAGCTTGGCCGCTGCCGGGTTGGCTTCGGCAAAGGCCTTGTTGGCGACGATGTGCTGCGTGTTGGGGATGAAGCCGTAGTTCTGGCCGTTGGGCAGCTTGGTGTCCGTGCCCTTTTGTTCGCCCGGCAGCGACGAGAACGGCACCTGCAGCCATACCACGTCGGCGCCGGGCTTGAGCACGCCGCTGACCCAGTAGGGCGTCCAGGTGTAGTAGAGCACCGGCTTGCCTTCGCGGTAGCGCGCGATGGTGTCGGCCATCAGCGCGGCGTAGCTGCCCTGCACGTGCTTGACCGAGTTCTCCAGGCCATAGGCCTTGAGCTGGTGGTTGATCACGGCCTCGCAGCCCCAGCCGGGGTTGCAGCCGGTGAGGTCGGCTTTGCCGTCGCCATCGGTGTCGAACAGCTTGGCCAGCTTGGGGTCCTTGAGCTGGTCGATGCGCGTGATCTTGTACTGCTCGGCCGTCTTCTTGTCGATCAGGTAGCCCTGCAGCGAATTGGTCGAGTAGGTGCCCTGGCGCCAGAGTTTGGCGTCGCCGCCGGCGTTCTTGTAGAAGTCGTCGTGCAGCGGCTGCCAGTTGGAGGCGATCAGCGTGGCGTCGCCGTTGGCAATGGCGACGTAGGCCGTGGCGTATTCGATTTCCTTGATCGGCTGCACGTCGTAGCCCAGCTTTTCGAGTGCGCGGCTGACCAGCAGGGTCTGGAAGGTTTCTTCGGCAATCGAGCTTTGCAGCGGTTGCACTTTCACGCCTTGGCCGGGAAGGTCTTGCGCGAGGGCGGCGGTGGCGCCCCAGGCCAGCAGGCTGGTGGCGAGCACGTTGCGGGCGAGGGCGCGCATGGTGATTGGCTTCATGGGGGATGTCCTTTCTCTTGACAGCAATCGATCAGGTGGAAACGGGTTGGGCCTCGGCGTGGCCGGCCGAGCGGGCGGGCTGGACGGGTTTGAAGCTGCCGGATGCGCCGGTGGCCGCCGTGGAGGCGGGCGCGGCCGGCGCCGCTGGCGGAGTGGCGGCGCCACCGCCCGCGAGCTTCCAGATCAGTCCGGCCGGGCCGCTCTGGTACCAGTGGCGCGCGCCGCGGCGGCTGTGGCCCATGGCCTGCGTGATGCGGTCGAGCGTGATGGCCAGCAGCACGATGCCCAGGCCGCCCACGGTGGCCAGGCCCATGTCCAGGCGGCCGATGCCGCGCAGCACCATCTGGCCCAGGCCGCCCACGGCGATCATCGAGGCGATCACCACCATCGACAGCGACAGCATCAGCGCCTGGTTGATGCCCGCCATGATGGACGGCATGGCCAGCGGCATCTGCACCTTGACGAGCAACTGCCAGGGCGAGGCGCCGTAGGCGCGCGAGGCCTCGATCAGGTCGGGGCGCACCTGCCGGATGCCCAGCGACGTCAGGCGCACCAGCGGCGCCAGGGCGAACACGATGGTCACGACCACGCCTGGCACGTTGCCAATGCCGAACAGCATGACCACCGGGACCAGGTAGACGAAGGCCGGCGTCGTCTGCATCGCGTCGAGGATGGGGCGCACGATGCGCTGCGCGCGGTCGCTGGACGCCAGCAGGATGCCCAGGGGCAGGCCGATGATCAGGCAGAACACCAGCGAGGTGAGCACCAGCGACAGCGTGACCATGGCGTCGGGCCAGATGCCCAGCATGGCGATCACCAGCAGCGACGCGATGGTGCCCGCGGCCAGCGCGCCACCCGCCAGTTGCCAGGCCAGCAGGCCCAGAATGGCGATCATCGCCAGCGTCGGCACGCCCTGCAGCAGGCTTTGCACACTGCCCAGCGTGCCGTCGATCGGGCCGCGCACGGACTGGAAGAAGGGGCGCAGGTGCGTCACGGTCCAGGTCAGGCCGTGGTTGATCCAGTCCTGCACGGGCAGGGAACCGTCCCACAGGCTGCTCAGATGAAAGCCCCCGCCGTCGGCGGGGCTGGCTGCGGGCGCGCTCAGCCAGTCGCTGGCGCCATCGGCGGGAGGGGCCGAGCCCGCGCCGTCCCAGGCCGAGCCGGCGTCGGTGCTGCCCGTGTTGTCACTGCCGCCAGCGCTGCCGCCCCAGGGATCGGCTGCGGGTGCGGTGTCGGCCACCGGGGCGGCTGCTTCATGCGCGCTGTCTTGCGATGCGGGCTCGCCGATGCCCAGGGTGTTCCAGGGATCGCTGGCGCCAGCGTCATTCTGGGCCAGCGCGAAGTCAGGCGTGGCCGCGAGGTTGGGAGTCGTGTGATTCATAGGCCGGAGTCCTCCGAAACGGTTTGTTGGCTTGGCTTTTGATGGATGAGAAAGCCGCGCGGGCCATGGGGCCCGCCGGCAGACGCGCGGTCAGCGTTCAGTTGTCGCTGTTGCGGTCAAGAAACTTCAGCAGCGTGGTCTTGCTGATGGCGCCGCGGTAGCGGCCGTTGTCGTCGACGACCGGGACGGGCCAGGGGTGCGCGGCCACGTGCGAGAACAGGTCGGACACGGGGTGGCTGGCGGGCACGGTCTGCACCTCGGGCAGGTAGGCGTGCTGCAGGCCCAGCGGGCCTTCCTGGTCCTTGAGCGCCTCGCGCAGCGAGTCGATGGAGACGATGCCCAGGAATTTGTCGCCGGGGCTGACCACGAAGGCGTGGATGCGGTCGTTGTCTTCCAGCATCTTGAGCGCCGCGCGGCAGCCCTTGGTGCGGCTTTCGGCTACCACCACCTGCGACTTGCGCGCGATGTCGCCGGCCTTGAAGACGGCCGCCGTGTCCACGCCGCGGATGAAGCTGCGCACGTAGTCGTCGACCGGGTTGCGCAGGATCTCTTCAGGGGTGCCGACCTGCACCACATGGCCGTCCTTCATGATGGCGATGCGGTCGCCGATGCGCATGGCTTCGTCGAGGTCGTGCGAGATGAAGACGATGGTGCGGCGCTGGATTTCCTGCAGGCGCAGCAGCTCGCTTTGCATGTCGGTGCGGATGATGGGGTCCAGCGCCGAGAACGCCTCGTCCATGAGCAGGATGGACGGTTTGGAGGCCAGCGCGCGCGCCAGGCCCACACGCTGCTGCATGCCGCCCGACAGCTCGTCGGGGTAGCTCGCGCCCCAGGCGCCCAGGCCGACCTGTTCGAGCGCCTGGCGCGCCTGCTCGTGGCGCTCGGCCTTGCCCACGCCGGCCAGCTCCAGCCCGAAGGCGGTGTTGTCCAGCACCGTCATGTGCGGCATCAGTGCGAAGGACTGGAACACCATGCTGATGTCCCGGCGGCGCAGCGCGCGCAGTGCGCGGTCACCGTAGTCGCTGATGTTCTCGCCATTGACCAGAATGCGGCCGGCGGTCGGCTCGATCAGGCGGTTGAGCAGCCGCACCAGCGTGGACTTGCCCGAGCCCGACAGGCCCATGATGACGAAGATCTCGCCTTCGTTGATGGTGAAGTTGGCGTCGAACACGCCGATGGAATTGCCGGTTCGCGCCAGGATCTCCTGTTTGGAAAATCCTTGCTTGACCAGATCCAATGCGGCGTCCGGGTGGTTCCCGAAGACCTTGAAAACATGGTCGATGACGATTTCTTTGGCCATCCGCTGGGCTCCTTCTTTGTTGTGCTTGGGAATGAGTCCGCACCGCCAGTCGAAGCCGGCGGCAGGGCGGCGTTCCCCGGAACGCACAGGCATGGGCCTTCAGGCCGTTGCTGCGCAGGCATGCCCGTGATCGGGCACACAATCAATCCGAAGAACGTGTTGGGTGGACACGAGACGCGATGCAGGCCACGCGAGGGCACCCTAGGCTGGCGAGCCAGCCTGGACGGGTCCGCACGATGCCGGACCCGAATGACGCATCTGGTGCCGCGACGGGATCGCTGTTTGGATCCGCGAGTAGCGCCAGACGACCAACGAGGTTGGTGGTTGAACAGAGTGTCATTATCGCCCGGCTGTTGGTGGCTTGTCAACCCATCAATGCCAATGACGTCAGACTGAAATCCAATAACGACAAATGACAGCAGACTGACGACAGATGATGAAAACCCTTGTTTTTAAGGGGAATCGGGAATGTCGGGCGGGGGGCTGTGCGGGCGACCATGCGCCTGGCACGCGGCGCTTGTTGGGCTGTCGACGTGCCTCAATCGGACTGGCGCAGCGGGCTGCGTTGCCGCAACTGTTCGACGTAGTGCGCCATGCTGTGCGACTCGCGCGCCAGAAAGTCGCCGACGGCTTCGGCAAAGGCGGGATGCGCCAGCCAGTGCGCGCTGGCAGTGGGCGCCGGCAGCAGGGCGCGCGCCATCTTGTGCTCGCCTTGCGCGCCGCCTTCAAAACGCTGCACGCCGTGGGCGATGCACCAGGCGATGGGCTGGTAGTAACACGCGTCGAAATGCAGGCAGCTCACGCTCTCCAGCGCACCCCAGTAGCGGCCATAGGCCACGGCCGGGCCCGCCGGGCCGTGTGCGATGCCGATCAGGCTGGCGGCAATGGCGCGGCCTTCGCGTTCGGCCACGAACATGACCCAGTGCGGCGCCAGATCACGCGCGACGCGTGCAAAGAAGTCGCGGCTGAGGTAGGGCGCGTTGCCGTGTTCCAGGTAGGTCTGTTCGTAGCAGCGGTAGAAAAAATCCCAGTTGGCCGTCGTGATCGCGCCGCCCGCCAGGCAGCGAAAGGTGACACCGGCCTCGGCCACCTTGCGGCGTTCCTGGCGGATCTTCTTGCGTTTGTCGTGGCTGAGCGCGCCCAGGAAGTCGTCGAAGTCCGCGTAAGGGCGATCCCGGCGGTTGTGCCAATGGAACTGCACGCCGTCGCGCAGCATCAGGCCGGCCGCGCGTGCGGCTTGCAGGTCGTCGTCGCTGCCCAGCAGCAGGTGCAGCGATGACAGGCCTTGCTCGCGCGACCAGTGCACGAGTGCGCGCAGCAGGGCGGTGCGGGCGTCGTCGCTGGTGGCCAGGATCCGGCTGCCCGGCACGGGCGTGAAGGGCACGGCCACCACGGCCTTGGGGTAGTAGTCCAGGCCGTGGCGCGCGTAGGCCTCGGCCCAGGCCCAGTCGAAGACGTACTCGCCATAGCTGTGCGGCTTGAGGTAGAGCAGCGCCGCCGCCTGCAGGCCGGCCGTGTCATCGCGCAGCGTGAAGAGCAGCGGCGTCCAGCCGGTGTCGGAGCAGGCGCTGCCACTGGCGTGCAGTGCGCTCAGAAAGGCGTGGCGCATGAAGGGCGTGGGCGCCGTCTGCCGGGCCAGCAGCGCATCCCATTCATCGGCTGGCACGGCGGCCAGCTCGCCATGGGCCTCGATGACATAATCGCCGCTGGCGTTTTTCCCCGGAAATTTCGGTTCATTCATGTCGCTCACATTCTGCATCGCCCAGCTCAATTTTGTCGTGGGCGACCTCGCGGGCAATGCCCGCAAGATCGTGGAGGCGGCGCGTGCCGCCCATGCCCAAGGGGCGCAGTTGCTGCTCACGCCCGAGCTGTCGCTGTGCGGCTATGCCGCCGAGGATCTGTATCTGCGTCCGGCCTTCATGGCCGCGTGCGACGAGGCCCTGGAAGGCATCGCGCGCGATCTGGCCGATCTGCCGGACCTGGCCGTGGTCGTTGGCCATCCGCAAGGTGGCGACGTGCGCACACGCAGCGTGGCCGTCCACCAGCGCTACAACATGGCGACGGTGCTGCAGGGCGGACGGCGCGTGCTGTCTTGCGCCAAACGCGAATTGCCCAATTACCAGGTGTTCGACGAACGCCGCTATTTCTCGCCAGGCCAGGACGCGGCCGTGTTCGAGGTTGCGGGCGTCAAGGTCGGCCTGCTGGTGTGCGAGGACGCCTGGTTCGAGGCGCCGGCCGCCGCCGCGCGTGCAGCCGGCGCGGAAGTGCTGGCGGTCATCAACGCGTCGCCCTTCCATGTGGGCAAGAATGCCGAGCGCCTGGCCAGCATGGGCCAGCGCTGCCGTGAGACCGGTCTGCCGTTGATCTACGCCCACCTGGTGGGCGGGCAGGACGAGCTGGTGTTCGACGGCGCGTCCTTCGTGCTCGATGCCAGCGGCCAGTTGCAAGGCCAGGCCGAGAGTTTCCGCGAGGCGCTGTACGTCGGTCGACTGGATGTCGAACGCGACGCAGGCGGCGCTGTGCAGGCCGTGCACATCGACGCGCCCACAGCGCCAGCGCGCGAGCCCGAGGCCGACCTGTGGGATGCGCTGGTGATCTCGGTGCGCGACTACGTGGGCAAAAACGGTTTTCCGGGCGTGATCCTGGGTTTGTCGGGCGGCATCGACTCGGCCCTGGTGCTGGCCATTGCCGTCGACGCGCTGGGCGCCGACAAGGTGCGCGCGGTCATGATGCCCTCGCCCTACACGGCTGACATCAGCTGGATCGACGCGCGCGAGATGGCCCGCCGGCTGGGCGTGCGCTACGACGAGATTTCCATCGTGCCGCAGTTCGAGGCCTTCAAGCAGGCGCTGGCGGCCGAGTTTGCCGGCCTGCCCGAGGACACGGCCGAAGAGAACATCCAGGCGCGCATCCGGGGCGTGCTGCTCATGGCGCTGTCCAACAAGTTCGGCTCCATCGTGCTGACCACCGGCAACAAGAGCGAGCTGGCGACTGGCTATTGCACGCTCTACGGCGACATGGCCGGGGGCTTTGCCGTCATCAAGGACGTGCTCAAGACGCGCGTGTTTGCACTGGCGCGCTGGCGCAATCGCCACGACCCTTATGGCCGTGGCACCGACCCGATTCCCGATCGCATCATCACGCGCCCGCCCAGCGCCGAGCTGCGCCCGGACCAGACCGACCAGGACAGCCTGCCGCCCTACGAAGTGCTGGACGACATCCTCGCGCGCTTCGTCGAGGACGACCAGACCATTGCCGAGATCGTCGGCGCCGGCCACGAGCGCAGCGAGGTCGAGCGTGTGGCCCGCCTGGTGCGTATCAACGAATACAAGCGCCGCCAGTCGGCGATCGGCCCGCGCGTGACGCACCGCAACTTCGGCAAGGACTGGCGTTACCCGATCGTCAACCGTTTTCGTGAATAGAATGAAAAACCAAGCCCCGCGTCCCCGGGGCTGATGTTTTTGTTGCCGCCAGCCCCAGGAGATCGCCATGAAGCTCATCACCGCCATCATCAAACCGTTCAAGCTCGACGAAGTGCGCGAAGCGCTGGCCGACTACGGCGTTTCCGGGTTGACCGTGACCGAGGTCAAGGGCTTTGGCCGCCAGAAGGGCCACACCGAGCTGTACCGGGGCGCGGAATACGTGGTGGACTTTCTGCCCAAGGTGAAGATCGAGCTGGTGGTCAACGACGCCGACGTCGACCGCTGTGTCGAAGCGGTGCTCAACGCCGCACGCACGGGCAAGATCGGCGACGGCAAGATTTTTGTGTCGCCGGTCGAGCGCATCGTGCGCATCCGCACCGGCGAGGAAAACGAAGCGGCGGTCTGAAGCGCTTCGCGTCTTGCGTCAGGCCACTTGCTGCACGGCCGAGACGCGGCTCAGGCCGGCGTTCTCGATCAGACTGGGCAGCAGGGTCTGCAGGTCGGTGCCGACCTGCACCAGGTCGATCTGCCAGTCGTTCATCAGCCCCTGGCTCACGCTGTGCCGCAGAAAGGCCAGCATGGCGTCGTAATAGCCGCCGACGTTGAGAATGCCGGTTGGCTTGTCGTGGTAGCCGAGCTGCCGCCAGGTCCACACCTCGAACAATTCCTCCAGCGTGCCGATGCCGCCCGGAATGGCCAGAAAGGCCTGGGCACGTTCGGCCATCAAGGCCTTGCGCTCGTGCATGGTGTCGACCACGTAGAGCTCGTCGCACAGCAGGTTGGCGTGCTCCTTGTCCACCAGCGCGTGGGGGATCACGCCCACCACGCGGCCGCCGGCTTCCTGCGTGGCCTGCGCCACCACGCCCATCATGCCGCTCTTGCCGCCGCCGTAGACCAACTGGCCGCCGCGCTCGCCGATCCACTGGCCGACGGCGCGCGCCGTGTCGGTGTAGAGCGTGCCCAGGCCGGGACGTGAGCCGCAGTACACGCCCAGGGAAAAGGCCACGGGCGTGGCGGGCTCGGGTTGCTTGCGCAGGGTCTGAATCGTCATACGGGTCTCAATCTCTATTCGCTCTAGCCAAGCAGCGCGTGGTAGAGCGCGGCCAGCCAGATGCCGCCGGACAGCAGCATGGCCAGCAGCGTCGCGGCACTGCCCAGGTCCTTGGCTTTCTTGGAAAGCAAATGCCATTCCGGGCCGACGCGGTCGACCACGGTCTCGATGGCGCTGTTGAGCAATTCGATCACCAGCACCAGCACCAGGCTGCCCAGCAGCAGGGCGACCTCGGCCCAGTTGCGGGCGATCCAGAAGGCCACGGGTGTGAGCACCAGGGCGACCACGGCTTCGAGCCGGAAGGCGGCCTCGGTCCAGCCCGCTTTCAGGCCGTGAACCGAATAACCGGCGGCGTGCCAAAGGCGCGACAAGCCTTTGCGTTGCTTTTGCTTGTTGACGAACGTCATCTCTGGCGGTACTGCTGTCGGAGAAAAAGAGCAGTATGCCTCAAGGGCAAGGGGCTCATCGCGCTGGCCGCGTCGCCAGGTAGATGCCCGCGGCTGCGAGCGCCATGCCCGGCAGCGCCTGCGGCGGCAAGGTTTCGCCCAGCACCAGCCAGGCGATCACCGCGGTGACAGGCGGCACCAGGAAAAACAGGGCGGAAACGCGGGACGCCTCGGCGCGCCGGATCATGGCCAGCAGCAGCGAAATCGCCAGCAGCGAGTTGGCCAGCACCAGGTAGGCCAGCGAGCCCAGCAGCGCGGGCGTCCATTCCACGTGCATCGGTTCGAGCCAGAACGCCAGCGGCGCCGTCACGGCCAGGCCCACGGCGTATTGCACCAGGTTGGCTGTGACGGGGTGGACGGCGGTGCCGAACCGTTTTTCCCAGAGCGTGCCACTGGTCATGCACAGCAGGGCCAGCACCGCAAAGGCCAGGCCGGTGGCCGACCCGATGGCCAGCGTCGACTTGGACGCGATCACGATGGCCGCGCCGGCCACGCCCAGGGCCAGGCCGGCCCAGCGCAGCAGCCCCACGCGCTCGTGCGCGACCCACGGCGCCAGCAGGGCGATCAGGATGGGCTGCTGCGAGGTGATCAGCGCCAGCGTGCCGGCCGACAGGCCCAGCTTCAGGCTCAGGTAGGTGCAGGCGAAGTAGCCGGCCTGGATCAGCAGTCCGACCATGGCCAGGTGTTTCCAGGCGGCGGGCAGCCGCAGCGTAGGCCTCAGGGCGAGGCAGGCCACCAGCAGCAGGCCAACCACGCAGGTGTAGCGCAGCGCCAGAAAGGTGAGCGGATCTGCATAGGCCAGGCCGACCTTGAGGAACACGAAGCCGCTGGACCACAGCAGCAGAAAAAGCACGGGGGCCGTGGCCGCGATGCTGGAGGGCAGTGGCATCGCGGGGCGGGGGGCGGTCATGCGGGGCGGTGGGCTCGGTGGTGCTGATGGCGTGGCGCGGCCGCGAGAACCGCGCCGGCCAGTATAGGCGTCGGCCCAGGGGCTGCGAGCGGCCTTGGGTTTTCGCTCGCACGGCGGTGTGCTATATTCACGCGTCTATCACTTAAGCAAACGGGTCTCGATCCGACGCGGCATCCCCGACGTCCATGGTCCTGGCCCTAAGTCCTGACAAGGCCCCACAAGGGCTGTTGAAGGGGCACCCAAGGTTTTTCGTCAGCGAAATTCGCAAAGGTTGATCATGGAAATCTCCAAGGCCGAGCTCACCTCGGCAGCCGCTGCTGGCGGCACAAACTCCCCCGAATCTCAAGAATTGATGGGCGCGGACATTCTCGTGCGCGCCCTGCAGGCCGAAGGCGTGCAGCACATCTGGGGCTATCCCGGCGGTGCCGCGCTCTACGTCTACGACGCCCTCTACCGCCAGGACACCATCCAGCACGTGCTGGTGCGCCATGAACAGGCGGCCGTGCACGCGGCCGACGGCTTCGCCCGCGCCACGGGCGAGGTCGGCGTCTGCCTGGTGACCTCGGGCCCCGGCGCGACCAATGCCGTCACCGGCCTGGCCACGACCTACATGGACTCGATCCCGATGGTGCTGGTGACCGCGCAGGTGCCGTCCACCGTGATCGGCACCGACGCCTTTCAAGAGTGCGACACCATCGGCATCACGCGGCCCATCGTCAAGCACAACTTCCTGATCAAGGATCCGCGCGACATCGCGCAGACGATCAAGAAGGCGTTCCACATTGCCCGCAGCGGCCGGCCCGGCCCGGTGGTGGTGGACTTGCCCAAGGACGTGTCCTTCCGCAAGGCGGTGTTCGACCCGGCCGAATACGCCAAGCCGGTCGAGATGCGCAGCTACAACCCGGTGCGCAAAGGCCACTCAGGCCAGATCCGCAAGGCGCTGCAACTGCTGCTGGCGGCCAAGCGCCCGTACATCTACACCGGTGGCGGCGTGGTGCTGGGCAATGCCTCGCAGGAGCTGCGCACGCTGGCTGACGCGCTGGGTTTTCCGGTCACCAACACGCTCATGGGCCTGGGCGCCTACCCGGCCTCGGACCGCAAGTTCCTGGGCATGCTGGGCATGCACGGCACGATCGAAGCCAACAACGCCATGCAGAATTGCGACGTGCTGCTGGCCGTGGGCGCGCGTTTCGACGACCGTGTGATCGGCAACGTCAAGCACTTCAACTCGGTCGACCGCAAGATCATCCACATCGACATCGACCCGTCGGTGATCTCCAAGCGCGTCAAGGTGGACGTGCCCATCGTGGGCGACGTCAAGGACGTGCTGGCCGAGCTGATCATCGCCCTCAAGGAAAGCCAGCAACAGCCCAATGCGCAGACGCTGGCCGAGTGGTGGAACACCATCGAGGGCTGGCGCTCGCGCGACTGCCTGTCCTACGACCGCAGCAACACCGAAGTCATCAAGCCGCAGTACGTGGTCGAGACCCTGTGGAACATGACGCGCGGCGAGGACGTCTACGTGACCTCCGACGTCGGCCAGCACCAGATGTGGGCTGCCCAGTTCTACCGCTTCGACGAGCCGCGCCGCTGGATCAACTCGGGCGGGCTGGGCACCATGGGCGTGGGCATTCCGTACGCCATGGGCATCAAGCTCGCGCGGCCGCAGGCCGAGGTGTTCACCATCACGGGCGAAGGCTCGGTGCAGATGAACATCCAGGAACTGTCGACCTGCCTGCAGCACGACACGCCGATCAAGATCTGCGCGCTCAACAACCGCTACCTGGGCATGGTGCGCCAGTGGCAGGAGATCGAGTACGCCGGCCGCTACAGCCACAGCTACATGGATGCGCTGCCCGACTTCGTGAAGCTGGCCGAGGCCTACGGCCACGTCGGCCTGCTGATCGAGCGTCCCCAAGACGTCGAACCGGCGCTGCGCGAGGCGCGCAAGCTCAAGGACCGCACCGTTTTTCTGGACTTCCGCACCGACCCCACCGAGAACGTGTTCCCGATGGTGCAGGCCGGCAAGGGCATCACCGAGATGCTGCTGGGCGCCGACGACCTTTGACGCGCTGACAACGCGCATCGACTTTCCCCGCGGCCGCGCCCGCCCGGCGCGCCGCACTCCTTCACGACGAATCTATTGTCCGCCGAGCCCGCGCATTACCGTGCGCGGGGGAGGGCGGCGAAAAGAGGAATCCGCATGAAACACATCATTGCCGTGCTGCTCGAAAACGAGCCTGGGGCGCTCTCGCGCGTGGTCGGCCTGTTCTCGGCCCGCGGCTACAACATCGAGTCGCTGACCGTCGCGCCCACCGAGGACGCCAGCCTCTCGCGCATGACCATCGTGACCATCGGCTCGGACGATGTCATCGAGCAGATCACCAAGCACCTCAACCGCCTCATCGAGGTCGTCAAGGTGGTGGACCTGACCGAGGGCGCCTACACCGAGCGCGAGCTGATGCTGGTCAAGGTGCGCGCCGTCGGCAAGGAGCGCGAGGAAATGAAGCGCATGGTCGACATCTTCCGCGGCCACATCATTGACGTGACCGACAAGAGCTACACCATCGAGATCACCGGCGACCAGAGCAAGAACGACGCATTCCTGCAGGCGATCGACCGCAGCGCGATCCTGGAGACGGTGCGCACCGGCTCCAGCGGCATCGGCCGGGGCGAGCGCATCCTGCGGGTCTAGGGCCTGTTCACACTATTTTTGGAGTCGCGAAGCCATGAAAAACCCTGCCAATCAAGGCGCACGGCGCCGGGCGTATGGACATACGTCCAAGCCGTGCAACGCCGAGTGGCGGGGTTTTTCATGGCTTCCCTTCGGGTTGGACTTGTCCGCCCGCGCTCGCGGCGTTGCCCATGCTCGCCAGGCCACCGGCCTGTCTGCGCTGTGCGCCTTGCGATCACAGGCGGACAAGTCCAACGCGATCTCCAAAAATAGTGTGAACAGGCCCTAGTTTCCAACCATGGTTGAGCGTTCAGCGCCTGGCGTTGAGCGTGCGCAAACCGGCACGTCCACCCTGCGCTCAACCGTCGTGGCACTCGACGCCAGGCTGAATTCCCATCCATCTCTCCATCCCTTTCCAAAAGAGGAAGACCATGAAGGTTTTTTACGACAAAGACGCCGACCTGAGCCTGATCAAGGGCAAGACCGTCGCGATCATCGGCTACGGCAGCCAGGGCCATGCCCACGCGCAAAATCTGAACGACAGCGGCGTGAAGGTCGTGGTTGGTCTGCGCAAGGGCGGCGCTTCCTGGGACAAGGTCGGCAAGGCCGGCCTGCAGGTCGCTGAAGTGGCCGAGGCCGTCAAGGCCGCCGACGTGGTCATGATCCTGCTGCCCGACGAGCAGATCGCCAACGTCTACAAGAAGGACGTCGAGCCCAACATCAAGCAAGGCGCCTCGCTGGTGTTTGCCCACGGCTTCAACGTGCACTACGGCTTCGTGCAGCCGCGCGCCGACCTCGACGTGTGGATGGTCGCGCCCAAGGCCCCCGGCCACACCGTGCGCGGCACCTACAGCCAAGGCGGCGGTGTGCCCCACCTGATCGCCGTGCATGCCGACAAGAGCGGCAAGGCGCGTGACCTGGCGCTGTCGTACGCGGCGGCCAACGGCGGCGGCAAGGCCGGCATCATCGAGACCAACTTCCGCGAAGAAACCGAAACCGACCTGTTCGGCGAACAAGCGGTTCTGTGCGGCGGCACGGTCGAGCTGATCAAGGCTGGCTTCGAAACGCTGGTGGAAGCCGGCTACGCGCCCGAGATGGCCTACTTCGAGTGCCTGCACGAACTCAAGCTCATCGTCGACCTGATCTATGAAGGCGGCATCGCCAACATGAACTACTCGATCTCCAACAACGCCGAATACGGCGAATACGTCACCGGCCCGCGCGTCGTGACGGAAGAGACCAAGAAGGCCATGAAGCAGTGCCTGAAGGACATCCAGACCGGCGAATACGCCAAGAGCTTCGTGCTCGAAGCCGCAGCCGGCCAGCCCACGCTGATCAGCCGCCGCCGCCTGAATGCCGATCACCAGATCGAGCAGGTCGGTGCCAAGCTGCGCGCCATGATGCCCTGGATCGCCAAGAACAAGCTGGTCGACCAGACCCGCAACTGATCCCGCGCGGATCGCACAAGGTCTTCGGGCCTTGTGTCTGGCCATGAAAAAACCACCGCCAGCCTTAGGGCTGCGGTGGTTTTTTATCGTCGGGCCGCCCCGAGATAAAAAAGGCATCTCTCGGGGGATCGGGTCATCGCGCAGCGATGAGGCGAGGCAGGAAGCAGTCCCACGTCATACAGATGATCTTGCCCCTGATTTACGGACACCTATCTAAGCGACATTGGCCAGCTCGTACTGCTCTGGGCTGAGGTAGCCCAGGGTCGAGTGCAGCCGGATCCGATTGTAGTCAACCTCAATGTAGTCAAACACATGAGCCTTGGCCTGCTCCCGTGTGGCGAGGTGTTCACCATGGATGGCCTCGACCTTCAGACTGTGGTTCCAACTCTCCATTGCTGCGTTGTCGTAGCAGTTGCCTCTGGCACTCATGCTGGCGATCAAAGCGTATTGCTCCAACAGGGCGCGGTGCTCGCGC
>WNDQ01000089.1 GCA_009912175.1 Paracidovorax wautersii | reverse complement strand
GCTACGCTGGTTTGCGACGCGCTGCGCATGGCGCTGTTTGCTCGCAATCGGCCTCGGGGAGTGATCGTGCATACTGACCGTGGTAGCCAATACTGCTCGCGCGAGCACCGCGCCCTGTTGGAGCAATACGCTTTGATCGCCAGCATGAGTGCCAGAGGCAACTGCTACGACAACGCAGCAATGGAGAGTTGGAACCACAGTCTGAAGGTCGAGGCCATCCATGGTGAACACCTCGCCACACGGGAGCAGGCCAAGGCTCATGTGTTTGACTACATTGAGGTTGACTACAATCGGATCCGGCTGCACTCGACCCTGGGCTACCTCAGCCCAGAGCAGTACGAGCTGGCCAATGTCGCTTAGATAGGTGTCCGTAAATCAGGGGCAAGATCACCCGGGGCGCGTGCGCGTCGGCAGCTTTCGGCGGGGCCGCCGACACGGGCCCGTCGGTCCGCGCTGCGCCGCCGCCGGCGTCGGCGTGTGTTGGGTCTTGGCGGAGCAGGGCGCCCCATGAAAGGACCCGGAACATGTCGCTCAGAAACGGTAGAGGTAGCCCACGCCCACGCCGGTCTGGGTCGACTTGTCGATCAGCGGGCTGTCCTTGATGGCGCTGCCCAGACGGGTGGCGTTGAAGTCGACAAAGAAGGTGTGCTGGCGCGCCAGGGTGTAGTCCACGCGCAGGCCGGCCTGCACGTTGACGGTGGAGTCGCCTTCGTAGCGGCTGCGGCCGGCGCGCACTTCCGAGGCTTGCACGCCGTAGTAGTAGTCGACGTATTTGCTGTCGACCCATTCGGTGGCCAGGCGCGGCGTCAGGCCGATGGCGCCGAAGGCAAAGCGGCGCTCGGCCTGCAGCTTGGCGCGGGTGCCCTTGCTCTCGCGCATGGCGTCGGCGAGCAGTTCGGCCGAGAGGTTGACCACGTCGGTCTTCCAGAGCACCGCGCCGCCCACCCACACGCTGCTCTTGCGTTTGTCCATGCCGTCGAGGTAGGGCGAGTCGCTGGCCTTGTAGCCGTCGCCCGCGTAACGCGCGCGCAGCCGGAAAGACAGGGCGTCGCTGCCGCTGGGCAGCTTCAGGTCGAGCGTGGGGACCGAGGCGCTGATCCACTTGTTCTCGTACGACACCATGGGCAGCGGGCGGACCTTGTTGTCGAAGTCGCGGTAGGCATGGTCGGTCCAGAACGCGGCGGCGCCCAGCCCCCACTGCGACTGGCCTGGCGTGCCGGCCGCGGTCGTCTGCGCCATGGCGGGCGAGACGCCTGCGGCGGCCAGAGCGGCCGCGGCGGCGATGGCGGCCAGGCCAGGGCGGGCGGGCGCACGCGGGGCGCGGGAAACATGTGTCACGGAAGCATCCTTTCTTGGGGCGAGGGTTGCCGTCATGCGGTGGACGGCGCCGAACGGCCATGATGTCCGGCCGGGTTTAGCGACTCTTTAGGTTTTTTAAGAAGGGTTTAAGCGGGTGGCGGCGACGCGTCGGCGGCACCGGGAAAGGTCACGCGCACACGCAGGCCGCGCCCTTGCAGGCCGACGCTGGTTTCGATGGCGGCGCCGTGCGCCTGGGCGATGCCCGCGACCAGCGACAGGCCGATGCCGCTGCCGCGCGTGGGCGTGCCCGCGACCCGGTGAAAGCGCGTGAAGATGGCGGTGTGCTCGGCCGCCGGAACACCCGGGCCGTCGTCGGCCACTTCCAGAAAGACCGGCCCCGCGTCCGTGGCGGGTGCCACCTGCGGCCCGCAGCGCACCAGCACCGTGCCGCCCGGCGCGGTGTAGCGCAGCGCGTTGTCGATGAGGTTGCGCAGCAGGATGCCGATCTCGTCGACGTTGCACTGGATCCGGCAGGTCTGCGCGTCCAGCGTCAGGGTGCGCTGGCTCTGCTGGGCCTGCACCTCGAACTCCTGCGCGACGTGCAGCACCAGATCGCTGAGGTCGGCCTGCTCGTGCCGCGGGGCGTTGGCGCCCGCGTTCAGGCGGGCCAGGTCGAGCAACTGCTCGGACAGACGGGTGCTGCGCTGGGCCACCCGCAGCAGCTTGCGCAGCGCCTCGTCCTTGTCCTGGGGCTGTTCGGCGCGCAGGGCGATCTCGGCCTGCGCCTGCAGCGCCGACAGTGGCGTGCGCAGTTCGTGGGCGGCATCGCCAATGAAACGGCGCTCGCCCTCGATGGCTTCGTCGAGCTGCTGGAGCACGTGGTTGAACGAGGCGACCAGCGGATGCAGCTCCAGCGGCAGCGGTTCCAGCGGCAGCGGCGTGAGATCGAAGCTGCGCCGGCCGCGCACGGCATCGCCCAGCACCCGGACGGGCTTGAGCGCGCCGCGCACGACCAGCCACATGAGGGCCCCGGCCACCAGCAGCAGCACGGTGGCCAGCACCAGCGCGTGCATGGCCTCGTGGCGCAGCTCCGCGTCCACCACGCTGTGCAGATTGCCCACCTGCACGGTCACGCGGCCGGTGCTGTCGGAGATGGAGTAGACGCGCCACTTCTGGCCCGCGATGACGGTCGAGGCGGCGCCTTCGACGAAGTCGGGCCGCAAGGGCGTGTCGGGCGCGCCAGGGGTGCGCGCCAAACGCTGGGTGCGGTTGGCCCACACCTGAAAGACCAGTTGCTCGCGCTCGGCCGTGGCCGACACGGGCAACTGCAGGCCGGGGCCGTCCGGTTTCTGCTCGAAGTGGCTCTTGGCCGGAATGGTGACGAGGAGCTGGGTGGCGATGGCCCGCAGCTTCTCGTCCCAGGTGCTGGTCTTGTTGTGCGTGATGTGGACGAGCACGACCACGAGCACGAGCCCCCAGCACAGCATGATGACCCCGACCAGCACCAGGATCATCCGCGCGTGCAGCGAGCGCGGCTTCATCGCGGCAGCTGCACGATGGTGTAGCCGTGGCCGTGCACCGTGCGGATCAGGTCGTCGCCCAGCTTGCGGCGCAACTGGTGGATGAACACGGCGATGGTGTTGCTCTCGACCGTGCTGGCCGTGCCGTAGACGATGTCCTGCAACTGGTCGCGCGTGACGACGTGGCCGGGGCGCTCCAGCAGCGCCAGCAGCGTGCGGTATTCATGCGCGCTGAGCGTGACGTCCACGCCGGCCTTGCTCACCACACGGCGGCCGCGGTCGACCTGGATGTCGCCGTGCGTGAAGACCGGCACGACCCGTCCCTGGCTGCGCCGGATCACCGAGCGCACGCGCGCCCACAGCTCGTCGAACTGGAAGGGCTTGACCAGGTAGTCGTCGGCCCCGGCGTCCAGCCCCAGGATGCGCTCGCTCAGGCGGCCGCGCGCGGTCAGCATCATCACGGGCGTGGGGTCGTAGCGCCCGCGCATGAAACGCAGCACCGTCAGGCCCGAGTCGCCCGGCAGGCCGATGTCGAGCAGCACGGCGGCATAGGCGTGGTCCTGCAACGCCAGGCGGGCCGAGGCTGCGTCGCCCACATGGTCGATGCGCCAGCCGCTGCGGCGCGCGCCGTCGCAAATCGTCTCGCCCAGCATGGCGTCGTCTTCGACAAGGAGCAGGTGCATCAGGCGCGGGCATTGCAAGGGTGAATCACCCCGCCATCATCGGCCATGCGGTTTAATTTTTGATTAAGTGCGTGATGGCGGCGGCTACCACCACAGCGCCAGCAGCGTGGCCACGCCGATGCCGACGGCGATGGCGGCCAGCGCCATGTGCCAGCGCAGCTGGGTCTTCAGTGACCGTTCGCGCTCGGAGAGGCCGCCTGAATTGCTGTCTTTCAAATGCCGCAGCGGCATGAGAACCTCTTGGAATGTGCTCGCAGACGACGGGAAGCGCGAAGGGGCCATGCCCCACAGTGCCGTGGATGGCCTCAATTTTATGGACGCGCCATGCCGGCACAAATACAGCAAAAGGCCGCTTTTACACGCGTGTTCCCGCTTTTAGGGGATGTTTTCGGCCCACGGCCTCGGGCTGGCCTACGGTGTCTGGCGCTCGGTGGTGGCGCTGCGCTCCATCAGGGCGGCGATGGCCTGCTGCGGCGTCATGCGGCCGTCGAGCAGGTCGACCACACGCTCGGTGATGGGCATGTCGACCTGCAGCGAATGCGCGCGGGCCAGCACGGTGCGGGCGCTGTAGACGCCCTCGGCGACGTGGCCGAGCGACTGCACGGCCTGCTCCAGCGTCTGGCCCTGGGCCAGCAGCGTGCCCACGCGGCGGTTGCGCGACAGGTCGCCCGTGGCCGTCAGCACCAGATCGCCCAGGCCCGACAGGCCCATGAAGGTTTCCAGTTGCGCGCCCAGCGCGTGCCCCAGGCGCGCCATCTCGGCCAGGCCGCGCGTGATGAGCGCGGCGCGCGCGTTCAGGCCCAGGCCCAGGCCGTCGCACAGGCCCACGGCAATGGCCAGCACGTTCTTGACGGCGCCGCCCACTTCCACGCCGACGGGGTCGTCGCTGGCGTACACGCGCAGCGTCGCGTTGTGGCAGGCCTGCACGAGCAGCTGGCGCATCGCGTCGTCGCGGCTGGCGGCGACCAGCGCGGTGGGCTTGAAGGCGGCCACTTCCTGCGCAAAGCTCGGGCCGCTGAGGATGCCGGCCTTCATGAAGGGCGCGACCTGGGCCCGGATTTCGTGGCCCAGCAGACCGTGGGCCTGCGGGCTGAAGCCGGCGGCGGCGCCGGATGAGCGGGCCTGCTCGAAGCCCTTGCACAGCCAGGCCACGGGCGTGGCGGCCTGCGCCAGCAGCTCCAGCATGCCGCGCAGCGCCGACATGGGCGTGGCCACGATGACCAGGTCCGACTGCGCGGCCAGCCCGGCCAGCGCTTCCGGGGCGCGCGCGTCGAGCCGCAGCGACGCCGGCAAGGCCACGCCCGGCAGGTATTGCCGGTTCTCGCGCTCGCGTGCCATGGCCTCGTTCTGCGCCGCCGAGCGGCTCCACAGCGTGACGTGATGGCCGCCGGCCTGCGCCATGTTGACAGCCAGCGCCGTGCCCCATGCACCCGAGCCCAGGACCACGATGTTCAACGGAGACGAAGAGGAGGGCGTCGAGCTCATGCTGCGGCGGGAAAGGTGAAAGGAAGATGAAAAAGAAAACGCGGGGCGCGGCGGGCCAGAAAGCCCAAAGGCCGGTGCCTTTGCAGGCGACCGGCCTTTGCATGCGCCATGGCGAATTTACTGCGTCACGGTCGAGGCGGGGGCGGCCTGTTGCTGCTGCGCCTCATACATGGCCTGGAAATTGATCTCGGCCAGGTGCACGGGCGGGAAGCCCGCTTGCGTGATGGTGTTGGCCACGCTGGTGCGCAGATAGGGGTAGACGATCTGCGGGCAGGCAATGCTCAGGATCGGGCCGAGCTGTTCCTGGGGCAGGTTGCGGATTTCGAAAATGCCGGCCTGCTTGGCTTCGACCAGGAAGACGGTGCGGTCTTCGATCTTGGTCTGCACGGTGGCGGTCACGGCGACTTCGAAAATGCCGTCGGCCACCGGCTCGGCGGCCACGGCCAGCTGGATGTCGACCGAGGGCTGGACCTGTTCGAGCAGGATCTGGGGCGAATTGGGCTGTTCGAGCGACAGATCCTTCAGGTACACGCGCTGGATCTGGAACACGGGGTCTTGGCTCACTTCGGACATGACAAGCTTTCTGGTGGCGAAAATGGGGGGCAGGTGACCCGTAGGTCGATCAACCAACCATTATGCAGCGCCCCAGGGGGCTTGCCGATGTCAGGCGCCCTGCAGCAGGGGAATCAGCCCGCCGCGCCCGTCCAGCGCGATCAGGTCGTCGCAGCCGCCCACGTGGGTGGCGCCAATGAAGATCTGCGGCACGGTGCGCCGGCCGGTGATCTCCATCATGTGCGCACGCGCCTCGGGGTCCTGGTCGATGCGCACTTCCTCGATCGCCTCCACGCCCTTGCTCTTGAGAATCTGCTTGGCGCGGATGCAGAAAGGGCAGACGGCGGTGGTGTACATCTTGACGGCTTGCATGGGGGGCGTTCCTTGTGGGGGAGTAGCAGTTGTCTGCGTAGATGGGGGTTTAAGCCGATTTCTCAACAGGCAGTTCAGCGGCGCGCCAGGCCTTGAGGCCGCCCGACAGCGCCTCGACGTTGGCATAGCCCAGCTTCTTGATCTGGGCCACGGCCTTGGCCGCGCGGTTGCCGGTGGCGCACATCACGATCACGGGCGTGGCCTTGTTCTTGACGGTCTGCGGCAGCTTGGCGTCGATGTCGGCCGCGGGCACGTGTTTGGCGCCACGGGCGTGGCCGGCGGCGAATTCCTCGGCGTCACGCACGTCGACGAGCACGCCCTTTTCACGGTTGATGCGCTGGACAGCCGCGGCGGCCGTCAGCGAGCTGCGTGCGCCCTGCAGGGCGGGCACGAACAGCAGGCCGCCCGAGACGAGGGCCACCAGGATCAGCATCCAGTTTTGAGTCACGAAGTTCACGAAAGCATCCTTCCAGGGCGATGGGAAAACCGCTCATTTTAGAATGCGCGACGAATGATGCGTGCGCCGCGCTGCCGCGGCCCTGCAACGGCCCTCACCGCGGACTGCCGCGGGCGCAGTGTCGAGACGACGGTTTCACAACTCTTAGGAAGAAAGTCCTCATGTACAAGCTCGTGCTGATCCGCCACGGCGAATCCACCTGGAACCTGGAGAACCGCTTCACCGGCTGGACCGACGTGGAACTCACGCCCACGGGCGTGGAGCAGGCCAAGCAGGCCGGCCGCCTGCTCAAGGAAGGCGGCTACGACTTCGACGTGGCCTACACCAGCGTGCTCAAGCGCGCCATCCACACGCTGTGGCACACGCTCGACGAGCTCGACCGCCCCTGGCTGCCGGTGGTGCACAGCTGGCGCCTGAACGAGCGCCACTACGGCGCGCTGCAAGGCCTGAACAAGGCCGAGACCGCCAAGAAGTACGGCGACGAGCAGGTGCTGGTCTGGCGCCGCAGCTACGACACGCCGCCGCCGGCGCTGGAAAGCGGCGACCCGCGCAGCGAGCGCGGCGACCGCCGCTACGCCAACCTGGGCGAAGGCCAGCAGGCCCCGCTGACCGAGTGCCTCAAGGACACTGTCGCGCGCGTGCTGCCGTTCTGGAACGAGGCCATCGCCCCGGCCATCCGCAGCGGCCAGCGCGTGGTGATCGCCGCCCACGGTAATTCGATCCGGGCGCTGGTCAAGTACCTCGACGGCATCTCCGACGACGCCATCGTGGGCCTGAACATCCCCAACGGCGTGCCGCTGGTCTATGAACTCGACGCCGATCTGCGCCCGATCCGCAGCCACTACCTGGGCGATGCCGAGGCCGTGGCCAAGGCCGCCGCGGCGGTCGCCAGCCAGGGCAAGGCCTGAATCTGTTCTGAGGCGACCAGCCAACGGAACCAACCGGGCCGCGGTGCACTCGCACGCAAAGAGCAGCCGAACATGAGACACTGGCGGCTGCCGCGCGGGCGCGGGCCCGCGGCGGGACAAGGAAAGTAGCTACAGATGGGTCACAAACTGAAAGTTGCAGGCTGGATTTCGATCGGCGCGATTGCCGGCGCACTCACCATGGTGCAGTTGCAGGCGGTTGCGCGGGGGGGGCTGACGCCGCTGCCGCTGGAGCAGCTGCAGCAGTTCGCCGCGGTCTTCGGCATCATCAAGACCGACTATGTCGAGCCGGTCGACGAGAAAAAGCTGATCACCGACGCGATCTCGGGCATGGTCTCCAGCCTGGATCCGCACTCGCAATACTTCGACGAGAAGACCTTCAAGGAATTCCGTGAAGGCACCTCCGGCCGCTTCGTGGGCGTGGGCATCGAGATCACGCAGGAAGACGGACTGGTCAAGGTGGTCTCGCCCATCGAAGGCTCGCCGGCCTACCGCGCCGGCCTCAAGCCCAGCGACCTGATCACGCGCATCGACGACACGGCCGTGCGCGGCCTGAGCCTGAACGACGCGGTCAAGCGCATGCGCGGCGAGTCCGGCACCAAGGTGACGCTGACCATCTTCCGCAAGGACGAGAACCGCACCTTCCCGGTGACCATCACGCGTGAGGAAATCAAGACCCAGTCCGTCAAGGGCCGCGTGATCGAGCCCGGCTACGCCTGGATCCGCCTGACGCAGTTCCAGGAGCGCACGGTCGAGGACTTCGTGCGCAAGGTCCAGGAAATCTATGCCGACCAGCCCAAGCTCAAGGGCCTGGTGCTGGACCTGCGCAACGACCCGGGCGGCCTGCTGGACGCGGCCATCGACGTCTCGGCCGCCTTCCTGCCCGAAAACGCGCTGGTGGTCAGCACCAAGGGCCAGCTGGCCGACAGCAATGCCGAGTACCGCGCCACGCCGGCCGACTACTCGCGCCGCAACGCGCCCGACCTGCTGCGCACGTTGCCGGCCGCGCTCAAGAACGTGCCGCTGGTGGTGCTGGTCAACGAAGGCTCGGCCTCGGCCAGCGAGATCGTCTCGGGCGCGCTGAAGGACCACAAGCGTGCCGTCATCATGGGCAGCCAGACCTTCGGCAAGGGCTCGGTGCAGACCGTGCGCGCGCTGGGGCCGGACACCGGCCTGAAGATCACCACGGCGCGTTACTACACGCCCAGCGGCAGCTCGATCCAGGCCAAGGGCATCGTGCCCGACGTGATGGTCGACGACACCAAGGACGGCAGTCCCTACGCCACCCTACGCACCCGCGAGGCCGACCTGGCCCAGCATTTGACGGCGGGCAAGGGCACCGAGGACGCCACGGTCGATCCGGCGCGCGAGAAGGCGCGCCAGGAAGCGCTGCGCCGCCTGGAGGAAGAGGCCAAGAAGCCCCAGTCCGAGCGCAAGGTGCCCGAGTTCGGCAACAACGACGACTTCCAGTTGCAGCAGGCGATCAACCAGCTCAAGGGCCAGCCGGTCGTGGTCAGCAAGACGCTGACCGAGCGCCCGGCCACGCCCGAGGGCAGTGCCGCCAAGCCGCCGGCAGCGCCGGCCGCCGGCAAGACCCCGGTACCGGCCGACAAGGTCGCGCCGCCGGTCAAGCCCGCACCCTGACCGGCACGGGCCGCACGGCGGCCTGAGGCCTGTTCCGAGAGGGCATCTGCCAGGCGTGGCAGGTGCCCTTCGGCTTTGTGGAGATCAGCCACGCATGACCATGACCGATGAAGAACTGCTGCGCTACTCGCGGCACATCCTGCTCGACGAGATCGGCGACGAAGGCCAGGCGCGGCTCAAGGCCGCCCATGTGCTGGTGGTGGGCGCGGGCGGCCTGGGCTCGCCCGTGACGCTGTTTTTGGGCGCGGCCGGGGTGGGGCGGCTGACGCTGGCCGACCACGACGCGGTTGACCTGACCAACCTGCAGCGCCAGATCGCCCACGACCAGGCGGCGGTGGGCGAGAACAAGGCGCGCTCGGCGGCGCGGCGCGTGGCCGCCATCAACCCCGAGGTAGACGTGCATGCGCTGGAGCAGCGCCTGGACGGGGCTGAGCTCGACGCCGCCGTGGCCGCGGCCGATGTGGTGCTCGACTGCACCGACAACTTCGCCACGCGCCAGGCCATCAACGCGGCCTGCGTGCGCCACGCGCGGCCCCTGGTGGCGGGCGCGGCCATCCGGTTCGACGCACAGATCAGCGTTTACGATCCGCGTGATCCGGCCTCGCCCTGCTATGCCTGCGTGTTCCCGCCGGACGAGGTGCCCGAAGAGACGCGCTGCGCCGTCATGGGCGTGTTCGCGCCGCTGGTGGGCATCATCGGCAGCATGCAGGCGGCCGAGGCGCTCAAGCTGCTGCTGGGCATCGGCCCCTCGCTGGCGGGGCGGCTGCAGATGCTGGACGCGCGCGGCATGCGCTGGAGCGAACTGCGCATCGGCCGCCAGCCGGGCTGCCCGGTCTGCGGCAAGCGGCACGCGGACTGAGGCGCGCGCGGCCCGAGAAAGACATTCAAGGCGCCGTGGGCAGCAGATCGACGATCTGCTGGTGCAGCGCCTGCGGAATCCGGATGCCATGCACGCGGGCCTGGCGCTCCAGCGCCAGCCGGCGCGCGCCGGCCAGCCGCACGCCCTCGTCTTCGAGCATGGACTGCACCAGCGTTTCCAGGCGGTCGTAATAGGCCGCCTGGCCGGCCAGGGCGCCCGGGTCGATCAGGATGAACAGGTGCGCGGTGCGCAGCGGGCCACCCTCGGCGGTGAAGAAAGTGTCCTGATCTTGCCCCCGTTTCACGGACACCCCTATAAGCGATTAACTATCGCAATAGGAGGTGGACGATGACCAAGAGCAAGGCAGGCAGAAAGGGGCAGGAGTTCAGCCTGGAGTTCAGGCAGCAGGCACTGTTGCGAGCGGCCACAGAAGGGGTAACCACGGTGGCTCGTGATCTGGGGTTGCAGCCTGCCCAGCTGTACAGTTGGCGCGCCCAGGCGCGGCGGCACGACCAGGACGATCAGGCACAACGCTTGGAGTTGGCCGAACATGCACGGCTCAAACGTGAAGTGGCGCGGCTGGAGGAGGAGAACGCTTTCCTAAAAAAAGCGGCGGCGTACTTCGCCAAAAAGCGGCGGCGTACTTCGCCAAACAGCCCAAGTGAAGTGCGCAACGATGAAAGCGCACGAAGGCACATTCAGGGTGCGTCTGATGTGCCGAGTGCTGTCGGTGTCTCCAAGCGGCTACTATGCT
>WNDQ01000088.1 GCA_009912175.1 Paracidovorax wautersii | reverse complement strand
CAGGGCTGCCAGGGCGACCTGCGCCTTGAATGCCGGGCTATGCGACCGGCGGCTTCTTTTTGCCATTTTGGGGTTCCTCTTGCTGGTCCCTATGACCAGCTCAGGCCCCGACCGTTCCACTTATCGGCCTGTCCGAATTTCCGCCGCCACCTCACACGCGCGAGTTGGGCGCGCTGCAGCGCCTGGGCCTGCTCGACAAGCAGGGCCGCACATTGCGGGTGCTGGATGTCGCTAGGCTGCAAGCCATGGTCGACGAGGTCAGAAGTTGAGTTTTCTGGAGATGAAGGAATGACTGCTGTGTTGTACGTCGCTGTCGGCGGCGCCTTGGGGTCGGTGGCGCGCTACCTCATGGGCAGCGCGCTGGCCACGCAGGCCGTTCAGTGGGGCCTGCGGTTTCCGGTCGGCACGTTTGCCGTCAACCTGATCGGCTGCCTGTTCATCGGTCTGGTGGCTGGCCTGGCCGACAAGCATGCGCTGATCGCCGCCGACGCGCGGCTGCTCCTGGTCACGGGTGTGCTGGGCGGCTACACCACGTTTTCGTCCTTCGGGCTGGAGACCGTGATGCTGCTCAAGGGCGGCAACATTGGCCTGGCCCTGGCCTACGTGCTGGGCAGCGTGGTGCTGGGCGTGGCGCTGGTGGCGCTGGGCTGGTGGCTGACGGGGCCGGCTGCCTAGCGCGAGGCGACACGCATCCAGATGCCTGAGATCGGGGGCATGGGGGGCTGGCGCACCCGCAAACATTGGCCCCTCGGCCCATCGCTTTGCGATGACCCGATCCCCACGGGGATGCTTTTTGTCTTGGGACGGCCCGGCGACAAAAAACCCCGCAGGAACCAAAGTTCTCCGCGGGAAAGAGGTTGGCAAACGGTGTGTGTGGACGTGGTTAGAACGTGTGAATCAGGCCGGTGACGACGGACTTGGCCTTGCGCTGGTCGGTTTTCAGGCCTTTGCCGTCGAAGTCGCCATTCAGCAGACCTGCGCCGACGTAGGCCCGGGTGCGTTTGGAGAAGTTGTAATCCGCGCCGATCGAGGCTTGCTTGACGGCGCCCTGGACGGTGGACCGGGTGGCGCGGTTCGCGTTTTCCGCATAGCCCAGCGCAGCCTTCAAGATCCAGGGACCGGCGGGGACGTTCACACCGATCAAGTAAGCGTTCTTTTTGCCGAACGACGAACTGCCTGCGACGCCGTAACCGGCTTTGGTGCCGTCATGCTCGTAGTTGGCAAAGAGCTTGACTCCACCGAGGTCGTAGCTGCCACCGATCTGAGTGATCAACTTGTTGTTGCGATCCAGGTTCGTGTCGTTGCCGTAGTTCTTGGACAGGGTGAGGCTGAATGCGGCCGGACCGTTGGCATAGATCAGGGCGCCTGCGTAGTGCGCACGCGATTCGCCGGTCGTCACGGTGGTCGACGAGTTGGTCAAGGCGCCGTTGCTGTTGCTTTCCTTGGTGCCTGCCTGAAGCCGGACGGTGAAATTGCCGAGTTTTGGTGTGGCGTAGGTCAGGGCGTTGTTCAGACGGGACTGGTCGTCATTGAGGATGTAGCTGGACGCCCCGAATGCATAACCTGACGTGCTGAACGGCGCATAGTTGCCCGCCTGATCGTCGGTCAGGGCATATTGGCGGCCGGCACGAATCTCACCCCACTGCTTGTGCGAAAGACTCACGAACGACTGGCGGCCACCCAATCCGCCATTCAGCGTGGATTCTCCGTTATCGGCCGCGAAGCCCTGCTCGACGACAAAACCGGCACGAAGCCCGTTACCCAGGTCTTCGGTGCCGACAAAACCCAATCGGCTGCCTGTGACCTGTCCCGAATTCTGGCTGAACTTGGGGGTGTTGATATTGGACCACTTATACCCCACGTCGATGCGGCCATAAATGCTGACGGACGATTGTGCAAAGGCCCCGGTGGAGATTGCACTCACAATGGCGAGTGCGAAAATTTTGCGCTACATTAAACCCTCATGTTTCTGATTGATTTGGTAGACTGTCACCGATTCGAATCGATAACAGGGACTGGATTCAATCATGCAGACGCCAATTTGGATGTTTTGATTTCCTCTATCTAAATTTAAGCGGCCTTTATAAAATCATTCGATTTTTTCATGAATGATTCTGGCGGAGATAATTGTCGGTGGGAGGAGGGCGGCCTGGGAATTCAGGGTGGTCATCTTGCTTGGATTGGGTTGACTTGTTTTTGTAATAAGTGTGTCAGCCGTAGCGTGTTTTCCTTATGAATTCAGCCTCGAAGCCGACTGGCACGGCGATGGCGGCTGGTCTATAAACAAAGCTCCGCTGACACAACTTTCAAGGAGATCCTCATGTCCATCCATGCAGCAGTTTCCAAAGCCCTGGCCGCCACACTTCTGTTGACCGGCGCCAGTGCGATTTGGGCTCAGGCGCCATCTGCTCCATCGGTTCCCGACGCCCGGGCAACGGCGCCTTACGCATCCCAGGCGTCCATTCAATCGGCCCAGGTTGCCCAAGCCGAAATCGAGCGGCTGGTGGGAAATTCCAATACCCAGTGAAGCCTCTTGCGAGGCCAACAAAAAAAACGCCAGCAATTGCTGGCGTTTTTTTGTTGGGGGCGAGCGACCCTCAGGACGTCGCAGCCGGTATGGCAAAAGTGCATAACACGCGCTAGTACCCGCGCTGCGGATCGAGCACGTGCTCGGGCGCTTCGCCGCGCACGAAGCGGGCGGCGTTGCGCAGGAACAGGTCGATCACGCCCTGCTCGGTCTCGGGCGAGATCGCGCTGGTGTGCGGCGTCAGGAACACACGCGGGTGCGTGTAGAGCGGGTGGCCGGCGGGCAGCGGCTCGGGCGTGGTGACGTCGAGCGAGGCGCGCGAGAGGCGGCCCTCGTCCAGCGCCTGGATCAGCGCGTCCTGGTCGACCAGGCTGCCGCGCGCGACGTTGATCAGGTGCAGGCCGGGCTTGGCGTGGCGCAGGCTGTCCGCGTTGATCACGTGGCGTGTGTCGGCCGTGGCGGGCGCGGCCAGCAGCAGGTGGTCGCTGGTGGCCAGCAGGTCTTCGAGGCTGGTGGCGCGGCTGATGCCGGGGGGCTCACTGCCGTCGAGCGTGAGGGGCGTGTCACTGCGGCGCAGCACGCGCACGTGCTGGCCCAGCGCCAGGGCGCGGCGCGCAACCGCCTGGCCGATGCCGCCCCAGCCGTACAGGCCCAGCGTGCTGCCGACCACGCTGCCGGTGGCACTGAGCTTCCAGTGCGCGGCATCGCGGATCCACAGGTCGGGCAGGCTCTTGGCGGCGGCAAACACCGTGGCGATCACGTATTCGGCGATCACGTTGGACGAGGTGCCGCGCGCTACGCCCACCGGCACGCGGTCGAGCAGCCAGCGCGGGTAGCCGTCCAGGCCGATGCCCACCAGCTGCACCCACTTCAGCCCGCGCGGCCAGTCGGCGGGCGGCGGCTCCTGCAGCAGCTTGTAGTTGGGCCGGGCGATCAGCACCTGTGCCTCGGGCGGCAAGTCGTGCGGCACGGTGGCGGGCGGCAGCGCCACCACACGCGCCGCGGCGGCGCCGGGGAAGGGGTCTGCGGCCAGCCGCGCGCGCAGCACGTCATTGGCCGCCGCGTCCAGCTGGCTGGCGATGACCAGCGGGGTCTCCAGGGTCGATGCAGTCATGGCCGGGTCACACGGCCTGGTCGGTCGAGGGCTTTTCCCACAGGTTGACGCCGCCTTCGACCGCATGCGCGTCGATGGCCGCCAGTTCCTCGGGCGTGAAGGCCAGCTTGTTCAGCGCGCCCAGGTTCTCGATGATCTGCTCGGGCCGGCTGGCGCCGATCAGCGCGGACGTGACGCGTGGATCGCGCAGCGTCCAGGCCAGCGCGAGCTGGGCCAGGCTCTGGCCGCGCCCACGCGCGATCTCGCGCAGCGCACGGGCACGGCGGATGTTGTCGTCGGCCAGGTGCTCGGGGCGCAGCGAGCCGCCGCCCGGGCGGTTCACACGCGCGTCCTGCGGCACGCCGTCCAGGTACTTGTCGGTCAGCAGGCCCTGCGCCAGCGGCGTGAAGGCGATCACGCCCGCACCCAAGTCGTCGGTGGCGGCCAGCAGGTCTTTTTCGATCCAGCGGTTGAACAGGTTGTAGGCCGGCTGGTGAATCAGCAGCGGCACGCCGCGTTCGCGCAGCAGCGCGGCGATCTCGCGCGTCTTGCCGGCCGAATACGACGAGATGCCGATGTACAGCGCCTTGCCCTGGCGCACGGCCTGGGCCAGCGCGTCGGCGGTTTCTTCCAGCGGTGTGGTGGCGTCGTAGCGGTGCGAATAGAAGATGTCCACGTAGTCCAGGCCCAGGCGCTGCAGGCTCTGGTCCAGGCTGGCCAGCAGGGCCTTGCGCGAGCCGCCGCCGTTGCCATAAGGGCCGGGCCACATCGGCCAGCCGGCCTTGGACGAGATGACGAGTTCGTCGCGGTAGCCGCGCAGGTCCTCGCGCAGGATGCGGCCGAAGTTCGATTCGGCGCTGCCCGGCGGCGGGCCGTAGTTGTTGGCCAGGTCGAAGTGGGTGATGCCGTGGTCGAAGGCGGTGTGGATCAGCTCGCGCTGGGTCTTCAGCGGCGTGCTATCGCCAAAGTTGTGCCACAGCCCCAGCGAAATGGCCGGCAGTTTCAGGCCGCTGCGGCCGGTGGGGCGGTAGTTGATGGATTCGTAGCGCCCGGCGGCGGGCTGGTAGGAAGACGCGCTCACGATGGCTCCTGGTTCGAAGAAATCAGGGGCCGATTGTCACTGGCCGCGCGCGTGGCTGCTTGCGCTTGCTTATGCGCAGAGCGAATAGCCATGCCGCTGACAGGTGCATGGCTTGGCGTCTCGTTTTACAAACAAAAGTGTAAATCCCACTGAGAATCAGTCGTGTTATTTATAAAATCGCTCGTTTTTAAAAATCAGCACAAGGAGTGGTTCGGATGCGCAGGAATTCGTCGATTCAGGGGGTGGGCGCGGGGGCCATCAAGGCCACCGTGGCGGCCGTGTGGCTGCTGGCCGCAGGCCTGGCCCAGGCACAGCAAAGCGAGGCGGCGCAGGCCCCGGACACGACACCGGCAGCAGCGGCGCAACTGCCGACCGTGACCATCCGCGCCACGGCCGAGGACACCACGCTCCAGCACCTGGACACCCAAGTCAACAGTGGTGCGCTGGGTAAGCGCAGCCAGCTGGAGACACCGTTTTCGACCACCGTGGTCACCGGCGCCGACCTGGAGACCCGCCAGGCCAACAAGCTGGGCGACATCTTCCTGACCGACGCCTCGGTCTCCGACAACGGCGCGGCGTATGGCACCTGGGCCAGCTACCTGAGCGTGCGCGGACTGCCGCTGGACTGGCAGAACTCTTACCGCATCGACGGCAATCCCTACCTGGCCTATGTGACGGTACTGCCCAAGGAACACTTCGAGCGCATCGAATTGCTCAAGGGCGCCACGGGCTTCATGTACGGCTTTGGTTCGCCCGGCGGGCTGATCAACTACGTGACCAAGCGCCCGACCGACGAGCCGGTGCGCAGCTTCACGCTGGGCTATGACTACAAGGGCATCCTGAGCGAGCACGTGGACCTGGGCGGCCGCGCGGGCGAGGGCGCGGCGCTGGGCTACCGCCTCAACGCCACGCACGAGGAAGGCAAGACCTACAACAACGGTTCGGTGCGGCGCAATTCGCTGTCGCTGGCGCTCGACGCGCGGCTGACCAGCCGCCTGACCTGGGACGGCCAGGTGCTGTTGCAGGACCGCAAGGTCAGCGGCCAGGAGCCCTCGATCTACACCGGCCTGCTCACCGGCAAGCAACTGCCTTCGGCCGTGCGCAACGACGACAGCACGCTGGTGCGCGACGGCACCTACGCCGACACGCGTTTTCGTTACTACGCCACGGGCCTGACCTACGAGCTGGCGCCCGACTGGACGGCGCGTGCGGTCTACAGCCACAGCACGACGCAGACGCGCCGCAACGAATCGGTGCTGTACCTGCAAGACAGCGCGGGCAACTACTCGGACAGCTACTCGGACTATGCCGAGGCCTACCAGTGCAACCAGCTGCAGGCGCTGGTGCAGGGCAAGCTGCGCACGGGCGCGCTGGCGCATGAGCTGGTGCTGGGTGCGTCGTGGCAGAAGGTCAAGAGCGACTTCACCGACGGCGTGTACGGCACGGCGGGCACGGGCTCGATCTGGTCGCCCAACACCAACGCCTATTACAGCCAGGGGGCGCAAAGCCTGTACCGCACCTCCGAAATCACGCAGAAAGCCCTGTTTGCCAGCGACACGCTCAAGCTGTCAGACCGTTGGTCGGTGCTGGCGGGCGTGCGTTACACCAACTACCGGCAAGTGGGTTTCACATCGACGGGCGCGGTTTCGTCCACCTACGACAAGAGCGGCGTGCTGACACCAACGACGGCCTTGATGTACAAGCTGAACGCGCAGACCATGGCCTACGCCAGCTATGTCGAGTCGCTGGAAGCCGGCAGCACCGTGGGCATCAACTACAGCAACTACCGCGCCTTGCTCGACCCGCTCAAGAGCAAGCAGTACGAAGTCGGCATCAAGACTCAGCACGAGGGCTGGGCCGCAACCGCTGCGCTGTTCCGCATCGAAAAGAAGGCGGAATACGGCGAGCTGGAGGCAGGCAACAGCCTGCCAACGCTGGTGCAGAACGGCCTGTCCGTCTACCAGGGGCTGGAGCTGGGCGCTACCACGCGCCTGGCGCGCAATTGGGAGCTGGGCGGCAACCTGATGCTGCTCGACTCCGAGTACAAGAAGGGCAACGACTACAGCGGCAACCGCGTCGCGGGTGCGCCCAGGACCGTGGTGGCAGCCAAGCTGAGCTACAGCGTGCCGCAACTGCCAGGCCTGAAGCTGCACGCGGGCCTCAAGTACACCGGCAGCACCATGCTGCGCCCGGCCAATGACATCCAGGTCGCCAGCTACACGCTGCTGAACCTGGGCGCGGTCTACGACACGCGCATCGGCGGCTACGACACCACCTGGCGCCTGGCCATCAACAACGCAGCCAACAAGAAATACTGGATGTACCAGTACGCCGACTACCTCAAGGCCGGCGATCCGCGCAGCGTTAGCGCCAGCGCGACGGTGCGGTTCTGAGCCGTGCTTTCTTCAGCCGTGCAGCCAGGCGCGCAGCGCGGCGGTCACGGCCACGGGCTGCTCCAGCGTGCTCAGGTGGCCCGCATCGGCCACCTGCACCAGCCTGGCGCCGGCAATGGCGCGCGCCATGCTGCTGTGCGCCAGCGGCGGCGTGAGCACGTCCTCGCGCCCGCACAGCACCAGCGTCGGGCAGGTGATGGCCGCCAATGACGGCCGGCTGTCGATGCGCGCCATGATGGCCGTCTGCTGCCGCACAAAACCCGCGTAGCCGGTGTTCAGCGCCATCGTGGCGATCAGCGCGCGCAAGCTGGCATCGCCCTGCGCGGCGGCCCGCACCGCGCGCGGCATCATGGCATCGACCAGCGGCTGCACGCCCGATTCACGCCACAGCGCCATCTGGCCGCGCCGCACGTCGCCGGCTTCTTCCGAATCGGGTGCGGCCGTGGTGTCGAGCAGCGCCAGCCGCTCCACGCGCTGCGGCGCCTGCCGCACGATCTCCATCGACAGATAGCCGCCCATCGACAGGCCGGCCAGCGCAAAAGTCTCGAACGGGGACTCGTCCAGAATGGCGCGCGCAATGGCCGCCACGCTGTCGTGGCGCGTGTGGTCTGGAACCCAGCAGGTGGCCTCGCCGGCCAGGCCCTGGATTTGCGGTTGCCACAGCAGCGCGTCGCACAGCAGGCCGGGCACGAGGATGAGGTTTTTGGAAGTGGGCGTTGCCATGGTGGTTGTCGTCCAACACGAATCAAGAAAGCGCCCATTTTGACGCCGTTGCGCGCCGCGTACTGCCGGCGCGCGCCCGCGTGCATACTGGTCCCATGGCCCGACGATCATCCGCCGCTTCAGCTTCTTCCGCGCTGCTGCGTGCCTACCAGCGCAGTCTGCGCGTGGCGAGTGGGGCCGTCTCTCGCGCGGTTGTTCGCGCGGTGCAAGGCGGTCAGCGTGCCGCCCGCAAGGCGGGCGCGCCAGCCGTCTTGCAGCGCCCACCGCCCGGGCCCGGCGACTGGCTGTCCGGCATGACGCTGGGGCCAGCCGGCGCGCGCGCTTATCACCTGTACAGGCCACCGGCATTGGCCGCAGCGCGGGCGGGCCGTGCGCCGCTGCTGGTCATGCTGCACGGCTGTGGGCAGAACGGGCGCGACTTTGCCGCCAGCACCCGCATGAACCGCCTGGCGGCCCGCCATGGTTTTCTGGTGCTGTACCCCGAGCAAGACCGCCTGCACCATGTGCAGGGTTGCTGGAACTGGTATGGGCTGCGCGGCGGCAAGGCCCAGGCCGAGGCTGCCACGCTGATGACCATGATCGACCAGGTGGTGCGGCTGTATGCGGTCGACGCCGGGCGTGTGGCCGTGGCGGGGTTTTCAGCCGGCGCGGGCATGGCGGCCTTGCTGGCCACGCTGGACCCAACGCGCTTTCAGGCCGTGGCCATTCATGCCGGCGTGGCGCCGGGTGCGGCACAGTCGCAGGCCACGGCGCTGGCCGCCATGCAGGGCCGGCGTGCGCCAGCCATCGACGCGGCAGTCGGCGCCAGCCTGCCGCCGCTGCTGGTCATTCAAGGCGAGCGCGACGCGGTCGTGGCATCGGCCACGGGCATCCAGGCCGCTGCGGCCTGGGCTGTTGCGCTGGACGCCCAGTCGGCACCGCCGCGCCGCTTGCAGCGCGGCCAGCGTTACCCCATGTGGGTCACCGACTTTCGTCGTGCCGGGCAGACCTGGGTCACCCTGTGCCAGGTCGCGCAACTGGGCCACGCCTGGAGCGGCGGCACTCGCCAGGATTGGAGCGACCCCAAAGGCCCGGACGCCAGTGCCCTGGTCTGGGCCTTTGTGCAGCGGCAGTTCGCGCGCGCAGCGGCCGAGGGCTGAGCCGGCCTGCGCTGCGGTTGGCGACTTAGCGGCTGAAGATCTTGCCGGGGTTGAGAATGTTGTGCGGGTCCAGCGCCTGCTTGATCGCGCGCATCATGGCCACCGCGCCGTCGCCCGTCTCGGCCGCCAGAAACCGCATCTTGTGCAGACCGATGCCGTGCTCGCCCGTGCAGGTGCCACCCACCGCAATGGCGCGCTCGACCAGCGCCTGGTTGAGCTGCTCGCCCCGCGCGCGTTGCGCGCCATCGGCCGGGTCGATCAGATAGCCCATGTGGAAATTGCCGTCGCCCACGTGGCCGACCATGAAGTAAGGAATGCCGCTGGCGTTGGCGTCGTCGATGGCCGCGCCTATGGCTTCGGCCAGGTGCGAGATCGGCACGCACACATCGGTCGTGATGGCGCGCGCGCCCGGAATCGACTGCACGCCCGCAAAGTAAGCGTTGTGCCGCGCCGTCCACAGCCGCGTGCGCGCCTCGGGCGTGGTCGCCCATTCAAACGCATCGCCGCCATTGTCGGCCGCAATCTCTTGCACCAACTGCGCCTGCTCCTTCACGCTGGCGGGCGAGCCGTGAAACTCCATCAGCAGCAGCGGCGCTTCGCGCAGCGTGGTGCGTGAATGCTGATTGACCAGGCGCACCGTGTTGGCGTCCAGCAGCTCGCAGCGCGCAATCGGCACGCCCAGCTAAATCACCTGAATCGTGGTCTGCACCGCCGCATCCAGCGAGGGAAAAGAACAGATCGCCGCCGACACCGCCTCGGGCAGCGGGTGAATGCGCAGCGTCACCTCCGTCACCACGCCCAGCGTGCCCTCGGCCCCTACGATCAGCCGCGTCAGGTCATAACCCGCGCTCGACTTCTTGGCCCGCGTGCCCGTGCGAATCACCTCGCCCGAGGCCGTCACCACCTCCAGCGCCAGCACGTTCTCGCGCATCGTGCCGTAGCGCACCGCGTTCGTGCCCGACGCGCGTGTCGACGTCATCCCGCCAATACTCGCGTCCGCCCCCGGGTCGATCGGAAAAAAGAAACCATCGCTCTTGAGCGCCTCGTTGAGCTGGCGCCGCGTCACCCCCGGCTGCACCGTCACCGTCAGGTCTTCAGGGTTGACCGCCAGCACCTGGTCCATGCGGCTCACATCCAGACTGATGCCGCCTTCAACCGCCAGCAACTGCCCCTCGATCGACGACCCCGCCCCATACGGAATCACCGGCACCCCATGCTGCGCCGCCAGCGCCACCGCTTGCGACACATCGCCCGTGCTCAGCGCAAACACCACCGCCGCCCTGTTCCCCACATGCGTGGGGATGAACCGCCGCGCCCCTGCGCTGTAGTCGATGACGCGGCCTGTTCCCCACATGCGTGGGGATGAACCGCAAATCACGCTGCGCATTGATGCCGAAGTGTTCTGTTCCCCACATGCGTGGGGATGAACCGTGGGACCGCCGGAGCAGTCATGCTGACGATTTCTGTTCCCCACATGCGTGGGGATGAACCGGCCGTGGCGCTGAGTTCCGAGCCCGAGGTGGGCTGTTCCCCACATGCGTGGGGATGAACCGGCGCCCGATTTCCTGGCGCAACTGGACGGGCTCTGTTCCCCACATGCGTGGGGATGAACCGTGCTGGCCTCGGCCTCCACCGCCGAAGCCGAAGCTGTTCCCCACATGCGTGGGGATGAACCGATGCCTTCTTCCGCCTGCTGGATGCACGCTATCTGTGATCTTGCCCCCGTTTCACGGACACCCCTATAAGCGATTAACTATCGCAATAGGAGGTGGACGATGACCAAGAGCAAGGCAGGCAGAAAGGGGCAGGAGTTCAGCCTGGAGTTCAGGCAGCAGGCACTGTTGCGAGCGGCCACAGAAGGGGTAACCACGGTGGCTCGTGATCTGGGGTTGCAGCCTGCCCAGCTGTACAGTTGGCGCGCCCAGGCGCGGCGGCACGACCAGGACGATCAGGCACAACGCTTGGAGTTGGCCGAACATGCACGGCTCAAACGTGAAGTGGCGCGGCTGGAGGAGGAGAACGCTTTCCTAAAAAAAGCGGCGGCGTACTTCGCCAAACAGCCCAAGTGAAGTGCGCAACGATGAAAGCGCACGAAGGCACATTCAGGGTGCGTCTGATGTGCCGAGTGCTGTCGGTGTCTCCAAGCGGCTACTATGCTTGGCGCAAGCGTATACCGTCCAAACGGACCCAGGCTCGGACG
>WNDQ01000087.1 GCA_009912175.1 Paracidovorax wautersii | reverse complement strand
GAAAGCGTTCTCCTCCTCCAGCCGCGCCACTTCACGTTTGAGCCGTGCATGTTCGGCCAACTCCAAGCGTTGTGCCTGATCGTCCTGGTCGTGCCGCCGCGCCTGGGCGCGCCAACTGTACAGCTGGGCAGGCTGCAACCCCAGATCACGAGCCACCGTGGTTACCCCTTCTGTGGCCGCTCGCAACAGTGCCTGCTGCCTGAACTCCAGGCTGAACTCCTGCCCCTTTCTGCCTGCCTTGCTCTTGGTCATCGTCCACCTCCTATTGCGATAGTTAATCGCTTATAGGGGTGTCCGTGAAACGGGGGCAAGATCAGTCGGCAATGATCAGGAAATTCAAACCCATCGCCTTGTTTGTGACTGAAGTGATCAAAAATTGAATAATTTTGCTGGATTGACTGGATCTTACAGGCATCTATCGCGCCAAATTCACCGGGTAATCACGGAGTTTTTGTAAAAAATGATTGAATTGATCATTTTTACGACGTTCTCCAATCAAAAACGCCGGCCTCCCATGGGCGGGAGGCCGGCGTTGAAAAAGAAAGAAGACCGGGGCCGTTTCAGAGCAGCTGGATCTTGGCGTCCGTGACGATCTTCTGGTACTTGTCGGTTTCCTGCTTCTGGAACTTGCGGAAGTCGTCGACCGAATGCGGCTCGACGATCAGGCCCTGGGCCGAGAACTTGGTCAGTGCTTCGGACTGCTGGGCAATGCTGACTTCCTTGTTCAGCCGGTTGACGATGGCCGCCGGCGTGCCCGCGAGTGCCCACAGGCCGTACCAGCTGTAGAACTCGAAGCCGGGAATCGTCTCGCCCACCGTCGGCACGTCCGGCAGCACGGCCAGGCGGTTCTTGGCGGTGGTGGCGATGACCTTGAGCAGGCCGCCCTGGTGGTACTGGAGCGAGCCCAGCACCGGGTCGATGAAGGCGTCGATCTGCCCACCGATCAGGTCCTGGAAGGCCGGCGCCGTGCCCTTGTACGGCACGATCATGGCGTCGAGCTTGCCCGACTGCTTGAGCTGCTCGGTCGAGAGGTGCCCGGCCGAGGCGATCGAGCCCACGGCAAACGTCATCTTGCCCGGGTTGGCCTTGGCGTACCCGATCAGGCCTTTGATGTCGTTGAAGGGCAGGTTCTTGTTGACCGCGACCGACAGCGGCGCCATGGCCACCAGCGAGATCGGCTGGAAGTCCCGCTCGATCCGGTAGGTCACGGCGTTGGAGATCATCGGGCCGCTCAGGAAGGTCGAGGCATTGAACAGCAGCGTGTAGCCGTCGCCGGGGCTGCGGGCGACCATGGAGGGGCCGATGGTGGCGTTGCCGCCGGGCCGGTTCTCGACCACCACGGGCTGGCCCATCTGCTCGCCCAGGCGCTGCGCCAGCGCGCGGCCCACCGTGTCCAGCGTGCCGCCGGGCGGGAAGGGAATCACCATCTTGATGGGCTGGCTGGGGTAGGGGTCGGCGGCCCAGGCGGCCATCGACGTGCACGACAGGGCGGCCGCTGCCAGGCAGGCCTGCAGGCCCGTGGACAGAAAGCGGCGTTTGGATGGCAGGGAAGGGGCGGTCATGGATGTATCTCCAGGCTGAGTGTGGGGTGGATCTTGTTTCTTTCGATCAAAACAAGTGATTGACTCAATCAGAAAACAAGCAAAATCAGCCCGCATCCAGGGATTTCCCGGTTTTAGATGATTGATTCAATAATTTTGGAAGCGCGGCTTCCGTCCACGCCAAAAGCAAACGGCCTCTTTTTCCAGCCGAACGGGGCGACCGGAACGAGAGGCCGAAAAACGGCGGGCGGTGCGTCAGGCCGGATCGGCCGCGCCGGCGGGCGGGGCCTGGCGCACGCTGACAAACGCGTGGCTGGCGAAGGGCTGAAGCTGGTGCTCCTGCGCCTGGGCGTCGGTGATCAGCGTCCAGGCGCGGTTGATGGGCGCCCAGTACATCTGCGACTTGCGGTTGAGCTTCTCGGAAGAGGTCAGCACGATGACTTCGCGCGCGCGGCGGAACACCTTTTCCTTGAACCAGGCCTGCTCGATCGATCCCTCGCACAGGCCCAGCTCGACGTCCACGCCGTCGGCGCTGGTGAAGACCTTGTCGAAGGTCAGGCGTTCGATGGCCACGTCGGCCAGCGGACCGAACACGCTCATGCTGCCCGCGCGCAGGTCGCCGCCGATCAGCGAGACGGCGATGCCGCGCGCGGCCAGCGTCTGCACGGCCAGCAGGTTGTTGGTGAAGATGCGCGCGGCGCGGCCGGGGGCCAGTTCGCGCGAGAAGCTCTCGGTGGTCGTGCCGCCGTCGATGAAGAGGGTGTCGCCGTCCTGCACCAGGCTGGCGGCCACGCGCGCAATGGCGGCCTTGGAAGCGTGGTGATGCGACTGGCGCGACTCCAGCGATTCTTCGGGCTCGTGCAGGATGGGCGTGGCGACCGCGCCGCCGTACACCCGCAGCAGCCGCCCGTCTTCCTGCAGGGCATGCAGGTCGCGGCGCACCGTGGCTTCGGAAATATCGAACTTGCGGCACAGCGCCGTCACGTCGGCAATGCCGGCCTGCACGGCCTGGAAAATCGCTTCGCGGCGGTTGGCAACTTTCATGGGGAGGGACTGCGGTGGTTCGAGGGTGGAGGCGCGCCAGCGCGGCCCGCTTGAGCGCGCAGCCTAACACGTAGTGCGGGTCATCAAGACGCAGAACTGCCGCTCAGGCCGCCGCGCGGCCCAGGGCCGTGGCAAAGCCGCCGTCGATGCGCGAGCGCATGCGGCCGCTGGTCTGCACCCGTGGCCTGGCGCTCCAGGCGATGCGCGCGCCCATGCGCCCGAGCCGGTCGACCAACTGTTGGTCCTCGCCGCAGGCCAGCGCGCGAAAACCGCCGCTGGCCTGGTAGATGCGGGCGCTCATGCCCAGGTTGGCGCCATGCACGTGGCGGTGGCCGTCGCGGTCCTCGTAGCCGGCCAGGAAGGTCTGCCGGGCCAGGTCGGCGTGCGCGCCGCAGGCCAGCCAGTCGCCGGGGCGCACCGACACCGTGCCGCAGACCACGTCGCAGTCCAACGCCAGTTGCTCGGCCAGCCAGTCGCGCGACACGGTACTGTCCGCGTCGGTGAACGCCAGCCACCGCGCGCCATGCCCGAGCGCGTACCGGCTGGCCTGCGCGCGGGCGCGGCCAACGTTGCGCAGGGCCACCGGCAAAAGCGCCAGGCGGCAGTGGGCCAACCCGCGGTGGCGCTGCATCACGCCCCGGGCGATGGCGGCGCTGGCGTCACTGCAATCGTCAAGCACGAGCGAGACGAGCACCCGCTCGCCGGCCAGGCGCGGGCAGTGCGCGGCCTCGATGACGCTGTCGAGACACGCCTGGATGTCGGTTTCTTCGTTGTGGACGGGAATGCAGATACCGAGCATGGCTGTGGGTCCGAAAGAGAAGGACAAGCCGCGTCGAGCGGCAATGAGGGCGGGCGGTGGCGAAGGGCGGCGCTTCAGCCGTCCGGCTCGCGTGCGCGGCGGCGCCAGGCCTCGATGCGGAAATCGTCCTGCGTCCATTGCCCCAGCGAGCGCAGCGGCGCGCGCGTGCCGACGCGGGCGTGGATGGCGTCGGTGGGCTGCTGGCGGTCGCCGAAGGTTAGGCGGCTGTGGCAGAAGACGAGGTCGCCACCATCGGCCAGCAGGTCCTGGCACAGGTCAATGAAGGTCTCCAGCCGGCTCGGCGCCAGGTAATAGGCCAGCTCGGAAACGACGATCAGGTCGGGGCGGGTCGCCCCCGCATGCCGGGGCCACCAGGCCGCCAGTTGCTCGGGCACCTGCAGTTGCAGGGCGCTCACCCGTTGCGCGGCCGGGGCGGTCAGGCGCTGGCGCAGCCGCGCGATGGCCTGGGCGGAGAAATCCACGGCCCAGACCTGGTCGCAGCGCGCCGCCAGCGCCAGCGTCAGCTCGCCCTGGCCGCAACCGGGCTCCAGCGCGGCGGCGTAGCGTGGCCGGGGCAGCGCCGCCAGCAGCAGCGCGCGCTTGCGGCACTCGTACCAGTCGGTGGCGACCTGCCAGGGATCGGCCTGGCGCAGGTACAGGCGATCGAAATGGCGGGCGTTTGCCGCCGTGCGGGCGGGCCTCATACGAACAGCACCTCGAAGGGCTGCAGCAGGCGCTCGACGGTTGCGGCCGACAGGATGGCGTTTGCGCCCGTGGACGGATCGTCGTGCAACTGGGTCTGGAACATCTGCAGCGCCGCCTGCTTGGCCTGCAACGAGGCGGGCGGCAGCACCAGCGCGCATCGCCGGGGGCGGCCCAGTGCCAGGCCCAGATCGGCACCTCCAGCAAGTGCGCCCGCTGCACGGCGCAGGCCGACGCGGCCGCGCGCCCGGCGGCTTCGTGGTCGGGGTGGCCGTCAAGGCGCCAGGGCGCAATCACCGTGTCGCCCGCCTCCAGCCGGTCGGTCAGCCAGAGCGCCAGATCGGTCTCGTGCTGCGCCAGCCGGCCGTCGGGCAGGCCCAGGCGATCGACCGGCGTGGCAGGGGCCAGCACTTGCAGGGCCGCGGCGGTTTCGGCGCGCCGCGCGGCGGCCAGTGTTGCCGGCGGCCACAGCGTCGAGCCGGGATGGCTGGCCTCGCCGTCACTCGCGGCAACCAGCCGCACGCGCTGGCCGGCGCTGGCCAGCGCGTGCATCAGCCCCCCGCAGCCCAGCACTTCGTCGTCCGGGTGCGGGGCGAGCACCCAGCTCGTGGATGCCGGCAGGAACAGCTCGTGCAAGTCCATCGCCACCAGTGGGTGCGCGGCCAGCCAGTCGTGCCAGGCCGCGGCCGGCGTGCCGGCGCCTTCGATGCGGCGGCTGTCGGGATTCAAAGTGTCCATGTCCCATCTCCGTTCATGCCCGAGGCGGTGGATGCCAGACGTTCACCGTGCGCGGCCTGATCGCGCTCGGCATGGCTTTGGCGGATGAAGACCGGCAGGTCGGCCATGCGGCGGGCCACATCGGCTTCGCGGCACAGTGGTCCCGCGCCCAAGGCCCGGCCGGCGCGTTCGACGACGTCGGTGGCCACGGCTTCCACCGCCAGCCGCGCGCGCGCCGTTTCAAGCGCGCAGGAATCGTGCGACCGCGCGTCGATGACGTCGGCGGCATCGCGCAGCGCGCTGGCCGCCGCGTGCAGGCCGACATCGACCGCACCCAGGTGGGCCAGCGCGTGAGGGTCCATGCGCGCCGGCTCGCCCTGGCCGCGGCGGCCGACATGCTGGAGCAGCCGCCGCGCGAGCTGCGCCGCCGCGCCATACCAGCAGGCCGCCACGCCCGCACCGCCGTGCAGAAAACCGGGGCGCGCCAGATACCCGCCGGGCTCGCCCACCAGGTGCGCGGCCGCGTCGTCGAACACCACGTCCACGCTGGCCGCGCCAGCCATGCCCACGGCCGACCAGCCCTGGTCGGTGATGTGCACGCCAGGCTGCCGCAGCCGGACGGCGGCCAGGCGTGCGTGGCCTTGTGGATCCCAGCAGCTCACGAGCGCGTGGCTCAGCCCCTGCGCGCCGGAGCACCAGGGCTTGCGCCCGCGCAGCCGCACGGGCTGGCCGGGCGCAGCGGGGGGCTCGGCCAAGCACTGCAGGCGCGCATGCGGCGGCTCGGCGCACCACACGCCCCACAGGGCCGCTTCTTCGTCATCGCTCATGCCGGCCGCCGCCAGTTCGTGCAGGATCGCGAGCGCGTCGGTGTGCGCCTCGTAGAGCTTGGCCAGCGCGAGGTCGTGCGCGCCCACACAGGCCAGGGCACGCCAGCGCACCAGCGTCTGGCCGCCGCCCGGCAGTGGAAGCACACCGAGCCGTTCCCGGACCAGCGCCTGCAAACCCTGCAGCGGCGACAGGTTGGTTTGCCGGTCCAGCAGGCGCGCGATGGCGCTGGCCGGATCAGGCCCGGTCGCGCAGTTCCTCGACACCTTGCTGGGTTGCGCAATGGTTGCAGCAGAAGATGCGGCCATCGGCCTCGACGCCATGGCCGACGATGCGCACGTTGCAGACGGGGCAGTTCGGCGCGAGGGCGTGGATCGCGCATTCAAAGGAGTCGAAGTCATACGACTGGCCTTCGCGTTGCACGGAAAAGGTTTTGTCGTAGTCGTTTCCACAGGTATGGCAGCGGGTCATGATCATTCCTTGGAATACATAGAATAAAGCCGCAAACCCGATTGGTGAAACACCCTGACCAAAGGCTGGAGGGTCAGCGAGAAATTGCGGATGGCGGTATTGCTGGAATCCTGGGAGAGTATTTCCAGGGTTTTCATCATGGATTCATGGTCGACCACACCATGCTGGCGCAGATAACTCTGCTCCAAGGCTGCGTGATTCAGTTCCTGCAGCGCCGATTTCCCCTCGGCGGCCTGGGCGGCTGCCTCGTCCAGCAGCAGGAGCTGGCAGTGCACGGCCAGCACGCGCAGTTCCTCGACAAGGTTGGCGTGGGCCTGGGCCATTTCCAGGGCAAAGGTCTGCACCTGGCTGCGGTCCGCGTATTCGTGAACCCATTGGCCGGCCTTGACCTGGCAGACGGCCAGACGCATGAGGTCGCACAGCAGCAGTTCGTCGCTGCGGCGGCGCCGGGGAAAAGGGCCCGTACCCAGGGAACCGGGCATCAAGGGCGGGTCGACATCGATCTGGCGCATGGCTTGTCTCCTTCCAGTGGTGGTGGAACAGTCAGCCGCCCCTGATGACGAGGCGGCCAGCCTTGCGCCCGGCGTCGTCAGCTGTTCTTGTGGCTTTGCTGACCGGCCTTGACGTGCTGCTCGTGCGTGCCGCCGCTGCTCTTGGCGCCGGCGCGACGCGCCTCTTCCGAGGTGAACTCGTGGGCGTTGCCACTTTCATGCGAAGCACGCCCGCCCTTGGCCGCGATTTCCCGTTGCTTTTCCGCATCCATTCCGGCGAAACCACGATTCGAGGTATTGCTGCTGTTTCCTTGTGTAGGCATTGATATCTCCTGATCGGTTGAAGAAGAAATAGAAATCCCTGGCGGATTTCAGTCGCGCCCCAAAACCGAGGAAGGTTGGCCCCTGTTTCGGCAGCGCGTTCATTCAATTTAGAACAGGCGGTATGGCCCGTCTGTAGGAGCACTCCCGCCGAGCGGCGGTGTTTTCTACCGCTGAGTTCGCTGCGGGTTGTAGTGCTTGTTGATGGGTAGGACGAAGGCTGCGGCTCGTGCACGAAACGACCGGTGAACAGGTCCTCAGCGCGCCGGCGCGGTTGGTACGGGCAGCTCGCTTTGGCCCAGGTCCACGCCGGTCTTGGGGTCGCTCACGGGGTCGGACTGGGTGCGTTCCATGAAGGCCTGCAGCTTGTTCTTTTCCTCGGGCGAGAGTTCGACCGAGGCGACGCCGTCGCCGCCATCGACGGCGACCTGCTGCTCGGGCTTGCGCACCACGTCCCATTCGGGTCCGCTGTTCCACGCACCCTCGGTGCTGAATCCGCGCGAGAGGTCGAAGTACTTGCTCGTGAACTCGGGCATGCCTTGCAGCTTGCCGGGCGGGAAGTTGGGCGCGATCGCGTACAGCGCTTTCTCGAAGGACTTCTGGTGCGCGATCTCCCGCGTCATCAGGAAGGTCAGCGCGTCCTTGACGCCGGGGTCGTCGGTCAGCGCAATCAGCCGCTCGTAGACGATCTTGGCGCGCGCTTCGGCCGCGATGTTGGAGCGCAGATCGGCCGTGGGCTCGCCGATGGTGTCGACGTAGGCCGCCGTCCAGGGCACGCCGGCCGAGTTGACCAGCGCCGGGCCGCCGCCGTACAGCACCTGGGTGACGTGGCTGTCGTTGCCGGGGCCGGTGACGGTGCGGTAGACCTCGGCCTCGTGGTCGACCGCCTCGGCCAGCGTGCCCTTGGCGCCCTTGTTGAGCATGGCCACCAGCGTGCCGATGACCTCCAGGTGGCTCAGCTCTTCGGTGGCGATGTCGAACAGCATGTCCTTGCGGCCGGGGTCGTCCTCGCCGATGGCCTACGTGAAGTAGCGGCAGGCCGCCGCCAGCTCGCCCTGCGGGCCGCCGAACTGCTCCAGCATGAGATTGGCCAGGCCCGGGTTGGGCGCGCCCGCGTGAACGGTGTACTGCAGGCGTTTGTTGTGGGAGAACATGGTGCGTCCTTTCGTGGAGGTGGAGAGGGGAAACGGTCGTTGGTGGCCGTTTGCTCCAGTGTGAAAGGACGTCTTTCCCGGTCGCGTGGGCGTGCCCGGATGCGAGGTGTAGGAGGCCATTGATGAGGGCCTTGGGCCAACGGGCGCCGGCGCGCGTCGGACGGCCTTCATCGCCGCCCATCAGCCGCTATCCGCTGCGCAGCAAGGCGAGGTTGAACCAGGCATGGGCGGCGGCGGCCCAGCCCAGGCCACCCATGCGCCATGCCATGCCCAGGACCAGGGAGGGCGCAAACGTGGCCAGGCCCAGCCAGCTTTGCGACTGCCAGGCATGCGCCAGGGCAAAAAGTCCGCTGGTGATGAGCAAGGCCCAGTGTTTCCTGGCGCGGGCGTTGCGCAGCCAGGCACCGGTTTCCAGCGCCTGCTGAATGCCCGAGCGGAAGAACAGTTCCTCGACGACCGGGCTGACCAGCAGCATCAACACCCGTGTTTCCCAAGAGGCGGCATGCCACGAGGGGCCGGCCTGGGGTCCCATCCAGGCCCGCCAAACCCAAGCCGCGACGGGCCCCGCCAGCACGATGGCGGCCACCCCGATCCACACCCGGGATTCGGCTGCGCGGGGTGGCCTGCACCGCATCGTCAGCGCTTCTTCTGTTCCCCGCGGCGTGAACGGCGCCACAGCATCAGCGCCGCGCCCAGCGCCATCAGCCACAGCACGGGGTCGAACGCGCCCTGGCCGATGGAGCAGCCGCTGCTGTGCGAGTTGTCGTCGCCGTCGCTGCCGTCACTGGGCTGGCCGCTGTCGGGCGTGCCGTACAGCGTGTCGACCACGGTGCGGTCGAGCTCGACCGAACTCGGGTTGGCGCCCAGCGCCCGCAACTGCGTCACCAGAATGTCGGCGTAGCTGCTCAGCAAGGCCCGTTGCCCTTCGGTCACCTGCTGGCCGTCGCGGTAGACCTGGAGCTGCCGCTGCAGCTCCAGCAGCCATTTCGCCGACTGCGAGAACTGGGCCGTGCGTGCGGCGTCGTCGGTGGCGCTGTAGCCGCGCGCGACGCTGAGCGTGGCGGCGTCGATGGACTTGAGCAGGTCGGTGCCGTCCTCGACATACAGGAACTTGACGTGGTCGCGCAGCAATTGTGTGGATGGCTGGATCGGGAACTGCGCGTAGTTGGCGCACAGCGGACCGCAGGTCAGGCCCCGGCCGTAGAGCGACACGCGGGCTTCCTCGATCATCTCGTTGGCGTCGGCCCGCAGCACGTAGCCGTCGGCCACGTTCTGTTCGGCGGCGGCCTTGAAGCGGTCGAAATACGCGGTGGGCGTGGTGTAGAGCGTGTTGAGCAGCGCCGCGTCGAAAGGCTTGTGCGTGCCATTGAGAAAGCACAGGCCCGACTGGCCCGCGGGCACCTCGTTGTAGCCCGAATCCAGCGCCACGGGCACGGCGAAGGGCGCGAGCTGAATGCCGCCCAGCGCATTGCCGTGCTCGTCGCGCTGCACGGCGCGGCCGTCGCTGCCGCCCAGGGCGATGGCGGGGCTGGCGGGCGGCGTGGCCGTGCCCGCCGACCACTTGCCCAGCCAGTCGATGGCTGACGAGATGGTGTAGCGGTCCGGGATGCGGCTGCGGCTGGGCAGGGCGCAGTTGTCGGCCAGGGGGGCGGTGGGCTGGTCGCGCTGCAGCAGCGCGTAGCGCACGGCGAACGAAGCCCAGTCGGAATGCGAGGTACCGGCCATGGACCACACGCGGATGCGGTCGGTGTCGGGCTGCAGCACGTCGATCTCGTTGGCCGAGGCCGGCGCGGTGTACTCGGTCTCCGACAGCAGCTTGATCACGGGCAGGCCGAGGTCGGTGCGGATCATCTCGCCGCCGATGTAGAGCAGCGCGGCGTCCACGATCTTGTCGTCGCGCGGGTGGATGGCGTTGAGGAAGACCGACAGCCGCCCTGCGGACTGCGACACGCCCGCGGCCACAACCTGCTTGACCTGGCCCGCCAGCGGCCCGAGCACGCGCGCCTGGCGCACGGCCTGGATGCCCTGGGCGTAGACGTCGTAGGACAGGGGATCGCCGCTCGTGAAGGTGCCGTTGGCCGTCAGGTCCAGGCTGCCGTAGCGTGTCGGGCTGAATTTTTTGAGGCCCAGCGTCGCGTTGGTGATGGGGCCGCTCTGCGCGGTGATGCCCACCCAGGCATAGCCCTCGCGCAGGAAAAATTCATGGGCGCGGAACCACAGGGCCTCGACGTCGTAGTTGCTGGTGGCGTTCATCCACTCGACCACGACCTTGCCGTTGAAGCGCTCGGCCGAGGCGGGCCGGCGCACCACCATGCGTGTCTTGTAGGCGTGGTTGCCCGAGACGACCGCCGCCGTGGGCGAGGCCGAGGGCCGCGCGCCGATGCCGCCGGCCACCGTGGCGTCGTAGCGGTTGGCCGTGCCGCTGAAGAAGAACTCTTCCTCGACGTAGCCCCGCGCCGCAAGGTTCAGGTCGGTGCCGAAGAAGGTGCGGTTGTTGTCAGCCGCGCCCAGGCTGGAGGCGATGGGGCCTTCGACCTGTGGCGTCGGGACCGCCGCATGCGCCCAGAGCGCGCAGAAACTGGTGGCCAACGCCACGGCGGCGTGGCGCAGCCGCTGGCGCAAGGCCACGGCCCCGGGCCGGCCCGCGCTGGCGGCCGGTTGAACGGACGATGTCATGGTTGTCTCCTGGCTGTGGATGGGACACGCAGACCGGGATGGCCGTGCGTGTGTCGTGGACAGGCCCGTCCGCGGGATCAGGCCTGCGCGGCAACGGTGAAGACGTAGCGTTGCGTGGCGCTGCCGTCGGGCGAGACCACCTCCACCACGATGCGGCTGCCGACGGAAACCGCCACGGGCACGCTGGCGCCCTGGCTGATGGACTGGCCGTTGACTTTCAAAGCGGAGACCCGGTTGGACAGCGCCGTGGGTTTGACGGCGACGGTGCGTTGCCCAACTGGCACGCGCACGGTGTAGTCGTAGGTCCAGGGGTCGAACTTGTTGGGCAGTTTGTTGGGTGTGCCGTTGGCGGGCGCCGCCCAGTGGACGTCGACACCGATCAGCGTGGCGCCTTCAAACTCGATGTGACTGAGCTGCGCGTACTTGCGGTAGCCGTTGTCGACGTTGTAGTCGATGGCGATGCTGGTCGGGTAGTCGGTGGTGGGCTTGCTGAGGTAGTCGACGGGCTTGCCGTAGCCGCTGCCGATGGGGCCGATGGCCATCCAGTTCTTGTCGCGCCACATGTCGCCCACGATGCTCATGCGGTTGGCCGTGCCGCCCCGGATCGACGGCTTGGCGGCGGCGTCGCCGTCGTCGATGAGCTGCTGGAAACACTGCACGAAGTTGTCGACGCAGGCCATGCCGACCGGCACCTCCTGGTGCGCGTTGGTCACTTCCACGATCTGGCCGTTGGCCGCGCGCCGGCGGTAGTCGGCCAGCAGTTGCTGCGTCAGCGACAGGAACAGGTCGACCTTGACCGAGTTGTACTGCGTGGTGTCGGCCGTGGCCGGGCGGTTGCAGCCCCACATGTCCGAGCCGAAGACCCAGCCGGCCTCGTGGATCAGCGCGGTCAGGCAGCCGTTGGTGTGGCCCGGGATGATGAAGATGCTAATGTGGCAGTTGCCCAGCGCGAAGGTTGATCTTGCCCCCGTTTCACGGACACCCCTATAAGCGATTAACTATCGCAATAGGAGGTGGACGATGACCAAGAGCAAGGCAGGCAGAAAGGGGCAGGAGTTCAGCCTGGAGTTCAGGCAGCAGGCACTGTTGCGAGCGGCCACAGAAGGGGTAACCACGGTGGCTCGTGATCTGGGGTTGCAGCCTGCCCAGCTGTACAGTTGGCGCGCCCAGGCGCGGCGGCACGACCAGGACGATCAGGCACAACGCTTGGAGTTGGCCGAACATGCACGGCTCAAACGTGAAGTGGCGCGGCTGGAGGAGGAGAACGCTTTCCTAAAAAAAGCGGCGGCGTACTTCGCCAAAAAGCGGCGGCGTACTTCGCCAAACAGCCCAAGTGAAGTGCGCAACGATGAAAGCGCACGAAGGCACATTCAGGGTGCGTCTGATGTGCCGAGTGCTGTCGGTGTCTCCAAGCGGCTACTATGCT
>WNDQ01000086.1 GCA_009912175.1 Paracidovorax wautersii | reverse complement strand
GCTACGCTGGTTTGCGACGCGCTGCGCATGGCGCTGTTTGCTCGCAATCGGCCTCGGGGAGTGATCGTGCATACTGACCGTGGTAGCCAATACTGCTCGCGCGAGCACCGCGCCCTGTTGGAGCAATACGCTTTGATCGCCAGCATGAGTGCCAGAGGCAACTGCTACGACAACGCAGCAATGGAGAGTTGGAACCACAGTCTGAAGGTCGAGGCCATCCATGGTGAACACCTCGCCACACGGGAGCAGGCCAAGGCTCATGTGTTTGACTACATTGAGGTTGACTACAATCGGATCCGGCTGCACTCGACCCTGGGCTACCTCAGCCCAGAGCAGTACGAGCTGGCCAATGTCGCTTAGATAGGTGTCCGTAAATCAGGGGCAAGATCAAACCTCTTTTAAATCATCAAAATCAAAGCCGCTTTCAAGCGGCTTTTTTTACTTGTGTCATTCAACACAAGCTCAATACAAACCGAAATCCAGCTCACTCAAAACAGGCTCGCGCGCAGCGTTTGCAGCCGCGGCGCCAGCGCCTTGACCACGGTGGCCAGCGCGGTCACTTCCAGGCTGGGGGCAAAGTCCAGGGCCCAGGCCTTGCCGGTGCGGTTGATCCACACGGTCTGCATGCCGGCCTCGTGCGCGCCTTTGACGTCGAGCAGCGGGTCGTCGCCGATGTGCAGCACGGCGGCCACGGGCACCTGCAGCGCGTCGGCCGCAGCCTCGAAGATGCGGCGGTCGGGCTTGCCGACGCCGAATTCGCGCGCGTGGATGGCGCCACGGAAGTACTGGCCGATGCCGGTGCGGTGCACGTTGGCGTTGCCGTTGCTCAGCGCCACGATGGGCAGGTGTGCGGCAAGCTGGCCCAGCACCTCGTGCACGTCGTCGAACAGCTCCACGTTCTGGCGTTCGTCGAAGAAGACCGTGAAGGCGGGCTCGGCCAGCGCCGGGTCGTCACCCGCGCGCGTCAAGGCCAGCCGGATCGATTCGCGGCGCAGGCCGCTCAGGTCGTGGTGCAGGTCGGGCCGTTCGCGCTCGACGGCCAGCCGCAGCTCGCGCAGCGCCTGGGGCGAGTCGTAGGCCGCGGCCGTGCGCGGCGCGTGCTGCTGCAGCCATTGCAGCAGCACCTGTTCGGCGCGGCCGATGGCCGGCCACACGGGCCACAAGGTGTCGTCGAGGTCGAGCGAGATGCCCTGAATTTTTTGGAGGTCCAGCATCCGGGCGAGAATACAGCAATGCCCTCCGCGCCCTCGCTTACGCCTACGCACCCTGCCGCCGCGCCGCTGGCCGGCACCGCCGTTCTCTACGTCAACCTCGGCACGCCCGAGGCCCCCACCGCGCCGGCCGTGCGCCGCTACCTGGCCGAATTCCTGTCCGACCCGCGTGTGGTCGAGATCCCGCGCCTGGCCTGGCTGCCCATCCTGCACGGCATCATCCTGCGTGTGCGGCCGGCCAAATCGGCCGCCAAGTACGCAACCGTCTGGACGCCCGAGGGCTCGCCGCTCAAGGTCTGGACCGAGCGCCAGGCCCGGGGCATGCAGGCGGCCTTAGTGCGCCAAGGGCTGGCCGTGCCCGTGCTGCCGGCCATGCGTTATGGCGAGCCGGCCTTGCTGGCGCGGCTCGATGCCCTGCAAAGCCAGGGTGTGCGGCGCATCCTGGTGGTGCCGGCCTACCCTCAGTATTCGGGCACGACCACGGCCAGCGTGAGCGACCTCGTCTACCAGTGGGCCCAGCGCCAGCGCGCCGTGCCCGAGGTCCGCCTGGTGCGCAGCTACCACGACGACGAGGCCTACATCGAAGCCGTCGCCGACGGCGTGCGCCACCACTGGGCCACGCACGGCCAGCCCGACGTGCTGCTGATGAGTTTCCACGGCCTGCCCGCGCGCAACGTGCAACTGGGCGATCCCTACCAGGCCGAATGCCTGGCCACCGCACGCCTGCTGGCCGCCCGGCTGGGCCTGGCCGAGGACCGCTGGCGCGTGACCTTCCAGTCGCGCTTTGGCCGCGCACGCTGGCTCGAACCCTACACCGAACCCACGGCCATCGCGCTGGCGCAAAGCGGCGTCAAGCACCTGCAAGTGGTCTGCCCGGGCTTCACGGGCGATTGCATCGAGACGCTGGAAGAAATCGACCAGGAAGTGCGCGCCGCCTACCTGCAGGCCGGCGGCGGCACGTTCAGCTATATCCCCTGCATCAACGACAGCGAGTTGGCCATTGCAGCGCTGGCCGGTGTCGCCCGGCGCCAGTTGCAGGGCTGGGGCTAAGCCCCAAGAGGGTGTTCACCCTCTGGAAAGAGACCGGACATTCCCTGGACAAGCCCGCCCCGGGCTGTCACCCATGCGGCGCCAGCGCAACTGCACCCTGGCAGAGGCCCCATAAAATGACTGGCTTTACAGACCGTCGGCCAGACGGCGCTCAGCCACAGGAGGAGCGGCACGGCCAGCGACGATCACCCCATAACCAGCTGCAGGCCCCACCGCACGATGACCCCCCAAGCGCTTCTCGACCAATACGGCCCCCGCGAGTCCATGGAATACGACGTGGCCATCGTGGGCGCCGGCCCCGCAGGCCTGGCCACCGCCATCCGCCTCAAGCAGCTCGCGGCTGAAAAAGGCACCGACGTCTCGGTCGTCGTGCTCGAAAAAGGCTCCGAGCCCGGCGCCCACATCCTCAGCGGCGCCGTCATGGACCCCAAGGCCATCGCCGAGCTCTTCCCCGACTGGCAGGAGCGCGGCGCGCCGCTGAACCAGCCCGTCACCGCCGACGAGGTGCTGCTGCTGACCGAAACCGGCGCCACCAAGACGCCCGCCGCGCTCATCCCCAACAACTTCCACAACGAAGGCAACTACGTCATCAGCCTGGGCAACGTCGTGCGCTGGCTGGCCGAGCAGGCCGAAGCCCTGGGCGTGGAGATCTTCCCCGGCTTTGCCGCGGCCGAGGTGCTCTACAACGACGACGGCAGCGTCAAGGGCGTGGCCACCGGCAACATGGGCGTGAGCAAGGAAGGCGAGCCCACCGACGAATTCCAGCTGGGCATGGAACTGCACGCCAAGTACACGGTGTTTGCCGAAGGCGCGCGCGGCCACCTGGGCCGCCAGTTGCTCGACCGCTTCAAGCTGCAGGACGGCCGCGCGCCGCAGAGCTTTGGCATCGGCATCAAGGAGCTGTGGGAGATTCCGGCCGACAAGGCGCAGCCCGGCCTGGTGGTTCACACCGCCGGCTGGCCCATGGACAAGCAGACCTTCGGCGGGGGCTTTCTCTACCACCTCGAAGGCAACAAGGTCACGCTGGGCTTCGTCATCGGGCTGGACTACAAGAACCCCTGGCTCAGCCCCTTCGACGAAATGCAGCGCTGGAAAAAGCACCCGGCCATCCTCAAGCACATCGAAGGCGGCAAACGCCTGAGCTACGGCGCACGCGCCATCAACAACGGCGGCATTCCCAGCCTGCCCAAGACGGTGTTTGCGGGCGGCGCGCTGATCGGCTGCGACGCGGGCTACCTCAACGCCAGCCGCATCAAGGGCAGCCACGCGGCCATCAAGAGCGGCATGCTGGCCGCCGATGCGCTCTACGAGGCGGTGACCGCCGGGCGCCAGCACGACGAACTCACGGCCTACCCCGAAGCCTTCGAGAAAAGCTGGCTCCACGACGAGCTCAAGGCCGCCAGCAACTTCAAGCCCTGGTTCAAGAAGGGCCAGACCGTGGGCATGCTCATGACCGGCATCGAGCACTGGCTGCTGCCCCGGCTGGGCATCAAGACGCCGCCCTGGACACTGAAGAACCCGGCAGCCGACCACACCTTCCTCAAGCCCGCGGCCGAGTGCGCGAAGATCGACTACCCCAAGCCCGACGGCAAGATCACGTTTGACCGGCTGTCCTCGGTGTTCGTCTCCAACACCAACCACGCGGAGAACCAGCCGGCGCACCTCACGCTCAAGGACAAGACCATTCCGGTGAAGGTCAACCTGGCCGAGTACGCCGGCCCCGAGTCACGCTACTGCCCGGCCGGCGTCTACGAGTTCGTGCCCGACGAAGCGCAAGGCGGCGAGCGCTTGCAGATCAATGCGCAGAACTGTGTGCATTGCAAGACCTGCGACATCAAGGACCCCACGCAGAACATCGTCTGGGTCACGCCTGAAGGGGGCGGCGGGCCGAATTATTCGGGAATGTGAGGCGCCTCGCCAGCGGCACAGATCACGCTGCCGCTGCGATGGCGGTGACGCACTATTCGGCGGTGATGTTTGCCTTTTCGATGACCGATGTCCACATCCGAATCTCGTTGCCAATGCGGGAGCCAAAAGCCGGCCCATTCTGATAGGCCAGTGCAACGCCGGAGCGCTCGAAGAGTTGCTTGAGTTCAGGCGCGTCCATGGCCGTCTTGATCGCTTTCGCGATCGACTCCTGCTGTGCCGCCGGCAGTCGAGCCGGGCCCAGTACGCCAAACCAGTACACGACGTTGTAGTCCCGCATGCCCTGTTCGGCAAAGGTTGGAACCTGCGGCAAGCTTGGATTGCGCCCGGGGCCCGTCAGGGCCACGCCGATGACGCGCCCATCCTCGATGAACTGCCGGGTCGAGCCGACACTGCCGATCGCCAGATCGACACGTTGCCCGATCACGTCCATCACCGCGGCTGAGACGCCCTTGTATGGAATGTGGGTCATCTTCGCCCCGGCCTGCAACAGCAGCGCTTCGAACGCGAGATGGCCCGAAGACCCCTGCCCGCCCGACCCGAAGGTCAAGGCCTGCGGATCTTTGCGGGCAGTCGCGAGGATGGCGTTCAGGCCCTTGGCCGGCAATCCCGTGCGCGCAACCAGTACCGCAGGGGACTGCGCGACCTGCGCCACCGCCGCCAGATCCTTCAGGGGGTCGTAGGGCAGCTTTTTGTACAGCGCGGACGACACACCGTAGGAGCTGTCGGTGAACAGCAGCGTGTAACCGTCGCCAGCCGACTTCGCCACGGCGTCGTTGGCCAAGATGCCACCCACGCCGGTGCGATTTTCGACGACGAACGGCTGGCCGAGACGCGTGGTCAACTCCTTGCCAAGTGCGCGCGCAGCCGTGTCTGTGAAAGACCCCGCCGCGAACGGAACGATGAAACGAACCGGTTTCGAGGGCCACGCCGTGCCGCTCGATTGGGCATAGGCGGCCGAAGAGAGCGCGGCCATCAGGCACAGCGTGGCCATGCCCATCCAGCGGTGGCTGTAAGCCCGCGCTGTGCCGCGGGTGCAAGGACTGTCATCGGGGTGAATTGCCGGGCGTTGTGTTTGCGTTTTCATCTGGTTTGTCTCCACTCAAAGCGCACTGTCGATGCGTGTCTTTTTCGTTGCCTGAAATCTAGAGCCGCTCAAATCCTTGCGCAAAACCGCAGGGCGCGCCAGGCGCGCTGTAGCCGTGAGGGTCGGTGTGCACGGCCGACCCGGCAATGCCCAGGCCCAGCACCGCCGCAAAGTCCTGGGTTTCGCCGCGCTCGCCCGCATACACCCGCAGCCACTGGACGGACTCGATCCGCGCTGCCGCGGCGCCCACGGCGGCCGTGATGGCGTCACCATGGTCTGCCGTGGCGCTCAACTTGTGCCATGCCAGAAGAATCACCCCCTGGACACCCGCCATCGAAAGCGGCTCGTCCGGTTCAGGGGTCGCGTGAATGAGGCGCCCTTCGAAACGCCAACGGTCGGTGGCGCCGGCCAGGATGCGCTTGGACCAGGGCGAGAGGTTGGGCCCGGCGATCGCCCGATAGGCGGCGCTTTCCAGGACCCCCATCGACGCGAGGTCGTAGAGCGCCATATAGCGCGGCGACCCGGTGCGATTGCGAAATCGTTGCGCCAAGCGGATGCCCGGGATTGCACGCCGCTCCGGGATGTGCTCGGTGTCGGCCCAATCGTTGAACTCGTCGTCACCGCCGGCCGGGGGATTCATCATCGTGAGCAGAAGTGCGCTGGACATCATTCGCCCCTTCCTTCGAGCGGCCACTGCGTTGCGGGCCGTCTTGCGCCGTGGGCAAGATCCAGCGGGATGGGGTGCGCTGGCGCCGGTACCTTCGCCGCATTCAAGACCATGGCCAGCAGCGTGTAGTAGCCCGTGAGCGCGATCAGGTCCAGCGACGCCGAACGGCCGAAGCGAGACAACACCGCCTCCATGGCCACATCGCCAGGCCGGCCATCCCACGCCACTTCGACGCAGAACCGATGCACCAAAGCTTCGTCCGCGCTCATGTCCGGGGGCAATTCGCCAAGCGCGATAGCCCGGATGAGCGCCTCCCGCACGCCCGCCTCGGCGGCGATGCGAGCGTGGGCAAACCACTCGTATTCACAGGACCAGCGATGGGCCGTCACAAGGACCGCCAGCTCGACGATGGTCTTGGGGAACTCGGTGCCGAAGCGCAGGTGTTCGCCCAGGGACTGAAGGGGCGCCGCCAGTTCGGCGTTATGAATCAGGACCAGGAATGGCCCTTTCAACGCACCGCGCGGCCCCGCGGTGATGTCGTCCGCAACCTCGCGTTGCCGCTCGCTCATCTGCTCGCGGCTGATGAGGGGAAACCGGCCCGATGCCGTGCTCATAGGGATGAATCCTTCCTGTGCAAACCATGGATGATCGGCCGGGCGCCGCAACGCCAGGCCGGTGTCGTGCGTTCAAGCATGAAGCTCGAAGTAATCGACCAGAATCCGGGCCAGGGCATCCGGCGCCTGAACCGACGGGATATGGCCGCCCTCGATCTCGAGAAAATCCGCGCGTGGCACCTGTCCTGCGGCAGCCTTCGTGGCAGCGGGCGTGCGGACCAGGTCGTGCGTGCCGGCGGCGAACAGCACGGGCGCCGTGATCAAGGACCACAGGGGCGTGAAATCCACCGCCAGCAAGGCGCGAAGGACATGGGCATAGCTGGTCGGATCGTTGGTGATGAAACGCGCGACATAGGCGTCGTAGGCCTGGCGGTCGCCGCGCAGCAGCTCTGGGTAGGAGCGCGCCAGCGCCGCGTCGACAACACCACGCATGCCCTGCTCGTCGGTGAGCCTGGCCCTCTCGCGCAGGACTTCGCCGGCCCTGCCCGCGGCGTCGGTCGGCGGATTGATCGGCACCAGTTTTTTGACGCGGGCAGGATATCGCGCGGCCAGGTTCAGGCCGATACAGCCGCCGATGGCGACGCCGGCAACGTCTGCTTCAGGCACCTTCAGGTGATCGAGAAGCTTGGCCACGTCATCGGCAAACACGTCACAACTGACCTCGCGGCGGATCTTCTCCGAGCCGCCAGCGCCGCGCATGTCGCAACGGATGATGCGCTGGCGCGGCGGCAGGGCCGCGAGCACGCCGCCCCAGCTCTCGAGCGAGCCGCCCATTTCGTGAAGCAACAACAAGGGACGGCCTTGCTTGCCGTTGTCGGTGTAGCGGATGGAAATGCCATCCAGGTGCGCCCAGTGCAGATCGGTGGTCATGGTCATCGTTTCAGTCATTCAGCTGCCGCTGGCCGAAATGTGGTTGTCTTTGATCAGGGCGCGCCAGCGCGTGAGCTCGCCCGCCATCGCCTTGGTGAAGGTGGCCGATGGACTGCCCACCGGCTCCACGCCCAGGCTTTCCAGCAGGGCCCGGGTCTTGGGTTCCTGCACCGCCACGACGACGGCGTCCTGGACTTTCCTGACCCAGGCCTGGTCGGTCCCCGCCGGCACGGCGATGCCGTAGGCGTTGTCCACGTTGAAGCCCGGCAAAACGTCGCTCACGGGCGGCACGTCCGGCAGCACGGCCAGTCGTTGGCCTCCGGTCACGGCCAGCGCGCGCAACTGACCGGCCTTCACATACGGCAGGCCAATGGATGCGGCCTCGAAGGTCAAATCGACCTGCCCGCCCACCAGGTCCGTGATGCTCGGGGAACTGCCCTTGTAGGCCACATGCGTCATCTTGATGCCGGCCGCGGCGCTGAACACCTCCGCGGCCATGTGCGGCAGACCGCCGACGCCACTGGAAGAAAAGTTGAGTTTTCCCGGATGGGCGCGGGCATAGGTGATCAACTCGCCGACCGTCTTGGCGGGCACCGATGGGTGGACCAGAAGAACCATGCTGGCGGACGCGACCTGGCTGACCAGGGTGAAGTCCTTGGCCGCGTCATAACTCAGGTCAGGCATCAGGGCGGGCGTGATGGCGAAGTTACCGGACGTCCCCATGATCAACGTCCGACCATCGGGCGCCGCGCGGGCCACCGACTGCATAGCCAGGATGCCGCCCGCGCCGGGTTTGTTCTCCACCACGATGCTGCGGCCGAGCTCCTGCCCCATGCGAGGTGTGATGGCGCGTGCAATCGTGTCTATCGCGCCGCCGGGCGGAAAGCCGATCACGAGTCGCAGCGGTTGGCTGGCGCTGGGGTCCGCCAGTGCGGGCAGGCATGAACTGGCCAGCACGGCGCACAGTGCTGCTTTGAAAAGCTGTTGTCTCATTGGTTTTGTGATGTTGAACAAACCACCGCCGGTAGCGAGCTTTGTTGTGTGAAGAGGACCAGTCAGACGACGCCGCGCTCAACGCCCTGCCCCGCTTTGGATGAAGGCCTCGCGGCTGGCGTAGCGCCGTACAGGACGCTCGCCGTCCCACGCGGCACTGAGCTGGCGGATGCTGCCCAAGAAAGCCGATCGCAACGGCGTGAGGCTGGCAATCTCCATCATCACGCCAAGGCTGGCAGGCGCATCGCAATAGATGATGTCTCGCGTGCCGTCGGGGTGACGGATCGAGCTGACCTCGGGCATGCCGGCGGCCGCCAGCCTGTCGCAACTCGATTCAAATTGATCAGGCCAGAAACCATAGTGATGCAAGCCTTGCCTGCCACTGTCCAGAAATTCCCGATAGGGCGATGGCGCGTCGTTGAACGGCATGATGATCTCGACCATCACCTCTCCCACGTAGGAGATGGCGATGGAAAAATCCACATCGCTCGGACTGCCGCGATGATGGAACGTGCGGTTGGCCTTGGATGTTTCCAGAACGACAAAAGGACCGACGCCCAGCGTCTGTGTCCAGACCTGCAGCGCCGCGTCCATATCGGGGACGACGTGGCCAAGTTGCATACATCGGCCCAGCATGGGAGACATCAAAGGATTCGGCATGTTCAGCGTTGCTCTGGTCACTTGGGGCGGCAGACGGATCTGACGCTCGAAGCTTCGATCGTCACCGAAAATCGCCCATTAAAGTCAATGATTGATCTATATCAGATATAGTTCTACTCTATTTTTCTATCGTGTTAGCGTCGGCTGCTCCTCGATGGAAACAGCAGTGGCGTCCGTAACCCAGGCGGCCGGTCGGGCCCGCCCCTCGTTCAAAATCGTGTGCAGGACATCATGGATATTTCAAGCCTCAAGTACTTTGTCGCTATCGCCGAAGCCGGCAGCTTCAGCCGGGCAGCCGCAGTTTTGTACATGACACAGCCTTCGCTCAGCCGCCAGGTTCAGTTGCTGGAGGAAGAGTTCGGCCAACGGCTGCTTGAGCGGCATGGCCGTGGTGTACGCCTGACCGAAAGTGGCGCGGCAATGCTCGCCCATGCGCGCACCATCCTGGAAGCCACCGAACAGGCACGCTCGGACATGCTTGAGCGCCAGCACAACCCGCGTGGGCGGCTCGTGGTCAGCCTGCCCCACCGCGTTGCCCAGGTAATCACGCCTGACCTGGTGGAGCAATTTCACGCCAAGTATCCGGATGCGGGCATCACCGTCACGGAGGGATTGAGCGTGCGTTTGCGCGAAGCGCTCATTGCGGGACGCGCTGATCTCGCCGTTCTGTTCGATCCTGCGCCCTCTCCGCAAATCCACCAGGAAATCCTGGTGCGCGAGGACATGGTGCTGATCAGCAAACGCCCTCTGCCACAGCGTGTCCGCCTGTCCGACCTCGCCGACCGCCAACTGGTCATGCCCAGCGCACCCAATGCGATTCGGCGGTTGCTCGAGGAGCATACGGGTCCGCGCGGCATTGCCTTGCAGTTCGTCGCGGAGGTCGATTCGGTGCACACCGTGCTTCGGCTGGTCGCCCGCGGGGTTGCCGACTCCATCGTGCCTGCAAGCGCACCGCGGCAATGGGGTCTGATGGACCGTTTGAATATTGCTGAAATTCATGCGCCAGCCATCCGCAACCGCCTGGTCCTGGCCACGCCCACCGCACGCACGCACACGCGGTTGACGACCTTCGGCACCGAGCTGTTGCGCGACTTGATCCAACGCCATTTCGGTCCCGGCGAATAGGCACTGCAAGGCACTGCACAGCGCAGACTCCTTCGCGCCAGGAGCCGGGACTCCCTGAGCACACCAGGCCATGAGACGGGCCGGTTTGACGTTACCCGAATCTCCTTCACCAATACACTAAACACATACCTGATAGTGATCCGATCTATAAAAAGTCAGATTCACCCGCACCAGAATGCTCATGAGCTCTGCGCCCGTGGCAGATTTGAGTAGCTCGGCCCATAAGGTGATATCAAATGCGTTTCGAAAATCAAGTAGTCGTGGTGACAGGCGCCGGAGGCGGCATTGGACTGGCCACCGCGCTGGCTTTTGCCAGGGAAGGCGCGCAGGTCGTGGTAACCGACGTCAATGATGCGCTGGTGGCTCATGGCGTCGACCAGGTGAGCGACGTCGGTGGGCGCCCAGCCTTCGGATTGACGGGGGATGTCAGCAACCCCGACCATGTCCAGGCCCATGTGGCCGCCATCCTGAAAAAGTTCGGGCACATCGACGTGCTTGTGAACAACGCGGGCATCATCCGCCGGGGCCCCACCGCCAAGGTGTCGGTCGAGGACTGGCGCCTGGTCATGTCGGTCAACCTCGACGGCACCTTCTACTGGGCCCAGTCGGTCGCGGCCGAATCCATGATCCCGCGTCGCAGCGGCGTCATCGTCAATGTCGCGTCGATCGGTGGCATGACGGGGTTTCCAAACGCGGCCTCCTACGTGGCATCCAAACATGCGGTTGTCGGGTTGACCAAGGCACTTGCCGTCGACTGGGGGCAGTACGGCATACGCGTCAACGCGATCTGCCCGGGCATGACCTGGAGCAATCTGTCCAAGGCCGACCACGCCAAGAATCCCAACCATTACTCCGATCGTATTCCACGGATTCCTCTGGGTCAGGCGGGCCAGCCCGAAGAGCAGGCCAACGCGATCCTGTACCTCGCATCCAAGGAGGCGAACTACGTCCACGGTCTGATCATGAACATCGACGGGGGCCAGGTGGCGCTGTCCTCGGGGCACAACGCGCCGCGCGACTAGCGGCAAGAACTGCAGGAACGGCTGAGACCCCCGTGTTCCACGCCAAGAGGGAACGCGCTCAGCCAGTCAAATATCAATCGGAGACAACATGAGTCCGTTCAATCTTTCACGGCGTGCCTTCACGCTGGGTGCCGCAGCCGGCGCCATCGCCTTCCCCTTGCGCTCTTTCGCTCGGCCGGACGTCCTGCGGCTGGTCGTGGGCTTTCCGCCAGGCGGTACGCTCGACTTTGTCGCGCGCACGATTGCCCAGCAATTCAGCCATGAACTGCAGCAACAAGTCATCGTGGAGAACAAGGGCGGGGCCAACGGCGTCATCGGCGGGGAATTTGTGTCACGCGCCACGCCCGACATGGGCACGCTCTGGCTGAGCAGCGTGGGGGCCGTCGCCATCTCGCGGCATCTGCAGAAGATGACGTTCGATCCATTGACGGACGTGACCCCCGTCTCGCTCGTGGTGCGCAACGTCGAGGTTCTGCTTGTGAATGTCAACGCCCCCTACAACACCGCCACCGAACTCGTCGCGGCGGCGCGCTCCGGCAAGCCATTGACCATCGCCTCGCCGGGCTCGGGCAGCGTCCCGCATCTGGCCTTGGAGCTGCTCAATCACGTGGCAGGCACCAAGATGCTGCATGTGCCCTACAGAGGCGGGGGCCCTGCCGTGAACGACCTGATGGCCGGCCACGTGGATGGCTATTTCACCGACATCCCCGGCGTAATCGGCCTGCTCAAGAGTGGAAGAGTCAAGCCCATCGGGTTGACGGCGGAAGATCGCCACCCCCTCTTCCCCGATATCAAGACCTTCAAGGAACAGGGAATCGCGGGGATCGACGCGGACAACTGGAACGGGCTCTTTGCGCCCAAGGACAGCAAACCGGAGGATGTGGCGCGTGTGAGCGACGCGTTGCGGCGCACGCTGGAAACGCCGTCCGTCAAGGCGGCCCTGGATGTTTCAGGCGCCAAACCGGCGCCCTCCTCGCCCGCGGAAATGGCCGCGCTTTTGAAGCAGGACTCTGCCAAATGGGGCAAGCTGATCCGGGAACGTGGCATCACGGCCGACTGATTGACACCAGGCCTTGAAGGCCTGGTGTCCAGGGCCACCTATTGATGCGAGAAGAGGTCTGCGCCCTTCGCAAAGGCCTTGGCCTTGAAAATCCAGCTCCCTTCACTGCCGTCGCCATCGTTGGTCACGATCAGGACTTCATTGGAGCCGGGCACAAAGGCCAGGCTGGTGGAAACGAGGTGATGCCCTTGCTCCCGCCCCGGCAGCAGGATCTGGCCAATCGGGATCCCGTTGTCGTTGAAGACCATCACCCTGCCTTGGCGGTAGAGCGCCACGTAGACGTTGCCATCGGCGTCAACGCGCAGCGAATCCGGAGCGTGTCCCACAAAATGATAGGGAACGGTGGTGCCGAATGGCGCCACCGTCTTGGCGTCGGCCAACTCGACGCGATGCAGGCGCCCAGTTGCATACTCGTTCGTCCAGAGCAACTTGCCCCGCTGGCTGAGCGTGATCCCATTGGCCAGGGCCATATTCCCGAGCACCGGCGTGATCTGCCTGAAGTCCGGCGACACGTAATACACGCCACCGCCCGGCTGGGTCGACGTTCCCTTGCAATCCGTGAAATAGAAGCCGCCCGCCCTGTCGAAAAGAGGTGGCGCCGCTTGTTCGGACAGGGGCCCGAGATTTTTAAGTGGGACCGCCGGAGCAGTCATGCTGACGATTTGATCGCAGGCAGCGTCGCGAAGTATGCCTCATCCGGCGTCTGGTCTTCCAG
>WNDQ01000085.1 GCA_009912175.1 Paracidovorax wautersii | reverse complement strand
TGACCGTGGTAGCCAATACTGCTCGCGCGAGCACCGCGCCCTGTTGGAGCAATACGCTTTGATCGCCAGCATGAGTGCCAGAGGCAACTGCTACGACAACGCAGCAATGGAGAGTTGGAACCACAGTCTGAAGGTCGAGGCCATCCATGGTGAACACCTCGCCACACGGGAGCAGGCCAAGGCTCATGTGTTTGACTACATTGAGGTTGACTACAATCGGATCCGGCTGCACTCGACCCTGGGCTACCTCAGCCCAGAGCAGTACGAGCTGGCCAATGTCGCTTAGATAGGTGTCCGTAAATCAGGGGCAAGATCACACGGGCAAGTCCACGCTGATGCGCACGCTGTACGCCAACTACCAGGCGAGCTCGGGCAGCATCGTGGTGCGGCACGAGGGCCGCGCGACCGAGCTGGTCGGCGCCGACCCGCGCCTGGTGCTGCAGGTGCGCCGCCACACCATCGGCTACGTCAGCCAGTTCCTGCGGGTCATCCCGCGCGTGTCCAGCCTGGACGTGGTGATGGAGCCCGCGCTGGTGCGCGGCTGGGCACGGCCGGCGGCGCTGGCGCGTGCGCACGAGTTGCTGGCGCGGCTGAACATTCCGCCACGGCTGTGGCACCTGGCGCCGGGCACGTTCTCGGGCGGTGAGCAGCAGCGCATCAACCTCGCGCGCGGCTTCATGGTGCCCTGGCCGCTGATGCTGCTGGACGAGCCCACCGCCTCGCTGGACGAGGCCAACCGCGGCGTGGTGCTGGCCTTGATCGACGAGGCCAAGCGGGCCGGCTCGGCCATGGTCGGCATTTTTCACGACGCCGTTGCACGCACGGCGGTCATGGACCGGTGCATCGAATTGAAAGTGAACGGGTGACGCGATGGCGAGCGAACAGATATTGACCCATGCCAGGCTGGTCCTGGCCCACGAGGAAGTGCGGGGCACGGTGGTGCTGCGCGACGGCGTGATCCACGACGTCAGCGCCTCGCCCAGCCAGGTTCCGGCCGCGCAGCACCTGGGCGGCGACTACCTGCTGCCCGGCTTCATCGAGCTGCACACCGACAACCTGGAGCGCTACATGAACCCGCGCCCGGGGGTGGACTGGCCGTCGGCCTCGGCCGCGCTGGCGCACGACGCGCAACTGGTCAGCGCGGGCATCACCACTGTGTTCGACGCGCTGGCCATCGGCGACGTCGGGCCGCAGGAAAAACGCCTGGCGCAGCTGCCGCGCATGGTCCAGGCGCTGGGCCAGCTCATGCGCGACGGCCTGGCGCGGGCCGACCACTTCCTGCACCTGCGCTGCGAGGTCAGCCACGCGCGCACGCTGGAGATCTTCGAGGAACTGGTGGCGGACGAGCGGGTGAGGCTGGTGTCCGTCATGGACCACACGCCGGGCCAGCGGCAGTTCGTGCAGATCGAGAAGTACCGCGAATACTTTCAGGGCAAATACCACCTGAACGATGCGCAGATGGACGAATTCATCGTCCGCCACACCGCCAACGCCGCGTGTTACAGCCGGCCTTACCGCCAGGCCATCGTGGACATCTGCCGCGGCAGGCGGGTGGCGATGGCCAGCCACGACGACGCCACCGCCGAGCATGTCGCCGAGTCGGTCGCCGCCGGCATGACGATTGCCGAATTCCCGACCACGCGGGACGCGGCCGACCTGAGCCACGCGCGCGGACTGAAGGTGCTGATGGGCGCGCCCAACATCGTGCGCGGCGGCTCGCATTCGGGCAACATCGCCGCGGCCGACCTGGCCCGCGCCGGCGTGCTCGACATCCTCTCCAGCGACTACTACCCGTCCAGCCTGCTGCAGGCCGTGCGGGGTCTGCACACGATGGAAGGCGGCTGGCGCCTGCCCGACGCCGTGGCCACGGTCAGCCTGGCGCCGGCCCGGGCGGTGGGGCTGAACGACCGCGGCGAGATCGCGCCGGGGCTGCGTGCCGACCTGGTCCACGTGCGCGACGTGGCGGGCCAGTTCGTGGTGCAGCAGGTCTGGCGGCAAGGCCAGCGGGTGTTCTGATGGCGGGCCGGCTGATCTACGTGGTCGGGCCTTCGGGCAGCGGCAAGGACAGCGTGCTGGACGCCCTGGCACGCACGCTGCCACCCGGCTGCGTCATCCTGCCGCGCGTGACCACGCGTGCGGCGCCGCACGGCCAGAGCGGCGCCGACGTGCTGGACGAGGCGGCCTTTTTCCGCGACGAGGCGCAGGGCGCCTTCGCGCTGAGCTGGCGCGCCCATGGCCTGTGCTACGGCATCGGGCGCGAGCTGGACGTGCAGTTGCGCCAGGGCCGGCTGGCGCTGGTCAATGGCTCGCGCGAACAGTGGAGTGCCGTGCGGCGGCGTTACCCGGACGCCGCGCTGGTGTGGCTGACGGTCGACCCCGGCCTGCTGCTGGCGCGGCTGCGCGGGCGAGGGCGCGAGAGCGAGGCGCAGATCCACCAGCGCCTGCAGCGCAACATGGACCTGGAGCAGCAGCTGCGCGCGCAGGCCTTGCTGGATGGCGATGTGCTGGTGCTGGACAACGCCGGCACGCTGGACGCCGCCGTGCAGCGGCTGCGTGGGCAGCTCGTGCAGTGGTCGCCGGCTGCCGCAGTCCTTGCCGCCCTTGCAACCCCCGCAGGTGCCGGCATGAGGCTGCAGTTTCTGGGGACGGGCGATGTCGGGCAGGTGCCCGTCTTCCGCTGCGGCTGCGCGGCCTGCGGCCGGGCCCGCGCCCACCCGCGCTGGCGCCGGCGGCCGTGCAGCGCACTGATCGAATGCGCTGGCCAGCGCTGGCTGATCGACGCCGGCGGCCACGACCTGGCCGAGCGCTGCGAGGCCAACGCCATCAACGGCATCCTGCTGACGCACTACCACGCGGACCACGCGCAGGGCCTGCTGCACCTGCGCTGGGGCGTGGGCGAGCCCCTGGCCGTGCACGGCCCGGTCGACGAACAAGGCCTGGCCGATCTGTACAAACACCCGGGCATCCTGGACTTCTCGCAGCCGCTGCGGCCGCTGGAGCAGCGCCAGTTCGGCGCACTGCAGGTCACGGCCATCGGCCTGCGCCATTCCCAGCCCTGCCTGGGCTTTGTTTTTTCGCAGGCCGGGCGGCACGTCGCCTACCTGACCGACACGGTCGGCCTGCCGCCTGAAAGCCGGGCGCATTTGCAAACGCTGGCGCTGGACTATTGCATCGTCGACTGCACCCACCCGCCGCAGGCCCGGCCACCGCGCAACCACAACGACCTGAACACGGCGCTGGCCATGTGCGAGGGCTTGAACATCGGGCAGCTCGTGCTCACGCACGTCGGGCACGAACTGGACGCCTGGCTGATGGCAGCGCCAGGGCGTCTTGCGGCGCAGGTGCGGGTGGCCATGGACGGCGACGAGATCCGGGTGGGGGAATGAATCGCCGCGGCGGCGGTGCTCCCCCATAATGCCTCGCTCAAGACGCTGCGACCGCTTTCATGACCGAACACACCTTTGTCTGGCACGACTACGAAACCTTTGGCATCAACACGCGCCGCGACCGCCCCGCGCAGTTCGCCGCGATCCGCACCGACGCGCAGCTCAACGAGATCGGCGAGCCCGTCATGCTGTATTGCCAGCCCGCGCTGGACGTGCTGCCCGACCCGCAGTCCTGCCTGATCACCGGCATCACGCCGCAGCTCTGCCAGGAGCAGGGCCTGCCTGAGCACGCCTTCGCCGAACGCATCGAGGCGCTGCTGGCCGAGCCCGGCACCATCGGCGTGGGCTACAACACCATCCGCTTCGACGACGAGGTCACGCGCTTCATGTTCTGGCGCAACCTGATCGATCCGTATGCGCGCGAATGGCAGAACGGCTGCGGCCGCTGGGACTTGCTGGACATCGTGCGCATGGCCTACGCGCTGCGCCCCGAGGGCATCGAATGGCCGCGCCACCCGGACGGCCGCCCCAGCTTCAAGCTCGAAGACCTGTCGCGCGCCAACGGCCTGGTGCATGACGCCGCGCACGATGCGCTGTCGGACGTGCGCGCCACCATTGCGCTGGCGCGCCTGGTGCGCGACAAGAACCCGCGCCTGTTCGAGTTCTGCCTGAGCCTGCACAAGAAGGACCGTGTGGCCGCCGAGCTGGGCCTGCCGGCCACGCAGGCCACGGCCAAGCCTTTCCTGCACGTCTCGGGCATGTTACCGCCCGAGCGCGGCTGCCTGGCCGTGATGTGGCCGCTGGCCACGCACCCGACCAACCGCAACGAGCTGCTGGCATGGGACCTGTCGGCCGATCCGGCTGAATTGGCACGGCTCGATGCTGCCACCATCCGCCAGCGTCTGTTCACACGCCAGGCTGACTTGCCCGAGGGCGTGGCGCGTCTGCCGATCAAGTCGGTGCATCTGAACAAGTCGCCCATGGTGGTGGGCAATCTGCGCACGCTGTCGGCGGCCAAGGCCGAACATTGGCAGATCGACCTGGACCAGGCGCTGCAGCATGCCGCCGTGGCGCGCGACCTGCCCGACATGAGTGCGATCTGGGCCGAGGTCTACGCCCGTGAGACGCCCGCGCAGGACCCCGACGTGGACGAGGACCTGTACGGCGGCTTCATCGGCAACGAGGACCGGCGCCGGCTGGTCCAACTGCGCCGCAAGTCGCCCGAGGAACTGGCGCGTGCGCGCACGGGCTTTGACGACGCGCGGCTGGAGGAACTGCTGTTCCGCTACCGCGCGCGCAATTTCCCGCACACGCTCAACGCGGACGAACAGGAGCGCTGGCAGGCGCACCGGGCCGCGCGCCTGATCGAGGGCGAGGGCGGCTGGATGACGGTCGAGGCGCTGTTCAACCGCATCGACGAGCTGTCCGAAACGCTGGAAGACCTGCCGCCCGCGCAGGCCGAACGCGCGCAGCAGGTGCTGGGCGATCTGTACGACTTCGCCAGCGAAATCGCGCCGGGCTGACCTTTTGGAAAAAGGGGCGCCATGGACTCGTTGACGCAGATCGTTCTGGGCGGCTCGGTCGCGGCGCTGGCCGCACCCGCGCGCCATCGGCGTGCCGCGCTGGTCACCGGCGCCGTGCTGGGCACGGTGCCGGACCTCGACGTGCTGTGGTTCGGCCTGGCCGGCAGCGACGTGGTGACCACCGTCACCTGGCATCGCGGGCCATCGCATTCGCTGCCCGTGTTGCTGCTGCTGGCGCTGGGGCTGTGGTGGCTGGGGCTGCGCTACAGCGTGGCGATCCGCGCGGCGCCGCGCCCCTGGCTGCTGGCCATCGTGCTGGCGCTGCTCACACACCCGCTGCTCGACGCCTTCACGGTCTACGGCACGCAGTTGCTGTGGCCGTGGCCGATGCCGCCGGTGATGGGCTCGACCGTGTTCATCATCGACCCGCTCTACACCGTGCCCTTGCTGCTGGGCGTGATCGTGGCCTGGTGGCGCGCGCCGCGCGAAGTACTGGCCGTGGCGCCCACGCGCACGGCCACCTACGGCTGGCAGGCCGCGACGGCGGGGCGCAACTGGCTGCTGGGCGGGCTGTTGCTGAGCACGCTCTACCTGGGCTGGAGCGTGGTGGCCAAGCTGCGGGTCGACGCGGCCGCAAAGCACAGCCTGGCCGCGCTCGGGCTGGCGCAGGCGCCGCGCTTTTCCACGCCGACGCCGTTCAACACCTTGCTGTGGCGGGTGGTGGTGATGGCGCCAGACGGCTATTACATCGGCGACCGCTCGCTGGTGACCGACCGGGGGCCCATGCGCTGGACGCTCGTGCCCAGCGACACGCCGGCGCTGGCGGCCGTGGCCGGCCAGGTGGGCGTGCAGCGGCTGCTGTGGTTCACGCATGGTTTTGTCGGCGCCCAGCGCCAGACGGTGGACGGGCGCAGCGAGCTGGTCCTGTCGGACCTGCGTATGGGGCTGGAGCCCGACTACAGCTTCCGCTACCGCGTGGCCCGGCAGGGCGACGACGGCCAGTGGGCGCCGCTGCCGCTCGTGCTGCGTGTCGAGGAGGAGGGCGGTGACGGCCGCGCCCGGCATCTGCGCTGGGTCTGGCAGCGCATCTGGCAGGCCGAGGTGCCCGCCGTGCCCTGATGCCGGCGGACCGGGTGGAAGGCGCGGGCCTCGATCAGTTTGTATGACGACATATATCTTGAAGCGAAGTGCAATGTCCAGAGCAAAAAACACCGGAAATCTTGGGAGATTTTCGCGTAATCCCTGGGATGGTCCGGCACGCTTCATTGTTACATTCAGAACTTCATGTATGACAACTGATCTGTCCAGTTCTGCCCGATGACTGTCTCTTCTCCCGCCTCGCGACCCGTCCATCCCACCCCCATTCGTTTCGGACGCCTGCTCCTGACCGGTGCCGCGGGCGGACTGGGCCAGGAACTGCGCCGCCGCCTGGCGAATTACTGCGACGTTCTGCGGGTCTCCGACATCGGCGACCTGGGTGAAGCGGGCCCGAACGAAGAACTCCAGCGCGTGCCCCTGCAGGACGCCGCCGCGGTCCATGCGCTGGCCGAAGGCGTGGACGCCGTCGTGCACCTGGGCGGCGTGTCGGCCGAACAGCCCTGGCAGCCGATTCTGGACGCCAACATCATCGGCACCTACAACCTCTACGAAGCCTTGCGCAAGCAGGGCGCGCGCCGTGTGGTGTTCGCCAGCTCCAACCACGTCACGGGCTTTTACCGGCAGGACGAGGTCGTCAGCCCGCAAGACCCGGTCCGCCCCGACGGCCTGTACGGCCTGTCCAAGGCCTTTGGCGAGAACCTGGCGCGCCTGTATTTCGACCGCTACGGCATCGAGACCGTGGCCCTGCGCATCGGCTCGTCCTTCCCCGAGCCGCGCAACCGCCGCATGCTGGCCACCTGGATGAGCTACGACGACCTGGAGCGGCTGGTCATCTCCGCGCTGACCACGCCCGTGGCCGGCTACAGCGTGATCTACGGCATGGGCGACAACACCACCACGTGGTGGGACAACACGTCCGCGCGCCACATCGGCTACCGGCCACAGGACAGCTCGGAGCGTTTCCGCGCCAAGGTCGAAGCCGCCGATCCGCATCCAGATCTGAACGATCCCGCCAACGTCTACCAGGGCGGGCCTTTCGTGCGGACCGGGCCTTTCGAATAGGCCCCCCCGGCCCAGGGCGGCGCGCCACAGCCCACTACAAAAAAGCGCCGCCTCGCCACCTTTCAACCTGAGAACGGAGACAACGCGATGACTTCAACACGCCGCAATCATTTGCTGGGCGCTTGCACCGTGGCGGCCCTGCTGGCCTTGCCCCCCCCTGTCGGCCCAGGCCCAGAAGCTGGTCCTCAAGGCCGCCGACGTGCACCCGGCGGGCTACCCGAACGTGGTGACCGTCGAGAACATGGGCAAGAAGCTGGAAAAAGCTACCGACGGCCGCCTGCGCATCCAGATGTTCCCCGGCGGCGTGCTGGGCGGCGAAAAGGAAATGATCGAGCAGACCCAGGTCGGCGCCATCAACATCCTGCGCACCTCGCTGGGCTCGGTCGGCACAGTCGTGCCCGAGGTCAACGTCTTCAACCTGCCCTTCGTGTTCCGCAACCCGGACCACATGCGCAAGGTGATCGACGGCCCCATCGGCGACGAGCTGCTGGGCAAGGTCACGGCCTCCAGCGCGCGCCTGGTGGCGATCGGCTGGATGGACGGTGGCGCGCGCAGCCTCTACACCAAGAAGCCGGTGCGCAACGCCGCCGACCTCAAGGGCCAGAAGATCCGCATGATCGGCAACCCCGTGTTCATCGACACCATGAACGCCATGGGCGGCAACGGCATCGCCATGGGCTATGGCGAGGTGTTCACGGCCATCCAGACCGGGGTGCTCGACGGCGCGGAGAACAATTCCCCGAGCTACCTCACCAGCAACCACTACACCACGGGCGCCAAGTACTACAGCCAGACCAACCACCTGATCATCCCCGAGCTGCTGGTGGTTTCCAAGGCGACGTGGGACAAGCTCAAGCCCGAGGACCAGGCGCTGCTGCGCACCTACGGCAAGGAAGCGCAGGCCGAGCAGCGCGTGCTGTGGGACCAGAGCGTGGCCGACGCCAACGCCAAGCTCAAGGCTGCCGGAGTCGAGTTCATCGACATCGACAACAAGCCCTTCTACGACGCCACCGCGCCCGTGCGCGCCAAGTACGGCGCCAATGTGGCGGACCTGATCCAGCGCATCGCCGCGGTGCGCTGATGTGTGCACGGGCGGCCTGCGGCGACGCTGCCGCGGGCGGCCCTTTTTTCGCAACGGCGGGCATTGCGCCGTTGCGGCCTTGACCTTCGATTGATTCGCCATGAGCCCTTGCATCCTGCGCTGGATGGACAGGTTGTACCTGGCCGCCGTCTGGCTTTCCGCCGCCGCCATCACGCTGATGTCCCTGATCATCCCGTGGGGTGTGTTCAGCCGCTACATCCTGGGCACCGGCTCGGACTGGCCCGAGCCCATCGCCATCCTGCTGATGATGGTGTTCACCTTCGTCGGCGCCTCCGTGTCCTACCGCGCGGGCGGCCACATCGCCGTGACCATGGTCAGCGACCACCTGCCGCCGCAGCTCAAGTTCCTGGCCGCCTGGCTGATCGACGTGCTGATGGCCGGGCTGTGCGTGTTCGTGTTCTGGTTCGGCCTGAACCTGAGCCTGGAGACCTGGCGGCAGGGCATCGCCGAGCTGCCGTGGCTGCCGGTGGGCGCGACCTACCTGCCGATTCCGCTGGGCGCGCTGATCACGCTGCTGTTCGTCATCGAGAAACGGCTGCTGGGGCCGCAGTCGGGGCGCCCCGTGGCGACCTCGGAAGAACATCCGCAGACGCTGCCCAAGGAGGCTTGAGATGGATGCATTGATTTTGCTGGGCAGCTTTTTTGCCCTGGTGTTCCTGGGCGTGCCCATTGCCTACGCGCTGGGCCTGTCGGCGCTGGTGGGCGCGTGGTGGATCGACCTGCCGTACAACGCGGTGATGATCCAGTTGGCCGCGGGCGTCAACAAGTTCTCGCTGCTGGCCATTCCCTTCTTTGTGCTGGCCGGCGTGATCATGGCCGAGGGCGGCATGGCGCGCCGCCTGATCGCCTTTGCGGGCGTGCTGGTGGGCTTCATCCGCGGCGGCCTGGCACTGGTCAACGTGCTGGCCTCGACCTTCTTCGGCGCGATCTCCGGCTCGGCCGTGGCGGACACCGCCTCGATCGGTTCGGTACTGATTCCCGAGATGGAGAAGAAGGGCTACCCGCGCAAGTTCGCCGCGGCTGTCACGGTGAGCTGCTCGGTGCAGGCCATCCTGCTGCCGCCGGGCCACAACGTGGTGCTGTATTCGCTGGCGGCGGGCGGCTCGGTGTCGATCGCGGCGCTGTTCATGGCGGGCGTGCTGCCCGCGCTGCTGCTGGGCAGCGTGATCGCGCTGCTGTGCCTGTGGACGGCGCGGCGCGAGAACTACCCCAAGGGCGAGGTCATCCCGCTGCGCCAGGCGCTCAAGATCAGCGTGGATGCGCTGTGGGGCCTGATGACGCTGGTCATCATCCTGGGCGGCATCATGTCGGGCGTCTTCACGGCCAACGAGTCGGCGGCCATCGCGGTGGTCTGGGCTTTCTTCGTGACGATGTTCATCTACCGCGACTACAAGTGGCGCGACCTGCCCAAGCTGCTGCACCGCACGGTCAAGACCGTCACGGTGGTGATGATCCTGATCGGCTTTGCCGCGGCCTTCGGCTACATCATGACCATCATGATGATCCCGATGGCGGTCACCGAATTCCTCACCAGCCTGTCCAACAACAAGTACGTGCTGCTGGCGCTCATCAACATCCTGCTGCTGGTGCTGGGCGCGATCATGGACATGGCGCCGCTGATCCTGATCCTCACGCCCATCCTGATGCCCGTCATCAAGATGATGGGGGTCGACCCGGTGCACTTCGGCATGATCATGATGCTCAACCTGGGCATCGGCCTGATCACGCCGCCGGTGGGCGCGGTGCTGTTCACGGGATCGGCCGTGGCCAAGCTGTCGATCGGCACGGTGCTGTCGACCATGAAACCCTTCTTCCTGGCGCTGCTGCTGGTGCTGGGCATGGTCACCTACATCCCGTGGCTGTCGCTCTGGCTGCCGCGCTACCTGGGACTTTGACCACAACCACCGCCGCTCTGGCGCTGAAGGCCCCGGGAACACGCCGGGGCCTTTTTTCTTGGGCGGCCTGCATTCGTTCGTTCGTTTCAAGAGGAGTTTCATATGTGGCTGACTCGTCGCCCCGTCGTCGCGGCACTGGCCTTGCTGTGCTGCCTGCTGTGGGGCAGTTCCTATCCGGCCATCAAGGGCGGCTACGCGCTGTTCGGCCTGGCGACCGAAGACCTGCCGGGCAAGCTGGTGTTCGCGGGCTGGCGTTTCGTGGGCGCGGGGCTGATGGTGCTGGTGCTGGCGCGCCTGCTGGGCAAGGCCTTGTTCGCCTGCGGGCGCCAGGGGATGCGCCAGCTCGCGCTGCTGGGGTTGGCCCAGACGACGCTGCAGTACGTCTTTTTCTACCTGGGGTTGGCCTACACGACGGGGGTCAAGGGCGCCATCATGAACGCGACGGCGACCTTCTTCAGCGTGCTCATCGCGCACTGGGTCTATCACAACGACCGGCTCACCCACGCCAAGGCCTGGGGCTGCGCCATCGGTTTTGCCGGGGTCATGGTGGTCAATCTGCGTGGCGGCGCGCAGGGCTTGCTGGGCGGCTTCAGCTGGCTGGGCGAGGGCAGCGTGGTGCTGGCCGCGCTCATCCTGGCCGCCGCCAGCATCTACGGCAAGCAGTTGTCGCGCGCGATCGACCCGATGGTCATGACGGGCTGGCAGTTGTTCATTGGCGGTGCGGCGCTGCTGGCCATCGGCTGGGCCACGGGCGGCGCCATGGGGCAGGCCAGCGGCGCGGCGCTGGCGGTGCTGGTCTACCTGGCCTTTCTGTCCGCGGTGGCGTTCTCGGTGTGGAGCCTGCTGCTCAAGCACAACCGCGTGAGCCAGGTGACGATCTACAACTTCAGCGTGCCGGTGTTCGGCGCGGTGCTCTCGGCCCTGTTCCTGAATGAAACGCTGCTGGCCTGGCCTTACCTGGTGGCGCTGGTGCTGGTGTGCCTGGGCATCTGGCTGGTCACGCGCGAGCCGCGCTGATCAGTCCGGCGTGGCGGCGGGCGCCACGCCCAGCAGCGCGTGCAGGTGCGTGCTGGTGGTGGTGTACTGCAGCAGCGCGCGACGCTCGGGGTAGACCAGCGTGCCGGCCGCATGCGCGGCCAGCGTGGCTTCGTGAAAGCCGCACAGGATGAGTTTTTTCTTGCCCGGGTAGGTGTTGACGTCGCCCACGGCGAAGATGCCGGCCTCGCTGGTCTCGTAGCGCGCGGTGTCGACCGTCAATTGTTTTTTCTCCAGCGCCAGGCCCCATTCGGCGATGGGGCCGAGCTTGGGGCTCAGGCCCATGAAGACCAGCAGCGTGTCCAGGGGCAGTTGGCTGATGCTGTCGTCGGGCGCGGTCACTGCGATGCGGGCCAGGCGCTCGCCTTCGGTCTCGAAACCGCTGACCTGGCCCACAACAAAACGCAGGCGGCCCGCTTCGCACAGCGCGCGCATGCGCGTCACGCTGGCGGGCGCGGCCTGGAAGCCGTCGCGCCGGTGCAGCAGGGTCACGCTGGCCGGCGCATGCTCGCGCGCTTCGGCCAGGGCCAGCGCCCAGTCGAGCGCGGAGTCGCCGCCGCCCACGATCACGACACGCTGGCCGGCCAGGGCGCTTGATTCACGCAGGCGGTAGAACAGCTGGCGGTCTTCAAAGGCCGCCAGCCCCTCGGCCTTGAGCCGCTGCGGCTGGAAGGCGCCCACACCGGCGGCAATGAACACCGTCTTGGCGATGAAGGCCGTGCCCTTGTCGGTGGCGACATCGAAACGGCCGTCATCGCGGCGCTGCAGGTGGGTGACCTGCTGGCCCAGGTGCATCGTCGGCGCGAAGGGGCGGATCTGATCGAGCAGGCGGTCGGCCAGTTCGCGGCCCGTGCAGACCGGGATGGCCGGGATGTCGTAGATGGGCTTGTCGGGGTAGAGCTCGGCGCATTGCCCGCCGACATAGGGCAGGGCGTCGACCACGTGCGCGCGGATGTCCTGCAGCCCGAGCTGAAAGACCTGGAACAGCCCCACCGGTCCGGCGCCGATGACCAGGGCGTCGGTGGCGATGGACTCGCTGCGCGCGGGGGTGTTGGAGAAGGGCGGGGCGTCGGTGTGCATGGCGTGGAAGTGTCGTCAGGTGGCCAGCTTCGCCGTAGCGGCCGGGCGTTGTGCCACACGGTTATTATCGTTTTAGTCGAATTCGAGGGATTGATTCATGTGGGTAGTCGGGCTGCTGCTAGGGTTGACCGCCGGGGTGCTTTTGACAGGGTCGGTGCCTGTCGCCTTGGGGCTCGCGCTTGTCGGGGCTGTCGCGCTGCCTGCGCTGACGAAGAAGAAGGCCGCCAAGGCGCCGCCGACGCCGGAGCCCACACCGGATGCGGCTGGCGTGGTCGCCACGAAGCCGGCGGCGGGGGCGGGTGACGCTGCCGCCGATCCGGTGCAGGCGCTGCAGTTGCGCGTCGTGGCCCTGGAGCAGCGTGTCAGGCAACTGGAGCAGCACCTGGCCACGGGCGTGCCCACGCCGGCCGCGGCGACGGTGCAGGCTGTACAGCTCAAGCCCGCACCACTGCCGAGCCTGGCACCCTTTGCCGTGCCCGCGCCCCAACCTGCGGCGCTGGCACAGGGGCCCGTGGCTGCTGCGGCTGCGGCTGTGGCTGTGCCTGCGCTCGCTGTGCCACCGCGCGCGGTGACTCCTGCGATCCCGGCTGACAGCCCTGCAGCGGAACCGGGTCGAGGGACCGTGCCCGCCCAGCCGTCTGTCCCGCCGACTGTTCCGCCTGCCGCCAAGGTTCCGCCCGTTGCCAAGATCTCGCTGTCGCCGTCGCCCGCCGCGCCCGCCGCGCCTGCGGTGCCGCTGCGCGAGCGGCTGCCCGCACCCGTGGCCCGGCTGATCTTCGGCGGCAATGTGCTGGTCAAGCTGGGCGTGCTCATTCTGTTCCTGGGCCTGGCCTTCCTGCTGCGCTACACGGCCGAGCGGGTCACCGTGCCGGTCGAACTGCGTTATGCCGGCGTGGCGCTGGCTGGCGCGGCGCTGCTGGGCCTGGGCTGGTTCCTGCGCGGGCGCCGGCGCGACTACGCGCTGGTGCTGCAGGGCGCGGGCGTGGCCGTCTTCTACCTGGGGTTCGGGGAGCAATGGAACAGGGAAGTCAGTTAAGCCCTCACCAGTGACGGTCAGTGCCCTCCATGCGCGCATCGCTCTCTGAGAAGCAGTGCCGGTCGTCTGCACCGCTGGCGATGTCGGTCA
>WNDQ01000084.1 GCA_009912175.1 Paracidovorax wautersii | reverse complement strand
GAAAGCGTTCTCCTCCTCCAGCCGCGCCACTTCACGTTTGAGCCGTGCATGTTCGGCCAACTCCAAGCGTTGTGCCTGATCGTCCTGGTCGTGCCGCCGCGCCTGGGCGCGCCAACTGTACAGCTGGGCAGGCTGCAACCCCAGATCACGAGCCACCGTGGTTACCCCTTCTGTGGCCGCTCGCAACAGTGCCTGCTGCCTGAACTCCAGGCTGAACTCCTGCCCCTTTCTGCCTGCCTTGCTCTTGGTCATCGTCCACCTCCTATTGCGATAGTTAATCGCTTATAGGGGTGTCCGTGAAACGGGGGCAAGATCAGACTGATGGACCTCGAGACCGCGCGCTGGGTGTTCACGGCGGCGCAAGGCGAATCGGGTTATGCCAAGCTGTTGTTCGAGTCGCACGGCCTGCAGCCACCACCCATCGGCGCCGTCGTCAACTCCACGCTGGCCTTGATGTCGCTGGTCGCCACGGGCGACTACGTGGCCTTGATGCCCGCGCAGATCGCGCAGCACCCCATGGCCGCTTCGTACGTCGGCATTGTTCTGATCGAAGAGCAAGGCCATGAACTGGAGATCGGCGCCATCCTGCGCCACGAAGCCGTGGTCTCGCCCTTGCTGCGCCATCTGATGGCCCATCTGCATCGGGCCGCGCACCAGGCCGTGCAGCAGCCGGTGCGCTTGTGATGGGTGATCTCCGGCGACGCGTGCCCAGGTTTTCGCTGATCGATAGACGCGCTTCGGGGACTGGTGCCTCCGACAGGAATCGAACCTGTATCTAGCGCTTAGGAGGCGCTCGTTCTATCCATTGAACTACGGCGGCGAGACGGGCGATTGTAGATGAATGCCATGGCCGGCATTGAAGAAGGCGTCCAGCAGCGGGACCAGCGTGGGGAGGTGGCGGGTGAAGGTGCTGCGGTTGACGAAATAGGCCTCGCAGGCCACGGCGAAGAACTCGGCGGGGGCGGTTGCCGCGTAGGGGTCGAGCCAGGTTGGGGGGGCGCCGAAGCGCTCGTGCATGACGACCTGCTGGCGAAAGTCTTCGTAGGCGACGCTCCAGGTTCGCTGCCATTCCTCGTAGGCCGCGGAGCGGCTGGGGTGGCCCATGAAGTGGGCGGGCAGCGGGGGGCAGCCGTCGGCGGTGCCGCCGCGCATGTCGATCTTGTGGATGAACTCGTGGATGACGAGGTTGTAGCCGTCGGCGGCGTGCTGGCCGGCTTGTTCCACGTCGCGCCAGCTCAGCATCACGGGGCCGCCTTCCATGGCTTCGCCGTCGATGTCCTCGGTGTAGTCGTGCACCACGCCGTCGTCGTCGATGGCGGTGCGCGGGGCGCGCACGCCGTCGGGCTGGATCACGATGCCGACAAAATCGTCGTACCACGCCAGCGCCTGCCAGGGCCGGTTGGCGGGCGCCAGGTGCAGCAGCGGCAGGCAGGCCTGCGCGGCGACGAAAACGGCAACGGTGTCGGTGACGACAAAACCGCCCGCGCCGGTGAATTCCTTGTCGTCGAGGAACAGGCTGCTGAGCGTGCGCAGCTGCCTGAGCTCGGCCGGGTCCAGTTCGTGCAAGAAGGGCAGGGACTGCAGGACCTGGGCCCACAGCGCATCCGGAATCGCCTTGCGTTTGAGGGCGCGGCGGGCTCTCCAGCGTTCAAGCCACATGGAGCGTGAGGGGTATGCGTTGCCGCGCGACTTCGGATTTGTCGAGCAGCGTCAGCCGCAGGGCCTCCAGGCGCGGAGGCTGGGCGCCTGCGTCCCAGTCGCTGAGCACGATGCGCTGCAGGCCATGGCCCAGATCGTGGTCGGCGGGCTGATGGGTATGGCCGTGGATCATCACGGCGCTGCCGGCGGCCTGCAGCCAGGCGCGGGTGGCATCGGCGTCGAGGTCGGCGAAACTTTCGACACGGCGGTTGTGGGCCTTGCTTTGCTCGCGCATGTGGCGGGCAATGGCCTTGCGTTCGGCCAGGGGCTTGGCCAGCAGCTCCTGCTGCCATTGGGGCGAGCGCACCATGGCGCGGAACTGCATGTAGCGCTGGTCGTCCAGGCACAGCGCGTCGCCGTGGCTGAGCAAAAAGCGCTCGCCGCCAAAGACGAGCACGGTGGGGTCGGTCAGGCCGCGCAGGCCGCTGTTGCGCAGGAAGTCGTCGCCCAGCAGAAAGTCGCGGTTGCCAGCCATGAACAGCAGGTCGCGCTGGCGGCTGGCTTCAAGCAGGATCTGGCCGCAGCGTTGCTCGAAGCTGCCCGCCTCGTGCGCGGCGTCGTCGCCGATCCACACTTCGAACAGATCGCCCAGCATGAAGACGGCATCGGCCGGCGTGGTGGCCAGGTAATGCCGCCAGGCCTGTACGGTGGCCTCGTCGCTGTCTTGCAGATGCAGGTCGGCGATGAAGTCGATCGTGCGCCATTCGGCGGGCGCGACCAGCTCGGGCGCGGAAGGAATGGCGAGGGCGTTGGCGGTCATGCGGGCGATTCGAGGGGCTGGATGGGCAGCTTAGGCGACGACCACGGCTTTTTCGATGACGACGTCATCGACGGGCACGTCGTCATGGTAGCCGCGGCGGGCGGTCTTGGTGCGGCGCAGCGCATCGACGAGCTCGGTGCCGGCCACGACCTTGCCGAACACGGCATAGCCCCAGCCTTGCTGGGTAGGGGCGGTGTGGTTGAGGAAGCCGTTGTCGGCCACGTTGATGAAGAACTGCGCGGTGGCCGAGTGCGGGTCGGACGTGCGGGCGAAGGCAACGGTGTAGCGGTCGTTGCGCAGGCCGTTGTTGGCTTCGTTGTCGATGGGCTTGTCGGTGGGCTTTTGGGACATGCCGGGCTCGAAGCCGCCGCCCTGGATCATGAAGCCGTCGATGATGCGGTGGAAGATGGTGTTGCTGTAGTGGCCGCTGTTGGCGTAGGCCAGGAAGTTGGCCACGGACTTGGGCGCCTTGTCGGCATCCAGCTCCAGCGTGATCACGCCCTGGTTCTTGATGTGGAGTTCGACTTTGGGATTGCTCATGTTGTTTACCTTTTGATGATGGCTTGGGTGATGGTAACGGGCTCGATGGGCACGTTCTGGAACGGGCCGCGGTTGCCGGTGCGCACGGCACGGATCTTGTCGACCACGTCCATGCCCTGGGGGACCTGGCCGAAGACCGCGTAGCCGTAGCCGTCGGGCCGTGGCGCGTCGAGGTTGGGGTTGTCGGCCACGTTGATGAAGAACTGCGCGGTGGCCGAATTCGGATTGCCCGTGCGCGCCATGGCGATCGCGCCACGCGTGTTGCGCAGGCCGTTGCCGGCTTCGAGCTTGATGGGCGCGCGCGTGGGGCGCTCGCGCAGGTCGGCGTTGTAGCCGCCGCCCTGGATCATGAAACCGTCGATCACGCGGTGAAAGACGGTGCCGTCGTAGTGGCCGGCCTTGACGTACTGCAGGAAGTTGTCGACCGTGACGGGCGCCTTGGCGGGATCGAGCCGCAGCACGATGTCGCCCTGGCTGGTCTTGAGCCGCACGAGCGGCTGCGCGGCGCTGCCTTGCGCGGCGGCCGGCAGCGCCACGGCCAGCGCGGCCGTCGCCAGCAGGGCGTTCAGGCTGGCGGCCAGCCAGGCGCGCCGTGGCTGGGCATGCGGCGTGGTGGTGGACAAGCGGGTGTGGGGCGAGGGTGTCATGGTCAGGATGTTCTTGAAAAGCCTGGCGCAAAGGCGCTGTCCGGGTGCCGGCCCGCCAGCGCTGGACCGGTGCGGCGGCGGGGCCGCGCCACCGTTGCGTTATTTCGTGGGCGTGGGGGCTGACGTGGAGGCCGGTGTGGGGGTGGCGGGCAGCAGCAGCTGTTGGATGAGCCGCAGCTTGGGTGCCAGCCGCGCATTGCGGCGATCCAGCGACTGGGCCTGGCGATACTGCTGCGCGGCCAGCTCGATGTAGATGTCGCCCAGGTTCTCGTAGGCCGTGGCGTAGGCCGGATTGGCGTGGATGGCCTGCAGCAGGGCATCGCGCGCTTTGTCGTAGTCGCCCTGGCCGGCATAGATGGCGGCCAGGTTGTTGTACGGCTCGGGCAGCTCGGGGTAGACCTGATTGAGTTCGGTGAAGGTCGCGATGGCCGCTGGCGTGTCGCCCGACTCGGTCTGCGCGACGCCCTTGAGGAAACGCACCTGTGGGTCGCGGGCGTTGCCTTCCAGATAGCGGTCGGCCGCCTCGATGGCCTGGGCATACCGGCGCTGGGCGATCAGGCTCTGGATGCCCTGGTAGGCAGCGCTGACCTGCGCCGCCTCGGTGGTCTGGGCTCGCACCGCCTGGGGCGCCGTCGCGACCGCCAGCAGACCCGTGGCGACGGCCAGTGCCGCCAGCAGCCCGGACCACGATCGCAGGCGCGGCCTGCGGTGCGCGGACGAATCGGGGAAGGCGGTTGGGCGGGAATCGTGATGCATGGGAGACAGCCTGTGGACGGTGGCGTGCGGCTCGCGCAGAAGACGGGCCGGGCGCTTGTCCGTTGATTGTAGGACCAGCCGTGCCAAGGCCCGGCAAACCAGCGCCCCCGCGTATACTGTGCTGCCTGCCCGGACCCGCCTGCCACGGCGCCGCAGGCATGCGGCAGCGCCCAGGCCGTGCGTTCAGGTCGTGCGACTCGGGCCCCCGCCGCCGCCTGGGAATGCGCATGCGCCCGGGTGGCCTGGCGCAGGCCAGGCGCGCCGGCCGTTCCCCGATTTCTTTCGTCATGACACTACGCATCTACAACACGCTCGCGCGTGGGCTGGAGGAGTTTTCTCCCATCGAACCCGGACACGTCCGCATGTACGTTTGCGGCATGACGGTGTACGACCTGTGTCATCTGGGGCATGCGCGGTCCATGGTGGTGTTCGACGTGGCGCAGCGCTGGCTCAAGGCCGGCGGCCTGCGCGTGACCTACGTGCGCAACATCACCGACATCGACGACAAGATCATCCGGCGCGCGCTGGACAATGGCGAGTCGATCCGCTCGCTCACCGACCGCATGATCGCCGCCCTGCACCAGGACGCCGACGCCCTGGGCATCGAGCGGCCCACGCACGAGCCGCGCGCCACCGACTACGTGCCGCAGATGCTGGGCCTGATCGGCCAGCTTGAGCAGCGTGGCCTGGCCTACCAGTCGTCCAATGGCGACGTGAACTACGCGGTGCGCAAGTTCGACGGCTACGGCAAGCTCAGTGGCAAGTCGCTCGACGAGCTGCGTGCGGGCGAGCGTGTGGCGGTGCTCGACGGCAAGCACGATCCGCTGGACTTCGTGCTGTGGAAAAGCGCCAAGCCCGAGGAGCCCGCCGAAGCCCAATGGAGCAGCCCCTACGGCAGCGGCCGCCCGGGCTGGCACATCGAATGCTCGGCCATGAGCTGCGCGCTGCTGGGTGAGTCGTTCGACATCCACGGCGGCGGCGCCGACCTGCAGTTCCCGCACCACGAAAACGAGATCGCGCAAAGCGAAGGCGCGTCCGGCCATGCGCTGGCGCGGGTGTGGATGCACAACGGCTTTGTGCGTGTGGACAACGAGAAGATGTCCAAGTCGCTGGGCAATTTCTTCACCATCCGTGAGGTGCTGCAGCAGTACGACGCGGAAACCGTGCGGTTCTTCATCGTGCGGGCGCACTACCGCAGCCCGCTCAACTACAGCGACGCGCACCTGGACGACGCGCGCGCCGCGCTCAAGCGCCTCTACACCGCGCTGGGCGCCGTGCCGCGGCCGGCGGACGTATCTGCCATCGATTGGACGCAGCCGTTCGCCGCGCGTTTCAAGGCGGCCATGGACGAGGACTTCGGCACGCCCGAAGCGGTGGCCGTGCTGTTCGAGCTGGCCAGCGAGGTCAACCGCACGAAGGACGCGGCGCTGGCCGGCCTGCTCAAGGCCCTGGGCGGCTGCATCGGTTTGCTGCAGGGCGATCCGCAGGCCTTTCTGCATGCGGGTGCCGGCGTGGACGACGCGGCGATCGATGCCGCGATCGCGCAGCGCGCCCAGGCCAAGGCCGAGCGCAACTGGGCCGAGGCCGACCGTATCCGGCAGGAACTGGCGGCCCAGGGCATCGTGCTCAAGGACGGTCCTGGCGGCACGACCTGGGAGTCGGCGGCGGACAAGGCCGGAGCGTTGTCGTGAGCGCAGACATGTCCAGGAAACAAGGCCGGGGGGCGGAGAAATCGGCGGCCCCGGCGGCGCCGGTCTTGCCCAAGACGGCGCCGGCCTTGGCCGTGGTGCTCAGCAAGCCCGACTATTGGGCCGAGGGCTGTCGCCACCTGGTCAAGAAGGACCGCGTGATGAAGCGCCTCATCCCGCAATTCGGCGATGCCTGCCTGGAGTCGCGTGGCGATGCCTTCGTCACGCTGGCGCGCAGCATCGTCGGCCAGCAGATCTCGGTCAAGGCCGCGCAGGCGGTCTGGGACCGTTTTGCGCAACTGCCCGAACAGGTCGCGCCGGAACACGTGCTCAAGCTGCGTGTGGACGACATGCGGGCGGCAGGGCTGTCGGCCCGCAAGGTCGAGTACCTGGTCGACCTCGCGCTCAAGTTCAGCAACGGAGCGCTACACACCGACGAGTGGCAGGGCATGGACGACGAGGCCATCATCGCCGAGCTGGTGGCCATCCGCGGCATCGGCCGCTGGACGGCCGAGATGTTCCTGATGTTCCACCTGCTGCGGCCCAACGTGCTGCCGCTGGACGATGCCGGGCTGATCAAGGGCATCAGCGAATGCTATTTCTCGGGCGACCCGGTCAGCCGCAGTGATGCGCGCGAGGTGGCCGAGGCCTGGGCGCCGTACCGCAGTGTGGCGACGTGGTACATCTGGCGGTCGCTGGAGCCGTTGCCTGTGGCTTACTGAAACGCCCCCCGAAGCGCCTGTATGCCCAGCGCTCCCGGCCAGAGGCCGGGGCTCTTCGGTCCGTCCAAGTCTGCGCAGGCAGACTTGGAGCCGCGGCCCTCAGCCCCCACTGGGGGGCGACAGCACCGGTCGGGCAAAGCCCGGCCACGCTGTCACTTGCATAGGGCGCAGTGCGATTGCGGATGCCTGGGCGGGCGATCCGGTTCGCGGGCGGTTCAAAAACCAGAGCTACGGTTTCGTGTGTACAAGGCTGGAATCGTGAATTTCTTCTGGGGTCTTGACGAAGCCGCGGCCGGGTTTTTTGCCTGATTGGCACCGTCTGTGGCATCATCGCGCCCCAAACTCTTGCCTGGCGCCACGGCACGGGCATGTCTCGGGAGAATCTTTTGTCCAAGAAAACTTTCCTCGATTTCGAACAGCCCATTGCCGAGCTGGAACGCAAGATCGATGAACTCCGCTACGTCCAGACCGAGTCGGCGGTCGATATCTCCGACGAGATCGACCAGCTCAGCAAGAAGAGCTTTCAGCTGACCAAGGACATCTACAGCGACCTCACGCCCTGGAAGATCACCAAGATCGCGCGTCACCCCGAGCGGCCCTACACGTTCGACTATGTGCGCGAGATCTTCACCGACTTTGTCGAGATGCATGGCGATCGCCATTTTTCCGACGACCTGTCCATCGTGGGCGGCCTGGCGCGTTTCAACGGCACGCCGTGCATGGTGATCGGCCACCAGAAGGGCCGTGACACCAAGGAGCGCGGCTTGCGCAACTTCGGCATGAGCCGTCCCGAGGGCTACCGCAAGGCGCTGCGCCTGATGAAGACCGCCGAGAAGTTCAAACTGCCGGTCTTCACCTTCGTCGACACGCCCGGCGCCTACCCCGGCATCGACGCCGAGGAGCGCGGCCAGTCCGAGGCGATCGGCCGCAACATCTACGAGATGGCCCAGCTCGAAGTGCCCATCATCAGCACCATCATCGGCGAAGGCGGCTCCGGCGGCGCGCTGGCGATCTCCGTGGCCGACCAGGTGCTGATGCTGCAATATTCCATCTACTCCGTGATCAGCCCCGAAGGCTGCGCGTCGATTCTGTGGAAGACCAGCGAGCGCGCGCAGGATGCGGCCGAGGCGCTGGGCATCACTGCGCATCGCCTCAAGGCGCTGGGCCTGGTCGACAAGATCGTCAACGAGCCGGTGGGCGGCGCGCAACGCGACCATCAGCAGATGGGCGCTTTCCTCAAGCGCGCGCTGGGCGAGGCCTATCGCCAGGTCGCCGACCTCAAGGTCAAGGAACTGCTGGATCGCCGCTACGAGCGCCTGCAGAGTTATGGCCGCTTCAACGACACCAAGGCCGGCTGACCTGCCGCCCGAGCTCCCCGCAAACGCCGCCGATGCGGCGTTTGTTGTTTGGGCGCGCCAAGCTGGCGACGAGCCCCTGAGGCACGCGCCGCTGGCCGTGGCCTACAGCGGCGGCGCAGACTCCACGGCGCTGCTGCACGCGGCCGCGCGCCATTGGCCCGGGCCGGTGCTGGCCTTGCACGTGCACCATGGCCTGCAGGCCGCCGCCGATGGTTTCGAGGCCCATTGCATGCAGGTCTGCGCGGCGCTGGGCGTGGTTTTGCGGACGGCCCACGTCGACGCGCGCCATGCGCCGGGCGAAAGCCCAGAGGAACAGGCGCGCCGGCATCGCTACCAGGCCTTGGCCGATCTGGCGTTGGCCGCGGGCGCGCCGTGCGTGCTGCTGGCGCAGCATGCCGACGACCAGGTCGAGACCCTGTTGCTGGCGCTCAGCCGTGGTGCGGGCATGGCCGGCCTGGCGGGCATGCCCGTGTCGTTCGAGCGCCACGGCATGCGGTTCGAGCGTCCGCTGCTGGCCGTTCCGGCGCAGCGCATCCGTGACGATCTGCAGCAGGCCGGCATCGCCTATGTGCAGGACCCGAGCAACGAGGATGTGTCGCTCACGCGCAACCGCATCCGCCAGCAGTTGCTACCGGTGCTCGGCCAGGTGTTTCCGGCCTTCCGCGAGACTTTCGCACGCTCTGCGCGCCATGCCGCGCAGGCCCAGGCCCTGCTTGAAGCCCTGGCGCAGCAGGATCTGGCGGACCTGGGCGAGCCGCCAGCCATCGCCGCCTTGCAGCGTCTGCCGCGCGAGCGCCAGGCCAACGTGCTGCGCCTGTGGCTGCGGCGCACGGCGGGCCGCAGCGGCAGCGCGGCGCAGCTCGACGCCCTGCTGGCGCAGATCGCCGCCTGCACCACGCGCGGGCACCGCATCCATCTCAAGGTGGCCCATGGCCACGTCTTGCGAGAGGGCTCGCGGCTGGCCTGGCGCCCGGGCCTTCTATAATCTCGAGGTTTTGCCCCATGCAGCGCGGGTCCGAGGTCCGATCGGCCGGCTTGCGATGCATGTCTGTGCCACGGCGCCAACCGCGCCACTCGCACATGGCCGGATACAAGGCCGGATCGGCAACGCTGCGGGAGCGGTGCCCCTTGCGAACACAACGCATGGCGGGGTTTTCCGGGGTCACGTTTCCTCTGTTCGTATCGTTTGGGTGTTTTGAATGGCTTTGATCGTCCATAAATACGGCGGCACCTCGATGGGCTCGACCGAGCGCATCCGCAATGTCGCCAAGCGCGTGGCCAAGTGGGTGCGCGCCGGCCACCAGATCGTGGTCGTCCCCTCGGCCATGAGTGGCGAGACCAACCGCCTGCTGGGCCTGGCCAAGGAACTGGCCCCGCCGATGCCCACCGCGGGCATCAACCGCGAGCTCGACATGCTGGCCTCGACCGGCGAGCAGGTCTCGGTCGGCCTGCTGTCCATCGCGCTGCAAAGCGAAGGCATGTCGGCGGTCTCGTACGCGGGCTGGCAGGTGCCCATCAAGACCAACAACGCTTACACCAAGGCACGCATCGAGTCGATCGACGACGTCAAGATCCGGCGCGACCTGGATGCCGGCCGTGTGGTCATCATCACGGGCTTTCAAGGCGTGGACCCCGATGGCAACATCACCACGCTGGGCCGCGGCGGCAGCGACACCTCGGCCGTGGCCGTGGCCGCTGCGCTGAAAGCGCACGAGTGCCTGATCTACACCGACGTAGACGGCGTCTACACGACCGATCCGCGCGTGGTGCCCGAAGCGCGCCGCCTGCACACCATCAGCTTCGAAGAGATGCTGGAAATGGCCTCGCTCGGCTCCAAGGTGCTGCAGATCCGCTCCGTGGAATTCGCGGGCAAGTACAAGGTGCCGCTGCGCGTGCTCAGCAGCTTCACCCCGTGGGACATCGACATCGACGAGGAAGCCCAGTCCGGCACCTTGATCACTTTTGAGGAAGACGAAAAAATGGAACAAGCTCTCGTGTCCGGCATCGCGTTCGCGCGCGACGAAGCCAAGGTCTCGGTGCTGGGCGTGCCCGACAAGCCCGGCATCGCCTACCAGATCCTGGGAGCGATCAGCGCGGCCAACATCGAGGTCGACGTGATCATCCAGAACATCAGCAAGGACGGCAAGACCGACTTCAGCTTCACCGTCAGCCGCAACGACTACGCCCGCACCATCGACATCCTCAAGACCCAGGTCGTGCCGCACCTGGGCGCGCAGGAAGTCGTGGGCGACACCAAGATCTGCAAGGTCTCCATCGTCGGCATCGGCATGCGCAGCCACGTGGGCGTGGCCAGCCAGATGTTCCGCGCCCTGAGCGAAGAGGGCATCAACATCCAGATGATCTCCACCTCGGAAATCAAGACCTCCGTCGTGCTCGACGAGAAGTACATGGAACTGGCCGTGCGCGCTTTGCACAAGGCTTTTGACCTGGATCAGGCCTGATCCATGGCATAATGAGAGCTTCAACCAGAGTGGAGACGTGACCGAGAGGCCGAAGGTGCTCCCCTGCTAAGGGAGTATGCGGTGATGAGCTGCATCAAGGGTTCGAATCCCTTCGTCTCCGCCACTCGTTGAAACTATTGCAAGGGACAGCCGTCAAACGCTGTCCCTTTTTTCGTTTCTGGCGCGCTTTTTTGGTGAAATCCAGGTAAACCAGGTTCTGCTTGGCTTTCGGGAGAGCCTCCCCGTCCTTATTTATCATCGGAGATTCCGGGGCAGCCGCCGCCGCGGCCCGCCTGTCTCCAGCATGAGACGCAGGCGCCCATCGGCCGGCTGCCCATTTCCGACAACAACAACTCGGTGACTGCCTTGCAATATTCGTTTGACGTCAAACGCTTCCTCCGCGACCTGAAACCCCACCAGGCCGGTCTTTGGGTTGCGTTGGTGTGCTCCATCATTTCCGCGGGCATCGAGCCCATCATCCCGGCGATGATGGCCAAGTTGCTCGACACCTCGGTGGCCAACACAGCTCAGGGCATTCGCTATCCGGTCTGGGTCATTCCGCTGATCATCGTCGGCGTGTTCACCTTGCGCGCGGCCACCAACTACGTGTCCTCGTACGTGATGACCCGTTCGGTGCAAAGCATGATCGCCGACATCCGCACGCGCCTGTTTGGACGCATGCTGCATGCCGAGCCCAACCTGTTCGAGCGTCAGCCGTCCAGCATGCTCATCAACACCATCTCGCTGGAAACCCAGAATGCAGTCGGTTCGTTGGTGAATTCGGTGCAGACGTTCGTCAAGGAAGGCCTGTCGCTGCTCGCGATGGTCGGATTTCTGTTCTATACCAACTGGCGCCTGACGCTGGTGGCGATGTGCGTGCTGCCCGTGGTCGCCCTCATCGTGCGATTCACGCGCGCACGGCTGTTCGCCATCATGCGCAGCCAGCAGACCGGCACCGACCAGATGACCTATGCGGTCGAAGAAAACGTCCTGGCCTACCGCGTGGTGCGCCTTTACGGCACGCAGAGCAGCCAGCATGGCCGCTTCCGGCAGGTCAATCGATTCCTGCGCAACGCGGCCATCAAGATGAATGCGGCGGGCGCGCTGGTCACGCCACTGACCCAGATCGCCACCTCGGTGGCCGTTGCCATCATCGTCACCATGGCGCTGCAGCAATCGAGCAGCGGCAATCTGACCGTCGGCAGTTTTGCCGCCTACATCACCACCATGCTCTTGACCGTACCGCGCGCCAAGTCGCTCAGCGATGTCTGGCCCGGCATCCAGCGTGGTGCGATTGCGCTGCAGCGCATCTATGCGCTGATGGACGAAAAGCTCGAAGAAGACAAGGGGACCTATGCGGTCGAGCGCGCACGCGGCGACATCACCTTCGACCGCATCGTCAAGCAATACGCCAACACGGAGCGCCCGGCCGTCGACGGCCTGTCAATGGACATCAAAGGCGGCGAGACCGTCGCCTTCGTCGGCCAGTCGGGCTCGGGCAAGACCACGTTGGTCAATATGCTGCCGCGTTTCGTCGAACCGACCGAAGGCCAGATCCGCCTCGACGGCGTGCCCCTGGGCGACTGGAAGCTCGCGGCGTTGCGCGGCCAGATGGCCATGGTCAACCAGGACGTGGTCCTCTTCAACGACACCGTGGCCGCCAACGTCGCACTGATCATGCAAGGTGACGAGGGCTCCATCGACATGGAGCGCGTGCGTCATGCCCTGAAGATGGCGCACCTGCTGCACTTCGTCGAAGACCTGCCGAACGGCCTGGAAACCCGCATCGGCCACAACGGCCAGACCTTCTCAGGCGGCCAGCGCCAGCGCATGGCGATCGCGCGCGCCCTCTACCGCGATGCGCCCGTGCTCATCCTGGACGAAGCCACCTCGGCCCTGGATGCCGAGTCGGAGCGCCTGGTGCAGGACGCTCTGCGTAATCTGACGACGGGTCGGACGACCATCGTGGTGGCGCATCGTCTGTCGACCATTCAGCATGCTGATCGCATTGTGGTGATGGATCAGGGGCATATTGTGGAGACCGGCAACTATGGCGAATTGATGCGCAAGGACGGGGCGTTCGCGAGGCTGGTGGCGGCGCAGATGGCGATGGATAGCAAAACGACATCCCATCAGCAGCCTGCTGCGCCAGTCGTTTGAGCCTCGAACGCGGCCCCAGGCGCACCGGTCTCCGACTTCGCAAAGGTCGCCCCGGATGAATTACCTGACGCATCTGATCTGATCTTGCCCCCGTTTCACGGACACCCCTATAAGCGATTAACTATCGCAATAGGAGGTGGACGATGACCAAGAGCAAGGCAGGCAGAAAGGGTCAGGAGTTCAGCCTGGAGTTCAGGCAGCAGGCACTGTTGCGAGCGGCCACAGAAGGGGTAACCACGGTGGCTCGTGATCTGGGGTTGCAGCCTGCCCAGCTGTACAGTTGGCGCGCCCAGGCGCGGCGGCACGACCAGGACGATCAGGCACAACGCTTGGAGTTGGCCGAACATGCACGGCTCAAACGTGAAGTGGCGCGGCTGGAGGAGGAGAACGCTTTCCTAAAAAAAGCGGCGGCGTACTTCGCCAAAAAGCGGCGGCGTACTTCGCCAAACAGCCCAAGTGAAGTGCGCAACGATGAAAGCGCACGAAGGCACATTCAGGGTGCGTCTGATGTGCCGAGTGCTGTCGGTGTCTCCAAGCGGCTACTATGCT
>WNDQ01000083.1 GCA_009912175.1 Paracidovorax wautersii | reverse complement strand
TGACCGTGGTAGCCAATACTGCTCGCGCGAGCACCGCGCCCTGTTGGAGCAATACGCTTTGATCGCCAGCATGAGTGCCAGAGGCAACTGCTACGACAACGCAGCAATGGAGAGTTGGAACCACAGTCTGAAGGTCGAGGCCATCCATGGTGAACACCTCGCCACACGGGAGCAGGCCAAGGCTCATGTGTTTGACTACATTGAGGTTGACTACAATCGGATCCGGCTGCACTCGACCCTGGGCTACCTCAGCCCAGAGCAGTACGAGCTGGCCAATGTCGCTTAGATAGGTGTCCGTAAATCAGGGGCAAGATCACATTGGCCGATGCACCTCGCCTAGGCATCAAGACAGCGTTCATGTCGAATTCGTTTTCGGGATACAGAAAAGCCGCGTTCTTGCAGGCTGGCGGCTTTCCTGTACATGTGATTCTTTCTGAGGACATGTATGTGGCGGGCCGGATGCTGCTGGCGGGTTGGAAGATCGTGTATGCGGGAGACGCGGCTTGCCGCCATTCGCACAACTACACAGTCGGCGAGGAGTTTCGGCGGTATTTTGACGTTGGCGTTTTTCAAGGGCGCGAAGGTTGGATCAAAGCCAGCTTTGGCGGTGCCGGGGGAGAAGGCCTGCGTTTTGTTAAGTCGGAGTTGAAGTTCGTGGGTGTGGGGCGGGCCTATCTGTGGCCGCTGGTGGCTATTAGGACGGCCGCCAAGTTGTTGGGGTACAAGCTGGGGCAAAAAGAGAGTTCGATCCCGCTGTCCTGGAAGAAAAAACTGAGCATGTACCGTGGCTTTTGGAGTGGGCCCTATGCCGATGCCCACGCCAATACGTCCAGAACCGGGCAAGCGGATGCTCGATAGTTTGGGTTGAAGTAATTTTTGAAGAGGTTGAATTCATGATTCCAGTTATTTTGTCCGGCGGTTCCGGCACACGCCTGTGGCCGCTGTCGCGCGCAGGCTACCCCAAGCAGTTCCTCGACATTACTGCCGAACAGGCCCTGTTCCAGCTCACCCTGGCACGCCTGGAAGGCTTGCAGAACGTGGACAACAGCGCCGCGCCTATCGTGATCGCCAACGAAGGCCATCGTTTCATCGTGGCCGAACAGGCCCGGGCCGCAGGCGTCTCGCCGCGCGCGATCCTGCTCGAGCCCGTGGCCCGCAACACAGCCCCGGCCATTGCCGCCGCGGCCGTGGCAGCCACGGCCCAGGGGGAAGACCCGGTCTTGCTGATCCTGGCTGCCGACCACGTCATCCATGACATCGCCGCCTTCCACGCCGCCGTGCAGGCGGGCCTGCCCGCGGCCGAGTCCGGCAAGCTGGTGACGTTTGGGGTGGTGCCCACCGCCCCGGAAACCGGCTACGGCTACATCCGCGTGGCCCAGCCCGTGGGGGCCGATGGCGCTCCGTTGGCCCAGGCGGTCGAGGCCTTTGTCGAAAAACCCGATCAGGCCACGGCGCGGGACTATGTTGCCGGCGGCCGTCACCTGTGGAACAGCGGCATGTTCCTCTTCAAGGCCTCGGCTTATCTGCAGGAGCTCGAGCGCTTTGCGCCCGGCATTGCCCAGGCCGCGCGTGCAGCGGTCGAACAGGGCAAGCAAGACCTGGACTTCATCCGGCTCGATGCCACGGCCTTTGCAGCGTCGCCCGAAGACTCCATCGACTATGCCGTCATGGAAAAGACCGACAAGGCCGTGGTCGTGCCGCTGGCGGCGGGCTGGAGCGACGTGGGTGCCTGGAACGCGGTCTGGCAAGTCAGCGACAAGGACGCCCAGGGCAACTCACTGCGCGGTGATGTGGTCGTGCACAACGTCAAGGGCAGCCACGTGCATGCGGGCCACCGGCTGGTGTCCGTCGTCGGGCTCGAAGGCGTGGTGGTGGTCGAGACGTCAGACGCAGTGCTGGTGGCCGGCAAGGACCAGGTGCAGGACGTCAAGAAGGTGGTCGAGCAGCTCAAGCGCCAGGAACGGCCCGAGGCCAGCCTGCACCGCAAGGTGTACCGGCCCTGGGGCGCGTACGACTCGATCGACCAGGGCGAGCGCTACCAGGTCAAGTGCATCACGGTCAAGCCCGGTGCCAAGCTGTCGGTGCAGATGCACCACCACCGCGCCGAGCACTGGATTGTGGTGTCGGGCACGGCCAAGGTGCAGATCAACGACAAGGAGATTTTGCTGACGGAGAACCAGTCGACCTACATTCCCTTGGGGGCGGTGCATGCGCTGGAGAACCCGGGCAAGATTCCGCTGGAGCTGATCGAGGTGCAGTCTGGCGCTTATCTGGGCGAGGATGACATCGTGCGCTTTGAAGACCGTTATGGGCGCGCCAGCTAGCCCACAAGCATCCAGGCGCCATGGCCGCAGGCAATCCGATTGCTTCCACCCGCCTGCTGACCGTGGGCGAGGTCGCGCGGCGCAGCGGCGTGGCGGTGTCCACGCTGCACTTCTATGAGACCAAGGGGCTGATCAGCAGCCTGCGCAGCGAAGGCAATCAGCGGCGCTACCAGGCCAACGTGCTGCGTGCCGTTGCCATCATCAAGGTGGCACAGCGCACGGGTATCTCGCTCGAAGAAATCAAGACGGCGCTGGGCGCCCTTCCGGCCGACAGCAAGTTCACGGCGGCGCAGTGGCAGGCGATTTCGTCGCGCTGGCGCCAGACGCTGGACGAACGTATCCGCAAACTCACGCGGTTGCGCGACGAGTTGGATCGCTGCATTGGCTGCGGCTGCCTGTCGCTGCAGGACTGCCCGCTGCGCAATCCGGACGATGCGTTGGGCCAGGCGGGGCCCGGGCCGCGCATTCTTGAGCGACCTTAAGAGCGTGTTCTAAAAATCTGCTCACGGCCGAAAGGCGGTGGCATGTCCTCTCGACGGGCCAGCGCTGGGTCGGGATCGGCGTGGGCCCGGAAGCCTTATATTGATATCTCACTCTCATACAATGCCGGTCCAGTGCCATCTTTCCATTGGCTGCGAGATTGTTATCGATGTCTTCCTCTCTTTCTGGCGCCGCCCTGCCCCGCGCCCGCCCTCTTGCGAGCCTGCGTCTGCAGTCCATCGATGCCCTGCGCGGGCTGGTGATCGTCTTCATGCTGCTCGACCACGTGCGCGAGACTTTTTTCCTGCACGCCCAGGTCTCAGACCCCATGGATGTGGCGGCCACCGACCCGGCCCTGTTCTTCTCGCGCCTGCTGGCTCATGTGTGCGCGCCGGTGTTCGTGTTTCTGACGGGCCTGTCGGCCTTTCTGTACGGCACACGCCAGGCCGACGGGCGTGCCGCCACGTCGGCCTTCCTGCTCAAGCGCGGGCTGTTTCTCATCGTGCTGGAGTTCACGCTGATCAACTTCGCCTGGACGTTCCAGCTCCCGCCCCAGGTCATTTATCTGCAGGTGATCTGGGCCATCGGCTTGAGCATGGTGGCGCTGGCCGGCCTGGTCTGGTTGCCGCGTGGCGTGCTGACGGCGCTGGGCCTGGCTATCGTAGCGGGGCACAACCTGCTCGACGGCCTGCATTTCCCTGTCGGCGACGTGCTGCACCTGCCCTGGGCCGTGCTGCATGACCGGGGCTGGATCGAGGTGTCCGAAACGCTGCGCATGCGCACGTCCTACCCCGTGCTGCCCTGGATCGGCGTGATCGCGCTGGGCTATGCCGCCGGGCCCTGGTTCGGCGGCGCAACGCCGCCCGCTGCGCGCCAGCGCCTGCTCGCGCGCAGCGGCCTGGCACTGCTGGCCGGCTTCGTGCTGCTGCGCAGCATCAACGTCTACGGCGACCGGCCCTGGGCGGCGGGCGAATCCGTGCTGGCCACGCTGATGAGCTTCGTCAACGTCACCAAATACCCGCCATCGCTGCTGTTTTTGATGCTGACGCTGGGCATCGGCCTGCTGCTGCTCCTGGTTTTCGAGCGCCAGCAGCAGCGCCACGGGGGTTTCCTGCCGCCGGCGCTGGCCTGGCTCAAGGTCTTTGGCAGCGCCCCCATGTTCTTTTACCTGCTGCACCTGTATGTGCTCAAGCTGCTGTACCTGACCGCCGTGACGATCTGGGGCCTGAATCAAGGCCGTTTTTTCGGTTTCGACAGCATCGGGGCCGTGTGGCTGGTGATGGTCATCCTGACGGCCCTGCTGTATGCGCCCGTCAAGGCGTTCGCCGGCGTCAAGACGCGCCGCCGCGATATCGCCTGGCTCAAGTACCTGTAGCCGTCCAAAGACCGGGAACCTGCCCGGGGCGAAACGGCTCTTTCCTGGGCGACGAGCGCCCATGGTTGCCTTGAGCCGTCAATGGCGGCATGCTTGCTTCACAATGTGAGCGCCGCACGGCCTGGGCACGTGAGCCGCACGCGGCTCCCAGGCATGGCAAAGAGGGGGGGACGGGTCGCTTTGCAGCGACCGCCCAGGCAATCACCATTCACGACTGAAGCGAAGTACACCGTTGTCAACCCCGCATCTTGCAAGGACCACCAAGCCCATGAACATAGTCATTCTCGACGACTACCAGGACGCCGTGCGCAAGCTCCAATGCGCCTCCAAGCTCGAGACGTTCAATGCCAAGGTCTACACCAACACCGTGCGCGGGCTGGGCCAGTTGGCCATTCGCCTCAAGGACGCCGACATCATCGTGCTCATCCGCGAGCGCACGGCGCTCAACCGCGCGCTGCTCGAAAAACTGCCGCGCCTCAAGCTGATCGCGCAGACCGGGCGCATCGGCTCGCACATCGACATCAACACCTGCACCGAACGCGGCATCGCGGTGGCCGAGGGCGTGGGCTCGCCTGTGGCGCCGGCCGAACTCACCTGGGCGCTGGTGATGGCGGCCAGCCGCCGGCTGCCGCAGTACATCGGCAACCTCAAGCACGGTGCCTGGCAGCAGTCGGGGCTGAAGGCGGCGTCCATGCCACCCAACTTCGGACTGGGCACGGTGCTGCGCGGCAAGACGCTGGGCATCTGGGGCTACGGCAAGATCGGCCAGATCGTGGCCGGCTACGGCCGCGCCTTCGGCATGCGCGTGATGGTCTGGGGCCGCGAGGCCTCGCGCGAACATGCGCTCAAGGACGGGCTGGAGATCGCCACCAGCCGCCAGGCCTTCTTTGCCGAGTCCGACGTGCTCAGCGTGCACCTGCGGCTGCATGACGAGACACGCCACTGCATCACGCTGGACGACCTCACGAGCATGAAGCCGACCGCCCTGTTCGTGAACACCTCGCGCGCCGAGCTGCTCGAACCCGACGCGCTGATCGCGGCACTCAACCGCGGCCGCCCGGGGCTGGCGGCCATCGACGTGTTCGAGACCGAGCCGCCGCTGCAGGGCCACGCGCTGCTGCGGCTGGAAAACTGCATCTGCACGCCGCATATCGGCTATGTCGAGCAGGAAACCTACGAGCTGTACTTCAACGCGGCCTTCGACAACGTCGTCAACTACATCAAGGGCACGCCGACCAACATCGTCAACCCCGGCGCGCTGCAGGTGCGACGCTGATCAGGCCAGCTCGCGCAGCGGATGGTCCTGCGTGGACCAGACGGGTTCGAAATAGGCCGCGACCTGCTCCGGCGTGACTTCCTCGATACGCGCAGGATTCCAGCGCGGCTGATGGTCCTTGTCGACGGCCAGCGCACGAATGCCCTCGACCGTCTCGCCAGCCGCGCCCGGGCGCACGGTAAAACACCGCCGCACCAGGCTGCGCTCCAGCCGCAGGTCGTCGGCCAGCCCCAGGGTCCGCGCGCGACGGATCAGTTCCAGCACCACCTGCAGCATCAAGGGCGAGCGTTTGCGCAGCGTGGCGGCCGTTTCGCGCGCCCAGTCGTTGTCGGCGCTTTCAAGGGCCTGGATCAACTGCCCCACATCGGGCGCCCCGAAGAATTCGTCGATGCGGCCATGCGCCAGCACGGCCGGCGCCAGGGCGCTGGCCGGTGCATGGCGGCGCGCCAATTCTTGCCGCAGCGCTGCCGCATCGTCCCAGCGCCAGTCGGCCAGGTCGTCCCAGATGGCGGGCAAGGCCTGGCTGTCGATCGCGATGTCGGCCAGGCCGGTCTGCACGGCGTCGGCCGCGCCGATCACATTGCCCGTCAGCGCCAGGTACTCGCCCGTGCGGCCCGGCGTGCGGCTGAGGAAAAAGCCCCCGCCCACGTCCGGGAACAGGCCGATGGCCGTCTCGGGCATGGCCATGCGCGTGCGCTCGGTCACGATGCGCAGGCCCGCGCCCTGGCTCACCCCCATGCCGCCACCCATGACCACGCCGTCCATGAAGGCGATGTAGGGCTTGGGGTAGGTGTGGATCAGGTGGTTGAGCGTGTATTCCTCGGTGAAGAAGTCGTCGAGCCGGCTGTCGCCGGCCAGCGCCGCCTGGTGCAGAAAGCGGATGTCGCCGCCTGCGCACAGCAGGCCGAACGGCCCTTCCTTGCCCTGCCCGCGCAGGGCCACGGCGGCCACACGGTCGTCGACCGCCCATTCGCGCAGCACGGCCAGCATGCGCCGCACCATGCCCAGCGACAGCGCATTGAGCGCGCGCGGCCGGTTCAGCGTGATGTAGCCGACACGGCCCTGGATCTGCGTGACGATTTCTTCGTCGGGGGGCGTGGTCTGGGCGGCGTTGGTAGCGGGCATGGGGGGTGTCTCCTGCGGATGGATCGGGGCGGCCGCGTGCGCGGCGTGCCATGCGTTCATCGTACCGGCCACCCGCTGGCGACCGGGGGTCGCGACGGTGACATCGCCGGCCCATTGTTGGGGCTCGCGCCCCGAGTTGTCCGCATGAGGCGACACTTTCCGCCGCCCTCGCCGCGACCCGCAGGGTCCAAGGTTCCGTCCGCTAGAATGCATCCGCTATGGAACCTCCCCCTGCGGCGCTGCCGCCGTGTCTTCCTTTCCCCTGCCTTTGCGCAACACCGGTCTTGCGGCCACCTCCGAACGCGCACCGCCACGCGGACCGTTCGTCCTCCACCGCCTCCTTCATCCACCTACGCATGGCTGTGGCGCGTTCGCGCACGGCTGAAAACACATCATGGAATGGTTAAGCGACCCCGCCGTCTGGGCGGGCCTGCTCACGCTCGTCGTCCTGGAAATCGTCCTGGGCATCGACAACCTGGTCTTCATCGCCATCCTGGCCGACAAGCTGCCGCCGCACCAGCGCGACAAGGCGCGTGTCGTCGGGCTCACCCTGGCACTGTTCATGCGGCTGGGCCTGCTGACCGTCATGGCGCAGCTCATCCGCCTGACCACCCCGGTCTTCAGCTTCTGGCTCTTCACGTTCTCGTGGCGCGACATCATCTTGCTGGTCGGCGGCCTGTTCCTGCTGTGGAAGGCCACGACCGAGCTGCATGAACGCCTGGAAGGCGTGGAGCACGCCGGCCCCGCGCGCAAGGGTTACGCCAGCTTCAGCCTGGTGCTGGTGCAGATCGTGATCCTGGACGCGGTGTTCTCGCTGGACTCCATCATCACCGCCGTCGGCATGGTCGAGCACCTTGAAGTCATGATGATCGCCGTGGTGCTCGCGATGATCGTGATGCTGGCCGCCTCCAAGCCGCTCACGCGCTTCGTCAGCGCCCACCCCACGGTGGTGGTGCTGTGCCTGAGCTTCCTGCTGATGATCGGCTTCTCGCTGGTGGCCGAGGGCCTGGGCTTTCACCTGCCCAAGGGCTATCTGTACGCGGCGATCGGCTTCTCGATCCTGATCGAGTTCTTCAACCAGCTGCGCCAGCGCAACCAGATCAAGAGCGAAGCCCGCGTGCCCATGCGCGACCGCACGGCCCGCGCCGTGCTGCGCCTGCTGGGCGACCGCGAAGGCCTGCAGCAAGCCGAGGGCGCCAGCACGCAGGCGCAGATCGCCGCGGCACTGCCGGCGGCCTTCGGCCCCGAGGAGCGCAACATGGTCAGCGGCGTGCTGACGCTGGCCGAGCGCTCGGTGCTGTCCATCATGACGCCGCGCAACGATGTCGACTGGCTCGACATCACCCAGGACACCGAGACCCTGCGCCAGCAGATCATCGACCAACCGCACGGCCTGTTCCCGGTCTGCGAGCGCACCGGACTGGACCAGATCATCGGCGTGGGCCGCGCCAAGGACCTGCTGGCCGACCTGGTCGCCCATGGCCAGATCAGCCGCAAAGTCACGCCCGAAAGCACGCTGCGCCCGGCACTCATCGTGCCCGAGACCATCAGCGTGATCCGCCTGACCGAGGTCCTGCGCCAGTCGCGCGGCCACATGGCGCTGGTCAGCGACGAGTACGGCACCATTCTGGGCCTGGTCACGCCCATGGACGTGCTCGAAGCCATTGCCGGCGAGTTCCCCGACGTGGGCGAGAACCTCTCAGTTCAGCCCATCGGCCCCGACCACTGGGTGGTCGACGGGCTGGTCGACCTGCACACGCTGGAGCTGGCCCTGGGCGTGCCCGACCTGGCCCCCGCCGACGACGAGTACAGCACGCTCACCGGCCTGATCCTGGCCCACTCCAAGCAGTTGCCGGTCGCCGGCCAGGTGGTGGAAATCCAGGGCCTGCGCCTGGAGGTCATGGCGCTGGAAGAGCGCCGCATCACCAGCGTGGACGTCAAGCGCCTGGCCGGTGGCGACGCGGCCGGCCACGCGCCGGAGTCGGCATCGAACTGAGCACCAACTGACGGTTGCCCCGGGCCAGACGGCATATCCGCGCAGGGCAGCAGCTAGCGCGATTTCCTTCTGAGCCAGCCCCGCCGGCCCTTCCTATACTGCGGCTCCACATCCAGAACGGCCGGCCGCGCGTGTGCATCGCAACACGGCCGCCATCACCCAAGGGGCATTCATGAAGCGGTACGCAGGACGGCGTCTTTTCCTTTCCCTCCAACTGGCCACGCTGCTGGCCGCGGCCTTTCCGCTGGCGGCCAGCGCGGCCGACGCCTTGCGTGTGGGCGTGTGCGGCGGCACCGACGAGCAGATCTGGGAAGTGGTCACGCAGGTCGCCAAGAAGAACGGCCTGGAGGTCAAGCCCATCGTCATCACCGGCACGGCCAGTCCCAACGAGGCGCTCAACAACGGCGACCTCGACGCCAACTCCTTCCAGCACGTGCCCTTCCTGCGCGACCAGATCCAGCAGCGCGGCTACAAGCTCACGGCCGTTGGCGACACCTACATCTCGCCGATCGCCTTCTACACCCGCAAGGGCTACAAGTCCTTCGCCGACCTGCCGGCCGACGCGCGCCTGGGCATTCCCGACGACCCGAGCAACCAGACACGCGCGCTCGTCATCCTGCGCGACCAGGGCATCCTCACGCTGCGCGATGGCTTAGACCCGTACAAGGGCACGGCCACGCTGGCCGACGTGACGGGCTACAAGAAGAAGGTCAAGCTGGTCGAGGCATCCTCGGTGGTGCTGGCACGCTCGCTGGCCGACGTGGATGCCGCCGCCGTGGTCAACACCTTCGCCTACCAGGCCGGCCTGATCGCCACGCGTGACGGCATCGCGGTCGAAAAGCGCGAGAACAACCCCTACGTCAACATCATCGTGGTGCGCGAGCAGGACAAGGACAAGCCCTGGGTGAAGCCGCTGGTGGCCGCCTACCAGTCCGAGGAAGTGCGCCAGTTCATCCTCAAGAAGTTCGAGGGCTCGGTCATTCCGGCGTTCTGATGCGCGGCCGTATCGCGCCTGAAGGGCGCGGCGCATGACGGCGCTGCAACTCGACCGCTACGCCCAGGCGCTGCTGGAGACGCTCACGATGGTGGGCGCCTCGGCCGTCATCGCCATCACGCTCGGGCTGGCGCTGGCCATCGTGCTCACGGTCACCGTGCCGGGCGGCATCTATTCGCGCCCGGTGCTGCACAAAGGTCTGTCGATCCTGGTCAACATCTGCCGCGCCCTGCCCTTCATCATCCTGCTGGTGGCGCTGCTGCCAGTCACGCGCTGGCTCGTGGGCACCACGCTGGGCACCTGGGCGGCCGTGGTGCCGCTGGCGGCCAACCTGATTCCCTTCTACGCGCGCATCGCGCAGGTCAGCCTGGGCGAGGTCGACCCCGGCCTGATCGAAGCCGCGCGCGCCATGGGTTGCGAGCGCTGGCACATCGTGCGCCACGTGCTGCTGCCAGAGGCGCTGCCGGGCGTGATCGGCGGCATGACGGTGAGCATCATCGCCATGGTCAACGCCTCGGCCATGGCCGGTGCCGTGGGCGCGGGCGGCCTGGGTGACCTGGCCATCCGCTACGGCTACGAGCGCTACGAGACGCGCGTGATGTTCGAGGTCATCGTCATCCTGATCGCGCTGGTGACCGCCGTCCAGTTCGTGGGCGAATGGCTGGCGCGCCGAGTCGACCATAGGCGTTAACGCCCCCCGAAGCGCCTTCTGCGCCTCTCCCACTGGGGGCGACAGCACCGGTTGGGCAAAGCCCGCCCACGCTGTCACTTGAAGGGCCCCCACGCAGCCCTCCTCAACGCTCAGTTGTTCTGCGACAACTGGTCGAGGATGGCGGGATTCTCCAGCGTGGAGGTGTCCTGCGTGATGGCTTCGCCCTTGGCAACGGCACGCAGCAGGCGGCGCATGATCTTGCCGCTGCGGGTCTTGGGCAGGTTGTCGCCAAAACGGATGTCCTTGGGCTTGGCGATGGGGCCGATCTCTTTGCCGACCCAGTCGCGCAGTTCCTTGGCAATCGCCTTGGCCTCGTCGCCCGTGGGGCGTGCGCGCTTGAGCACGACAAAGGCAACGATGGCCTCGCCCGTGAGGTCGTCCGGGCGGCCGACCACGGCGGCCTCGGCCACGAGGTCGGTCTTGGAGACCAGGGCCGACTCGATTTCCATGGTGCCCATGCGGTGGCCCGAGACGTTGAGCACGTCGTCGATGCGGCCGGTGATGCGGAAGTAGCCCCGGTCCTCACTGCGCACCGCGCCGTCGCCGGCCAGGTAGATCGTGCCACCCATCTCGGCCGGGAAGTAGCTCTTCTTGAAGCGCTCGGGGTCGCCCCAGATGGTGCGGATCATGGATGGCCAGGGCTTCTTGATGACCAGGATGCCGCCCGTGCCGTTGGGCAGGTCGTTGCCGGTCTCGTCGACGATGGCCGCGAAGATGCCCGGCAGCGGCAGCGTGCACGAGCCCGGCACCGTGGGCGTGGCGCCCGGCAGCGGCGTGATGACATGACCGCCGGTCTCCGTCTGCCAGAAGGTGTCGACGATGGGGCAGCGCTCGCCGCCCACGTGCTTGTGATACCAGATCCAGGCTTCGGGGTTGATGGGCTCGCCCACCGTGCCCAGGATGCGCAGGCTGGAGAGGTCGTACTGCCGGGGATGCACCTTCTCATCGGCCTCGGCCACCTTGATGAGCGAGCGGATGGCCGTGGGCGCCGTGTAGAACACGCTGACCCGGTGGCGCGCGATCATGTCCCAGAAGCGGCCGCCGTTGGGATAGGTGGGCACGCCCTCGAACACGACCTGCGTGGCACCCGCGGCCAGTGGGCCGTAGGCGACGTAGGTGTGGCCGGTGATCCAGCCGATGTCAGCGGTGCACCAGAAGACGTCCTCGGGCTTGAGGTCGAAGGTCCACTCGGTCGTCATCTTGGCCCACAGCAGGTAGCCGGCCGAGGCGTGCCGCACGCCCTTGGGTTTGCCGGTAGAGCCGCTGGTGTAGAGGATGAACAGCGGATGCTCGGCGTCGACCACCTCGGGCGGGCAGTCGGTGGACTGGCCTGCAGCGCCTGCGCAAACGTCAGGTCGCGGCCTTCGACCATGGGGATCGGCTTGGCCACGCGCTCGAACACCAGCACGGTGTGCACCTTGTCGCAACCTCCCAGCGCAAAGGCGTCGTCGACGATGCCCTTGAGCGGCAGTTCCTTGCCGCCGCGCAACTGGTAATTGGCGGTGATGACGGCAACCGCGCCAGCGTCGACGATGCGCTCCTGCACCGCCTTGGCCGAAAAGCCGCCAAAGACCACCGAATGCGTGGCGCCGATGCGCGCGCAGGCCTGCATGGCGACCACGCCCTCGACTGTCATGGGCATGTAGATGACGACGCGGTCGCCCTTCTTCACGCCGCGCGCCTTGAGCGCGTTGGCGAACTGGCTCACGCGCGCCAACAGTTCCTTGTAGGTGACCCGGGTGACCTGGCCGTCATCGGCCTCGAAGACGATGGCCGTCTTGTTCTCGACCGGCGTGCCGATGTGCTTGTCCAGGCAGTTGGCCGAGACGTTCAACTGGCCGTCGTCGAACCACTGGTAGAACGGCGCGTTCGATTCGTCGAGCACGCGTGTGAAAGGCTTGGACCAGACCAGATGCTCCTGCGCGCGCTGGCGCCAGAAGCCTTCGAAATCCCGCTCGGCCTCGGCCTGCAGCGCCTGATAGGCCGCCAGGCTGCCCACGCGCGCCTGCGCGGCCAGGGCGGCCGGTGGCGGAAACACGCGGTTTTCGACCAGAACGGATTCAATCGTGCTCATTTGTGCTGTCTCCTAGGACTTTGTCGCCTGCCGGCGCTTTGAATCAGCAAGAAATTCTGCTTGTGGCTTCGTTATACGCCGCCTCGTCGCGGTTTGCGGGCAACTGTCGGCCTGGCGTCTTACAAGCCACTGACGCGCCCAGGCGTTCAGGTGTCCGGTTTTGGCCATCGATTCATGGTTTGGCGCGCACACGCTGCCCCTGTATTCATAGCATTGGATGCCTGACGAATTCAGGGAAATCCCTAGATTCGTCCGACAAACCGATGCCGTCCGTCGAGTCTGCACCCGCACGCAAGAACCGGGCAATGCAAGCGGCCGAACAGGCCAGCCACGGCCTTGTTTCTTTCCCTTTTGGGACAACTGAATCGATCCAGAATGGCACGGCGCGGGGCAACACGGCCCGCGTCAGACCAGACTCATTCCAACAAACGCCTGAAGTGACCATGTTTCCTTTCCCTTCCGATCTTGAAGGGCCATTGGCCCTGGACCCACACCCCTCGCGCCGGCGCCTGCTCTTCGGGCTCGGCGCCGTGCCCCTGGCGACGATGCTCAGCGCCTGCGGAGGCGGTGACGATGGCGGCGCGTCCGGTGGCACGACCACGACCGCCAGCGGCACCAGCCGGCTGAGAACCAGCGGCGACCCCAGCAGCAATACCACGGCCTGATCTTGCCCCTGATTTACGGACACCTATCTAAGCGACATTGGCCAGCTCGTACTGCTCTGGGCTGAGGTAGCCCAGGGTCGAGTGCAGCCGGATCCGATTGTAGTCAACCTCAATGTAGTCAAACACATGAGCCTTGGCCTGCTCCCGTGTGGCGAGGTGTTCACCATGGATGGCCTCGACCTTCAGACTGTGGTTCCAACTCTCCATTGCTGCGTTGTCGTAGCAGTTGCCTCTGGCACTCATGCTGGCGATCAAAGCGTATTGCTCCAACAGGGCGCGGTGCTCGCGCGAGCAGTATTGGCTACCACGGTCAGTATGCACGATCACTCCCCGAGGCCGATTGCGAGCAAACAGCGCCATGCGCAGCGCGTCGCAAACCAGCGTAGC
>WNDQ01000082.1 GCA_009912175.1 Paracidovorax wautersii | reverse complement strand
CAGGGCTGCCAGGGCGACCTGCGCCTTGAATGCCGGGCTATGCGACCGGCGGCTTCTTTTTGCCATTTTGGGGTTCCTCTTGCTGGTCCCTATGACCAGCTCAGGCCCCGACCGTTCCACTTATCGGCCTGTCCGAATTTCCGCCGCCACCTCTTTCGGGTCGTTAAATTTCTGTTCGCGCGGAAAGCCGGCTGGCGACTCCATCGAGGTTGACACCCACCACTCGCCGGCCTAGCTTGTACGCGTCGCCGCCCATCGGCGACCGGGCGTGACAACCCGAATAACGAAGGCGCAACGAGGCGCCGCAAGGCGCTTTTTTTGTGGCAATCCCCGCGCGGGATTGCCGCCCTTTTTCGTTGCGTGTGCTCCTGCCGTCTATGGCGGGCGTGTCGGGCAGGCTTCGGCCTGGCCGGGTACTTCGTTCTCGGTTGTCACCCCGGCACGTCCGCCACCCGGCGGCTCTGGGTGGTGGGCTGTCCGTCACCGAGACAAGGAGCAGTACATGACCGAGCATCGCGCGGAAACTACGTGGTACAGCCTCAACGCCAGCTACCAGCCCGTGGCTGGAACGCCCGCAGATATGTTGCTGGACGATGCGACGCTGATCCTGGATTACACGCGTTCGCTGGCGCGTGTGCTGGCTCAAGCGCTGAACGACGAGAGCGCTGTCGACCCGACCTATCTGGCCGAGGCGTTCAACGCGATGGCGGTGTTGATGGATCTGGCGCTGACGGCGGCAGCGGCGGCTGACCGGCCGGCAGTGCAGGGGAGCCGGCGTGGATAGCCGGCACCGGATTTCAAGCTACCGCCGATAACGCAACGCCTCCACCACCAGCGCCAATGCTGACGACTGGCGATGGCGGGCAAAGAAGATGTGCAGGCCGGGGAACGTCGGGCACCAGTCCTTGAGCACGGGCTGGAGCTGGCCGCGCTCGATGTGCGGGCGCGCCAGTTGTTCGGGCATGTAGGTCCAGCGCGGTTTCCACGGCCGTGGTGATGCAGGCTCGGCCTCAGCGGAACACCGGAATGGTCCCCGATGCCGTGCGCCGGTCGCCGGCTTCCCGGAGCTTGCGGCCGAGTTCGGCGATGCGGCGCTCGCCGGCTTGCAGCGCCTGTGCGCTGGTGTGCACCGAGTAGCTGCCCAGGTGCAGCGGGTGCGGATGCGGCACGGCGGAGCCGAGCACGAATACGGCGTTCTGTTCGCCCGACGCTTCGAGGGTGATCGCCGCTTCGCCGTGTTCGAACACCACCATCTCGCCCGCATCGATGGGCGCACCGGCGTCGAGCCTGCCTTGCGCGAGCGCCAGCCAGCCGACGCTGTGGCCGGCCGGTGGCTGGTAGGTCCAGCGTTCGCCCGGTTGGAGCGTGACCAGCAGGTAGTTGATGCCGTCCGGCGCGGGCACCGGGCTTTGCACGCCTTGGTGATGGCCGACGATGACGTGCGCCGGCCCGGCCTGGCGCAGGTGTTGCGCCTCGATGTAGCGGCTTTCCTGTTCGCTGTTTTCCAGCGCGGCGGGCAGCGCGAGCCAGAGCTGGAAGCCCTGGATGCGCGGCACGTCGGCGGCGGACAGTTCCTTGCCGTGCCACATGCCGCCACCGGCGCGCGCCCATTCCACGCCGCCGTAGCCGAGCGTGCCGGCGCTGCCGCTGGCCGGGTCGTCGTAGTGGAAGGCGCCTTCGATCGGCACGGTCACGGTGGCGATGCCCGAGTGCGGGTGCAGCGGCATGTTGGCCATCGCCTGCACGGTGCGTTTGTCGGCGTCGAACAGGTCGAGAAACACGAACGGCTTGGCGATCTGGCCGAGGTCGGACGGGCTCATCAAGCGGGTGATCGGGCCATGGCCGTGGCCGCGCGTGCGGTGGGTGATGCGCCGCGCGGCGGGGGCGGGGTAGGTGTCGGGCGCATCGACGGTGCGATGGGCGACGGCGGCGGATGAGGTGGATGTGCGGGTCATAGAAACTCCTTCGCGGTTGGCGCGGCTATACGCCCAGCGCCTTGCGGTATTGGGGCACGAGCATGTGCCCGGACTTGGCCATCCGCACCAAGGCCGGCCAGCGCACCACGCCCACGCCGGGCAGGTGCACCACGCCGTGACGGCTGCCGAGCGTCACGGCCATCTTGGGATTGCCGGTCTGCGGTTTGTACGCCTTGAGCTTGGGTGCGGCCTGGCCTGCCAGCAGCGCGCGGATGTTGTGCGTGGCGGTCTTGACGTGGCCGTTGACGTGCCAGGCCATCTTGTTCTCGTCCAGGTCGGTGATGTCGCCCAGGGCGAACACGCGTTCCAGCCCGGCCACGCGCAGTTCGGGCGTGACGCGGATGCGCCCGGCGGCGTTGAGCACGGACGCGAAATGCGCCTGCATGTAGCCGGTGTTGGGCTTGCCGCCGATGCACCAGATCAGCAGGTCGTAGCCGAGGCTGCGGCCGTGATCGGTGCGGGCCTCGCCGCCGCCGGCAAACACGTCGCCGCGATTGCCGGCGCTGTCGAAACGCTCGTTGGTCAGGATGGTCACGCCACGTTCGTGCAGGAAGGTGGTCGCGTACTGCGCGGCTGCTTCGGAGGTGCCCGCCAGCAGGCGCGGGCCGGCTTCCAGCAGCGTGAGCTGCTTGTCCGGGTAGCGCTCGACGATCTCGCCGGACACTTCCACGCCGATCGGGCCGCCGCCGACGATGAGGATGCGCTGCGCCTGGGCAATGCGGCCCTGGTACTGCCGATAGAACGCCTTGCGCTCCTCCGCCGAGGTGGCGGCGGTGGCGCGCACCAGCGCGTTGGAAAACACGCTGCCGGTGGCCAGCACGGTGATGTCGCCGCTCAGGCGCTGCTCGCGCCCGTCCTGCAAGCGAACGATGCCGCCGTCGTCGCGCAGCTCGGTCAGCGCACCGCGAACATGCTGGACGCCGGGCAGGGCCTGGGCGAAGGGAATGATGGCGGTGGCGGCGAAATCGGGATCGACCACGCTGCGCGGCGCCGCCATCGGCACTTCGAAATAGTCGTTCGGATCGACCAGCGTGACCCGCAGGCGCGGCGCCAGGGCCTTGGCGAGCAGGGCGCCGGCCATGCCGCCGCCGTGGATCAGAACCTGTGGACGGGTTGAAGTATGGGTGGACATGGGGTTTTCCGGGTGGTCTGGATCAAGCGGCGAGCTTTTCGACTTCGGCCGAGGCGGCATCGATCGCGGCGGCGCGCAGTTCCGGGCTGATCGACAGGCCCTCGGCACGCACGAAGGTGATGTCGGTGATGCCCAGGAAGCCGAAGAAGCCGCGCAGGTAGGTTTCCTGGTGGTCGAGGAAGGCCAGCGGCGTGCCTTCGCCATACATCCCGCCGCGGGTGGAGGCGATGATGACGCGCTTGCCGCCAGACAGCCCTTCGGCGCTGGTGGCGGTGTAGCGGAAGGTCTTGCCGGGCACCGACACGCGGTCCAGCCACGCGCGCAGCTGCGAGGGCAGCGAGAAGTTGTACATGGGCGCGCCGATGACGACGGTATCGGCGGCCAGGAAGTCGGCCAGCAATTGTGCGTTGCGGGCCACCGCCTGCTGCGCCGGGCCCTGCGGCTCGACGCCCTGGAAGGCCAGGAACTCGGCGGAGGACAGGTGCTCGACCGGCTCGGCGGCCAGATCGTGGCGGATGACCTGGGTGCCGGGTGCCTCATCGGTCAGGCGCTTGACGATGGCCGCGCTGAGCTGGCGGCTGACCGACTGTTCGTTGAGGATGCTGGCGTCGATATGCAGGAGTGTCATGGGGAAGTCCTTCGGTATAAAATTGTGACTGGGACTAGCAATGTAACCATGGTCCCAGCGCCCCGCAATACGGCACATCTGGAGAACCCGGTAACATGAAAGTGACTGATCCCACTCAGGATTTGCAGCACGTGGACTGCCACAAGATCAGCCAGGTGCTGGCCCGCATCGGCGAGAAATGGAGCGTGCTCATCATCATGTTCCTGGCCGCCAGACCGCGCCGCTTCACCGAGATCAAGCGCGCCATCAACGGTATCTCGCAGCGCATGCTGACGCTGTGCCTGCGCGGGCTGGAGCGCGACGGGCTGGTCACCCGCACCGTCTACGCGGTGATGCCGCCGCACGTGGAATACGACCTGACCGCGCTGGGCCGCTCGCTGACCGAGCCGGTGATCGCGCTGGGCACGTGGGCCAGCCAGCACATCGCCGACATCGACGTGGCGCGCGAGGCGTTTGATGCGCGCGAAGCGGTGGGGAACGCCGAGGGCGCGGCGCGGGTGCCGTTCGGGTAGACACACGGCGGCTTGCGTTCGGGGCGCGCGCCGCTCCTGTGTCCCAACGTCACGAGCCCTTCGGCTGGCGCTGGGGGTCGCCGGACGCGGCCAGTCCGGCGACCAGAACCTCAACGAGCCGCTTGGCATGGGCTTCCCAGCCCGGCTGGGGGCCGAGCGTGGCGACCCCGGCGATGGCGCACAGCAGGTCGAGCGGCTCGGTGTTTTTGCTGGCGATGCAGCCGGCCTGGGCGGCGCGGTCGAGCAGCGACTGCATGGCCTGGACGATGAGCTCGACCGACATCGTGTAGCGTTTGCCGCTGTCCTTGCCGTCGTCATTCATGCAGTGCAACACGCCGGCCAGGACCTGCTTGCGACCGAAGTAGCGCACGAACAGCAGCAGCCAGGCGTGCAGGGCGTCCATGGGCTGGAGGCGGGCGCAAAGATCGTCGGCCGCGGCGGCCAGTTGGCGGCCTTCGTCGCGGTAGATCTCGTCGATCAGGGCTTCGCGGGTTGGAAAGTGCCGGTACAGCGTACCGATGCTGACGCCCGCGGTGCGGGCAATGTCTTCCAGGCTCGCCGACGTGCCCTTGGCGGTGAAGGCCGCCTTGGCGGCATCGAGCAGGCGGCGGCGGTTGCGTTCGGCGTCGGCCCTGAGCTTGCGGTTGGCGGGTGCTTCCACGATCAATCATCCTTCTCTTGACAAGTGGAGTATCCCTCCGATTATCATGCGGAGGCCGCCTCATGCTTATTAGAGCGTGTTATGCACTTTTTCCACGCCCGCGTTGGGACCAGAAAGGGTCAATCGCAAGGCGTGGCTTGCAGCCAAGGCCGGGGCCTTGGCAAAAGACGCAACGCCGCGAGTGGCCTTTTCTGGACCCAACCCTTCGGGCAAGCCATGAGAAAGCCCGTCTGCGGCGTTGCAGGTCGCTTGTGGTGCAACACACCACCGCGCGTCCTGCGCCTTGCATCCGGGCTTTCTCATGGCTTGCGCGGGCGTGGAAAAAGTGCATAACACGCTCTAAGCCTTCCACTGGGCGGCGCAGCGTATCCCTGGATGGCGATGAGCGGAGAACACAGCAATGTCAGCAGTTTCTGGAGCGGCACCAACGGCCGGCAACGAGTCGGCGCATGCCAGCGAGGCGGTGGGCGGCACGGGCCAGGACGCGCTCCGTTGGCAGCGTGGGCCGGACGGCCGTTATCGCAACCCCGTGAGAACGCCCAAGCGCAGCTTTGTGCAGAGCGTGCGTCTGCTCTGGAGCTTTTTCAACCGGCCGCCCAATCGAGTGCCCACGGGCCCGCTGCCGGTTCAGGCGCTGACGCGCGAGGCGATCCTGGCCGCGCCCGACCGCACGCTGTTCCGCCTGGGCCACTCGACGCTGCTGCTCAAGCTGCGCGGCGGCGTGTGGCTGACCGATCCGGTGTTCGTCGAGCGGGCGTCGTTCGTGCAGTGGGCGGGGCCCAAACGTTTTCATGCGCCGCCCATCGCCGTGAAGGACCTGCCGGAAATCGAGGGCGTCATCCTCTCCCACGATCACTACGACCACCTGGACCGGGCCAGCATCCTGGCGCTGGCGGGCAAGACGAAACGTTTTCTGGCACCGCTGGGCGTGGGCGACCGCCTGATCGGCTGGGGCGTGGACGTGGCCAAGGTCACGCAGCTGGACTGGTGGCAGTCGACCGTTGCGAGCGGCCTGCAGCTGGTGGCCACGCCGGCCCAGCATTTCTCGGGGCGCGGGCTGCATGACGCCAACATCACGCTGTGGGCGTCCTGGGTGATCATCGACGGTGACCAGCGGCTGTTCTTCAGCGGCGACTCGGGTTACTTCGAGGGCTTCAAAGCCATCGGCGAGCGCCTGGGGCCCTTCGATCTGACGATGATGGAAGCCGGCGCCTACAACGACCAGTGGTCCGATGTCCACATGTTCCCGGAGCAGACCGTCCAGGCCCACGTCGACCTGCGCGGAAAACGCCTGCTGCCCATCCACAACGAAACGTTCGACCTGGCCATGCACACCTGGCAAGACCCGCTGGAGCGGGTCTGCGCCTTGGCGGCCGAGCGCGGCATCGAAGTGCTGACCCCCCGCATCGACGCGCCGCTCGACATGCTGTATCCCGGGCAAACGCAAGCCTGGTGGCGAAGCCCGGCCGCGGACGAGTTGGCGGGGCTTGCGGGCGGCGCTGTTTCTTGAGCGGCGCGTTGGCGGCAGCCAGCGGGCGCGGTCATCATCATCGGCGCGCTGATCGCTTGCTCGGTCGGCAAATGCGGTTCATTGCTGCATGGTGCGCAGCGATGAACTGCATGCACGCCCATTGATGAACGTTGGGCAAGTCTCGAAGATCCGGTGACGCAGATCAACACGGCTGCAGCCAACCTTCGAGGAGCAGACACCTTGGCACAAGTCATCAAACTGGCGCACACGGGCGCGCCGGAAGTCCTGGAATTGACGACGGTCGATCAGGCCGAGCCCGGGCCGAAGGAGGCGTGGATCGAACAGGACGCGATCGGTGTCAACTACCTGGACGTGACGCAGCGCCAAGGTGCGGTGCCCATCGCGCTGCCGTCCGGGCTGGGGCTGGAGGGCGCGGGCCGGGTGACGGCGGTGGGGCGCGAGGTGCGCAACGTGGCCGTGGGCGACCGCGTTGCCTACGCGCTGGGGCCGTTGGGCGGGTACGCGAGCGGCCGGCTCTACCCGGCCGAGCGCCTGGTCAAGCTGCCCGACAGCCTGGGCTTTGACGACGCGGCGGCCGTGCTTTTCAAGGGCATCACGGCGCAGTACCTCATCAAGTCGACCTACCCCGTGCAGGCGGGGACGGTCGTGCTGCTTTACGGCGCGGCCGGGCCGCTGGGACAGATCCTGGCGTCCTGGGCCCGATACCTGGGGGCCTTCGTCATCGGCGTGGTTTCCAGGGCTGCCAGCGTCGAGCGGGCACGCGCGGCCGGTTGCGGCGAGGTCTTGGTCTGGGGCGCGGTCGATCTGCCGGCCGAGGTCGCGCGCGTGACCCGGGGGCGCAAGGCCGACGTGGTGTACGACGGCATCGGCCGGCTGACCTTCGCGGCGTCGCTGGACTGCCTGCGCCCGCGGGGGCTGATGGTGTCGATGGGCGCCTCGACCGGCGTGCCGGCGGCGGTCGAACTGGGCACGCTCAACGCGAAGGGCTCGCTGTTCCTGACGCGCCCGGGGCTGGCGGCCCATGAGAGCCAGCTGGACGAATACCGCGAGCGCGCCAGCGATGTGTTCGACGCGGTGTCGCGCGGCATCATCAAGCCGGCGATCGGCCGGCACTTTTCGCTGGCGGACGCCGCACTCGCGCATGCCTCGCTCGAGCGCGGCGCGGGCGCTGGCACCATCGTCCTCAAGCCCTGAAACAGCGGCTGTGGCCTTGCGAAGGCGGTGGTCTTGCGATGCGAGAATCCCGGCATGAGCGAATTCGAGACCGGACACATGGACGAACTGGCCGCCCTGGCGGCGGTCGCCAGGGCCGGCTCTTTCGTTGGCGCGGGCCGCGCGCTGGAGCGCCACGCGAGCATCGTCTCCAAACGCATCGCGTCGCTGGAGCGCCGGCTGGGCGTGCGGCTGATCGAGCGGACCACCCGGCAGGTCCGGCTGACGGACGCGGGCCGGCAACTGGCCGACAAGCTGGGGGCGGCGGCCAGCCTCATCCTGGAGGCCGAGCAGGAGGCCTCCGCCGGCGCGGCCGCGCTGCAGGGCAGCCTGCGGATCGCGCTGCCCGCGGCGATGGGGCGGCAATGGGTGGCGCCCTTGCTGCCCGCGTTCATGCAGCGCTACCCCGCGCTGCACGTCGAGGCCAATTACAGCGACCGCTATGTGGACCTGGTGGCCGAGGGCTACGACGTCGCGCTGCGGGTCGGCACCCTCAGCGACAGCCGCCTGGTGGCGCAGCGGCTGGGGCGGCACCAGCGCATTCTTTGCGCGGCGCCCGCCTATGTCGAGCGCTACGGCCAGCCCGCGACGCCCGCCGATCTGGCCGCGCACAACTGCCTGGAGTTCCAGGGCTTTGCCTAGTTCCCGAACTGGCGGCTGTCCAACGGCCGCCGCCGCGAAACGGTGGCGGCGCGCGGCACGCTGCGCTCCAACGACAACGGCACCCTGCTGGAGGCGGCCCGCGCCGGCATCGGCATCCTCGGCGGCGGCGAATGGCTGATGGCCCGCGACATGGCCGAAGGCCGGCTGGTGCGCATCCTGCCGGACTGGGCGTTCGACGTGGACAGCGGCATTTATCTGGTGCGGCCGTCGGCGCAACTGGTGTCGGCACGCACCGCCGCATTTCTGGCATGGATGCGCGAGCAGTGCCGCGACCACATGCCCTGGTGTCGGGACTAACGCACGTTCGGCACTTTCCGTACGAACGTGCGTGCGGCGGGCAATGCGCCGCCGTCGCTGGCCTGGGGCACCATCAAGGGCACGGGTTTGCCAGTCTGCGTGTCGATCAGCCTGGAGTGCCGTTCGCCGCGTGCGAACAGGTGGCGCTCGCCCCATTGGCGCAAGGCCACGACGAGGGGAAACAGGTTCTCGCCCTGGGCCGTCAACACGTATTCCTGGTAGGCCGTGCCGTCCGATGCCGGCTGCGTCTGCAGCACACCGGCCTCCACCAGCTTGCGCAGGCGATCGGACAGGATGTTGCGCGCCGCACCCAGGCTGCGCTGGAAGTCGCTGAAGCGGCGCATGCCGTCGAAGGCATCGCGCACGATGAGCAGTGACCACCGGTCACCGATGACGTCGAGCGAGCGTGCGACGGGGCAGGGTGTGCCGACCGGGGTTGGGCTGAGGGGCATGCGTTTTCCCTTGGGCTGTCGGGGGATTTAATCGGTTTCATTTTAAAACTACAATGCGCGCCATTCAACTGGTTTTGATTTGAAACTGGAAAGGTGGCCATGAAAACAGATTCTGTCACGGCGGCGCGGCCCGGCGCATTGGCGCGCGAGGGCATGCCCGCCAGTCTGGTCCTGCTGTTTGCCACGGCCAGTGGCCTGAGCGTGGCCAATGTCTACTACGCGCAGCCGCTGCTCGACGCGCTGGCGCTGGATTTCGGCATCGGTCAGGCTGCCATTGGCGGTGTGGTGGCGGCCACGCAAGCGGGTTGCGCGCTCGCATTGCTGCTGCTGGTGCCGCTGGGCGACCGCGTGGAGCGGCGCCGGCTCATGGCCGTGCAACTGCTGGCGCTGGCGGGCGTGCTGGGGGTCGTGGCGCTGGCGCGTTCGCCTGCCGTGCTGCTGGCGGGCATGCTGGGTGTCGGCCTGCTGGGCACGGCCATGACGCAGGGGCTGATCGCCTACGCGGCCAGCGCGGCGGCCAGCCACGAGCGAGGGCGGGTGGTCGGCGCGGCGCAGAGCGGCGTGTTCATGGGCCTGCTGCTGGCCCGTGTATTCGCGGGTCTGGTCAGCGACCTGGCGGGCTGGCGTGGTGTCTACGCCTGCGCCGCCGTGATGATGCTGGCGCTTGCATGGCCTATGGGTCACTGCTGGCGTCCATGCTGCAGTTGCTGCGCACCGACCGGGTGCTGCAGATCCGCGGCATGCTGGCGCTGCTGATGTTTGCGGCCTTCAACATCTTCTGGAGCACGCTGGTGCTGCCCTTGAGCGCGGCGCCCTTCAACTTCTCGCACACGGCCATCGGCGCCTTCGGGCTGGCGGGTGCCGTGGGCGCGTTGGCGGCGGCGCGCGCCGGCCATTGGGCCGACCGGGGCTATGGTCAGCACACCAGCGCCGCTGCGCTGGCGTTGCTGCTGCTGGCCTGGTGGCCGTTGTCGCTGCTGCCGCAGTCGCTGTGGGCGCTGGTGATCGGCATCGTCCTGCTGGATCTGGGCGGCCAGGCGCTGCATGTCACCAACCAGAGCCTGATCTTTCGAACGCGGCCCGACGCGCACAGCCGCCTGGTCGGGCTCTACATGCTGTTCTATGCCGTGGGTAGCGGGCTGGGCGCGCTCGCAACGACGGCTGTTTACGCCCGCGCCGGCTGGTCGGGCGTGTGCCTGCTGGGCGCGGCGGTGAGCCTGCTGGCGCTGCTGTTCTGGGCCGCGACACGGCGGCGGATGCCGGGCGCGGTTTGAGGTGCGATGAAAAAATTTAGGCGAAAACCAGGATGTCTCGACCGCAAGGCTGCAGATACCCTGGCCGGTCCCCAAGCCTGACCGAGCCCGCCCTTGAAACCCATCCTCTGCCTGCTGGGGGCCGCGCTGATCCTGAGCGCCGTCCCTGTTTCTCCCGCTGCCGCGCAGCCCGCCACCTCGCCTGCACGCGATCCCTTCTTCTGGCTGGGCGAGATCAACAAAGCCACGGTGGTCATCAACACCGACCAGGGCCTGCTGGACAAGGCCATGGCGCCGCGCCTGGCCGCTGGCGTGGCCCAGGTGATTCGTGACGGCGATCAACCCGGCGCCGCGCGCCCGGCGACCGTCATCACCTTCGAGCCCCTGCTGATCAAAGCCGCGGGCGAGGACATCACGCTGCTGCACGCGGGGCGCTCCAGCCAGGACATGCACGCCACCTACCGCAGCGCCATCCTGCGCGACAAGCTGCTGGAGCTGGCCGAGCAGCTGAACACGACGTCGACCACGTTGGTCGGGCTGGCCGACCGGCATGCCGCCACCATCGTGCCCAACTACACCAACGGCGTAGCCGCGCAGCCCAACAGCTACGGCCACTACCTGTTGGGCCAGGCCGCGGGCCTGCTGCGCGACGCGCAACGCATCCGTGAAACCTATGCGCGCGTGGACCGCTCGCCCATGGGCACCACGGTGCTCAACGGCACGGGCTGGCCGCTGGACCGCCAGCGCATGGCGCAATACCTGGGCTTTGCGGCGCTGGTCGACAACGCCTACGACGCCTCGCAGATTTCGTCCATGGACCAGCCGGTGGAAGTGGCCGCCATCGTGACCAGCATCGCGCTGCGCACCGGCAATTTTGTCGAGGACGTGATGACGCAGTACGCGCAGTCGCGTCCGTGGATCCTGCTGGAGGAAGGCGGTGGCAACACCTATGTGTCCAGCGCCATGCCGCAAAAACGCAACCCCGGCCTGCTCAACGACACGCGCAGCGACGCGTCCACGGCGCTCACGCTGGCCATGGGACCCGTCATGCAGACGCACAACATCACGCCCGGCATGAACGACCCCAAGAACGTGCGGCAGAACTCGGCCATGGTCGACAGCGGCATCGCCGCGCTCAAGCGCTGGGACCGGGTGCTCAAGGCCCTGGTCATCAGCCCCGAGCGTGCGCTGGAAGAACTCAACAGCGACTGGACCGCGTCGCAGGAGCTGGCCGACGTGCTGATGCTCAAGTACAAACTGCCGTTTCGCGACGGCCACCACTTCGCCTCCGAGGTGGTGAGCTACGCCAAGTCCAACAACATCAAGCCGCTGGATTTCCCCTACGAACAGGCCCGCCGCATCTACGCGGAAGTGATGAAAGATTCCAAGTACGGCCAGACCTTGCCCATGAGCGAGGCCGAGTTTCGCGCGACCCTGGACCCGGTGGCCATCGTGAAGAACCGCGCCACCAGCGGCGGCCCGCAGCCCGCCGAGATGCAGCGCATGCTGAAAGACGCGCGGGCGCAACTGGCGGATCAAAGCGGCTGGATCCAGGCGCGCCGCGAACACATCAGCCAGTCGCTGGCTGCGCTGGACCGGGATTTCGATACGCTGGCAGCGCGTGCGCCGGCGCAGGCCGGCAAGCCCTGAACAGGATTGATGGTGACTTGCGCTTCTTGCGCGGCGAACTGCGGCCGTGATTGCAGGGTATTTTAATTTGAGGATCTAATATGATCCATTAATGATATTAAATCCATTTAAGGCTCATTAATAGACCCTATTATTTGACAGTGATGATGGGTTCGTTTATGGTCTGATCATGGCTAAATCTGTCATTAGGGGTCAAATATGACCCGCCAAGAAATCAATGCATCCACGATCGAAGCCTCGCTGCAGACCCTGGGTGAGCGACTGGCCCGGCTGCGCCTGAGCCGCAACCTGACGCAGGCGCGCCTGGCGCGCGAGTCGGGGGCTTCGGTCAGCAGCATCAAGCGCCTCGAAGCCGGCGACAACACCTCGCTCGACACGCTGTTGCGGGTGCTGGGCGTGCTGGGCCTGGAGGACCGTTTGCTGCAGGCCTTGCCCGATCCCAGCGTCCGCCCCATCGAGCGTGTCCGGCACGGCGGACGCGAGCGTCAACGTGCGCGCGAGCAAGCCGAAACGCCCAAGGCCACCGATTGGGCCTGGGGCGAGGAGGGCGATGCATGACCAACGCCACCGTGCGCCTGTGGGGCCGCGACATCGGGGCCGTGAGCTGGCTGGCCGACCGCCAGCTTGCGGTCTTTCAGTACATGCCGGACTTTGCCGCCAGCGGGGTGCAACTGGCGCCGGTCATGATGCCGCTCGGTCCCGATCCCTACGAGTTTCCGGGTCTGCCGCGTGAGGCCTTCAAGGGTTTGCCGGGCCTGCTGGCCGACTCCTTGCCAGACAAGTTCGGCAATGCGCTGATCGACACCTGGCTGGCCGCGCAGGGCCGCTCGGCTGACAGCTTCAATCCGGTCGAGCGGCTGTGCTACATCGGCACGCGGGGCATGGGGGCGCTCGAATTCCATCCGATGCTGGCGGTGGGCGCGCGCAGCTCGCGCAAGGTCGAGATCGACGCGCTCACACGGCTGGCCAGCGACGTGCTCAACCACCGCGAACGGCTGGCCGGCGTGCTGGGTGGCGCGGACGACCGCGCGGCGCTGGAAGACATCCTGCGCGTGGGCACATCAGCCGGTGGCGCGCGCGCCAAGGCCGTCCTGGCCTGGAACGCGCACAGCGGCGAATTCCGCTCGGGCCAGGTCAAGGCGGGCGAGGGCTACACCTACTGGCTCATGAAGTTCGATGGCATCAGCAACAACCGTGACAAGGAGTTGGCCGATCCGCAGGGTTTTGGCCTGATCGAATACGGTTTTTACCTGCTGGCGCTGGCCGCCGGCATCGACATGAGCGAAAGCCGCATCCACCAGGAGGGCGGACGTTCGCACTTCATGACACGCCGTTTCGACCGCGATGCGGGCGGGCGCAAGCTGCACATGCAGTCGCTGGCGGCGCTGCGCCATTTCGACTTCAACGCGGGGTTCGGGGAGCAATGGAACAGGGAAGTCAGTTAAGCCGCCGAGTTTCATCCCCAGCCACCCCGATCAAGTTCTTTGGGCCAGCGCTTTCTCGATCTTCTTGTCGGTTTTGTACTGGCTCAGGGCGTACACCGCCCAGATCGTCGCGGGTAGCCAGCCGATCAGGGTGAGTTGGAGAAGCAGGCAGACGACACCGGCAATCGGCCGGCCGATGGTGAAGAACGTCAGCC
>WNDQ01000081.1 GCA_009912175.1 Paracidovorax wautersii | reverse complement strand
GCTACGCTGGTTTGCGACGCGCTGCGCATGGCGCTGTTTGCTCGCAATCGGCCTCGGGGAGTGATCGTGCATACTGACCGTGGTAGCCAATACTGCTCGCGCGAGCACCGCGCCCTGTTGGAGCAATACGCTTTGATCGCCAGCATGAGTGCCAGAGGCAACTGCTACGACAACGCAGCAATGGAGAGTTGGAACCACAGTCTGAAGGTCGAGGCCATCCATGGTGAACACCTCGCCACACGGGAGCAGGCCAAGGCTCATGTGTTTGACTACATTGAGGTTGACTACAATCGGATCCGGCTGCACTCGACCCTGGGCTACCTCAGCCCAGAGCAGTACGAGCTGGCCAATGTCGCTTAGATAGGTGTCCGTAAATCAGGGGCAAGATCAGGTCCCACCGGTCGTCAAGGCATCAAATTTTTGGAGCCAACCCGGCAGAAAGGTGAACGACAGGGCATGGGTCGCTGCAAAGGGCAACGAGCTTGAAGTGGCTTGCGCAATCCGGCGGGCTTCTCCGGGCACCTTGGCAATTTGCTCCAGCAGCTCGGTCGCCGTGGTCCGGAACCACTCGCCGGCGACGGTCAGGCGAATAGGGTGGGTGCTGCGGTCGAATAACTCGGTGCCTATCCATTCCTCAAGCGATTTGATACGCCGGCCAAAAGCAGGTTGCGTCATGTGCCGCATCTCGGCCGCGCGAGAGAAGTTGCCCGTACTGTCGAGCGCGAGAAAGTCGTCAAGCCAGGAGAAGTTCATTGTCGGCGTCTTTCTTACGGGGTTATGCGGGCCGTGCCGGCCCGCAATCCTGCCATGACCACGTTCATGCGCCAAGCAAGTCACGTCATGCAACAAGCCCGAGGACGTGGCCGAGACCGTCATCGGAGTCGAAGACAATCGGCCCCCATGCACACCTCAGAAGTTCGCCTCCATCACCGGCGCCGCAATGCGCTGTTCACGCTGTTTTTCTTGATCGGCGTGGTCATGAGTTCCTGGATCACCCGCACGCCCGCCATCCGCGATGCCCTGGGCGCGTCGATTGCGGAGATGGGCATGGTCCTGTTCGGCCTGTCGGTGGGGTCGATGTCGGGCATCCTGAGCGCGGGGTTTTTTGTGCGGCGCCTGGGCAACCGCGTGGTGGCCAGGATCGGCATGCTGCTGGTCGTGGCCGGCCTGCTGGCGATGGCGTTGGGCACGGCCGTGCAGCAGGCCTGGGTGGTTGCGTTCGGGCTGGGCCTGATCGGCGTGGGCATGGGCCTGTCGGAGATCGCGATCAACATCGATGGGGCGCATGTCGAGCGCCTGCTGGCGCGGCCGGTGCTGCCGGCCCTGCACGGCTTTTTCAGCCTGGGGACGGTTTGCGGTGCGGGTGTCGGGCTGCTGCTGACGTCGGCCGCCGTTGCGGTGAACCTGCATCTGGCGGTCGTGGCTTGCCTGTGCCTGCCGGTGGTGCTCTGGTGCGTCGGCTTCATTCCCGATGAGACGGTCGAGGCGGGCAGGGACGCGGCACCCGCGCAGGCGTCGGGCGCGCGCAGCCAGGCTGTGTGGCGCGATCCCCGGTTGCTGATGATCGGCTTCATCGTGCTGGCCATGGCGTTTGCCGAGGGCTCGGCCAACGACTGGCTGCCGATCCTGATGATCGACGAACACGGCTTCGACCCGGCCTCTGGCGCGCTCGTGTTCCTGGGATTCGCCGCGGCCATGACGCTGGGGCGTTTTTGCGGCGGGTATTTCCTGGCGCGCTTCGGCCGGGCCGCGGTGCTGCGGGCCAGCGCAGTCTCGGGCGTCATCGGGCTGTCGCTGGTGATCTTCAGCACCGACCCGGTCCTGGCCGGCCTGGCGGTCCTGCTGTGGGGGCTGGGCGCTTCGCTGGGTTTTCCGGTCGCGCTGTCCGCCGCGGGCGACTCGGGGCCCGATCCGGCAACGCGGGTGCGCATCGCGGCCACGGCCGGCTACATCGCCTTCCTGGTCGGCCCGCCGATGCTGGGATTCGTCGGCGAGCACTACGGCCTGCGCTCGGCCATGCTGATCGTGCTGGCCGGTGTCGCGCTGGCGGTCTTCGCCTGTTCCGCCGCGGGGCAGGGGCATCGTCGGGCGGGCGTGCCGAGCGTCTAGAACTTCCCTAGGATGACGGTCTTGCAGATTCGCCCCGCTCATCCACGGGGCCGAGAAAAACAACGCCATGACCACCAAAAACCAGACGGCCAACGGGATCGTGCTGATCCTGCTTGGAACCATCTGCCTGTGCATCAGCGATGCGCTGGCCAAGTCACTCAGCAGCTTTTATGCGCCGGTGCAACTGATCTTCCTGCGGACGCTGGTCGTTGCCCCTTTCCTGCTCGTCTTCGTCTGGCGGACGGCTGGGGCGAAGGCCTTGCGGAGCCGCACGCCGCGCCTGCACCTGTTTCGCGGTGCCTGCAATGTGGCATCGGCCTGCTTGTTCTATCTGGGGCTGCGGCACCTGGCGTTGGCCGAGGCCACGGTCATCGCTTTCCTGGCGCCGATCCTGGTGGTGGTGCTGTCGGCCTGGGTCCTGCGCGAGCGGGTGCTGGCGCGCAACTGGCTGGCCGTGTTCGCGGGGTTTGGCGGCGTGCTGTTCATCGTCGATCCCGGCGCCGAGTCGCTCTCCGTGGTCGCCCTCTATCCGCTGGGGGCGGCCGCCGGCTACGCCGTGATGATGATCTCGGCCAATTACCTCGACCGGCAAGAGACCATGAGCACCATGCTGCTCTACCTCGTCATCAGCCAGTTGGCGGTCTCGGCCCTGTTCGTGCCTTTCTTCTGGACCGACGTGCAGCCCGCGCACTGGCTGGCCATCGTGGGCATCGGCGTGGCCAGCACGGCAGGGCTGGGGCTGATCACCCAGGCCTTCCGCACCGCCGCCTCCACGGTCATCGCGCCGTTCGACTACGCGGCCATCATCTGGGCCTCGCTGATCGGCTGGTTCGTGTGGAACGAGGTGCCCACGCTGGGCTTTTATGCCGGCGCGGCGTTGATCGTGGTCAGCGGCATCTACAACACGTTGGCGCACTGGTCGGTGTCGGCCAAGTAGAACCGTCAAAGCTCTGCCCGTATGGCCGCCCCTGCCTTGAGTGCCAGCGCCGCGATGGTCAAGGCAGGGTTGACCGCCGCCGATGTGGGCAGGACCGATGCATCCGTGATGTAGAGATTGGCGAGGTCATGCGAGCGGCAGTCGGGCGAGACAACCGACGTTCTTGGGTCGGTTCCGAGTTTGGCCGTGCCGCATTGGTGCGAGGTCGTCTTGCGGCCGAAGGTGTGGGTCAACACGATCGGAAAGCCCGCCTTGCGCATGACTGCGCGTGATCGTTTGATCAATTCCTGGTGGGCCTTCATGTTCGAGCGCACCCAGTGCATGACGATCTGGCCGTGGCGCAGGGTCACCCGGCTGTCCGGGTTGGGCAGGTCTTCGCTGGTGAGGAACCAGCCATAGGCATGCCGGGCGATCTTGTTGGACAGGAAGGTGGGTGTCATCCGGGGCAGATAGGCTTTGAGGATGTTGCCGGTGATGTGGCCGAGCAGTTGCACGTTGCCCAGCGGATAGCCTGTTTCCGGATCGTGGTTGTAGAAGTCGTTGAAGGCCAGGGTCTTCTGATAGACCGCCGTATTGACCGAGCGCGGGTCGATCGCCAGCAGCGCCGTCGTGTTGTGGTTCATGAAGTTGCGGCCCACCTGGTCGGAGCTGTTGGCCAGGCCGGTAGGCTGGACGGCGTTGGCCGAACGCAGCAGCAGGGCGGCCGATTGCACCGCGCCCGCGGCCACGGCGAAGGTGCTGGCCTGCAGGCGGTGTTGAACCCCGTCCTTGAAGAAGACAGCCGCGGTGACGGTCTTGCCGCTGGCATCGGTCAGCAGCCGGTCGACATTCGCGCCGGTGATGAGCGTGACGTTCGGATGGGCCAGCGCGCTGGCCAGCGGGCCGACTTCGGCGTCGATCTTTCCAAGGCCCGTGTTGGGAAAGGCATCCCATCCGGTCGGCGCGCGGTCCAGCCACGTTTGGAGATCGATGGCCAGGGGCAGCGGGGCGGGGTGCACGCCGGCTGCCTGCAGCCGCTCGCGCACGGCGGCAATCGCCGGTTCGTCGGGAACCGCCGCATGCCGATACGGCGCGGAGCGAGGCGGTTCGGTGGCATCCTTGCCGACGTCCCCGCGCACCTGGAACAGCGCTTCCGCGCGGTCGTACCAGGGCTCCAGGTCGGCATAGGCGATGGGCCATCCCGGTGATTGGCCTTCCAGGTGGGGCCGGGGCTCGAAGTCCTCGGCGCGGTAGCGGTACATGACGGCGCCGAAGAACTTGGAGTTGCCGCCGACGTAGTAGTAGTTGCCGGGCAGAAACCGGCTGCCGTCGCTGCCTTCCCATTCTTCCGACGATTTGTAGAAGCCCTGCTGGAAAATCGCGACGTCATCGCGGGCCTGGGGCGCATCCTGGAGGTGTTCGCCCCGCTCCAGGATCACGATCCGTTTGCCGGTGTCGGCCAGGGCATGGGCCAGGGTGCTGCCGCCCACGCCGGATCCGATGATGACGATGTCCGCTGCTTGTTGCATGAAGTCCGCTTTTTGTTGAGGTGTTGTTGTGGGTTTGGCCGTGCGCCGGCCGCCCGCGCCGGGTTGCGGCGGCACGGGAGCGGTCTGAAAACAGAGGGTTAAAGCGCTGAGCGCACGGCGGGAGTCGCCGTTGATGGGCGCCGATCACGCATGAGTTGGGGGCCGAACAGCGCCAGCAGGGCAAGCAGGACCAGCGGGAAGTACAGCAGCATGCCGATACCGAAGGCCGAGACGATCAGCGACAGGGCGGCGGGCGCTGCGAGCATGCCGGTGTAGCCAATGCCGTTGACGATGCCGATGTTGCGCCCGGCGTTGAGCGGGTCCTTGCGGCCCGCGCTCGAGAGCATCAGGGGCGCGATGCACGACACGCCGAGCCCGAACATCGAGAAGCCGATCATCCCCGCCACGGCGTTGGTGCCTGTGATGGTCACGATCAGGCCCAGCACCGCGCACAGCCCGCTCAAGCACACCAGGCGGGGTGCGCCCATCCACTCGGCCAGCCGGTCTCCCACCAGGCGCCCGATGAACTGCGCGCCGGTGAAGAAGCTGATGGCCATGCCGGCCACGGAAGCGGTCGTTCCCACTTCGCGGCTCAGGTACTCCTGCCCCCAGTCGGCCACGGCGTTCTCGCCCACCATGGCGCCCAGCAGCAGGACGCCGAAACCCACCATCAGCAGGACGATGTGCCCATGCGTCGCCGTTGCTGGCGTGCCTTGGAGGGCGTGCGGCGCGTGTTGTGGCGCGGGCATGTCGTCCTTGTCCAGCAGGTATCGGCAGATGACGACGCTGGCGGCCAGCAGGGCCAGGCCGCAGGCCATGAAGGGCAGCAGGGCGCTTTCCGCAGAGCGGCCCGCGAAGTAGCTGCCGACCATGCCGAACAGAAACCCGCCCAGCGAATAGAACGCGTGGAAGGCCGACATGATGGGCCGGCGGTAGAACCGTTCCACCTGGACGCCGTGGGCGTTGAGCGCCGTGTCCGCCGCGCCGCGCAGCAGGCCCAGGGCGATGCCGAATGCGAGGGCAAACGGCACGTTGCCAACCAAGCCGAGCGGGACGATGGACAGCGGGTAGAGCACGAGTGTCATCCCCACGATGCGTTTGGCGCCGTAGAGATCGATCAGCCGGCCGATGAACAAGGAGCCCACCGCCGCGCCGGCCCCGATGCCGAAGGCGATCAGGCCGAAGCTCAGGTCGCCCTCTGCACCGGACAGGCCCAGGTGGTTGCGAAAGGCCGTGACACTGGTCGACCAGATGTACATCAGGGCGCCGACGAGCGCGAAGCCACAGAAGGTGGCCACGCGGGCCCGACGGATGCGGGGCGTGACCTGAGAGTCATCACGTTGTTGAGCCATGAGCTGGTTCCCGATTGAAAGACGAGGAAGGGGGCGAGGCGGGGTGCGGGCTGAATGTCCGCTGCTTTACAGGTGCTGTTCGGACTGGCGCAGCGTCTGGTATTCCTGCTGGCGTTCGTCGTCGATGTATTCCGGAATCGGGAAGTCCCACCAGCCGGGCACCCACGGACCTGCGGCATCACGGTCGGTCGGCAGTTCGATCAGCACGGGCTCGTTGCTGTCGAGTGCCTGCTGCAGGATGGGCTCCAGGTCCTCGGGGCGTTCCACGCGCCAGGACTTGAGGCCGAAGGCAAGGCCCAGGGCTTGGTAGTCGGGCGAGTAGGGCTGGCCGTCGGGCGTGTTGAATTCGGTGCCGATGTGGCGGCTGGTCTGCTTGCGCTGCCCGCCCCGGATCGACATGTAGCCCGCGTTGTTCTGGATCAGGAAAACCACGGGGATGGCGTTGGTCACGCAGATGGCGATCTCTTGCGAAGTCATCAGGAAGTCGCCGTCGCCCAGGATGCAGACGACCGGCCGGTGGGGCGCCGCAAGTTTGGCGCCGATGGCCGCGGGCACGGCCCATCCCATGGACGAGAAGCCGCCGGAGGTCAGGTGCGTGCGCGGCTCGTAGACCGGGAAGGTCTGCTTGACGGCGCCCTGGGTATTGCCCGAGCCGACCACCACGATGGTGTCGCGCGGAAAGATCTTGCGCAGCGCACCCAGCGGGCGTTGCGAGGTGAACGGAAAGCGGTCCGAATCCCGGCGGGTTGCCAGCTTGGCTTCCCATTGCGCTTGCTGCTGGGCCAGGTCCTGCATGTAGTCGGGGCGGTCGGCGGTCTGCCCGTTCAGCGCTTGGACGAGATGGGCCAGGGCGTGCTTGGCGTCCGAGACGATGCCCACGGTCACGGGGTAGTTCTTGCCGATCTCATGGAGGTCGATGTCGATGTGGATCAGCTTCGAGGGCGGGATGGCGAAGGTCACGCCCTTGGCGTAGCTCGAAGCGGACCAGTCCGTGAACCGACAGCCGACCGCGACGATGACGTCGGCCCGCGAGGCGATCGAGTTGCCGCACAGCGTGCCCGTCTGCCCGACGCTGCCCGCGAACAAGGGGTGGTCCTCGGGGAAGCCGCTCTTGCCGTTCCAGGTCGTCACGACAGGGATCTGCCAGGCTTCGGCCAGGGCTTTCACCTCGTCCCAGGCTTCACCGGTGATGACGCCGCCGCCGATGACCAGTATGGGGCGCTGGGCGCTTTTGAGCACCTGGAGCGCGGCGTCGATGGCGGCAGGGTCGGGGAATACCTTGCCGACCGGCACGCGCTCGTGCACGGCATGCAGGGTGACCTCGGCGGCTTCCGCCTGGACATCCATGGGGATTTCGATATGGACGGGGCCGGGACGGCCGGTCGTCATCGAGCTCCAGGCGCGGTGCAGGATGAAGGGCAGTTCCTCGACGCGGGTCGCCACCCAGTGGCGCTTGGTCACGGCTTCGGCGATCTTGGGGAAGTCGTTGTCCGTGTAGCGTTCGAGCTCTTGCAGCAGGCCATGGCCGCGCATGTGGGTCGGCGGCCCGCCGGTGATCAGCATGACGCTGGTCGAGTCCGTGAACGCGGTGGCCATGCCGATGACGGTGTTGCTGGCGCCGGCGCCAATGGAGGTCACGGCGGCCATGGGTTTGCCGCAGACGCGGTAGTAGCCGTCGGCCAGGTGCACGGCGCTTTGTTCATGAAACACCTGGATGAACTTGAGCCTGGAGTCTTCCTCCAGGAAGGCATCAGTGAGTGTCCAGATGCCGTGGCCGGGGATGCCGGCGACATAGTCGACACCGTAGTTCTTCAGGGTCTGGGCCACGATTTGGCCACCAGTCAGCTTCGTCAAGATTTCGCTCCTTCGAGACAGATGTGAAAAGAAAGTCCGGGCAGGCGGGATCAGCCAGGGCGGCGGGCGGCCCAGGCCAGGCCTTGCCGGGTCAGGCGCCGGACGTTGGGGTCGGCGAGGCTGCCGGTGTCGTGGCCGATGGAGTGGTAGAAGACCCGGCCTTGCCCCCATTGCCGAACCCAGGCCACGGGACTCTTGTTGCCCTTGAGCCAGGGCATGGGGTTGCCGTCGAACGTCGTCTCGGCCAGGACGTGCAGGTTGGGGTCTACCTGCATGTAGTACTGCTCGGAGCGCACCTCGAAATCGCCCACGCCTTCGCTGACGGGGTGCGAGCGGTCGATCACGTTGACGACATAAGGGTGCGGAAAACCTTCGCCGGCCGGGTGCTCCAGAAAGGAGCCGCCGAGCACCATGTGGTACTTGAGGCTGGCGCGAAAGGCGGCGCCCGCGCCGTGCCACCCGACCAGTCCCGTGCCTTGTTCGATGGCTTCGAGCAGGCGGTTTTCCTGGGAGGCCGTGAGCGTTTCGGTGGTGACCGCGTTGTTCCAGCCGATGACGATCAGGTCGTAAGCCGTCAAGTCCCGGTCGAGCGTGAAGATGTCCGTGGAGGCCTCCACGTCGAAGTCGAGTTCCCGGAAAAGCGCCTGCGCCCAGGCGGCGGTTTCGTAGGGGAAGTGGCCTGGCCAGCCACCGTAGAGATGAAGCACACGTGTCACGAGGGCCACCTTGGGTGAAGAGAGAGGTCGAGATTTCGACGTGATGGGGTTATTCGTATAACCGAACCAGTGTAGAAAAATTGAATGCAGGTAGACCTAGGGAAAACCCTTGTAGAAATGATCGTCTCGCAAAAATGCGTCGGATTCGATGCAGGAACTCCGGGGAGGAGGGCCCTCTGCGAACCTCGCGAGACTTTTCGGAAACGTGGGATCCGTGCCGCATTGGGTCGCTCCAATCACCCACAAGAGTTATTCGATAAACTTGTCGCGCGGAAGAAGCGGGGCGTGATGCGTGTAGCCTTGCCGCAAGTGCCGCAGGCACGCGATTGCTGGAACTGAAAAATATGGTGTCGATGAAAGACGTCGCGAAAGCGGCAGGTGTGTCCCAACCCGCGGTGTCCTACGCCTACAACGGCTCGACCAAGATTTCGCCCGCGGTGCGCGAGCAGATCTTCGCGGCGGCCGACCGCCTGGGCTATCCCGGCCCCAACGTACGCGCGCGCAGCCTGCGGTCCGGGCGCGTGGGGGCGATCGGGCTGATCGTGATGGATCAGCTGTCCTACGCCTGCGCCGACCCCTGGGTGATGTCGCTGCTGCAGGGCATCAGCAGCGTGAACGAGTTGTCGAATGTCGCGCTCACCCTGTTTCCGATGAACAACCAGCGCCTGGCCGAGGACGGCCGCCGCGAATCGAACCTGGCCGTGCAGGGGCTGGTCGACGGCCTGATCATCTCGACCCTGCCGGACGACCATCCCACCGTGCAAGCCATCGTGGCGCAAAAAATACCGCTGGTGGTGGTCGACTCTCCTGCGGTGCCGCATGCGCATTACGTCGGCATCGACGACCGCGCCGCGGCCCGGGAGCAGGTCCGTCACCTGCTGGCGCTCGGACACCGCCGCCTGGGCCTCATCATCGAGCGCCTGCGGCCCGATGGCCATCGTGGATTGGTCGACCGCAAGCGGTTCGAACAATCCAACGAGATGATCGCGCGCGAGCGGCTGGCCGGCTACATCGAAGCCGCGGGGGAGGCCGGCATCGGTTTTGACGAACTGCAGATCGTCGAGGCGGGCGGTTTCGACAATGCGGCGGGCCAGTACGCTGCGGAGATGCTGCTGCTCAAGCAGGAAGTCACCGGCGTGGTCGCCAGCTCCGACGTCATGGCGCTGGCGTGCATGAACGCGGCTTCGCGCCTGGGGCTGCGTGTCCCTGAAGACATCTCGGTGATCGGCTTTGACGACATCCCGGCGGCCGCCTTGCAGGGCTTGACGACCATCCGGCAGCCCCTGGTTGAGAAGGGCGTTTGCGCGGCCAGGTTTCTGATCGACATGCTGGACGGATCCACCGAAGCCCAGTCGCCGCCCAAACGCAAGATCTTTTCCACGCAACTGGTCGTGCGCGCTTCCACGGCGCCGGCGGCCGGCGCGGCGTGAAGTCAGGACCCGGTGCGCCCCATGTCCTCCGTCGTGTCGAAACAGCCGGCCGGTCCCGACGGGGCCGGAACGGCGTCGTCTGTGAGCCATAACCTGCGCGAAGTCGTCAGCCGGGCGGGCTCGGTCGCGGAGTTCTGCCGGCAGGTCGGCATCAACCGGCAGCAGTTCAACAAATACCTGGCGGGCTCCCATGCCCCGTCACGCCGCAACCTGGCCAGGATCGCTCGCCATTGCGGCCTGACTGTCGAGGACATGGATCGCCCGGCGGACGAGTTCTTGCGGCGCCTGCGGCAGCAGGAAGAATCCGCAGGCGCAACTGTTGCGCCGGCTCACTTCCAGACGCTCGCGGCGCTGGCGCGCGGCTGCGCGTCCGACCTCAAGCCATTTCTGGGAACCTACTTCCGATACCACCGTTCCTCCATCTATGCGGGCTCGGTGCTGCGCGCGGTGACGGTCATCTACCAGGAGGGCGATTGCATCCGCTACGTCACGGTCGAGTCGATGCGCGTGCGGGACGATCACGGCAACGAGGATCGCTGCCGGTTCACGTACCGGGGCATCTGCTACCTGCTCGGCCAGCGCCTGTTCATGTGTGACTACGAGCGCCGGCAGTGCAATGAAATGACGACGACGATCCTGATGCCCCAGTTCCGAACGCCGATCAAGTACATGCTCGGCCTGGTTGCCGGAATCGCCGCCACCGCCTACCGGCAGCCTTTTGCCGCGCGTGTCGCCTTCCACAAGCTGAGTGACGATCCGCACGTGTCGCGAAACACCTTGCGGCAAGCGGCCCTGATCGCGCCCGAGGATCCGTCGATTCCCGCCGCGGTCAGGACTTACCTGGGCGGCGACGGCGTGCTGCTGGCCGCGATCTGAAGGTTTTTCAGGCGGAGGCCTGGGCGCCGTATCGCCGCACACGCAGATCGGCCTGCTCCTGGTGGCCTGCAAAGCCTTCCAGGGCACACAGGCGCGAGCAGTATTGGCCGATCAGCACCGAGGCTTCGTCCGTGTTGATCTTCTGGTACGTGCAGGTCTTGATGAACTTGCCGACCCACAGACCGCCGGTGTAGCGGGCCGCGCGCAGGGTGGGCAAGGTGTGGTTGGTGCCGATGACTTTGTCGCCATAGGAAACCGTGGTGCGGGGGCCCAGGAACAGCGCGCCGTAGTTCTTCAGGTTCTGAAGGAAGTAGTCGGGGTCCTCCGTCAGGATCTGCACATGCTCGGAGGCAATGCGGTCGCCCTCGCTCAGCATTTCTTCCAGGGTGTCGCACAGGATGATTTCGCCATGGTCCCGCCAGGCGACCGAGGCCACGGCGGCCGTGGGCAGCACCGCGAGCTGGCGCTCGATCTCGGCGGGCAGGGCCTCGGCCAGGGCCGCGTTGTTGGTCACGAGGATGGTGGGCGAGTTGATGCCGTGCTCCGCCTGGCCCAGCAGGTCGGCCGCGGCCATTTCCGCATCGCAGGTGTGGTCGGCGATCAGCAGCGTTTCGGTGGGACCGGCGATGAGGTCGATGCCGATCTTGCCGAAGAGCTGGCGCTTGGCTTCGGCCACATAGGCATTGCCGGGGCCGACGATCATGTCGACGGGCGGGAACGAGTCCGTGCCCAAGGCCAGCGCCGCGACGGCCTGGACGCCGCCCGCGCAGTAGATTTCATCGGCGCCGCCCAGGTGCATGGCCGCCACGATGGCCGGATTGGGTTGGCCGCCAAACGGCGGGGCCACGGCCACGATGCGGGGAACCCCGGCAACCTTGGCCGTCACCACGCCCATGTGGGCCGAGGCGATCAGCGGGTACTTGCCTCCTGGCACATAGCAGGCGACCGACTGAACCGGCAGGTTCTTGTGGCCCAGGATCACGCCCGGCAGGCTCTCGATTTCAATGTCGCGCAAGGAGGATTTCTGCGCTTCGGCAAAACGGCGAACCTGGGCCTGGGCGAAGCGGATGTCCGACAGCGCCTGCTCGGACAACTGGGCCAGGCAGTCCGCGATCTGCGCATCGGTCAGGCGAAAGCTGGCGGGATTCCATTGGTCGAACTTCAGCGAGTATTCACGCACGGCGGCGTCACCGCGCTCGCCGACGTCCCGGATGATTTGTTTGACGACCTGCTCGACCTGCGCGGCGATTTCGTGGAGGGCTTCGGCGGGCTTGGACGACTTGATGACTCGGATCATGGCTGTGTGAGGTAGGGGTGTCTGGGCGTTTTGTTGCGATTCGGCTGGGGCCACAGGGCTGCCGGTGCGCGAGCCAAATTGTGTGGAATCGCGCGTTTTTTTCAATTTCGCAACCGCATCGTTGTGTGACGCAAAGTGACGCACATGCGCGTGGATTCGATGGCGCGTCGTAATTCCCGCGATCAACCTGACAAAGCAATGGGCCACTCCTGCGGTGATGCGAGGGAGTGGCCCATGTCAAAAGATCCGAGGACTGTGCAGAGCACCTCTGCTCTTTCAGGCCGGGGGCAGTTTCAGTATCCGGCGAAGGGTGGCTTCATCGGTGTCGGCCTCGTCGATCGGCGTGCCGTCCTCGAACACCCGAGACGATTCGAGGTTGCCGGTGATCACGGGGGCGCACCTGGCATCGCGCACCAACTGCGAAACCACGGCCAGAGCGGCCTTGTCATCGCTGGCGATCGGCACCGCGAGAGTCCCCACCCTGCGTCCCTCGGACGATGCGGCGATGGCCGTCGCGTTTACCGCGCTGAAGCCACGCACGAGACGAGTGCCCACCAGCAAGCGGGCCGAGGTGGCGCCGACGCCGTCACGCATGGCCTGGCGATAGAGATCACCATCCGACCACCGCGTGGGGTTGCTGGCGTCGATGACTATCTTTCCGCGCAGCTCCGCCTGCAGGTCGCGGCCGATCGAGGCCAAGGCGGAATAGGGCAAGGCGGTCAGGATGACTTCGCCGAAGGCGGCGGCTTCCCTGGATGTCCCCACCGAAGCCAGTGGCCCGAGTGCCTTGGCCATGGCTCGCAGCTCGTCTGGATTGCGGCTGGAGAACATCACTTCATGCCCGGCCCTGACCCAGGCACGGCCAACGCTGCCCCCAAGGCTTCCGGAGCCGATCACTCCGATGCGCATTTTTTGAGGGGGCGTACCCTGCGGCGATGCGCCAAAGGCGGGAAGCAGGGTCAGCGCAGTGCCAGCGGCCATAGCCGTGATGGCCGCACGTCAAGAGAGGTTGATGGTCATGGGTTTTCCTTTGTTCGTACCTGTTATGCCGAGACGACATCTGTTGAGCCCTAAGCACCAGCCCGAATGGGCTGTGCCACTTCGGCGGGGATGGTCTGTGGTGTGGAAGGGACTTGAGCGCGTTCTTTTCGGGTGTGGACGCGACCCAGCCAGAAGCTCAGCGCCAGCCAGGCAATCGACAGCGGCACGCCAACCACGGCGATCTGGCTGATGCCCAGGCCCAGGGCCATCAGCCCCCCGTAGCTCCAGCTGGCGATCTGATCGCCTCCGCGGTAGATGACGGTGTCGATGAAGTTCTTCGCCTTGTAGCGATCTTCCCGTTTGACAGACGTGAACAAGACCTCACGCGAGGGGCGCGCCAACGCAAAGTTGGCCACGCGCCGCGCCACCTGCGCTGCAACGAAAACACCGATCACCGGATACGCGGCAAGCCCCGCAAAACAGAGGTGGCGGCGGAAATTCGGACAGGCCGATAAGTGGAACGGTCGGGGCCTGAGCTGGTCATAGGGACCAGCAAGAGGAACCCCAAAATGGCAAAAAGAAGCCGCCGGTCGCATAGCCCGGCATTCAAGGCGCAGGTCGCCCTGGCAGCCCTG
>WNDQ01000080.1 GCA_009912175.1 Paracidovorax wautersii | reverse complement strand
GCGCGAGCACCGCGCCCTGTTGGAGCAATACGCTTTGATCGCCAGCATGAGTGCCAGAGGCAACTGCTACGACAACGCAGCAATGGAGAGTTGGAACCACAGTCTGAAGGTCGAGGCCATCCATGGTGAACACCTCGCCACACGGGAGCAGGCCAAGGCTCATGTGTTTGACTACATTGAGGTTGACTACAATCGGATCCGGCTGCACTCGACCCTGGGCTACCTCAGCCCAGAGCAGTACGAGCTGGCCAATGTCGCTTAGATAGGTGTCCGTAAATCAGGGGCAAGATCAGACATCGGGCCGACATCATGCACCGTCTCCAGCGACAACGGATAATTCCACCATGACCGCCAGCACCAGCCCTCCGCGCGCCGACGAACTCATCGAGTACCCGTCTCTGTTCCCCATCAAGGTGATGGGCCTCAACGAGGACGGGTTCGTTCACACCATGACGCAGATCGCGCACAGGCACGACCCGTTCTTCGACGCGTCGACGGTGCAATTGCGCGACAGCCCGGGCGGCAAATACCTGAGCGTGACGCTCACCGTCACCGCCACCAGCCGCGCACAGCTCGACGACCTCTACCGCGAGCTCTCGGGCCACCCGCTGGCCAAGTATGTCCTCTGAGCGCCTGCTGTCTTCCGTGCGCACGCGCGACCTCGGTCGCGTGGCGTATGCGCAGACCTTCGCGCAGATGCAGGCCTTCACCGCCGCGCGCGGCCCCGACACGCCCGACGAGCTGTGGCTGTGCGAGCACGACCCCGTGTTCACGCAGGGCCTGGCCGGCCAGGCCGGCCACCTGCTTTCGCCCGGCGACATCCCGGTCGTGCAAAGCAACCGCGGCGGACAGGTGACCTACCACGGCCCCGGCCAGATCGTGGCCTACCCGCTGCTGGACCTGCGCCGCCACGGCTACTTCATCAAGGAATACGTGCGCCGCCTGGAGCAGGCCGTGATCGACACCCTCGCCGACCACGGCGTGGACGGCCAGCGCGTGAACGGCGCCCCCGGCATCTACGTCGCGCTGCCCGGCGATGGCCGCGCCGCGGGCCTGGGTGCATTCGCGGGCCTGGGCAAGATCGCCGCGCTGGGCATCAAGGTCAGCCAGCATTGCACCTACCACGGCGTGGCGCTCAACGTCGACATGGACCTCGAACCCTATAGCCGCATCAATCCGTGCGGCTATGCGGGGCTGCGCACAGTCGACCTTTCTACAATGGGCGTCCAAGCCGAGCGGCAGGACGTGGCACAGACTCTGGCCCGCCATCTCGTGCGCCAACTGGCGGCGCCGGCTGTCTCGCCACACGATCACACCACCACGAGCGCTGCCAGACCGCCCCAAGACGCCGGCACCGCACTGCGCAGCACGAAGGCCATCCAATGAGCACCTCCGAAGTCGTCCGCGACGTCACCTCCACCGCCGACTACAACCCGCTGGCCAAGCAGAAGTCCGCGGCCAAGATCTCGCGCATCCCGGTCAAGGTGGTCCAGGCCGAAACACTGAAGAAGCCCGACTGGATCCGCGTGAAGGCGGGCTCGCCCACCACGCGCTTCTACGAGATCAAGCAGATCCTGCGCGAACACAAGCTGCACACGGTCTGCGAGGAAGCCTCCTGCCCCAACATCGGCGAATGTTTCGGCAAGGGCACGGCGACCTTCATGATCATGGGCGACAAGTGCACGCGCCGCTGCCCCTTCTGCGACGTCGGCCACGGCCGCCCGGATCCGCTCGACAAGGACGAGCCGCTCAACCTGGCCAAGACGATTGCCGCGCTGCGCCTGAAGTACGTGGTCATCACCAGCGTCGACCGCGACGACCTGCGCGACGGTGGCAGTGGCCACTTCGTGGAATGCATCCAGAACATCCGCGAGCTCTCGCCGCAGACGCAGACGCAGATCGAGATCCTGGTGCCCGACTTCCGCGGCCGCGACGACCGCGCGCTCGAGATCCTCAAGGCCGCGCCGCCCGACGTGATGAACCACAACCTCGAAACCGCGCCGCGCCTGTACAAGGAAGCGCGCCCGGGCAGCGACTACCAGTTCAGCCTCAACCTGCTCAAGAAGTTCAAGGCGCTGCACCCCAAGGTGCCAACCAAGAGCGGCATCATGGTCGGCCTGGGCGAGACCGACGAAGAGATCCTGCAGGTCATGCGCGACATGCGTGAGCACGATATCGACATGCTCACCATCGGGCAGTACCTCGCACCCTCGGGCCACCACCTGCCGGTGCGCCGCTACGTGCACCCGGACACCTTCAAGATGTTCGAGCAAGAGGCCTACAAGATGGGCTTCACCCACGCCGCCGTCGGTGCGATGGTGCGGTCGAGCTATCACGCCGACCAACAGGCCCACGCCGCGGGGATTTAACGCCCCCCGAAGCGCCTTCGGCGCCTCCCCCCACTGACTTGAAAAGACCGCTGGCAATTTCCCGGGAGCACGCGGCGAGCAACGCGCTGGAAAGCACGGAAGCTGCGCCCCGAGGCCGCCCGCCTGTGCTCAGCGCTCGTCGCGCGCAGCCGGTTTCATGGCGGCCTGGGGATCATCGGCCGCCAGCACCTGGCGCGCCCAGGGTTCGACCTTGGTGATGTCCGAGCGCAGGATTTCCTGCTTGACCGCGAGCAGCTGGGTCGGGTGCATCGAGAAGCTGCGCAGGCCCAGGCCCAGCAGCAGGCGCGTCATGCCGACGTCGCCCGCCATTTCGCCGCACACGCTCACGGGTTTGCCAGCCGCGCGGCCGGCCGCGATGGTGCTGGCCACCAGTTGCAGAACGGCCGGATGCAAGGGGTCGTACAGGTGGGCCACGGATTCGTCGGCCCGGTCGATCGCCAGCGTGTACTGGATCAGGTCGTTGGTGCCGATCGACAGAAAGTCGAAGTGCTTCAGGAAGGGGCCCAGCACCAGCGCCGCGGCCGGGATCTCGATCATCGCGCCCAGCCGCACCGGGCCGTGCGCGATGCCCTGCTGCACGAGCTGCTGGCGCACCTGATCGATCAAGGCCAGCGTCTGCCGGATCTCGCGCGCGTGCGCCAGCATGGGAATCAGCAGATGAACCGGCCCGTGCACGGCCGCGCGCAGGATGGCGCGCAATTGCGTCACGAACATGGCCGGCTCGGCCAGGCACCAGCGGATGGCGCGCAAGCCCAGCGCCGGGTTGAGGTGCTGCGGCTGGTCGCGAAAGCCGTGGTCCAGTGGTTTGTCGGCGCCCACGTCGATGGTGCGAATGGTCACCGGCAGGCCCTGCATGCCGCGCACTGCCTGGCTGTAGGCCTCGTACTGCTCGGCCTCGTCGGGCAGGGCGCGCCCGCCGCGCCCCATGAACAAGAACTCGCTGCGAAACAGCCCCACGCCGGCCGCGCCGGATTCACGCGCGGCGCGGGTGTCCTCGGGCAACTCGATGTTGGCCAGCAGCTCGATGGCCTGCCCGTCCAGCGTCACCGCCGGCGTGTTCTTGAGCCGCAGCAGGCGCTGGCGTTCCACCCCGCCCTGGCGCTGCTTGTAGTGGTACTCGTCGAGCAGCGCCTCGGACGGCTCGACGATGACCACGCCGGCATCGCCGTCGATGATCACGCAGTCGTCCGGCTTGATCAGCTCACCGGCCGTGCGCACGCCGACGACCGCCGGAATGTCCATGCTGCGCGCGACGATGGCGGTATGCGAGGTCTTGCCACCCACGTCGGTGACGAAGCCCGAGAACACCGAGTGCTTGAACTGCAGCATGTCGGCCGGCGACAGATCATGGGCGATCAGCACGAGCGCGTCGGCGGCCACCCCGGAGCGCGGGGCCGCCGACGGCTGCGGCGCCGGCGGCGCGACCGGTGACGGCGCGCCGCGCATGGTGCGCAGCACACGCTCGACGACTTGTTCGAGGTCGGCCTTGCGCTCGCGCAGGTAGGGGTCGTCCATCTCGTCGAACTGGCGCACCAGCACGTCGAGCTGGCTGACCAGCGCCCACTCGGCGTTGTAGAGGCGATCGGCAATCCAGCCCTTGATCGCCAGCGCCAGCGCCTCGTCCTGCAGCAGCATCAGGTGCACGTCGAGCAAGGCGACCAGATCGCGCGGCGTCTCGCGCGACATGGCGGCCTGCAGCCGCGTGATCTCCTCGATGACCGCGTTGCGCGCGGCACTCACGCGCCGGATTTCCGAGCCGACCTGCTCGGGCTCGATGTAGTAATGCGCGACATCCAGATGGCTGGCAGCGGCCAGTACCGCGCGGCCGATGGCAATGCCGCGGGACACAGCGAGTCCGTGGATGGCAATGGTCATGAGGGCTGGTCTCCGGTTTCCTGGTGCTCCAGGTTCTTTTTGCTCTGGCTCCGTTTGCCGGCGCCTATTCCCCTTCGCCGAACTTGTCGCCGATCAGCGCCAGCAAGGCGTCCATGGCGGCCTGCTCGTCCTCGCCCTGCGTCTCCAGCCGCACTTCGATGCCCTGGCCGGCCGCCAGCATCATCACACCCATGATGCTCTTGGCGTTGACCCGCCGCTCTCCCCGCGCGATGTGGACGTCGCAGGCAAACGAGCCCGCCAGCTTGGTCAGCTTGGCCGAGGCCCGGGCGTGCAGGCCGAGCTTGTTACTGATCGTGGTGGTTTGCTGAAGCATGTTCCGTTCGGTTCTGGTTCTGGGGAGGGGTGTTGGCCACCGCCAGCACCCCCTGCGTGCCGCCGCTGACCACGCGGTTGACCAGCATCTCCAGCGGCTCGTGGCGATAGCTGATGGCGCGCAGCAGCATGGGCAGGTTGAGGCCGGCGGCCAGCCGCGTGGCCACGCCATCGGTCAGGCGCTGGGCCACGTTGCAGGGCGTGGCGCCGAACAGGTCGGTCAGCAGCAGCGTGTGCTCGCCGCCGAGCTGCTCAAGCAGGATGCGGGCCTGCGCCTGCGTCTCCTCGGGCGGCATGTTGGGCTGTACGTCGAGCGCCGATAGATAGGCGTCGCAGTCCGGAAACACGTGCAGCGCGCACTGCCGCATGGCGGACGCCAAGGGCGCATGCGCGATGATGAAGATGCGATTCATGGACAGCGGCAACGGCATTCGGTGCAAAGCCCCGGCACGCGCCGGGCTTCTGATTATCAACGCGGAATCCGAAAGCGGGCCGCGAGCCTGCCGCTGGCGGCAGCGGCCCGGGCGGCGGACCGGCGCGGAATCTGCTAGAAATACGGGCTGGCCCCGACCCCAGCACCGGGCCGACGCACTAAGCTGGCGGGCGCATCCGCCGGCCCCTGCCCCACGCCCACCGCCCTGCCATGCCCTCTTTGCCGCGCCGCAAAATCCTCCAAGCCAGCGCCGCCGTCGCGGCGACCGCGGCCGTGGGCGGCCTGGGCGCCTGGGCCACCGCCCCCGAGGCCGCGCCCGCCCATGCCTTCACGCTGCTCGAAGGCGGCTCGCTGCACACGGCGGAACTGCAGGGCCGCGTGGCGCTGGTGAACTTCTGGGCCACCAGTTGCGTGACCTGCGTGGCGGAAATGCCGCAGTTCGTGCGGCTGTTCCAGACCTTCCAGGCCAGTGGCCTGCGCATGCTGGCCGTGGCCATGCAGTACGACCGCCCCGACTACGTCGCCGAATTCGTGCGCACCCGGCAACTGCCCTTCCAGATCGCACTGGACACCCAGGGCGAGGGCGCACGGCTGTGGGGCGAGGTCCAGGCCACGCCGACGACCTTCCTGCTCGACCGGCAGAGCCAGATCGTCCAGCGCATCGTCGGTGCGCCCGATTTCGCCGAACTGCACACGCGCATCCAGCGGCTCCTGGCCTGAGAGCCTGTTGATGCGCTGAGACCGCCCAGCCGGTCAGCGGCGCGCCCGCGCCTGCTCGTACAGCGGCATGACCACGGCCGCCATCTGCGTCAGGTCCTGCTGGCGCGTGGCCGAGTCCGGATGGGTGCTCAGAAACTCGGGCGGGCGGCTGCCGCCCTGGCTGCCCATCTTCTGCCACAGCGAAACCGCGGCGCGCGGGTCATAGCCCGCGCGCGCGGCCAGTTCAACCCCGATGCGGTCGGCCTCGGTCTCTGCCTGCCGGCTCTTGGGCAGGCCGAAGGTCACCTGCGCCACCTGGTTGCCCAGTTGCGTCACCGCCTGGCTACCAGTGAGTGCCCCCAGAACACTCATCCCCAGCTGGGTGGCCTGGCGCTGGGACACCTGCTCGCGCACGTGTTCGCGCAAGGCATGTGCAATCTCGTGCCCGATGACGGCCGCCAGTTCGTCATCGGTGAGCTTGAGCTTGGCCACCAGTCCGGAATACACCCCGATCTTGCCGCCCGCCATGCAGAACGCATTGACCTGGTCGGTCTGGAACACATTGACCTCCCACTTCCAGCCCGGCGCATCGGCCCGGAACACGCCGCTCTGGGCGATCAGGCGACTGGAGATGCTGCGCACACGCGCCGTCAGCGCGGCGTCGCGGTTGAGCTTGCCCTGCTTCTGTGCCTCGGCAAGCATCTTGTCGTACGCCTGCGCCGAGGCCTTGTCGACCTCCGCCCGGCTGACCGACATGAGCTGCGAGCGCTCGACGCCGACAGCGCCCGGCTGCGTCGTCTGCACGCTGGTGCAGGCGCCCGCCACCACGGCCACGGCGAGCAGCGACAGGCGGCCCCCGTTGCGCCACCGGCGTGCCGGCCCACCATCCACGCCAGGCGCCGGGCCCGCGCCGCCCATTGACTCCGTCCAAAAGGCTTTCATGCCGCACCCTTTCTATTTTTTGGGAAACGACACGTCCGCAGACCCTGTGCGCGGCGTCGGCGACAGCATCGTTTCTTCACACGAACGCACCATTTGTAACGCATGCAGTCTAGGCGATGACGCCAGCACCACGCCGGCCCGCCTATCACGCCTGCGCCGGGTGCATCCGGCAATCCCCTTCCCAGGGTCATGCAGGGGTGGAAAAAGTGCATCACACGCTCTAGACTGGCGGGTCCGACTTTCTCGTTTCGAGCCCGGATACTGCGCTCGCGCATGACCGGCCCTCCTTCATCCGTGGACCGTCCTCACTTTCAGATCCATGCCGCCCGTGACGAACGGGCCTACGAACAAGCCCGACACATCTTCGCCGAGTACGGCCAGAGCCTGTCGCTGGACCTTGAATTCCAGAACTTCGACGAAGAACTGCGCCAGCTTCCCGGCGAGTATGTCGATCCCTACGGCGTGCTGCTGCTGGCCAAGGTCGACGACGACGTCGCCGGCTGCTGTGCGCTGCGCCCGCTGGTCAGCAGCGACTACGCCAACGCCTGTGAACTCAAGCGCCTGTATGTGCGCAAACCCTACCGGGGCTTCGGCCTGGGGCGCCAGTTGACCGAGGCCGTGCTGGACGCCGCGCGGCGCCGGGGCTACTCCACCGTGCTGCTCGACACGCTCGACGTCATGGAATCCGCCCGCGCGCTCTACCAGGACCTGGGTTTCGAGGACATCCCGCCCTACTACTACAACCCGCTGCCGGGCGCACGCTACCTCAAGGCCACGCTGTAGCGCCCCGACGCGCCAGACGCTCCAGACACCAAAGCCCTGGCGGACATGGCCCGCCAGGGCTTTGTTACAGGAGGGCGCCGTGCGCCGGCCTCAGAAACTCCGGGCCTGGCCCAGCAGCGTCTTGGCGTCGCTGACTTCGAACTTGCCCGGGCCTTCAACGTTCAGGCTCACCAGCAGGCCATCCTTGACCAGGGCCGAATAGCGGTTGCTGCGCAGGCCCAGGCCCTTGGCCGTCAGGTCCAGCGTCAGGCCCGTGGCCTGGGCGAAGGCGGCGCTGCCATCGGCGATGAAGCGGATCTTGCCCACGGCCTTCTGCTCGCGCGCCCAGGCGCCCATCACGAAGGGATCGTTCACGGACAGGCACCAGACTTCGTCGACACCCGCGGCCTTGAGCGCATCGAGCTCGGCCAGGTAGCCCGGAACATGCTGAGCCGAGCAGGTCGGCGTGAAGGCGCCGGGCACCGCGAACAGCGCAATCGTCTTGCCGCTGGCGGCTTCGCGGAGCTTGACGGGGTTCGGTCCGATGCTGCAGCCCTCGCCCTCGACGTCCGAGTATTCGGCCAGCGTCAGATCGGGCAGGGAATCGCCAATATTGATCGTCATGGTGTTTACCTTGCAAAAAGAAAAACGGCCACACATTGTGTGGCCGTTTTTGCGGCTTTGCAGCTTCGGGCATCGAAACGCCCGAAATGCATCCGGCATTACACCAGGGCAGCCTTCTGGACCAGGCGGGTCGCAACCCAGTTCTTGGTCTTGGACAGCGGACGGCTCTCGGTGATCTCGATCAGATCGCCCAGCTTGTACTCGCCATTTTCGTCATGAGCGTGGTACTTGCTCGACTTGACCACGATCTTGCCGTAGAGCTCGTGCTTCACACGACGCTCGACCAGCACCGTCACGGTCTTGGCGCGCTTGTCGCTCACCACCTTGCCGACCAAGGTGCGCTTGAGGGATGTTTTAGCTTCCGTCATGGTCACTCCTTAGGCCTTCGCGGTTTCAGCGGCTTGCTTCTCAGCCAGGATCGTCTTGGCACGTGCGATGTCGCGGCGAGCGACGCGCAGGGCAGCGACGTTGTTGAGCTGTTGCGTAGCCTTTTGCATGCGCAGGCCGAAATAGGCCTTTTGCAGTGCGGTCACTTCGGCTGCCAGGGCAGCCACGTCTTTTTGGCGCAGGTCAGTTGCTTTAGACATGTCTTCTTCTCCTGATCAAGCGCCGAGTTGACGAGCAACGAAGGTGGTGCGCAGCGGCAGCTTGGCAGCAGCCAGGCGGAACGCTTCGCGAGCCAGTTCTTCGGAGACGCCGACGATTTCGTACAGCATCTTGCCCGGCTGGATTTCAGCCACGTAGTACTCGGGGTTGCCCTTACCGTTACCCATCCGAACTTCAGCGGGCTTGGTGGAAATGGGCTTGTCCGGGAAGACACGAATCCAGATCCGGCCACCGCGCTTGACGTGGCGTGAAATGGCACGACGAGCCGACTCGATCTGACGGGCGGTCAGGCGACCGCGATCCGTCGACTTCAAGCCGAATTCGCCGAACGAGACAGCGTTACCGCGCGTGGCAATGCCGGTGTTGCGGCCTTTTTGCTCTTTGCGGAATTTTCTGCGTGCAGGTTGCAGCATGATTTTTCTCCATCAACTCGGCTGATTACTCAGCCTTGGCACCGTCAGCTGCTGCAGCTGGCGCGGCTTTGCGGACGCGCTTAACGGCGGACTCTCCAGTGGCCTCGGCGGGCTTGTCGCTGCCATCGGCCGGTGCGGCGTTGGTGCCGGCGGGACGACGGGCGCCACGGCGGTCACCATCACGACGCTCGCCATCGCGGCGGGCACCGTCACGGCGCGGACCACGCGGGCGGCGCTCTTCTTCACGCGGCTCCTGCACGGCGGGCAGATCGCCACGGCCGAGCGTGTCGCCCTTGTAGACCCAGACCTTCACACCGATCACACCGTAGGTGGTGTGGGCTTCGGAGAAGCCGTAGTCGATGTCGGCGCGCAGCGTGTGCAGCGGCACGCGGCCTTCGCGGTACCACTCGGTACGGGCGATTTCAGCACCGTTGAGACGGCCAGCCGACATGATCTTGATGCCTTGGGCACCCAGACGCATGGCGTTTTGCATGGCGCGCTTCATGGCGCGGCGGAACATGATGCGCTTTTCGAGCTGCTGCGTGATGCTGTCGGCGATCAGTTGGGCATCGGTTTCGGGCTTGCGCACTTCTTCGATGTTGACCGCGACCGGCACGCCCAGCTGGCGCGTCAGTTCCTTCTTGAGGTTCTCGATGTCCTCGCCCTTCTTGCCGATCACGACGCCCGGACGTGCCGAGAAGATCGTGATGCGGGCGTTCTTGGCGGGACGCTCGATCAGAACGCGCGAAACCGCGGCGTTCTTGAGCTTGGCCTTGAGGTACTCTCGAACCTTGATGTCGTCGGCCAGCATGCCGGCGAAATCACGGTCGCTGGCATACCAGCGCGAAGCCCAGTTACGGCTGACTGCCAGGCGAAAGCCAGTTGGGTGGATTTTCTGTCCCATGTCCTCTAGCCTTTCAGTTGCCAACCGTCACGTACACATGGCACGTGGGCTTGCTGATGCGGTTGCCACGGCCCTTGGCGCGAGCAGTGAAGCGCTTGAGGGTGGTACCTTGTTCGACATAGATGGTCTTGACGCGGAGTTCGTCAATGTCGGCACCGTCGTTGTGCTCGGCATTGGCGATCGCGGATTCCAGAACCTTCTTGATGATCACAGCGGCTTTTTTCTGGGTGAACTGCAGCGTGTTGAGCGCTTGATCAACCTTCTTGCCACGAATCAGGTCCGCAACCAGGCGGCCCTTGTCGACCGACAGACGGACGCCCCGGAGGACTGCACGTGTTTCTGACATGGTCTTCCCTTATTTCTTGGCTTTCTTGTCAGCCGGATGACCCTTGAAGGTACGAGTCAGGGCGAATTCGCCCAGCTTGTGACCCACCATCTGGTCGGTGACATAAACCGGCACGTGTTGCTTGCCATTGTGCACGGCAATGGTCAGACCGATGAAATCGGGCAGAACCACGGAGCGACGCGACCAGGTCTTGATCGGCTTCTTGTCCTTGATGGCCACGGCCTTGTCGACCTTGGCGAGCAAGTGGTGGTCGACGAACGGACCCTTTTTGAGAGAACGAGCCATTTGTCAGCCCCTTACTTCTTGCGACGCGACACAATGAAGACTTGTGTGCGCTTGTTGTTACGGGTGCGATAACCCTTGGTGAGATTGCCCCAAGGATCGACAGCGTGACGACCTTCGCCAGTGCGGCCTTCGCCACCACCGTGCGGGTGATCGATCGGGTTCATGGCCACGCCACGAACCGTCGGGCGGATGCCCTTCCAACGTGTGGCACCGGCCTTGCCGAGCTGGCGCAGGCTGTGTTCTTCGTTGGCCACTTCACCAATGGTCGCGCGGCATTCGACGTGCACCTTGCGGACTTCGCCAGAGCGCAGACGGACCTGGGCGTAAACGCCTTCACGGGCCAGCAGCGTGGCGGAGGCGCCAGCCGAACGAGCGATCTGCGCGCCCTTGCCGGGTTGCAGTTCGATCGCGTGGATGGTGGAGCCCACGGGAATGTTGCGGATCGGCAGGGTGTTGCCGGCGCGGATCGGCGCTTCGGAACCGGACAGCAGCGATGCACCAACTTCAACGCCACGCGGGGCGATGATGTAGCGACGCTCGCCGTCTGCGTACAGCACCAGAGCGATGTGCGCGGAACGGTTCGGGTCGTATTCGATGCGCTCAACCTTGGCGGGGATGCCGTCCTTGTTGCGCACGAAATCGACCACGCGGTAGTGGTGACGATGACCACCGCCCTTGTGACGGGTGGTGATGTGACCGTCGTTGTTGCGGCCGGCCTTCTGGAACTGGGGTTCCAGCAGCGGCGCAAAACCTGCACCCTTGTGCAGATGGTCACGCGTGACCTTGACGACGCCACGGCGGCCGGGCGAGGTCGGCTTGATCTTGATAACAGCCATGATTTACGCGGCCTCCCCGGACAGGTTCAGCTCTTGACCTTCCTTCAGGGTCACGTAGGCCTTGCGAACGTTGTCGCGGCGGCCGACCGACTTGCCGAAGCGCTTGGTCTTGCCCTTGGTATTCACCACGGAAACACCCTTGACGTCGACCTTGAACATCAGTTCAACGGCGGCCTTGATCTCGGGCTTGGTGGCGTTCTGCAGCACCTTGAACGTCACGGTGTTGGACTTTTCAGCAACCAGGGTGGCCTTTTCGGACACGATGGGAGCGACCAGCACCTGCAGCAGGCGGCCTTCTTCAAATTTCAGTGTGCTCATGCGAAGATCTCCTTGAGCGTCTCCAGCGCACTCTTGGTGACCAGCACCTTCTTGTAGTGCACCAGCGACAGCGGATCGGCATAGCGGGGCTCGACCACCAGCACGTTGACCAGGTTGCGCGAGGCCAGATACAGGTTGTCGTCGATCTGGTCGGCGATCACCAGCACCGAGTCAAGACCCAGGGCCTTGAACTTGCTGGCCAGCAGCTTGGTCTTGGGGGCTTCGATCTTGAGATCGTCCACCACGGCCAGGCGGCCTTCGCGCACCAGTTGCGAGAAGATCGTGGCGATACCGGCACGGTAGGCCTTCTTGTTGATCTTCTGCGAGAAGTTTTCTTCCGGCAGGTTCGGGAAGATACGTCCGCCCCCACGCCACAGCGGGGAAGAGGTCATACCAGCACGCGCGTTGCCAGTACCCTTTTGCTTGAACGGCTTGCGGGTCGAGTGCTTGACCTGCTCGCGGTCCTTCTGGGCACGGGTGCCTTGGCGGGCGTTGGCCTGGTAGGCCACGACCAGCTGGTGCACCAGCGATTCGTTGTATTCACGACCGAACAGCGTCTCGGGCGCGTCGATCTTCGACGCGGCCTGGCCTTGGTCATTGAGGAGTTCGAGCTGCATCAGTTCGCTCCCTGGGTAGGTTTGGCCTTGACGGCGGGACGAACGGTCACGAAACCGCCCTTGGCACCGGGGATCGCACCCTTGATCAGCAGCAGCTGACGGGCTTCGTCGATGCGCACGACATCCAGATTCTGGGTCGTCACGGTCTCATCGCCCATGTGGCCGGTCATCTTCTTGCCGGGGAACACGCGGCCCGGATCCTGCGCCATCGAGATGGAGCCAGGAACGTTGTGCGAGCGGCTGTTACCGTGCGAAGCACGTTGCGACGCGAAGTTGTGGCGCTTGATGGTGCCGGCGAAGCCCTTACCGATCGAGGTGCCTTGCACGTCGACCTTCTGGCCTGCGGCGAACACGGCTTCAGCCTTGACCACGCCACCGGCTTGGTACTGGCCTGCCACATCGGCTTCCACGCGGAATTCGCGAATGATCTCGCCAGCTTCGACGCCGGCCTTGGCCAGGTGACCTGCCACGGGCTTGGTCACACGCGATGCCTTGCGGGCACCGAACGTCACCTGCAGGGCGACGTAGCCGTCATTCTCTTGGGACTTGACCTGGGACACGCGGTTGTTGGACACATCCACCACCGTGACGGGCACTGTGTCCCCGTCATCGGTGAACAGACGGAGCATGCCCACCTTGCGGCCCAGCAACCCCAGACGATTGCTTTGACTCATTTCAGTTTTCTCCTGGCACCTCACTCCCGATGAGCTGGCGCCTGGGTTTTCGACAGTCCCGACTTCAATTGGCCGGGGCCCTTAGATTTCCACGAACAAAAGTTGCGCCAAGCGCACCCCCAGACTCGCGGAAAGTCGGGCATTGTAGCCCCTGCCCGTTTTTTTGGCAAATGACGGGAAAGGGCCACGCGAATGAAAAACCGGGCCGAGGCCCGGTCTTTCGTCACACAAACAACAGCAAGAAACTTACTGCAGCTTGATTTCGACGTCCACGCCAGCCGGCAGGTCCAGCTTCATCAGGGCGTCGACCGTCTTGTCGGTCGGGTCGACGATGTCCATCAGGCGCTGGTGAGTGCGGATCTCGAACTGGTCGCGGCTGGTCTTGTTGACGTGCGGCGAACGCAGGATGTCGAAACGCTTGAGGCGGGTCGGCAGGGGCACGGGGCCCTTGACGATGGCGCCGGTGCGCTTGGCGGTGTCAACGATCTCGGCGGCCGACTGGTCGATCAGCTTGTAGTCGAAGGCCTTGAGGCGGATGCGGATCTTTTGCTTGCTCATGACGGTTCCTTCGAAACGGTTTAAGCGAGGATCTTGGCCACGACGCCGGCGCCGACGGTGCGACCGCCTTCACGGATGGCAAAACGCAGACCTTCTTCCATGGCGATCGGGGCGATCAGCTTGACGGTGATCGTCACGTTGTCGCCAGGCA
>WNDQ01000008.1 GCA_009912175.1 Paracidovorax wautersii | reverse complement strand
GCGCGAGCACCGCGCCCTGTTGGAGCAATACGCTTTGATCGCCAGCATGAGTGCCAGAGGCAACTGCTACGACAACGCAGCAATGGAGAGTTGGAACCACAGTCTGAAGGTCGAGGCCATCCATGGTGAACACCTCGCCACACGGGAGCAGGCCAAGGCTCATGTGTTTGACTACATTGAGGTTGACTACAATCGGATCCGGCTGCACTCGACCCTGGGCTACCTCAGCCCAGAGCAGTACGAGCTGGCCAATGTCGCTTAGATAGGTGTCCGTAAATCAGGGGCAAGATCAACCGCAAGTGCAACCGCTCCCCCGCATCATCTGGTCGCTGCGTTTGGTCGACCGCCTCTCACAGATCTTCGGCTGTCATCGGAAGCGGCATCGCCATGCGATAGAGATCGATTCGATCGTGGTATTTCTCGTCCAGTGTCATGACATGTTCATAACCCCGGCGCAATTGGTGGCAGGTTTCGGGCATGCCCATCTCATACGCGCCCTCACAGCGCCCGCGGGCCATCATCACCCAGAGTGGCTGACGATTCAAATACGAGAGGTAATACGCGTCTTCAGCCTCCCGGTAACGAATCGCCGCATGATCCGACCAGATCATGGGCTGCGAGGGAACGATGCGCGCATAGTAAAAAGGAATATGGGATGCGCGTACCGCCAGGACGGGCTCATCGCCAACCATCGCCTTGACCTGCTCGTAGGGAGAAAAATCGTACGCCTGCCGAATCTCCGGGATCGACTTCAGCATCCCTATTCCATATTTGATCGGAGACAAGGCCAAAATGGCGACCGTCACGGCCATGAACACCTTGCGGCGCGGATGCTCGGATACGAGCCATAAAAACACGGCCAGCACCGCCAGGGGAAAGGCGTAATGCGGGTAGAAGCGGACCGACAACAAGGTGCCGACCCACGCCGAAATCCAGGCGATCCACCCCATGCGATGCAGGCGCTCGAATCCAGGCGCGGGACGGCGGCATACCCACAGCAGCAAGAGCAGGGGCAGCAGGTACGATAAAAACTTGACCGACTCCGTGGCGTCGAGCCGGGACTGGTAGCCGCTGAGGAATCCCATCTGCGCCACAAAATAGCTGGCAATGAGGCTGGGGTCCTTGAGCAGGAATGGCAGAAACACAAGCAGCCATCCCGCAAGAAACCCAAGCACATAGAACCCCAGCCGCCGAAGAAAGCCGATCCAGCCACCGCCGGGCTCCCGTGTGGCCAACAGGAACAACGCGGCCGGGCCGATGACAAAACACGCGAGGTAGTTCACATGGAACGCGCAGGCCGCCAGCAAGCCACTGGCGACCAGGCCGCCACGCCCCGCCATTCGGATCAGGGCCCAGAACGAGGCCAAGGCGAGCAGCAGGAAAATGGCCTCGGTGTTCCCCGAAAACTTCAAGAACTTGAAGGACAGCACCGAGATCAGGAACAGGTGCAGTCCATAACTGCCGCGCGCCACCAGGTCGCGGGTCAGATAAGCCGTCAGCAGGAAGACCAGCAAGCAAAGAATCTGAAACTGCGGCCAGTGCAGCGGCAGCAACACGGCCGCCAATCCGTAGATGTAATAGGCGGCGATGGGCTTGTGGTCGAACGCCCATTCATAGGGCAACAGACCTCGCTCGTAGATGGCGCGGCCAATTTCGCCGTAGATGAGCACGTCCGGATCGGCAAACGGCCGGCCCAGGGCCGCGACAAAGACCAGGGCGGTGGCCAGAAACCAGCCGAGCGGCGCCAGGGCCGACATTGAATATCGTTGCTGCATAGGTCATGCGAGCCATGCCGGACTGACTGACTGCGATTGCGCCAGCGACGCAAGGCAGTGGCCATGCCAGCCTGACTCCCTCCTCTTCCTTTTTTAAACACAGGCGTCCCCGCCTCTCCCTCGTTCGTTCAACACCGTCGCGGCTTGTTTGTAGATGCGCGCCGTTTTCCCTCCAACTTCCAGCAAACTCATTCACCCACTTTCCGAAACAGTGGGTCACGAAAAATCTCCGAAAAAAAGCGGCGATCTTCGCCGCCGCTTTTCAGTCTGGATTGTCCATCAGCCCCTTACTGATGCAACGTCCGGGTCAACCCTGCTTGACGGCATCCGGATTGCGCAGCCGGATGTGCAGTTCGCGCAGTTGCTTCTCGTCGACCGTGGACGGTGCCTGGGTCATCAGGTCCTGGGCGCGCTGGGTCTTGGGGAAGGCAATCACGTCGCGGATGGATTCGGCGCCGGTCATCAGGGTGATGACGCGGTCCAGGCCGAAGGCAATGCCGCCGTGGGGCGGCGCGCCGTACTGCAGCGCGTCGAGCAGGAAGCCGAACTTGATCTGGGCATCTTCCTCGGTGATGTTGAGCTCCTTGAAAACCTTCTGCTGCACGTCGGCACGGTGGATACGGACCGAGCCGCCGCCCATTTCCCAGCCGTTGAGCACCAGGTCGTAGCCCTTGGAGATGCAGCGGCCCGGATCGCTTTCCATCCAGTCTTCGTGGCCGTCCTTGGGCGCGGTGAAGGGGTGGTGCACGGCGGACCAGCGTTGCTCGTCCTCGTCGAACTCGAACATCGGGAAGTCGACCACCCACAGCGGCGCCCAGCGGTTGTCGAACAGGCCGTTCTTCTTGCCGAACTCGCTGTGGCCGATCTTGATGCGCAGCGCGCCGATGGCGTCGTTGACGACCTTGGCCTTGTCGGCGCCGAAGAACACCAGGTCGCCGTCCTGCGCGCCGGTGCGCTCGAGCACCTCGGCCAGGGTGGCGTCGTCGATGTTCTTGACGATGGGCGACTGCAGGCCGTCACGGCCCTTGGCGCGCTCGTTGACCTTGATGTAGGCCAGGCCCTTGGCGCCGTAGATCTTGACGAATTCGGTGTAGCCGTCGATCTCGCCGCGCGACAGACCCGAGCCTTCCTTGGCGCCACCCGGCACACGCAGCGCGACCACGCGGCCGTTGGGCAGGTTGGCGGCGGCGGCAAACACCTTGAACTCGACGTTCTTCATGACGTCGGTCAGTTCGGTGAATTCGAGCTTGACGCGCAGGTCGGGCTTGTCCGAGCCGTAACGCGCGGCCGCTTCCTGGTAGGTCATGACCGGGAATTCGCCCAGCTCGATGCCGGCGGCGTTCTTGAACACCGTGACGATCATCTCCTGGAACAGCGCACGGATCTCTTCTTCGGCCAGGAAGGAGGTCTCGATGTCGATCTGCGTGAACTCGGGCTGGCGGTCGGCGCGCAGATCCTCGTCGCGGAAACACTTGGTGATCTGGTAGTAGCGGTCGAAGCCCGAGACCATCAGCAGTTGCTTGAACAGCTGGGGCGACTGCGGCAGCGCGTAGAAGTGGCCGTCATGCACGCGGCTGGGCACGAGGTAGTCACGCGCGCCTTCAGGCGTGGACTTGCCCAGCATGGGGGTTTCGATGTCGATGAAGCCGTTGGTGTCGAGGAACTTGCGCACCTCCATGGCCACCTTGTAGCGCAGCATCAGGTTGCGCTGCATGTAGGGGCGGCGCAGGTCGAGCACGCGGTGCGTCAGGCGCGTGGTCTCGGACAGGGTGTCGTCGTCGAGCGTGAACGGCGGCGTCACGCTGGGGTTGAGCACGACCAGCTCGTGCGCCAGCACTTCGATCTTGCCGGTCTTGAGGTTGTCGTTGGTCGTGCCTTCAGGGCGCGCGCGCACCAGGCCGGTGACCTGGATGCAGAACTCGCTGCGCAGGTCTTCCGCCGTGGCGAACGTGTCTTTGCTATCGGGGTCGCACACCACCTGCACATAACCCTCGCGGTCGCGCAGGTCGACGAAGATCACGCCGCCATGATCGCGGCGACGGTTGACCCAGCCAGTCAGCTTGACAGTCTGGCCCAGCAGGGCTTCGGTCACGTGACCGCAATAGTGAGAGCGCATTGCCATGTCTTTGTCTTTCATCTGCGCCCTGCACGGGCGCGCGCATTTCAAATCAGAAAAAATCGGGGTCGCCGTTGGCTTAGCCGTCGCCTCAGGCCGCCGTGGGTGCCGATGCGGGGGCAGAAGCAGGAGCGGCCTCGGCGGCAGAAGCCGTCGCGGCTGCGGCGGGCGCTTCAGCCGTCGGGGTGGTTCTGGGCGCTGCAGAGCCGCTGTTCTTGAAGTCCGTGGCATACCAGCCATTGCCCTTGAGCTGAAAGCCCGCTGCTGTGACCTGTTTGGTGAACGCGGCCTGGCCGCAGGCCGGGCAAACGGCGAGCGGCGCATCGGACAATTTCTGCAGCACGTCCTTGGCATGGCCGCAAGCGCCGCAACGGTAAGCGTAGATAGGCATGAATCAGGAACTCCACACGCAGGCGGAAGGGAAAGCCCACGATTATAGATTCGCGGGCCCACACCGCATTCCAATGAAAAAATGAGCCCCGAGAGGCCCCTGGCAGCAGCCGGCGCCGCTTACTTTCCGGGCTGGAGTGTGGCCAGATAGACCGGGCCCTGCACGTTGCGCAGGCGCTGCGGGGCGAGCGAGCCCACCACCATGGCCAGCGCCGCCGCCAGCACGCCGCCCAGTTGCGGCGGGAAGACCTCGCCAGCCGGCGTGAAGGCCAGCAGCAGCCAGGCCACCAGGCCCAGCACGCACGAGGCAATGGCGCCCTGCGAGGTCGCGCGGCGCCAGTACAGGCCGGCAACCAGCGGCACGAAGGCGCCGACCAGGGGCAGCTGATAGGCGCCCGCCACCAGTTCATAGATGGACGTGCCGTCCATGGCGATCGCATAGACGCACACGATGACGCTGAAGACCAGCGTGGCCACGCGCATGGTCAGCAGCTCCTTGCGGTCGCCGGCGGCGCCGGGCTGGCGCGGCACGAACTGGCGCCAGATGTTCTCGACAAAGGTCACCGAAGGCGCCAGCAGCGTGGCCGAGGCGGTGGACTTGAGGGCCGACAGCAAGGCGCCGAAGAAGACGACCTGCATCACGAAGGGCATGTGGTCCATCACCAGCGTGGGCAGCACCTTCTGGGGGTCTTCGGCGATCAGTTCCTTGGCCTGCTCCGGCATGATGATGAGCGCGCTCGTGACCAGGAACATGGGCACGAAGGCGAACAGGATGTAGGCCAGGCCGCCGATGATGGGGCCCTTGGTGGCGGCCTTGACGTTGTTGGCCGACATCACGCGCTGGTAGACGTCCTGCTGCGGGATGGAGCCGAACATCATGGTGATGGCCGCGGCGATGAAGAACAGGATCTGGTGCAGCGAGGGCTCGGGCAGGAAACGGAACATGTCACGGCTGGACGCCAGCGCGATCACCTGGTCGGCGCCGCCAGCCAGATGGGCGGCAAAGACGGCGATGGCGCTCAGGCCCAGCACCAGGATCACCATCTGCACCAGATCGGTGACCGCCACCGACCACATGCCGCCGAACAAGGTGTAGGTCAGGATGGACACGGTGCCGATGACCATGCCGACGGGGATGCTCACCGCCCCGCCCGACAGCAGGTTGAACATCAGGCCCAGCGCGGTGACCTGCGCGGCAACCCAGCCCAGGTAGCTGATCATGATGATGATGGAGCACGCCACCTCGATGAAACGCCCGTAGCGCTCGCGGTAGTAGTCGCTGATGGTCAGCAGGTCCATCTTGTAGAGGCGCGCCGCGAAGAAGATGCCGACCAGCACCAGGCACATGCCGGCGCCGAAGGGGTCTTCGACCACCGCGTGCAGGCCGCCCTGGACGAAGGTGGCCGGAATGCCCAGCACCACCTCGGAGCCGAACCACGTGGCAAACGTGGTCGTGATGATCATGAACAGCGGCAGATGGCGGCCGGCCACGGCAAAGTCGGACGTCGTCTTCACCCGCCGCGCGGCCCACAGGCCAATGGCGATGATGACGATCAGGTAGGCGATCACCAGGGTCAGTAGCACCTCGATACTCCTCTTTTCTTGGTCAAGTGCGGTTCGGCGGGGCTCAGCGCGAGCGCAAAGCAGCGCGGATTATTGAGTCAAAACGCAAAAAAACAGGGCCTCTCGGCCCTGCTTCGCGTGGATTTTGACGAATCTGCGACGAACCGGGCTAGAAAAAATGCCAGCGCGCCAGCACAAAGACAGCCAGCACGCCCAATGCAAAACCCAGGCCACCGTAGATGACCTTCTGTAACAGGCGGTTGGTCTGCCGCTGTTCGAGCAGCAGCAGCTCCAGCGTGCGGCGATGCCCCTCGACGGCCTGGCCCTGCTGCAGGTAGTCGTGGAACAGCCGGGGCAACTCGGGCAGCAGCTTGGCGTAGCGCGGCGCCTCGGTGCGCAGTTGCTCGAAGAACTTGCGGGGGCCCAGTTCGTCGCGCATCCATTTTTCGAGAAAGGGCCGCGCCGTGCTCCACAGATCAAGCTCCGGGTCGAGCTGGCGGCCCAGGCCTTCGATGTTGAGCAGCGTCTTTTGCAGCAAGACCAGTTGCGGCTGGATCTCGACCTGGAAGCGCCGCGAGGCCTGGAACAGCCGCATCAGCACCATGCCCAGCGAGATCTCCTTGAGCGGCCGGTCGAAGTACGGCTCGCAACAGGCGCGGATCGCGCCTTCCAGTTCGTCGACCCGCGTCTGCCGGGGCACCCAGCCGCTTTCCACGTGCAGCTCGGCCACGCGTTTGTAGTCGCGCCGGAAAAAGGCCACGAAGTTCTGCGCCAGGTATTCCTTGTCGTACTCGGTCAGTGTGCCCACGATGCCGAAGTCCAGCAGAATGTAGCGGCCGAAGGACTCGGGCGCCAGGCTCACCTGCAGGTTGCCCGGGTGCATGTCGGCATGGAAGAAGCCGTCGCGAAAGACCTGGGTGAAGAAGATGGTGATGCCGTCATGCGCCAGCTGGTGCAGGTCTACCTTGGCGTCGAGCAGTTCCTGCGTGCGGCTGATGGGCACGCCCGACATGCGCTCCATCACGATCACGGTCGGGTAGCAGTAGTCCCAGAACATCTCCGGGATCAGCACCTTGTCCTGGCCTTCCATGTTGCGGCGCAGTTGCGCGGCATTGGCGGCTTCCTTGAGCAGGTCGAGCTCGTCGTGCAGGTATTTGTCGAACTCGGCCACCACCTCGCGCGGCTTGAGGCGCTTCCCGTCCGCCGACAGGCGCTCCAGCCAGCCCGCCATGACCCGCATGAGCGCCAGGTCCTGGTCGATGACCTGCAGCATGCCGGGACGCAGCACCTTGACGGCCACCTCGCGCAGCGTGCCCTGCTTGTCGTGCAGCGTGGCGAAATGGACCTGCGCGATCGAGGCGCTGGCCACCGGCACGCGGTCGAAGGCGGCAAACACCGACATCAGGGGCCGGCGCAGTTCGGCCTCGATCAGCGCGACCGCCTGGTCGCTCGGAAACGGCGGCACGCGGTCCTGCAGCCGGGCCAGTTCGTCGGCGATGTCGGGCGGCATCAGGTCGCGGCGCGTGGACAGCACCTGCCCGAACTTCACGAAGATCGGGCCCAGCGTCTCCAGCGCCAGGCGCAGGCGCAGGCCGCGCGGCGCGTCGAGCTTGCGGCCGATGGTCAGGATGCGGGTGGCGCGGCGCAGCCCCGGATGCTCGAAACTGCTGAGCACGAGCTCATCAAGCCCATGCCGGAACAGCACCCAGATGATGAACAGGCCGCGCGATGCCTGCCGGAACCAGCGCATCAGCGGTCAGCCCGGCGGTCGGCGACGAATTGGCGCAGGCCTTCGGCAGCGCGGCGGCCGGCCGACGCGACCGCATGGGCCGGCGCGTCGCCCACCACGCGGGAGAGGTCTTCTTCCACGTCCCAGCGGACGTTGGCGATCAGCCAGTTGAAATCGGCAGCCAGCTGGACGTCGCCCTCGATGCGCAGCGCCGGCTTTTCGCCACGCGCCGCGCGTTTGGCCAGCTCCAGCGGCGAGGTGTCGCCCAGCGTGAGCGTGAGGTCGGACAGCGGCTCGCCCTCGGCCACGTCGAACAGGCCGGCCGGCGTCACGGCCAGGCGGATGTTGAAGGCACGCCATTGCACCAGCACCACGCGGCCGGCATGGGGCGCCAGCCTCGCCTGGGCCTGCGGCTCCTGCATCAGGACATGGTTGAGGAACAGGACGACCCGGCGCTGGGCCTCCTCGACCGCCCAGGCAGGCGGCTGCAGCCGGCTGAACCACTGTGTGACGAACGACGGCGGAAAAGAAAAATGGGGCGTACTGGTCATACGCCCCATTATCGAAGGAAATGCGCCCCATGGCCCCAAGCCGTGCCTGGGGCCGGGCGTGCGGCCTTAATTCAAGGCCTGCAGGCCCGCAACCAGCCAGCCACCGCCGGACTTGGTCTTGGTGATGTTCCAGACCTCGCGGAAAGGCGCCGGGCTGGCTTCGTCCTCGCGCAGCATGCCCGAGAACTCCACGCTGGCCATGTAGTCGCCCGCGCGCTCTTCGATGCCCAGCAGGGTGGCGTCCAGCGACAGCACTTCGGTCTTGCTGGTGCCACCCTGGGCCGCGCGCTCGGCGAGCTGGCCCTGGATCTCGGTGATCATCTCGTCGGTCATCATGGTGCGCAGCGACGCAATGTCGCCACGGTCCCAGGCCGCCTGCAGGCTCACGAAGTTGGCCTTGCTCGCCTTGATGAAACCATCGACGTCAAAACCATCGGGCACGCCCCAGTTCTGGCTGCCGCCCAGGGCCGCGCCGATCATGCTGCCACCTGCGGCCGCGGCGGGTTCCGCCGCCTGGAACTGCGTGGCACCGTTTTCCCACGGACGGGCCGAGGCGTCGTTACCCACGTTGTGGGCCTTGTAGTCGGTCGCCGTCTGGCCGAACAGCGAAGGACCGCCCGCCGTGGCGGGCGTGCCCGCGGCGCGGCGGCGCAGGAAGAAGCCGACGACGGCCAGTACCGCCATGCCGATCAGCAGCATCATCAGGATGTTGCCGAAGGCTTCGCCCAGGCCCAGACCGGCGGCCAGACCGCCGAGCATGGCGCCCCAGGGCTTGCGGGCCTGCTGGGCGGCGGCCGGTGCGGCGTTCTGGCGCGGCGCGGCGGCGTTCTGCGTGGGGGAAGCGGGCGTGGCGGGCGGCGTGGCCTGGCGCTGCATCACATTGCTGGACTGCTGGCCGGTGGAGCGCCCCGAGCCCATGCGCCGGGCGTCGGCGTCGAACGCCGCAAAAGTGACCGCGGCGGCAAGGCACACGGACAAGAGCTTGCTCATAGACATCTCAACGTCTTTCTTTATCAAAAACTTACAACGAAATACGGCTGACGCGGATGTTTTGTATCGTTCTTGGCGTTCCGTGCGACTCCTGGCCAGGTGTGGTGGGCACGCCTGATCAGTTGACTCCTTCTCAGATGCGGGCGGCGCCGCGGACTTCAACCAGCCCAGGCCGCGCGCAGCGCTTGATCATCAGCACTTGATGCCAACATGCAGCGCAACGACCCCGGCCGTCATGTTGTGGAAATCCACATGGCCGAAACCGCAGCCTTGCATGAGCGACTTCAACTCCTTCTGGCCTGGGTGCATGCGGATGGACTCCGCCAGGTAGCGGTAGCTTTCGGCATCGCCCGCCACCTTCTGCCCCAGCCAGGGCAGGATCTTGAAAGAATACCAGTCGTAGGTTTTCTCCAGCGGCCGAGCCACCCGGGAAAACTCCAATACCAGCAACTTGCCGCGCGGCTTGAGCACCCGGTTCATCTCGCGCAGAGCTTCGTCCTTGTGCGTCATGTTGCGCAGCCCGAAGGCGACCGTGACCACGTCGAAGTGTTCGTCGGGGAAGGGCAGCTTCTCGGCGTCGCAGACCACGGTGGGCAGCACCACGCCGGCGTCGAGCAGGCGGTCGCGCCCGGTCGTCAGCATGGCCTGATTGATGTCGGTGTGCACCACCTGGCCCGTGGGGCCGGCCTGTTTGGCAAAAGCCAGGGCCAGGTCGCCCGTGCCGCCCGCGATGTCCAGCACACGCATGCCCGGTTTGACGTTGGCGACCATGACGGTGTAGCGCTTCCAGAGCCGGTGCAGACCGCCCGACATGAGGTCGTTCATCACGTCGTATTTGGAGGCGACCGAGTCGAACACGCCGCGCACGCGCCGCGCCTTGTCCTTCTCGTCGACGGTTTCGTATCCGAAATGCGTGTTGCTCATAACACCAATGCTATACAAAGAGCGCCCCGGCCGCGGTCTCGCGGCCGATGGCTCACTGAATGAAGTCCTATTGTCGCGGATTCGCCGCGCGTCGCCGCTCTGGCGTCGTTGACCGGTCTCGATTTTCCCGGCATGGGCGCGTCGCGGTCGGCGCCGGCCATCGTCAGGCGCGCCAGATAGGCCGCCCAGTGCTGCGCCTGGCGCGAACCCAGGTCGTAGAGATAGGACCAGGTGTAGAGGCCGCTTTCATGCCCGTCGTCGAACAAGGGCTTGATGGCGTAGTTGCCCACCGGCTCGATCCCCTGCAGTCCCACCAGCCGCTTGCCGGTCTGCAGCACCTCTTGCCCGGGGCCGTGCCCTTGCACCTCGGCCGAGGGCGAGTACACCCGCAGCAGCTCGAAGGGGATGGAAAAACGCGCACCGTCGTCGAAGGCGATCTCCAGCAGGCGCGACTGCTGGTGCACGGTGATGTCGACGGGAATGGCTTGGTGTGGAAGATTGGACATCGCAAAAACCCCAGTACGGGCCGCACGGGCGAGCGGCCCTCGAACAGCAGTGGCTTCAGGCCAGCTCCATCTCGCCGCCCAGGGCCTGCAGCAGCTCCGGCACCAGTTGCACCAGCTCGCCCGTGGCGATGGCGACGTCGGCGTCGAACCCGTCCTCTTGCGCGCTGCCGGCCGCGTCGAAGACGCCGTCCAGGAAGCTGATCTTCTTGACCTGGAGGTTCTCCGTCAAGAGGAAGGAGACCCGGTCGCCCCAGGTCAGCGCCAGCTTGGTCGGCACCTTGCCGGCTTCGATGTGGCCCCGGATCTCGTCGATGTCCAGCGGGTGCTTGGAGTAGCGCACGGTGGCCTTGCTCTCGTCGGCGGCCTTGAGCTCGCATTCGCGGTCGACCGAAAAACCCGCCGGCGGCTCCTGCGTGACCAGTCATTGCGACATGGCGGCGGCCGCGCCCTGCTGCGTCTGCAGCAAGGTCAGCGTCAGTCCTTCGACCTGCTCGATCAGCGCGGTGACCACGTCGTCGGCCTTGGCCTGGCTGCCGGCATCGACGAACAGCAGGCGGGCCTGCGGGTCGAGCCAGACCGTGACGCTACCCTGGCGCGTGAAGGCCATGGGCAGCAGTTCCTGCTTGATGTCGTCCTTGAGGTCGCGGGTTTCCTTCTTGCCGGGCTTGCGGCCGGTGGCCTGCTCGATGGCCGCGGCCTTTTCCTTGACCTTGCGGTTGATGACCGAGCCGGGCACGGCCTTGCTCTCGATCATGAGCTTGAGGATCCACTGGCCGCCCACGGCCTCGGCGAAAGCGCCATGGGCCTCGCCACGCGGCGGCACCCAGCCCACCGATTTTTCCTGCGTGGCGCTGCACTCGGCAAATTCGGCCTGGGCCAGTTGTTCGTTGACGGCGGCCAGGTCGGCCTGCCAGGTGGGGCCGATGCGATAGACGATCAGGTTCTTGAACACGCGATGTTTTCCTTACGCTCTATTTTTTGAGGGAGTGGGGACGCAGGACGCCGGCCAAAGACAAAAGGCCGAGCGGCTGGCGGCTTGCCAGCCACTCGGCCCTTGTTCAGCCAGGCGTGCGCGCGCAATCGTTCAGACAGTCACGCAGGCCCCCGGTTCCACGACTCAATCGAACAGCACGCGGCAGCGGATGGTGCCGCTGACCTGCGAGAGCTTTTCCAGCGCCAGCGTCGAAGAGGTGGCGTCGATGTCGATCACCACGTAGCCCACACGCTCGTTGGTCTGCAGGTACTGCGAGGCGATGTTGATCTGGTTCTCCGAGAAGATCTTGTTGATCTCGGAGAGCACGCCCGGCACGTTGTGGTGGATGTGCAGGATGCGGTGCTTGCCCGGGTGCGCGGGCAGCGCGACTTCGGGGAAGTTGACCGAGGAGGTGGACGTGCCGTTGTCGCTGTACTTGACCAGCTTCTCGGCCACTTCCAGGCCGATGTTGGCCTGCGCCTCCATGGTCGAGCCGCCGATGTGCGGCGTCAGGATCACGTTGTCCAGGCCGCGCAGAGGCGACTGGAATTCGTCCTTGTTGCCGCGCGGCTCGACCGGGAAGACGTCGATGGCCGCGCCCAGCAGCTTCTTGGCCTTGAGCGCGTTGGCCAGGGCGTCGATCTCGACCACGGTGCCGCGCGAGGCGTTGATCAGGATGCCGCCCGGCTTGATGGCCGCGATTTCCTTCTCGCCAATCATCCACTGCGTGGACGCCAGCTCGGGCACGTGCAGCGTGACGATGTCGCTGGTGGCCAGCAGGTCATGCAGCTTGTGCACCTGGCGGGCGTTGCCCAGCGGCAGCTTGGTGACCACGTCGAAGAATTGCACCTGCATGCCGACCGACTCGGCCAGCACCGACAACTGGGTGCCGATGGAGCCGTAGCCGACGATGCCCAGCGTCTTGCCGCGGATTTCGTAGGAATTGGTAGCCGACTTGAGCCAGCCGCCGCGGTGGGCCACGGCGCTCTTTTCGGGCACGCCGCGCAGCAGCAGGATGGCCTCGGCCAGCACCAGCTCGGCCACCGAGCGGGTGTTGGAGTACGGGGCGTTGAAGACGGCGATGCCGCGCTCGCGCGCCGCTTCCAGGTCGATCTGGTTGGTGCCGATGCAGAAGGCGCCCACGGCCGTCAGCTTCTGGGCGGCGGCGAAGACGCTGGCCGTCAGTTGCGTGCGCGAGCGGATGCCCAGGAAGTGCACGTCCGCGATCTTGGCCTTGAGCTCCTCGTCGGACAGGGCACTGGGCAGAGCTTCGATCTGAGAGTAGCCGGCGGCGCGCAGCACCTCGATGGCGGAAGGGTGCACACCTTCCAGCAACAGAAACTTGATCTTGCTCTTGTCGAGTGACGTTTTGCTCATAGCGATATAGCGGAACCAGGCCGCGGCGTATTGGGACAACCTCCACCGGCCGGTTCACCCTGGGCCGGTGCCCGCGCCGCAGACCCTCCCGCAGCGCAGCCCGGAATGCTAGCACGCAGCCTGTTGCGGCGCAGTGACGCCGTGCCAAGCCCTGACGGCTCCACATTGACCATCGACTGCTCTCGATTCCCGCGGGCGCCAGCGCGATTCTTGCGCCAGCGGGTTAACCCGGTCACAAATCTTTCACATCTCTGACAAAAATCACAAAACTGTCACACAGCCTACCTAGCATGCGCCGGCTGATGCCACTTCGGCTCGTCGCCGTGCCGGCCCCGTTTCGCCCTTGCGCGCGGCGCGGTCCGGCCATCCGGGCCAGAGCCTTCAGCTTCGCTTTCACAAGACGACAGTTCTCAGAGGAGTTCTCCATGCGCATCCCCCTGAAATCCTTCGCCGCGGCCGCAGGCCTGGCGCTGGCCGCACTGCCCGCCCACGCCGTCACCGAGATCCAGTGGTGGCACTCGATGACCGCCGTCAACGGCGAATGGGTCAACGACCTGGCGCGCCAGTTCAACGAGAGCCAGACCGACTACAAGATCGTGCCGACCTACAAGGGCACCTACGACGAATCGATGACGGCCTCGATCGCCGCCTTCCGCGCCGGCAATGCGCCCGACATCCTGCAGGTGTTCGAAGTGGGCACGGCCACCATGATGGCCAGCAAGGGCGCCATCGTGCCGGTGGCGCAGGTGATGAAGGACGCGGGCGTGAAGTTCGACCCCAGCGTCTACATTCCCGCCGTGGCCAGCTACTACACGGCGCCCAACGGCCAGATGCTGAGCTTCCCCTTCAACAGCTCGACCACCATCTTCTATTTCAACAAGGACGCCTTCAAGGCCGCCGGCCTGCCCACCGACAAGGCGCCCTCGACCTGGCCTGAAGTGGTGGCCGCCGCCGCCAAGCTCAAGGCCTTGGGCCACCGCTGCCCCTTCACCACCGCCTGGCAGAACTGGACGCAGGTCGAGAGCTTCTCGGCCTGGCACAACGTGGAGTTCGCCACCAAGGCCAACGGCCTGCAGGGCATGGACGCGCGCCTGAAGGTCGACTCGCCGCTGCACCAGCGCCACATCGAGAACCTGGCCAACATGGCCAAGCAGGGCCTGTTCGTCTACAAGGGCCGCAGCAACACGCCTGAAGCCAGCTTCGTCTCGGGCGAGTGCGCCATGATCACGACCTCGTCGGGCTTCTACGGCAACGTCTCCAAGAACGCCAAGTTCCAGTACGGCCTGGCCGCGCTGCCCTACTACCCCGACGTGCCCGGCGCGCCGCAGAACACCATCATCGGCGGCGCCAGCCTGTGGGTGATGTCCGGCAAGCCCGCCGACCACTACAAGGGCGTGGCCAAGTTCTTCCAGTTCATCTCCACACCTGAAGTGCAGTCGGCCAGCCACAAGCGCACCGGCTACCTGCCGGTGACCATGGCCGCCTACGAGCTCACCGACAAGTCCGGCTTCTACCAGCAGAACCCCGGCACCGACGTGGCCGTCACGCAGATGATCCGCAAGGTGACCGACAAGAGCCGCGGCATCCGCCTGGGTAACTACCTGCAGATCCGCGCCATCGAGGACGAGGAACTCGAACAGGTCTGGGCCGGCAAGAAGACGGCCAAGGAAGCGCTGGACGCCATCGTCAAGCGCGGCAACGAGCAGATCGAACGTTTCCAGCGCGCCAATAAAAACTGACCGTACACAGACACGCAACCACGCCCGCCCTGACTGGCCGGGCGGGGTCTGTCGTCCTGACCGACGCCCCTCGCAAGACGCCCCTACCGCTTTGTTGACTCCATGGAAAAACGCGTCCGCTTCAAGTCCGCCTGGCTGCCCTGGGCGTTGATCGCCCCGCAGATGGCGGTGATCCTGGTCTTTTTCTTCTGGCCGGCCAGCCAGGCCCTGTTGCAGTCGCTGCAGATGCAGGACGCCTTCGGCACCTCGACCGAATGGGTCGGCCTGGACAATTTCCGCACGCTCTTCAGCGACCCCGGCTACGTGGACTCGTTTGCCACCACGGCCGTGTTCTCGGTGCTCGTGGCCTCCATCGGCATTGCGCTGTCGCTGCTGCTGGCGGTGTTTGCCGACCGCGTGGTGCGCGCGGCGACCTTCTACAAGACCATGCTGATCCTGCCCTATGCCGTGGCTCCCGCCGTGGCGGCCGTACTGTGGGTCTTCATGTTCTCGCCGTCCATCGGCGTGGTCGCCTTCGCGCTGGCCAAGTTCGGCTATGACTGGAACCACCTGCTCAACGGCGGCCAGGCCATGACGCTGATCGTCATGGCCGCCGTGTGGAAGCAGATTTCCTACAACTTCCTGTTCTTCCTGGCCGGGCTGCAGTCCATTCCCAAGTCGCTGATCGAGGCGGCCGCCATCGACGGCGCCGGCCCCTGGCGGCGCTTCTGGTCGGTGCAGTTCCCGCTGCTCTCGCCCACGACGTTCTTCCTGCTGGTCATCAACATGGTCTACGCCTTCTTCGACACCTTCGCCATCGTCGATGCGGCCACGCAGGGCGGCCCGGGCAAGGACACGGCCATCCTGGTCTACAAGGTCTACTACGACGGCTTCAAGGCCATGGACCTGGGCGGCTCGGCCGCGCAGTCGGTGGTGCTGATGCTGATCGTGATCGCGCTGACCGTCGTCCAATTCCGCTACGTCGAAAAGAAGGTGAACTACTGATGGTCGAACGTCGCCTGACACTGGGCCTGCTGGCCCACGCCATCATGATCCTGGGCGTGGTCATCGTGGCTTTTCCGCTGTACCTGGCCTTCGTCGCCTCTACCCACACCACGCAGGAAATCGTGCAGGCCCCCATGCCGCTGCTGCCGGGGCCGCACTTCTGGGAAACCTACAAGGCCGCGCTGCTGGGCGACTACTCGGGGGCGGGCTCGACCGCGCCGGTGGGCCGCATGATGTGGGTGAGCCTGGTCACCGCGCTGGTCATCACCTTCGGCAAGATCGCGATCTCGCTGCTGTCGGCCTTTGCCGTGGTGTACTTCCGCTTTCCGCTGCGCGGGCTGTGCTTCTGGCTGATCTTCATCACGCTGATGCTGCCCGTTGAAGTGCGCATCACGCCCACCTACCAGATCGTCTCGGACCTGGGCATGCTCAACAGCTACGCGGGCCTGACGATTCCGCTGATCGCCTCGGCCACGGCCACCTTCCTGTTCCGCCAGTTCTTCCTGACCGTGCCCGACGAACTGGTGGAGGCGGCGCGCATGGACGGCGCCGGCGCCATGCGGTTCTTCAAGGACATCCTGGTGCCGCTGTCCAAGACCTCGATCGCGGCGCTGTTCGTCATCCAGTTCATCTACGGCTGGAACCAGTACCTGTGGCCGCTGCTGGCCACCACCAGCGAGGACATGTACCCGGTGGTCATCGGCATCAAACGCATGATCGCCGGCGGCGACGGCCAGACGCCCTGGAATATCGTCATGGCCACCGCCCTGCTGGCCATGCTGCCGCCGGCCGTGGTGGTGCTGCTGATGCAGAAGTGGTTCGTCAAGGGCCTGGTCGACACCGAGAAATGACGGCCAACCGCCCCACCCGAATGCCCGCCCGCGCGGCCTGACCTCTTTCATTCCCCCTTTCCGACATGGCATCCATTTCCCTACGCAACGTCATCAAGCGCTACGGCAGCGGGCCTGCGGCCGTGCAGGTCATCCACGGCGTCAACGCCGAGATCGCCGACGGCGAATTCATCGTCATCGTCGGCCCCTCGGGCTGCGGCAAGTCCACGCTGCTGCGCATGGTCGCCGGCCTGGAGGAAGTGACCGGCGGCGAGATCGCCATCGGCGCGCGTGTCGTCAACGACCTGGAGCCGGCCGAGCGCGACATCGCCATGGTGTTCCAGAACTACGCGCTCTACCCGCACATGAGCGTGTTCGACAACATGGCCTACGGCCTGAAGATCGCCAAGGTGCCCAAGGACGAGATCAAGGCCCGCGTGGACAAGGCCGCCAGGATCCTGGAGCTGGGCCACCTGCTCGAGCGCAAGCCGCGCCAGCTCTCGGGCGGCCAGCGCCAGCGCGTGGCCATGGGGCGCGCCATCGTGCGCCAGCCCCAGGTCTTCCTGTTCGACGAGCCGCTGTCCAACCTCGACGCCAAGCTGCGTGTGCAGACCCGGCTGGAGATCCAGAAGCTGCACCTCGAACTCGGCATCACCTCGCTGTTCGTCACCCACGACCAGGTCGAGGCCATGACGCTGGCCCAGCGCATGATCGTCATGAATGGCGGGCGCATGGAGCAGTTCGGCACGCCCGAAGAGGTCTACGCACGGCCGGCCTCCACCTTCGTGGCCAGCTTCATCGGCTCGCCGCCCATGAACCTCGTGCCGGGCGAGGCCGCCAACGGCCAGTTCAACCTGGCCGGCCACGCGCTGGCGCTGCCCGCCGGGGTGACGCCGCCCGTGCAGGGCGCCGCCACGCTCGGCATCCGGCCCGAGCACCTGCGGGTCGTCAACGGTACGCCGGCCGACGGCGCAGCGGCCTGGCCGCTGCGTGTCGACATGGTCGAGGTGCTGGGCGCCGAACACCTGATCTACGGCAAGCTGGGCCACCCCGACAGCGGCACGCCCATCGTGGTGCGCACCGACGAATCGGTGCCGTTGCCGCGCCTGGGCGAGACGCTGCCGCTGACGCCGCGCGCCGACCGCCTGCACTGGTTCTCGGCCGACAGCGGCCAGCGCATCGCCGGCTGACAATACCGGTCTCTCACCCCTTCCAGCCTCACCCGACCCGACCATGACCGCCGCCCCCGCTCTTGCCGTCAGCTTCGACCACTGGCCCTACCCGCGCTGGGTTGCCCACCGCGGCGCGGGCAAGCAGGCGCCGGAGAACACGTTGGCCGCCTTCCGGCTCGGCGCCTCGCACGGCTGGCGCATGTTCGAGTGCGACGTCAAGTTCAGTGCCGACGAGCAGCTCTTTCTGCTGCACGACGCCACGCTCGATCGCACCACGCGGGCGCCGGGCATCGCGGGCGAGATCGGCTGGAACCTGCTGGCCGCGCTGGACGCCGGTGGCTGGCACAGCCCGGCCTATGCGGGCGAGCCGCTGCCCCGGCTCGAAAGCATCGTGCACTTCGTGCTGGCAACCGGCAGCGCCCTGAACATCGAGATCAAGCCCACGCCCGGCAGCGAAGCCCGCACCGGCGAGCTGGTCGCGCGTTTCCTGCAGCAGCGCTGGCCGCGCGACGTGGCCCCGCCGCTGCTGACGTCGTTCAAGCCCGAGTCGCTGGCCGCCGCGCGCGAGGTGGACCCCAGCCTGCCGCGCGGCCTGCTGGTCGACACGCTGTGGACCGCGGACGAATCGGGCACCGGCCTGGACTGGCTGGCCACCGCCCGGTCGCTGGACTGCGTGGCCGTGGTGACCAACCACAAGGTCATGACCGCCGAGGTGTGCCGAACGTTGCACCAGAGCCGGCTGCGCGCGCTGTGCTACACCGTCAACGACGAGGCCGAGGCGGCGCGCCTGCTGGCGCTGGGCGTGGATGGCCTCATCACCGACGAAGTGCACCGTTTCAAGCCGGACTGAATTCGAGCGCAAGAAACGCATGGCGCAGGGCCGGCGGGCGGCCTACAGTCCAGGTCATCAGCCTCTGCCCACGTCACGCCATGCCGACCCACCCCTTTCCCCTTTCTGCCGACGCGCCTATCTACGCCAGCGACGACGCACGCTGGCAGGCGGTCTTGACGCGCGATGCGCGCGCTGACGGCCATTTTGTCTACGCCGCGCGAACCACGGGCGTCTACGCCCGCCCCAGCACGCCGGGGCGCCGGCCCAGCCGCGCCCACGTCGAGTTCTTCGCCACCCCGGCCGAGGCCGAGGCGGCCGGCTACCGCGCCAGCCGGCGCCAGGACACCGGCCATGCAGAGCAGGTGGCCCAGGCCTGCCGCTGGCTGGCCGAGGACGACGTGCCACTGGCTGAGCTGGCGGCGCGTCTGGAGTTGAGCCCTTTTTATTTCCACCGGGTCTTCAAGGCCGAGACGGGGCTCACGCCCAAAGCCTATGCGACGGCGCAGCGGGCCCAGCGCGTGCGTGCCGAACTGGCGCCCCGTGCGGCGCCCGCCCGGCGCCCGACCCGCAAGGCCGAACTTGCCGCGCCGCCGCGCGTGACCGACGCGATTTTTGATGCCGGCTACCACTCCAGCAGCCGTTTCTACAGCGCGGCCGCGTCGGTGCTGGGCATGCGCCCGAGCGATTACCGCGACGGCGGGCGCGGCCAGGAGATCCGCTTCGCGGTGGCGGCGTGTTCGCTGGGCGCGATTCTGGTGGCGCGCAGCGCGCGCGGGGTCTGTGCGATCTTGCTGGGCGACGACGCAGACCGGCTGGTGCGTGATCTGCAGGACCAGTTTCCGCGCGCCACGCTGGTGGGCGCCGACGCGGCGTTCGAGCAGTGGGTGGCCGAGGTGGTGGGTTTTGTGGAGCGCCCGGCGCTGGGGCTGAAGCTGCCGCTGGACATTCGCGGCACGGCTTTCCAGGAACGCGTGTGGCAGGCGCTGCGCGAGATTGCACCGGGCCAGACGGTGAGCTACACACAGATTGCCGAGGCGATCGGCGCGCCGCGCGCGGTGCGGGCGGTGGCGCAGGCCTGTGCGGCGAACCGGCTGGCGGTGGCCGTGCCGTGCCATCGTGTGGTGCGGCGCGACGGGGATCTTTCAGGCTACCGCTGGGGGGTGGAGCGCAAGCGCGAATTGTTGGCGCGGGAGGCGGACGTTGCGCCCGAACCCGCTGACAAGTGATTCAAGCCTCTGGTCGCTGACGGTCGCCTGCCTGCGCCACTGACCCGCCGCAGCGGCTCCCGCGTTGGGTCGCGTGTCCACAAGGGCCTGAAGTCGCGGAGATCCGTCGTGGCCTCGATTTAACCCTGGGCCAGCAGGATCACCGCACGTGCTTCCATGCTCTGCCCCAGTCCGACCGGGCCCATTTTTTCGGCCGTCTTGGCCTTGACGTTGACCTGCCCGGCCTCGATGCCCAGCGCGCGCGCCACGTTGGCGGCCATGGCCAGCTTGTAGAGCGCGAGCTTGGGCGCCTGCGCGACGATGGTGCTGTCGACGTTCACGACGCGCCAGCCGGCGGCGGCGACGCGGCGCATGGCCTCGGTCAGCAGCACCATGGAGTCGGCGCCCTTGAAGCACGCGTCGGTGTCGGGGAAGAGCGTGCCGATGTCGCCCATGGCGGCGGCGCCCAGCAGCGCATCGGTGATGGCGTGCAGCAGCACGTCGGCGTCGGAATGGCCGAGCAGGCCTTTCTCGTACGGCACGGTCACGCCGCCCAGGATCAGCGGGCGGCCTTCGACCAGGGCGTGCGTGTCCCAGCCTTCGCCGATGCGGATGGCGGGCAGTGCGGGTTGGCTCATGGCGGGCTCCTGGAGGTCGATCAAAAAAAGCGGAAAGGAACGGTCAGGCGCGGCCGGCGCGCCAGCCCAGCACGGCTTCGGCCAGCTCGAAGTCGGCCGCGTAGGTGACCTTGAAGTTCTGCGCACTGCCTTCGACCAGGCGCGGCGCCAGGCCCAGGGCTTCCAGGGCGCTGGCCTCGTCGGTCACGTCGGCGCCCAGGGCGGGCGCTTCGCGCAGCGCGCGCTGCAGCAGGCCCAGGCGGAACATCTGCGGGGTCTGCGCCAGCCATTTGTCGGCGCGTGGCTGGGTTTCCTGCACACGGCCGTGCTCGGCGCGTTTGAGGGTGTCGGGCAGCGGCAATGCCAGCAAGCCGCCGACTGGATCGCCCAGGCAGGCGTCGATCAGGCGGTCGACCTGCGCGGGCAGGAGCAGGCAGCGCGCGGCGTCGTGCACCAGCACCCAGTCGTCGTCGTGCGCGCCTTCGGCCTGCTGCAGGTGCGACAGGCCTTGCAGCACGCTGTCGGCGCGTGTGGCGCCGCCGCAGCGGGCAATGCGGGCGGGCAGGCCCGACAACGCGGCTTGCGCATGGTCGTCGCCCGGGGCCACCACCACCACCGTCGCGTGCAGCCGGCCAACCTGCGCCAGCGCCGCCACCGTGTGGGCCACCAGCGGCCGGCCGGCGATGGACTGGTACTGCTTGGGCAGCAGCACGCCCCGCTGCCCCAGCAGCGCGCGGCTGCCCACGCCCGCGCAGGGTACGAGGGCCCACAGGCGAGGCGACGGGGGAGCAGCGGATGGAGACGTCAAAGCAGGCGGGGCGGCAGTCGCAAAAAAGAGAGCGGCAGCACGGCTCGTGCCGGCTGCCTGGGTCGCCGATTTTAGAGCGTGTTGACGAACCGGCATCGCGACCGCGCCCACACGGCCGGCTCACCCCAGCATGCGTGCCGCCAAATAGGCCAGCGCGCCCATCAGCATCGCGCCCGTGACACTGCGGCGCACGCCGAAGAACCAGCCGGCGCAGACGGCCAGCGCCAGCCAGCGCGCGTCCAGGCCCGGGCCGGCCATGGTGTCAGACTGCCACACGGCCGGAGCGACGATGGCCATGAGCGTGGCCAGGGGCGCATGGCGCAGCCCCTGCTGCAGCCAGGGCGGCAGGCGCCAGTCGCGCGCCGACAGCAGGAAGGCGGCGCGTGCCAGCACGGTCGAGGCCACCAGGGCCGCGACCGCCAGCCAGGGGTACCAGCCCAGGCTGGTCGCCTGTTCCAGGAATGCCTTCATGGGGCCGCATCCACGCGCCGGCCCTGGCGGCGGTCGAGCCAGATGCCCGCCGCCACGGCCACGGCCAGCGCCATCACCACGTTCAGACCGAAGGGCAGCGCAGCCGCCGCCGTTGCCACGCCGGCGGCCACTGTCGCCGAGGCCGCCGTGCGCCGATCCACCACCATGGGCAGGGCCGCGCCCAGAAAGAAGCCGACCTGCCCTGGCGCGGGCTGCGGGTAACGACGGATCATGGCCGCCAAGATGGGATCGCCCGCCAGATAGGCCAGCCCGATGCGCCGCCCGCGCCCCAGATGGGCGAAGTAAGGGCGCCAATAGGCGCTGAAGACGACAAAACGCATGTTGAGCACGCAGGCCGTGGCAAAGATCACCCAGACCGGTGCGCCGGCCAGGATGAGCGGCAGGCAGGCCAGTTGCGGCGCGCTGGAGAACACCAGCAGCGAGATCGCCAGCGCCACGGGCAGGGCCAGCCCGCTCTTGGCCATGGCCACGCCCGTGACCAGGCCAACCGCGACCGTGCCCAGCGCCGGGCCGCCAATGTCGAGCATGCCTTGCAGCCAGGGCGCGCGTGCCGGCACGTCCGCCGCCTGCCGGGATGGCGTGGACAGCGGGCGGGCGGTGGATTGCGAGGAAGGTGGAGCCATGGACGACAAGCCGGGGGCGGGCATGCAGCGGCCCTGCCCTGGTCCCATCCGGTTTTGACCGGCGACCAGAGCGCAGGCGCCGAAGCGCAGGAAAGGGAAGGATCAGTCGCGCGTCACGTGCACGGCGGGCCGCCGTCCGCCGTTCCAGCGCCCGCCAAGGGCGCGTTCGATTTGCGCGGCCAGTTGCAGCAGCAGACCGTCGCCGGCCTGTCGCGTCTGGGCCTGGATGCCGAAGGGCAACCCGTTGGCCTGCTCGCCCAGCGGCAGCGAGATCGCCGGGATGCCGCACAGGTTGGACAGCGGCGTGTAGGCAAAAAAGTGCCAGAGGTTGGCGAACCAGTCGTGCACCGACGGGTTGTCGCTGATCGTCAGGTACTCGGTGGTGCCCACACGCGGCGTGGGCAGCGCGGTGATCGGCGTCAGGATGATGTCCCACTGCTCGAAGAACTCGCCGAAGCCGCGCGCGGTGGTGTTGAACACCGTCTGCATGCGGTAGCGCTCGGCGTAGCTGAGGTCGCGCCCGGCTTCCCAGGTCTTGCGGGTGATCGGCTCGATCAGCCCTTCGGGCGGCTGCGCCAGGCCACGCTCGGCCAGCAGGTTGGACACGCTTTGCGAAAAATTGCTGATGTAGCAGGTGGTCTGCGCGGCAAAGGCGGCACGGAAATCGACCTGCGGCAGCGCCCATTCGACCTGGTGGCCCAGGCTTTCGAGCAGCCGGCCGGCTTTTTCCAGTTCGCCGACCAGTTGCGGCTCGGCGCGGTAGTCGCCCCATTCGTGCGACAGCGCGATGCGCAGGCGGCCCGGGTCACGCTGGATCAGCGCCGTGTAGGGCTCGGGCGTCGTCCAGTAGGGCATGAACTCGCCCGGCGCGCCGCCCCGGCAGGCGTCGACGAAGGCGGCGGTGTCGCGCACCGTGCGGCTGTGGCAGCCCTGGATCGACACCAGCCCCGTCAGGTCCGACGCCTTGGGCGCGATCGAGAACACGCCGCGCGAGGGCTTGAGCCCGATGTTGCCGTTGAAACCGGCCGGGATACGGATCGAACCACCGCCGTCGGTGGCATGCGACAGCGGCAGCACGCCCGCGGCCACCGCGGCGGCGGTGCCGGCCGAGGAGCCGCAGGTGGTGTAGTCGGTGTTCCAGGGGTTGCCCGTGACGTAGACGTCCGGGTTCTCGGCCGAGCTGCACAGGCCGAATTCGGGCGTGGTGGTGCGCCCGATCAGGTTCAGGCCGGCCTGGCGCATGCGGCCCGTCAGGTAGGTGTCTTCGGTGGCGCGGTTGCCCTTCATCAGCAGCGAGCCCTGCTCCTGCAGCCGGCCCTTGAGCGTGGGGCCCAGGTCTTTCATCAGGAAAGGCACGCCGGCGAACGGGCCGTTGGGGTTCAGCCCGTCGCGCAGCGGATCGGCCACCACGTCGTCGAACAGCTCGACCACGGCACTGATGGCCGGATTGACCCGCGCCACGGCGGCGACGGTCTGCTGCGCCAGCTCGCGCGGCGTCACCTCGCCGCTGCGCACCCGCTCGGCCAGGCCCAGCGCGTCGTGCTGCGCCCATTCGTCCCAGCTCATTGCCAATGTCGTCATTGCATCACTCCTTGGGGTGTGTCTTGTCTCGTTGGATCGAGGCGCGCCGTGGCAGCCGCCGCCAGCTCGGCATGGGGCGCAGCCGCCAGCAGGCGCCGCGTGTAGTCGCTCTCGGGCTGCGCGAACACCTGCGCGGTCGCGCCCTGTTCGACGATGCGGCCCTGGTTCATCACGATCACGCGGTCGCACAGTTGCGCGGCCACCCGCAGATCATGCGTGATGAACAGGATGCCCAGGCCGAAGTCGCACTGGATCTCGCGCAGCAAGTCCAGGATCTGCGCCTGGACCGACACGTCGAGCGCCGAGACCGCCTCGTCGGCCACCAGCACGCGCGGCTGGCAGGCCACGGCGCGCGCAATCGCCAGGCGCTGGCGCTGGCCGCCCGAGAACTGGTGCGGGTAGCGCGCCAGCGCCGTGCGCGGCAGCCGGATGCGGTCCATCAGCTCGGCGGCCAGCCGCAGCGCCTGGCCGCGGTCCATGCCGAAGTTCATCGCGCCCTCGATGATGGAGGAGCCGACCATGCGGCGCGGGTTGAGCGAGCGGTTCGGGTCCTGGAACACCACCTGCACACGCGAACGCAGCGCGCGCAGCTTGCGCTCGGGCAGGGACTGCACCTCGTCGTCGCCCCAGCGGATCGTGCCTTCGCTCGGGTCGATCAGCCGGATCATGCAGCGCGCGAACGTCGACTTGCCCGAGCCCGACTCGCCCACCACGCCCACGGTCTCGCCACGGTGCACGGCCACAGCGGCATCGCGCAGCGCGGTGTTGGCCCGGGCGCGGCCCAGCCAGTCGCGCCGCACATAGGTCTTGCCCACGCCGTGCGCGGCCAGCAGCGCCGGACCGCCGGGCAAGGCGCGCGCGGGCGGCGGCACCATGCTGGGCACGGCGCCCAGCAGCATGCGGGTGTAGTCCTCGCGCGGCTGGCCCAGCACCTGGCCGCAAGGGACTTGCTCGACCACCCGGCCCAGGTGCATGACCATGACGTCGTCGGCAATCTCGGCGACCACGCCCATGTCATGCGTGATGAACAGCACCGCCGTGCCCTGTTCGGCCTGCAGCTCGGCGATGAGCTTGAGGATCTCGGCCTGCGTGGTCACGTCCAGCGCCGTGGTCGGCTCGTCGCAGATCAGCAGCTGCGGCTTGAGCACCACCGCCATGGCGATCACGATGCGCTGGCGCTGGCCGCCCGAGAGCTGGTGTGGGAAGGACGCGTAGATACGCTCGGGCTCGGGCAGGCGCACGCGCTCGAAGAGCGCCAGGATGTGGCGGCGGCGCTCGGCCGGCGTCCAGCGGGTGTGCGTGCGCAGCAGTTCGTCGATCTGCTCGCCGCAGGTGTGCACCGGGTTGAGCGCGGTCATGGGCTCCTGAAAGACCATGCCCATACGGGTGCCGCGCAGCGCGCGCAGGCGTTTGTCGCCGCAGGCGCGGCCCTGGTCGATCAGCGCCTCGCCCGCCAGCCGAAGCGTGCCGCGCGCCACCGACAGTTCCTTGGCCAGCAGGCCCATGATGGTGGTGGCCAGCACCGACTTGCCCGAGCCCGATTCACCCACGATGCACAGCGTGCGGCCGGCGTGGATGGCCACGCTCAGGTCCTCGATGGCGTGGGGCCGGTCGGCCCCCACGGGCAGCGCCACCCGCAGGTTTTCCACGGCCAGCACCGGCTCGCCGCTGGCGGGTGCGGCCGCGGGCAGCACCCGCTGAAGGTCGGATAGGTCACTCATGGTGTTTTCTTTCGAGACATTCGCCATGGCTCAGGCCCGCTTGGCGAATTTGGGGTCGAGCACGTCACGCAGCCCGTCGCCCACGAGATTGATGGCCAGCACCGTGGGCACCAGGAACAGCGCCGGAAACAGCACGTTGCCGGGGTTCTGCGAGAACAGCACACGCCCCTCGGCCATGATGTTGCCCCAGGTCGGCACATCGGCCGGCAGGCCCAGGCCGAGAAAGCTCAGGATGACTTCGGTCAGGATGGCCGAGGCGGCAATGAAAGTGCCCTGCACGATCAGCGGCGCCAGCGAATTGGGCAGGATGTCGCGCCACAGGATGACGGCGTTCGGCGTGGCCAGCGCACGCGCGGCCTCGACAAAAGGCTCGTCCCGCAAGCTCATCACCAGCGCCCGCACCAGGCGTGTGACACGCGGCACTTCGGGCACCGCAATCGCCAGGATGACGGTCGGCAGACTGGCGCCCAACACCGCCACCAGCGTGATGGCCAGCAGCACGGCCGGGATCGCCATGATGCCGTCCATGACCCGCATGAGCACCGCATCGGCCGCGCGGAAGTAGCCCGCCAGCATGCCCATCAGACAGCCCAGCAGCACGGCCGCCAGCGCCGTCACCACGCCAACGAGCAAGGAAATGCGGGTGCCGTAGAGCACGCGGCTCCAGATGTCGCGGCCCATGCTGTCGCTGCCCATCCAGAAGGTGTGCGCCAGCTCGCTGCCGTCGGGCAGCAGCACGTCGCCGTACGTGCCGGCCGCCACCGAGATGAAGCTCGCGTCCATCGCCGACGGATCAAAAGTGCCCAGCCAGGGCGCCAGCAGGCCCAGCGCCAGCAAGGCCAGCAGCGCGAGGCTGCCGCCGCGCACCGAGCCGTTGCGCCAGAGTTTGTTCAGGGTGTCCATGTCGCGTCGCCGCCGTTCAAGAATCGATGTCCGTTGCCCTTGGCGCTGTCGCTCCCTGGAGGGAGGCGCCGCAGGCGCTTCGGGGGGTCATGTTGAGATACGCGGATCGAGCAGCAAGTAGCTCAGATCCACCAACAGATTGACCAGCACATAGGCCACGGCGAAGAACAGCACCACGCCCTGCAGCACCGGAAAGTCGCGGTTGAGCACGGCGTCGACTGTGAGCTGGCCCAGACCGGGGATGGCGAACACGGTCTCAGTCACCACCACGCCGCCCAGCAGCAGCGCCGCACTGACGCCGATGACGGTGACCACCGGCACCGCCGCATTACGCAGCGCGTGGTGCGTGAGCACGGCGCGCTCGGTGATGCCCTTGGCGCGCGCGGTGCGGATGTAGTCCTCGGTCAGGGCCTCGCTCACGGCCGCGCGGGTCACGCGCGCCAGCAGCGCCACATAGGTCACCGCCAGCGTCAGGCAGGGCAGGACCAGTTGGTACAGCCACGCGCCGATGCCAGCGGCCAGCGGCTGGTAACCCTGCACCGGAAACAGATGCAGCTTGAGCGCCAGAAAGTAGATCAGCGCGTAGCCAATCACAAACACCGGGACCGAGAACCCGGCCACCGAGAACGCCATCACCGCCCGGTTCAGCCAGCCGCCCAAACGCCAGGCCGCCAGCGTGCCCAGCGGCAGCGCAATCAGCACCGCCAGCAGCAGCGTGCCGGCCGCCAACGACAGCGTGGGGCCCATGCGCTGGCCGATCAGCGTGACCACCGATTCGTTGAGGAAAAACGAGTGGCCCAGGTCACCGCGCAACACATGGCCGGCCCACAGCATGAACTGGCTCCACAGCGGCTGGGTCAGGCCCAGCTGTTCGCGGATGCGGTCGATGTCCTCGCTGGTGGCACCGTTGCCGCCGATGACCGCGGCCGGGTCGCCGGGTGTCAGCCGCACGATCATGAAGACCGCCACAGCCACCACCAGCAGCACCGGCAGCGTGGCCAGCAGGCGTTTGAAAAGAAAGCTCAGCATGGGGGTCGCGTCACTGCTTGCGGATGTTCCAGTAGACCTGGGCGCCCGCCGGCACGATGCCGGTCACGTTCTTGCGCACCGCGGCCGGCACCGTGTACTGGCCCAGCGGCACGTGGGTGCCGATCTGGAAGGCGTAGAGCTGCGCTTCCTCGGCGATCTTCTTTTTGTCGGCCTCGGTGGCGGCCTGGGCGAAACGCGCCTTGATGTCTTCGAGCTTGGTGTCGTCGAACCAGCCGAACCAGCCCTTGTCGCCCCGCGCATTCATCATCGCCATGGTCAGCGGGTTCTGGATGTCCTCGGCCACCCAGGAGGTGATGAAGGCGTTCCAGCCGCCCGCGCTGGGCGCGTCCTTGCGGGCGCGGCGCGAGACCAGGCTCTGCCAATCCATGTTCTGCAGATCGACCTTGAAGCCGGCCTGCTCCAGCTGCTGCTTGGCCACCAGCGGCAGCTTGCCGATCGTGGTCTGGTCGGTCGGGCGCATCAGCACGATGGGCTCGCCCTTGTAGCCGGCCTCGGCCAGCAGCGCCTTGGCTTTCTGGATCTGCGGCACGCCGGTGTAGTCGCCCGTGGCGTCGGACGCAAACGGCGTGCCGCACGGGTACATGCTGCGGCAGACCTTGTAGAGCGTCTTGTCGCCAACCTGGGTGCGCAGCATCGCCTCCTGGCCCAGGGCCAGCATGGCGGCGTGGCGAATGCGTGCGTCGTTGAAGGGCGCATGCAGCGCGTTGAAACGCAGGCTGAACTGAAAACCGTTGGGCTGGGCGTCGACGATACGAATGTCGGGGTTGCTGCGGAAGGTCGCGTACTGCTCGAAGGCCGGCTGCTCGACGATGTCGACCTCGCCGGTCAGCAGCGCATTCATCTGCGTCTGCGGATCGCGGATGAAGCGCCACTCGACCTTGTCGACATACACGTTCTTGCCGCCCGTGGTGCCCGAGGGCGGCTCGGCGCGCGGCTTGTAGGCCGGGTTCTTCTCGAACACGGCGACCTGGCCGGGCCGGAATTCGTCGGCCTTGAACACATAGGGGCCGGAGCCGATGATTTCCTTGATCTGCGTGTCGCCCGGCGTGTCGGCGATGCGCTTGGGCATGATGAAGGGCACGTTCGATGACGGCTTGCCCAGCGCCTCCAGCACCAGGCCAAACGGCTGTTTGAGCACCAGCTTGAAGGTCCTGGCATCGACCGCCTCGTAGTGGTCAAGCGCCTGCGCCATCAAACCGCCCAGCGTGTCGCGGCTGGCCCAGCGCTTGAGCGAGGCGATCACGTCGTCGCTGGTCACCGGCGCGCCGTCGCTGAAGGCCAGCCCGCCGCGCAGCGTGAAGGTCCAGGTCTTGCCGTCGGGCGAGGTGCTCCACTGGTCGACCATCTGCGGCTGGATCTTGCCGTGCGCATCGGTGCCGAACAGGGTGTCGAACACCATGTAGCCGAAGTTGCGCGACACGTAAGCGGTGGTCCAGATCGGGTCGAGCACCGTGATGGTGGTCGCGGGCACGATGCGCAGCGTTTGAGCCGGGTTCGCGGCCGGGGTTTGCGCCAGGGCGGCCGATGCGCCCCAGGCCAGGGAGCCGCCCACGATGATGGCGGCCGCCAGGCCGGTCGCCAGTCGGCGTCGATGAAGGCGGGCGGGCCACGTGGGCCGGGCGGAAGTCATGCGCATGTCGAGTTCCTGAGAGGGGGCGGGAAGGGAGGGAAGGCCGGTGCGGCAACAGCCGCCCTACCGGCGATGGCGCAGACTTTAGGCCCGGAACCTGCTTTCCATCTATAGACAGTTGCTGCAGGTGTCACTAGAACAGTTGACGCACCAAACCGAACCCGGGCGAATTTGGCGCAGCGGCGGCACCAAGCCGGTGCAAGCGGCCGCACGCACCCCCGCTCCACAGGAAATCGACCTTGCCAAGCTTCACCCCCGACCCGAATTCCGGCGTGCCGCTGGTGCGCCAGTTCTACGAACAGCTGGCGGCCCAGATCGACAAGGGCCAGCTCAAGCCTGGCAGCAAGCTGCCCTCGGTGCGCCAGCAGGCGCGCGAGACGGGCGTGAGCACGATGACCATCACCAACGCCTACGCGCGCCTGGTGGCCGAGCATTACGTCGAGGCGTGGCCCGGCAGCGGCTACTACGTCGCCAGCGCGCCCGCGCAGACCCAGGCGCGCCGCAAACCCTTCGTCGGCCGGACCTCGGTCGATTCGCTGTGGCTGCTGCGGCGCGTGTACGAGGACGACAGCACGCTGCTCAATGCCGGCTGCGGCTGGATACGGCCCGACTGGCTGCATATAGACGGTGTACGCCACGCCCTGGCCAGCCTGGCGCGCAAGAACGCCGCTGGCCTGGCCAACTACGGCACGCCCCAGGGCTACCTGCCGCTGCGCCAGCACCTCGAATCGCTGCTGGCGCAGCGCGCCATCGAGGCGCCGCCGCACCAGATCGTGCTGACCCATGGCGCCTCGCAGGCGCTGGACATCGTGGCGCGCGCGCTGCTGCAGCCGCGCGAGATCGCGCTGGTCGACTCGCCCGGCTCGACCAACTTCTTTGCCACCCTGCGCGCGCAGGGCGTGCGGCCGGTGGGCGTGGCGCGGCGCGTGGACGGACCGGACCTGCAGGCGCTCGAAGCGCTGGCGCAGCGCCACCGCCCCAAGGTCTTCTTCACCACCTTGCACCTGCACAACCCGACGGGCAGCTCCTGCTCGCCCACGGTGGCCTACCAGATCCTGCGGCTGGCCGAGCAGTACGGTTTTCACGTGGTCGAGAATGACGTCATGGCCGGGCTGGAGCCGTCGGGCCTGCCCAACCTGGCCAGCCTGGGCCAGCTCGACCGCGTGATCTACATCGGCAGCTTCGGCAAGACGATCTAACCCGCCCTGCGCGTGGGCTTCGTCGCCGCCAGCGAAGAGCTGACCGACAAGCTGGTCTACCAAAAGATGGTGGGCAGCCTCACCAGCTCCGAGCTGACCGAAAAACTGGCCCACAGCGTGCTGGTCGACGGCAGTTGCCGTGCCCACATCCAGCGCCTGGCCCAGCGGCTGGCGCAGGCCCAGCAGCAAACCTGCGACGGGCTGGAGGCCGCTGGCATGAAGGTGTTCACCCGCCCGGCGGGCGGCCCTTTCCTGTGGGCCGGTTTTCCGCGCGACGACATCGACGTCCAGCGCGTCGCCCAGGACGCCGTGGCCGCCGGCATCCTGCTGGCCCCCGGCCAGTTGTTCGACCCCGACCAGCAGGCCCTGCCCTGGCTGCGCCTGAACGTCTGCTACGCCAACGAGCCAGCGGTGTTCGAATTCCTGGCGCGGCAGGTGCAAGGCAAAGGCCTGCCGAAGGGCTGACCGTGGGGGAACCGTGGGGGTTTAGGCCGCCCCGCCAGCGCGCCCGGGCCGCCCCCACTAAAATCAAGGCCGTTCACCCCTCTCCCGCCCGGCGAGGGGTTTTGTCGTTCGTGTGCCCACTTCAGCCGCGGCGGGCCTGGTCCGCGCCGCCCGATCGCCACCATGGATCTGCCCAAACTCATTCCCGGAAAGCGCTACGCCCTGCCCCGCCCCGTGGGCTCGGCCGACGCCCTGCTGCTGGCCCGTCTGGCCCAGCGCGAGCGCACGGCCGGCCGTGTCACGGCCATCGTGGCCGCCAGCGCGCAGGACGCGCAGCGCCTGATGGGCGAGGTGCCTTTTTTTGCGCCCGAGCTGCGCTGCACGCTGTTCCCGGACTGGGAAACCCTGCCGTATGACGCCTTCTCGCCACACCAGGACCTGATCTCCGAGCGCCTGGCCACGCTGTGGGCGATCTCGCAGGGCGAAGCCGACGTGGTGGTGGTGCCCGCCACCACGGCGCTGTACCGGCTGGCCCCGCCGGCCTTTCTGGCCGGCTACACCTTCCAGTTCAAGAGCGGCCAAAAGCTCAACGAAGCCAAGCTGCGCGCTCAGCTCACGCTGGCCGGCTACACCCACGTCACGCAGGTGGTCAGCCCCGGCGAATACGCGGTGCGCGGCAGCCTGATCGACCTGTTCCCCATGGGTTCGCCGCAGCCCTACCGGGTTGACCTGTTCGACGACGAGATCGACTCGATCCGCACCTTCGACCCCGACAGCCAGCGCAGCCTCTACCCGGTGCCCGAGGTACGCCTGCTGCCCGGCCGTGAGTTCCCGATGGACGACGACGCCCGCACGCGGTTCCGCCAGCGCTGGCGCGAACTGCTGGAGGGCGATCCGACCAAGAGCCGCATCTACAAGGACATGGGCAACGGCGTGGCGACCGCCGGCATCGAGTACTACCTGCCGCTGTTCTTCGAGCACACCGCCACCGTCTTCGACTACCTGTCGCAGACCGAAGCCGGCGCCACCGTGGTGCTGCACGGCGATCTCGAAACCGCCTTCCAGGCCTTCTGGCAGGACACGACCGACCGCTACCGCATCGCCCGCACCGACCCCGAACGCCCCGCGCTGCCGCCCGAGGCGCTGTTCCTGCGCGCCGAACAGTTCTACGAGCTGACCAAGCCGCACCCGCAGCTGGCGCTGCGCAGCGCGGTCGAAGGCGGCGCCGACGACGTGGCCGACAACGCCTTTGCCTGCGCGCTGCCGCCGCTGGTGGTGACCAAGGGCGGTGACGAGCCGCTGCAACACCTGCAGGCCCTGCTGCGCCAGCCCGGCCGGCGCGCGCTGGTGCTGACCGAAAGCGACGGCCGGCGCGAAAGCCTGCTCGACTTCCTGCGCGCCAGCCAGCTGCAGCCCGTGCTGTTCGACGACCTGGCCGAGTTCCAGGCCAGCGACGAGCCGCTGGGCATGGCCACGTCCGTGCTGGTCAACGGCTTCGACTGGGTGGACGCCGGCATCGCGCTGGTGACCGAGACCGAGCTGTTCGCCACCAGCACCGGCGCGCGCCGCCGCCGGCGCCAGGAGCAGACCAGCAACGTCGACATGCTGATCAAGGACTTGAGCGAGCTCAAGGCCGGCGACCCGGTGGTACACGCGCAGCACGGCATTGGCCGCTACCACGGCCTGATCAACATGGACATCGGGCAGAAGAACCCCGATGGCAGCCACGCGCTGCAGGAGTTCCTGCACCTGGAGTACGCCGACAAGGCCACGCTCTACGTGCCCGTCAGCCAGCTGCACCAGATCAGCCGCTATAGCGGCGTTGCCCCCGAAGAGGCGCCGCTGCACCGCCTGGGCAGCGGCCAGTGGGAAAAGGCCAAGCGCCGCGCCGCCGAGCAGGTACGCGACGCCGCCGCCGAGCTGCTCAACATCTACGCGCGCCGCGCCGCGCGCCAGGGCCACGCCTTCCGCTACAGCGCGCAGGACTACGAGACCTTCGCCACCGACTTCGGTTTCTCGGAGACAGCCGACCAGAACGCGGCCATCCACGCCGTGATCCAGGACATGATCTCGCCCCAGCCCATGGACCGCCTGGTCTGCGGCGACGTCGGCTTCGGCAAGACCGAGGTCGCGCTGCGCGCGGCCTTCATCGCCGTCATGGGCGGCAAGCAGGTGGCCCTGCTCGCGCCCACCACGCTGCTGGCCGAGCAGCATTACCAGACGCTGGTCGACCGTTTCGCCAAGTGGCCGGTAAAAGTGGCCGAGATGAGCCGCTTTCGCACCACCAAAGAGGTCAACGCCGCCATCAAGGGCCTGGGCGACGGCACGGTCGACATCGTGGTCGGCACCCACAAGCTGCTGTCCAAGGACGTGCAGTTCGACCGCCTGGGCCTGCTCATCATCGACGAGGAACACCGCTTCGGCGTGCGCCACAAGGAGGCCATGAAGGCCATGCGCACCGAGGTCGACGTGCTCACGCTCACGGCCACGCCCATTCCGCGCACGCTGGGCATGGCGCTGGAAGGCCTGCGCGACCTGTCGGTGATCGCCACCGCGCCGCAGCGCCGCCTGGCGATCAAGACCTTTGTGCGCAACGAGAACAACGGCGTGATCCGCGAGGCCGTGCTGCGCGAGCTGAAGCGCGGCGGCCAGGTCTACTTCCTGCACAACGAGGTCGAGACCATCGAGAACCGGCGCGAACGCCTGGCCGAGCTGCTGCCTGAAGCGCGCATCGCCGTGGCCCACGGCCAGATGCCCGAGCGCGAGCTGGAAAAGGTCATGCGCGACTTCGTGGCCCAGCGCTACAACGTGCTGCTGTGCTCGACCATCATCGAGACCGGCATCGACGTGCCGACCGCCAACACCATCGTGATGGCGCGCGCCGACAAGTTCGGCCTGGCGCAGTTGCACCAGCTGCGCGGCCGCGTGGGCCGCAGCCACCACCAGGCCTACGCCTACCTGATGGTGCCCGACATCGACAGCCTGACCAAGCAGGCCGCGCAGCGCCTGGAAGCCATCCAGCAGATGGAAGAGCTGGGCAGCGGCTTCTACCTGGCCATGCACGACCTGGAGATCCGCGGTGCCGGCGAGGTGCTGGGCGAGAGCCAGAGCGGCAACATGCTGGAGGTGGGTTTCCAGCTCTACAACGAGATGCTGGCCGAAGCCGTGCGCTGCCTGAAAGACGGCAAGGAGCCCGACCTGCTCGCGCCCATGGCCGCCACCACCGACATCAACCTGCACGCCCCCGCGCTGCTACCCGACGACTACTGCGGCGACGTGCAGCTGCGCCTGTCCTTCTACAAACGTTTTGCCACCGCGCGCAGCAACGACGAGATCGACACGCTGGTCGAGGAAATCGTCGACCGCTTCGGCAAGCTGCCCGCGCAGGCGCAGTGCCTGGTGGACGTGCACCGCCTGCGGGTCTCCAGCGCGCCCTACGGCGTGGTCAAGGTCGATGCCGCGCCGGGCGTGATCAACATCACCTTCCGCCCCAACCCGCCGGTCGACCCCATGGCCATCATCGGCCTGATCCAGAAGAACCGGCACATCAAGCTGGCCGGCAACGAAAAGCTGCGCATCGAAAAAGCCCTGCCCGACGCCAAGGACCGCGCGCAGATGGTGCGCGACGTGCTGCGCAGCCTGGGCCAGCCGCTGGCCGACAACACCGGCCGCGCCGGCCAGTCGCGTGAGGTCACCGCCGCATGAGCCCGTCCACCACACCCCTCGCCGCAGCCACACCACCCGTCGACGACGGCCTGCCCATGCCGCGCCGCGTCTGGGCCATCCTGGCCGTGGTGCTGGGCATCATGCTCAGCGTGCTCGACGGCACGCTGGCCAACGTGGCCCTGCCCACCATCGCGGCCGACCTCCACGCCAGCCCGTCGGCGGCGATCTGGATCGTCAACGCCTACCAGCTCGCCATCATCGCCACGCTGCTGCCCTTTGCCGCGCTGGGCGAGCGCGTCGGCTACCGCCGCATCTTCAGCGGCGGTGTGCTGGTGTTCACGCTGGCCTCGCTGGCCTGCGCGCTGGCCGGCAGCATCGAGGCGCTGGTCGCCGCGCGCGTGGTGCAGGGCCTGGCGGCCAGCGCCATCATGTGCTGCTCGTCGGCGCTGCTGCGCTACAGCTACCCCGCGGCCGACCTGGGCAAGGGCATCGCGCGCAACGCCTTCGTGGTCACGGTCTCGTCGGCGGCCGGCCCGTCGATCTGCGCGGCGGTGCTGTCGGTGGCCGACTGGCCGTGGCTGTTCGTGCTCAACGTGCCGATCGGCATCGCGGCGCTCGTGGCCTGCCGCACGCTGCCGGCCACGCCACGCCAGCCGCGCGGCTTCGACCTCTGGAGCCTGCTGCTCAACGGCCTGGGCATGTGCCTGGGCGTGGTCGGCCTGGGCATGCTCATGCACCGCCCTTGGGTGGCCGTGCCGCTGATCGCGCTGGCCGCGCTGGCGCTGTGGCTGCTGGTGCGCCGCAGCCGGGGCCAGGCCACGCCGCTGCTGCCGCTGGACCTGTTCGCCATCCAGCGTTTTCGCTGGGCCATCTCGGCCTCGTTCTGCATGTTCGCGGCGCAGATGTGCGCCTTCGTGGCCCTGCCCTTCTACCTGCAGCACACGCTGGGCCGCAGCGTGGTGCAGACCGGCCTCTTGATGACCGCCTGGCCGATCGGCTCGTCGCTGACCAACCTGGCCATCTCGCCCTTCGTCGACCGCGTGCAGGCGGCCGGCATGTGCGTCATCAGCGCCGCGCTGCTCATCGCCGGGTTGGCCCTGGCCGCGCTGCTGCCGGTTGGCAGCCATGACGGCTGGATGGTCTTCGGCCTGCTGCTGGCCGGCATCGGCTTCGGCTGTTTCCAGGCCCCCAACAACCGCGAGATGCTGTCGGCCCAGCCGCGCACACGCAGCGGCGCGGCCGGCGGCATGCAGGCCACCGCGCGCGTCAGCGGCCAGGCCTGGGGCGCCGTGCTGGCCGGTTTATGCTTCGCGCTGAGCGCCAGCCACGGCGGCAGCATCGCCCTGGGCGCGGCCATGGCGTTCGGCGCCACGGCCATGGCCATCAACCTGGTGCGCCGGCAGGTGCTGGCGCCCGCCACTTCTTCCTGACCGACCGCAGACGTCCATCACACCATGAGCAACACCCTCGAGATTTCCCCCGGCCTCGTCATCCAGGGCATCACGCCGCCGCTGGCGCTGGCCGACTACAAGCTCATCGCCTTCGACATGGACTCGACGCTGATCAACATCGAGTGCATCGACGAGATCGCCGACGCCGTGGGCAAGAAGGCCGAGGTCGCCGCCATCACCGAGGCGACCATGCGCGGCGAGATCACCAACTTCCGCGACAGCCTGCGCCAGCGCGTGGCCCTGCTCAAGGGCGTGCCGGTGAGCGCGCTGCAGCAGGTCTACGACGAGCGCCTGCGCCTGAACCCCGGCGCCGAAGCCCTGGTGCGCGCCTGCCAGCAGGCCGGCCTGAAGGTGCTGCTGGTCTCCGGCGGCTTCACCTTCTTTGCCGAGCAGCTGCGCCACCGCCTGGGCCTGGACTTCGTGCGCGCCAACCTGCTGGAGCAGGCCAATGGCGTGCTCACCGGCCAGGTGGTGCGCCAGGACTGGGGCGACGTGTGCGATGGCGACATCAAGCGCCGCACGCTGCTGGGCGTGGCCTCGCTGCTGGGCCTGAGCCCGGCGCAGACCATCGCGGTGGGCGACGGCTCCAACGACATCCCCATGATGGAGGCCGCCGGCCTGTCCGTGGCCTACCACGCCAAGCCGCGCGTGAGCGTGGGCGCCAAGGTCGCCATCAATGAAGGCGGGCTCGACCGCCTGCTTGAAATCCTGCGCTAATCCCTCCCGGGGCGGCGCGGCACCGCGCGCCACCGGAAAAAAACTGGAGACTGGTTTGTTTCAGTGGTTTGAAAAACTGCTTCCGCCCTTCGGCCAGGAAGCCCAAGACCGCGCCGAATCGGGCGTGCACAAGCCCATGCCCAACCGGCTGGTTCCCTTCATCTGGGCCAGCACCGAAGGCGCGCGCCCCTGGCTGCTGGCCATGATGGTGCTGACCGCCGTCACGGGCGCCTTCGAGGCCTGGCTCTACGCCACCCTGGGCAGCGTGGTCGACCGGCTCAGCGCCACGCCGGCCGGCGGCTTCTGGGCCGCGCAAAAGGGCGAGATCCTGCTCATCGCGGCCATCCTGCTGGGCAGCGTGGCGCTGATCGCGCTGCAGACGATGTTCAAGCACCAGGCGCTGGCCGGCAACTTTCCGATGATGCTGCGCTGGCGTTTTCACCGCTGGCTGCTCAACCAGAGCCTGGGCTTCTACCAGGACGAATTTGCCGGGCGCATCTCGGCCAAGGTCATGCAGACCGCGCTGTCGGTGCGCGACGTCTGCATCATCGTGGGCGACGTGCTGACCTTCATGGCCATCACCTTCACGGCCATGGCCGTGGTGGTGGGCTCCTTCGACAGCGTCCTGCTGCTGCCCTTCGGCCTCTGGGCGGTGTCGTATGTGGCGACCATTGCCTACTACGTGCCGCGCCTGGGCGCCTCGTCCAAGGCGCAGGCCAGCGCGCGCTCGCTCATGACCGGGCGCATCACCGACGCCTACACCAACATCGCCACCGTCAAGCTGTTCTCGCACGCCGGGCGCGAGGCCGACTACGCACGCAGCGCGATGCGCGATTTCCTGGGCACGGTCTACCGCCAGATGCGGCTGGTCAGCGGCTTCGAGATCGTCAACCACGCGCTCATGATCCTGCTGATCATGGCGACCTCGGGCGTGGCGATCTACCTGTGGATCCAGGGCCAGGTCGGCATGGGCGCGGTGGCGGCCGCAACCGCCATGGCGCTGCGCCTGATCGGCCTGTCGCACTGGATCCTGTGGGAAACCGCCGCGCTGTTCGAGCACCTGGGCACGGTGCAGGACGGGCTCAACACCATCTCGCGCAGCCACGCGATCCTGGACGCGCCGGGCGCGGGCCGCCTGACGGTGCCGCGCGGCGAGGTGCGGCTGGAGAACGTGCGTTTTGGCTACGGTGCCGACAAGCCCGTGATCGACGACCTCACCCTCACCATCCGGCCGGGCGAAAAGATCGGCCTGGTTGGCCGTTCGGGCGCGGGCAAGTCGACCATCGTCAACCTGCTGCTGCGCTTTTACGACGTCGAGCACGGCCGCCTGCTGATCGACGGCCAGGACATCGCGCAGGTCACGCAGGAAAGCCTGCGCGCGCAGATCGGCATGGTCACGCAGGACACCGCGCTGCTGCACCGCTGGGTGCGCGAGAACATCCTCTACGGCCGCCCCGACGCCAGCGACGAGGCCATGGTGCGCGCCGCCAAGGCCTCCCATGCGCACGAGTTCATCACCACGCTCAAGGACGCGCAGGGCCGCACCGGCTACGACGTGCACGTGGGCGAACGCGGCGTCAAGCTCTCGGGTGGCCAGCGCCAGCGCATCGCCATCGCGCGCGTCATGCTCAAGGACGCCCCCATCCTGCTGCTCGACGAGGCCACCAGCGCGCTCGACTCCGAGGTCGAAGCCGCGATCCAGGGCAGCCTGGACGACCTCATGCAGGGCAAGACCGTGATCGCCATCGCGCACCGCCTGTCCACCATCGCCGCCATGGACCGCCTGATCGTGCTCGACCGCGGCCGCATCGCCGAACAGGGCACGCACGCCGAACTGCTGGCCGCCGGCGGCATCTACGCGCGGCTGTGGGCGCACCAGAGCGGCGGCTTCCTGGTGGAAGAGCAGGAAGCCGCTGCCTGACCTGCCGCACGCGCCACACGCGAAACCAGGCGCTTAGGAGACAGCGCGACAAGGCATACGCGCCCCTAGGCGGCGTCACACAGATTTCACGAACGCTGGCGATCATCGCGGTCTTTCGAAATCCGCTGTGCCATCGCCATGACGCTCCCTTTTGCTTCCCGTCTCGCCCCTTTCGTCGCCCTGGGCCTGCGCACCATCGCCCTGGCCAGCCTGCTGGCACTGGCCGCCTGCGGCGGCGATGACAACAACAACGACGGCGGCACCGACGACTACGTCGCGCCGGGCGCCCCTTCCGGCCTGGGCCAGACCGACAGCGCGCCCGTGCCCTCGGCCACGGCCTATGTCGACACCGGCGCCACCAACCAGCGCAACGACCCCTGCCACGTCACGCTGGACACCAACGCCGGCGCGCGTGTGCTGCAGGGTTTTCTGACGATCTGGACGCCCAGTTCGCTCAAGGTCGACGCTGGTGTGACGCTGGACGCAGTCAACGGCTGCCCGGCCGTCACCGCCGCCACCTGGAGCGGCATCCCGGGCGACAACACCGACGGCACGGTCAAGAACGCCGCCGTGCACACCGGCAACATCGACTACGTGAAGGCGGCCACCCAGTCGCGCACCACCGAGCAGGCGCTGGCCGCCTACCTCGACGACCGCCGGCAAAAGGGCTACAGCGTGAGCGACGGCCTGGGCCCGCTGACCAGCCTGTGGCGTGCTGGCACGCGGCAGACCACCACCATCACGGCGGTCGACCCGAACACGGCCCTGTCGCCGGCCGTCAACGACGGCGGCAACAACCTGGGCGTGGGCACCTCGGCGGGCAACACCGACCTGGGGCTGGCGGTGGACTTCATCGGCAACCTGGCCGACGGCTCGACCGAGCCGCCCAAACGTTTCTATAAATATGGCCGCCCGTGGCGCTGGAGCAGCGACGTCAAGGTCGTGCCCGCGCTCGAATCGGCCAAGAGCAGCACCCCGGCCACCGACGGCGGTTTCCCCAGCGGCCACACGGCCGAGGCCTGGCGCGACACGCTGACCATGGCCTACCTGGTGCCGCAGCGTTACCAGGAGCTGCTGGCGCGCGCGATGGAGATGGGCGAGAACCGCATCCTGGCCGGCATGCATTCGCCGCTGGACGTGATGGGCGGGCGTGTGCACGCCACCGCCGTGGTCGCCTACAACCTCAACAGCGTCGCCTACTACACCGACGCCGTGAAGAAAGCCGCCTACGGCCAGGCCCAGGGCTACCTGACGGCGCAGGCCGGCGTGAGCGACTTCAACGCGCTCAAGACCTACGCCCACACGCCCAAGACCAGCGACCGCACGCAGACCGACTACGACCGCTTCAGCGACGCCACGGCCCTGCGCGCCCTCTTCCTGCAGCGCATGACCTATGGTCTGGCACGCACCGGCGCCGCGGGCGCTGCCGCCAGCGTGCCCAAGGGTGCCGAGGTGCTGCTGGAAACCCGCCTGCCCTACCTGAGCGCCGAGCAGCGCCGCGTGGTGCTCAAGACCACCGCCATCGACTCCGGCTACGTGCTGGACGGTGACGGCGAAGGCTGGGCCCGCCTGAACCTGTTCGCGGCCGCCGACGGCTACGGCGCCTTCAACGGCGACGTGGCCGTGACGATGGACGCCAGCCAGGGCGGCTTCCAGGCACTGGACAGCTGGCGCAACGCCATCGCCGGCGCCGGCAAGCTCACCAAGCAGGGCACGGGCACGCTGGTGCTGGCCGGCGCCAACCAGTACAGCGGCGGCACCGAGATCGCGGGCGGCACGCTGCAGGCGGCCTCCAGCACGGCGCTGGGCCAGGGCGCGGTCTACGTCGGCGGCGGCACGCTGGCCACGCGCACCGACACGGCGCTGCAACTGCCCGGCACCTACACCCAAACCGCGAACGGCACGCTGGACGCGCAACTGGGCGCCAACGACGCGGGCCAGCTCGCCACGCAGTCCGACGCGGCCCTGGCCGGCAATCTGGTGGTCTCGTTCGCCGCTGGCTACACCCCCAAGGCCGGCGACACGCTGACGGTGCTGCAAGCCCAACGTGTGCACGGCCAGTTCGCCAGCGTGACGGTGCAGGGCTTCAAGGCCACGGCGATCTACCACGCGGGCAGCGTGCAGATCCGCCTCGACGCCGCAAGCTGATCGGGCAGGCAAAGGGCCGCCAGCGGCCCACAACGACGCAGCCCCCGCACCGTTCGATGACGGTGCGGGGGCTGCTTCATTGGATCGGCCTTACTGGCGCGCCGTGCGCACCGCGCGCGGCAGCGCCTGCGGATAACTGCTGCGCCAGGGGCTGATGTCCAGTCCGCCGCGCCGCGTGTAGCGTGCATAGACGGCCAGCTTCACCGGCTTGCAGCGCTGCCAGATGTCCGTGTAGATGCGTTCGACGCACTGCTCGTGGAATTCGTTGTGGTTGCGAAAGCTCACAAGGTATTGCAACAATCCTTCCTGGTCGATCTGCGGGCCGCTGTAGCTGATCTGCACGCTGCCCCAGTCGGGCTGGCCGGTGACCAGGCAGTTGCTCTTGAGCAGGTTGGAAACCAGCACCTCGGTGACCGGCGCTTCGTCGAACTGCGCGCGCAGCAGTTCGGGCGCGGGCGTGTAGCGGTCGCACTCGATGTCCAGCCGGTCGAGGTCCAGGCCGTCCAGCTCATGAATGGGCTGCGCGTCGAACGCCTCGGGCAGCACCAGGCTCACGCCCACGCTGGCGCCGGCGGCCATGCTCAGGTCGGCCTGCAGGGCCATGCGCACCGCGTCGGCGCTGTCCAGCCGCGTGTTGTTGAAGCTGTTGAGGTAGAGCTTGAAGGACTTGCTTTCCACGATGTTGGGCGAGTCGCACGGCACCGTCACCTGGGCCAGCGCCACCTGCGGCTTGCCGCGCGGGTTGAGCCAGCTCAGCTCATAGGCCGTCCACAGGTCGGCGCCCACAAAGGGCAGCGCGCCGGTGACGCCGATCTCGTCACGCTTGCCCTGGCGCGCGATGGGGAACAACAGGCTGGCGTCGTACTGGTCGACATAGGCCGAGGTTTTGCCAAGCTGGGATTGTTCGGGCGTGTTGGGACTGACGGGGGAAGACGGGATGGACATAGCGTCGAAGCGGCAAGGGATCGGAAAACGGGAGGGCAGCACCGCGGCGTGCAGTGCGCCAGAAACAGCCGGCGGCCCACAGGCCGCAACCGGGCTATTGTAAAAAAGCGGCGGCAGCCGGTGACGTCGCCACCCCTGCGGTCTCGGCCAAATCGCATTCGGCCAGGAAGGCCAGCAAGTGCGCAGTCCAGGCGCCATAGGCTTCATCGGGCCAAAGATGGCCCATGCCCGGCAACACGACCAGGCGCGCACCTGGAATGCGGCGCGCCGTGTCGGCGCCACACGCCAACGGCAGCATGGTGTCGGCATCGCCATGCAGGACCAGCGCCGGGCAGCGGATCTGCGCCAGCAGGTCCGCGCGCCGCGTGTCGGCAGCCACCGCCATCAACTGGCGTAGCGTGCCCTGCGCTCGCACGCTGCGCCGCACGGCCGCGCCAACGCTGGCGCGCAATTGCACGTCGTCGAACGGATGATCGGGGCTGCCGATGAGCTGGAACAGCCGCATGCCGCGCACCACCAGCGCGGCTTCGTTTCCCGCGCGCTCGGCGGCCGTGGCCGGCCGCAGCAGCGCCTTGAGCACCTGCGGCGCCGGTCCCGGCAGCCCGGCCGCGCCACTGGTGCTGATCATGCTGGTCAGGCTGATGGTGCGATGCGGCGCCGTGATGGCCACGCGCTGCGCCACCATGCCGCCCATCGAGGCGCCCACCACATGCGCCCGCGCAATGCCCAGCGCGTCGAGCACGCCCAGCGCATCCTCGGCCATGTCCTGCAGGGTGTAGGGTGGCCGCGCCGGCAGGCCCAGCCGGCTGCGCAGCGCGTACCACAGCGGGTTGGGCGTGCGCACGCCGCGCCGGCCCATGTCCTCGCTCAAGCCGGCGTCGCGGTTGTCGAAACGCACCACACGAAAGCCGGCCGCCACCAGCGCGTCCACGAACACGTCGGGCCAGGCGATGAGTTGCATGCCCAGCCCCATGATCAACAGCACGACCGGCTTGTCCTGGCCGTCCGGCCTGAGCGCGCCGGGGACGGCGCCCGGCAATGCCTCGCTGTCCTCGACTTCGATGCGGATGCCGTTGGCGTGGATGTGCATGGGCGCGCTCTCCTGCGGCGAATTCAGAACCTGTTTTTTTTCAGACAAAGGCGCGTTCACGCAGCCATTTGGTGGCGATCCATTTCTCGCCGCGCAGCACGGGCGCGCCGCCGTGCAGCGTGCGGGTGGATGCCTCGGGCCGGGCGTAGGAAAAAAACACGGCGTGGCCGCGCCGGGGTGCGACCTCGAACGAGGCGTCGGGGAAGGTGGTGCCGCCGCCCTGCTCGGGCTCGTTGAGGTAGATCACCAGCGTGCCCACACGCTGGCCGCCGCGCGCCAGGATGCGCGGGGTGCCCGGCTCGGCCGGGTCAAAGTAGTCGTAGTGCGGCTTGTATTCGGCGCCCACGCCGTAGCGCAGCACCTGCAGGCCCTCGCCGTTGTCCACCGGCCAGTTGAGCAGGCGTGCGATGCGCGCCTCAATGCGCTGCACCACGTCGCTCTCACCGCGGGCAAAAAACATGCCGCTGCTGGTGCGGTCCTCGTTGATTTCTTCGCCGCCGGTCTGGCTGGCCACCGTCATGGAACGCTGCATGCGCGGGCGCGCGGCGGCGATCAGCGCTTCGCACTCGGCCGCGTCGAGCAGGTTGCCGAACAGCACGACACGCGGGTGGCGCAGGCTGGCCAGCACCTGCACGCGGCGGTCGCCCACGTCCAGGTCGAGCGGGGAGTCGTCCAGGTCGGGCTCGGGCACCACGGCAGCAGCCCCTGGCTCACCCGCTGCGGCCGCGCCCGGCGCCGGCCCGCCGCCCAGCACCGTGCTCAGCGCCGCTGCCGCCACGGACTCCTGCCATCCGGCCTCCACCATGCTGGCGAGCAAGGCAGCGTTCGGCTGGCCGGCAGCGGCCTGCTGGCGGATCCACTGCTGCAGTTCGGGCGTGATGGCTTGACTCATGGACCGGGGGCTCCTGTGACGCAAACAGACGCCTGGCAGCTTACCCCAGCCGCCCGCTCGGCCACGTCAGCCGCAGGCGCATCCAGCGCTGGCGGCAGTCGCGATCAAGCCGTGCGACGCCGGAACACCAGGCGGTCGGGCTGCGACGCTTCGGCGGTGTAGGCATAGCCTTCCAGGTCGAAGCCCTTGAGCTTGTCGGGCGTGGCGATGCGGTGGGTGACGGCGTAGCGCGTCATCAGGCCGCGCGCACGCTTGGCCGCGAAGCTGATGACCTTGTACTGGCCGTTTTTCCATTCCTCGAACACACACTCGACCACCCGCGCCTTGAGCACCTTGAGGTCGACCGACTTGAAGTATTCCTGCGAGGCCAGGTTGACCAGCACCGGCGTGGCGTCGGCCTGCAACGCGCCGTTGAGGTAATCGGCCATGGTGCGGCCCCAGAACTTGTAGAGATTGGCGCCCTGGTCCGTGGCCAGGCGGGTGCCCATCTCCAGGCGGTAAGGCTGCATCAGGTCGAGCGGGCGCAGCACGCCGTACAGGCCGCTGAGCAGGCCCACGTGCTGCTGGGTCCAGGCCAGGTCGTCCAGGCTCAGGCTGCGCGCGTCCAGGCCTTCGTAGACGTCGCCGTTGAAGGCGAGCACGGCCTGGCGCGCATTGGCGGCGGTGAACTTCGGGCTCCAGGCCTGGTAACGCGCGACGTTGAGGGCCGACAGCGCATCGCTCAGGCTCATCAGCTCGGCGATCTGCTGCGGCGACTTCGTCTTGAGCACCGCGATCAGCTCGCGCGTCTGGGGCAGGAATTGCGGCAGGGTGTGCGGCAGACCTGCCAGCGCCGGCGGCAGGGGCGTCTCGTAATCCAGCGCCTTGGCCGGGGACAACACGAACAGCATGACAAGCATCTCCAAGAATCAGGCGGCCCTGATTATGGGCTGGCGCGCGGGCATGTGACCGCTCGGGGGTAAGCCGCCCACCCGCGGTCGACGGTCCGGATTTCGTGTAGCGTCGCGCATCTGCCGTACTCGCTTGAGCCCCTCGCCCCCATGACACCCTCCCCGCCCCGTCGCCCTCGCGCTGGATTCCTTTCCTGGTGGCCGCGGTCTTCTTCATGGAGAACCTGGACGCCACCATCATCACCACCGCGCTGCCGGCCATGGCCCAGAGCTTCGGGGTGGAGCCGGCACGGCTGTCCATCGGGCTGAGCGCCTACCTGCTGGCGATTGCCGTGGGCATTCCGGCCAGCGGCTGGCTGGCCGACCGCTTCGGGCCGCGCCGCATGTTCACGCTGGCCATCGTGGTGTTCACGCTCAGCTCGATCTGGTGCGGCCTGAGCGGCAGCCTGGCCAGCTCCACCGCCGCGCGGGTGCTGCAGGGCCTGGGCGGCGCGCTGATGGTGCCGGTCGGGCGGCTGGTGGTCTTGCGGACCACGGCCAAGAAGGACCTGGTGCGCGCCATCGCCACCATCACCTGGCCGGGGCTGGCCGCGCCGGTGCTGGGCCCGGCCCTGGGCGGCTGGATCGCGACGCACTGGGGCTGGCACTGGATCTTCTTTCTCAACGTGCCGCTGGGCCTGCTGGCGCTGTGGGCGGCGCGCCGCCTGATCCACGAAGGCCCCACCGCCCAGGTGCGCCGCTTCGACGGCTGGGGCTTCGGGCTGACGGCCGTGGGCTGCAGCCTGCTCATGCTGGGTGTGGAGTGGGCCAGCCATCGCCCGGTGAATGGGCTGCTGGCGCTGGCCTGGCGCCATTTCCAGCGCAGCCCGGCGCCGCTGCTGAGCCTGGAGCCGCTGCGCGTGCCGACCTTCGCGGTCACGGTGGTCGGCGGCTCGCTGTTTCGCATCGCGCTGGGCAGCGCGCCCTTTCTGCTGCCGCTGATGTTCCAGCTCGCCCTGGGTTTTTCCGCCGTGGACGCGGGCCTGATGCTGCTGGCGCTGTTCGCGGGCAACCTGCTCATCAAGCCGGCCACCACACCCATGCTGCGGCGCTGGGGTTTCCGGCGCCTGCTGCTGGGCAACGGGCTGCTGGTGGCCGCGGGCTTTGCCGCCTGCGCGGCCTTCACGCGCGAAACGCCCGTGGCGCTGATCGCGGCGGTGCTGTTCGTCTGCGGCGTCAACCGCTCGATCCAGTTCACCGCGCTCAACACGCTGGCTTTTGCCGACATCGCGCAGCCACGCATGAGCGACGCCTCCACGCTCACAAGCATGCTGCAGCAGTTCAACACCGGGCTGGGCATCGCGGTGGGCGCGCTGGCGCTGAGCGTGGCGGCCTGGCTGCTGGGCGCGGACGATGCCGGCGCCGCCAGCCTGCCGCCGGCCGCCTTCCGCTGGGCCCTGGCCGCCAGCTCGGGGCTGGCGCTGCTGGCCCTGCTCGACGCGCGGCGCCTGCCGGCCGACGCCGGCGCCCACGTCAGCGGCCACCGGCCCGCCCCCTTGGCACGCTGATCGTCCCAGTCAACCGATAAAATCTCAGGTTTGCCCGACCGCGGGCGCCGCGCGGCCGGCGGCTACGGACCGCCCCGCTGGCAGTCAACCCGGCACAAGTCATTGCACGGCACCAAGCCGCGCTCCGAAATTGGTACCCATGAGCACTTCCACACAACCCGGCCTGGACAGCCTGTCCAAATCCTTCGAACCCGCCGCCATCGAGGCCCAATGGGGTCCGGCCTGGGAGCAGCGCAACTACGCGCACGCCGGCTGGCGCGGCACGGGCCAGCCCAAGGCGGGCGAGCTGTCGTTCGCCGTCCAACTGCCGCCGCCCAACGTGACCGGCACGCTGCACATGGGCCACGCCTTCAACCAGACCGTGATGGACAGCCTCACGCGCTACCACCGCATGCGCGGCCACAACACGCTGTGGGTGCCGGGCACCGACCACGCGGGCATCGCCACGCAGATCGTGGTCGAGCGCCAGTTGCAGGCGCAGGGCATCAACCGCCACGACATGGGCCCCACGCCCGCCGAAGCCCGCAAAAACTTCGTCGCGCGCGTGTGGGAATGGAAAGAGCAGTCGGGCAACACCATCACCAACCAGATGCGCCGCATGGGCGCCAGCGTGGACTGGAGCCACGAGTACTTCACCATGGACGACAAGCTCTCGGCCGTGGTGACCGACACCTTCGTCAAGCTCTATGAACAGGGCCTGATCTACCGCGGCAAGCGCCTGGTCAACTGGGACCCGGTGCTGCAGTCGGCCGTCTCCGACCTGGAAGTCGAAAGCGAAGAGGAAGACGGCTTCCTGTGGCACATACGCTACCCGCTGGCCAGTGGCGCGGGCGAGCCGCTGGTGGTCGCCACCACACGTCCTGAAACGCTGCTGGGCGACGTGGCCGTGATGGTCCACCCCGAGGACGAGCGTTACCGCCACCTGATCGGCCAGCCGGTGACGCTGCCGCTGGTCGGCCGCCAGATCCCCATCATTGCCGACGACTACGTCGACCGCGAGTTCGGCACCGGCGTGGTCAAGGTCACGCCCGCGCACGACCACAACGACTACGCCGTCGGCCAGCGCCACGGTCTGCCCATCATCGGCGTGCTGACGCTGGGCGCGGCGATCAACGACAACGCGCCCGAGGCCTACCGCGGCCTGGACCGTTTCGTGGCGCGCAAGAAAGTCGTGGCCGACCTGGACGCCCAGGGCCTGCTGGCCGACACCAAGAAGCACAAGCTCATGGTGCCGCGCTGCGCCCGCACCGGCCAGGTGGTCGAGCCCATGCTGACCGACCAGTGGTTCGTCGCCATGAGCAAGGTGAGCGACCAGGACCCGACGGCCAAGTCCATCGCCCAGAAGGCCATCGACGCCGTCGCCTCGGGCGAGGTCAAGTTCGTGCCCGAGAACTGGGTCAACACCTACAACCAGTGGATGAACAACATCCAGGACTGGTGCATCAGCCGCCAGCTCTGGTGGGGCCACCAGATCCCCGCCTGGTATGACGAGGACGGCCGCGTCTACGTGGCCCGCAACGAAGCCGAGGCGCAGGCCCAGGCGCCGGGCAAGACGCTCACGCGCGACGTCGACGTGCTCGACACCTGGTACTCCGCTGCGCTCGTGCCGTTCTCGTCGCTCGGCTGGCCCAACCAGACGGAATCCGCCACCGACGACTACAACCTCTACCTGCCCAGCAGCGTGCTGGTCACGGGCTACGACATCATCTTCTTCTGGGTCGCCCGGATGATCATGATGACCACGCACTTCACCGGTCGCGTGCCGTTCAAGCACGTGTACATCCACGGCCTGGTGCGCGACGCGCAGGGCAAGAAGATGAGCAAGTCCGAGGGCAACGTACTCGACCCGGTCGACCTGATCGACGGCATCGAACTGGCGCCCCTGCTGGACAAACGCACCACCGGCCTGCGCAAGCCTGAAACGGCGCCGCAGGTGCGCAAGAACACCGAGAAGGAATTCCCGGCCGGCATCCCCGCCTATGGCGCCGACGCGCTGCGCTTCACCTTCGCGGCGCTGGCCAGCCTGGGCCGCAGCATCAACTTCGACAGCAAACGCTGCGAGGGCTACCGCAACTTCTGCAACAAGCTCTGGAACGCCACGCGTTTTGCGCTGATGCAGTGCGAAGGCCAGGACTGCGGCCTGCAGGAACACACGCCCGAGCAGTGCGGCAGCGGCGGCTACCTGAACTTCAGCGCGGCCGACCGCTGGATCGTCTCGCTGCTGCAGAAGGTCGAGGCCGACATCGCCAAGGGCTTCGAGGACTACCGCCTCGACAACGTGGCCAACACGCTCTACGACTTCGTCTGGAACGAGTTCTGCGACTGGTACCTGGAAATCGCCAAGGTGCAGATCCAGACCGGCGACGACGCGCAAAAACGCGCCACGCGCCGCACGCTGATCCGCACGCTCGAAACCATCCTGCGCCTGGCCCACCCCGTCATTCCCTTCATCACGGAAGAGCTCTGGCAGAAGGTCGCCCCCGTGGCCGGCCGGGCGGGCGAATCGGTCAGCATCGCGGCCTACCCGCAGGCCCAGCCCGAGCGCATCGACGAGGCCGCCATTGCCGAAGTCGCGCGCCTGAAGGCCCTGGTCGACGCCTGCCGCACGCTGCGCGGCGAACTGGGCGTCTCGCCCGCCCAGCGCCTGCCGCTGCTGGTGACGGGTGATGCCGCCTTCATCCAGGGCATCGCGCCCGTGCTGCAGTCGCTGGCCAAGCTCAGCGAGGTCAAGGTGTTCGAGCACGAGGCCGACTGGGCCGCCGCTGCCCAGGCCGCGCCCGTGGCGGTCGTCGGCAACGTGCACCTGTGCCTGTTCGTCGAGATCGACGTGGCGGCTGAAAAAGCCCGCCTGGCCAAGGAAGTGGCGCGCCTGACCGGCGAGCTGGCCAAGGTCAACGGCAAGCTGGGCAACGAGGCCTTCGTGGCCAAGGCCCCGCCCGCCGTGATCGAGCAGGAACGCGCCCGCCTGGCCGACTTCACCGCCACGCTGGACAAGGTTCAGTCGCAACTGCAGCGGCTGGGCTGACCGGCCAGCCCCGCGTGCGGCGCATGCTCCCTGCGGACATGCGCCGCTCTTCTTTTGAGGGTCCCCTGACCCGAAATGGCGTGCATTTTCGGGGAACGGGGGCTCCCAGAATGGGCGTGTTCCGATTTTTTGCGAACTTCGGGCCCCTTTTGCCATCCAACCGCGTCGAATTCGAGTCAGGCCTTTGTTTCCGATCGGTCAAGCACCGCCCGCCCCGACCGTTGCCCCGTCGCATCGGCACCCCAAGGCGGCTTAAATGCCTACAAGACGGACGACGGACACTTCCTACAATGCGGCGACTCGAGCCCCAGGCCATTCAGCTATGAACTCCAACGATCCCAACGACGACTTCCATGCCACGGCCGATGACCGCGGCCCCCGCCGTGGCAACGGCAGCGGCGCGCGCAAAAACGGCGGCAAGGCCGGCGGCGCCAAAAAGGCACCCAAACCCGCCACCGCCGGCACCTGGTTCCTGCGCGGCCTGGCCTGGGCCGGCGGCCTGCTGGCCGCGGGCCTGCTGACGATGGCCTGCGTGATCGGCGTGGCCATGGCCATGGCCTATCCCAACCTGCCCGACATCTCGGAGTTGTCCGACTACAAGCCCAAGCTGCCGCTGCGCATCTACTCGGCCGAAGGCAGCCTGCTGGGCGAGTTCGGCGAGGAACGCCGCCGCCTGGTGCCCATCAACGAGATCCCCAAGGTGATGAAGGACGCCGTGCTCGCCATCGAGGACGCGCGTTTCTACTCGCACGGCGGCGTCGACTACATCGGCGTGGTGCGTGCGGCCGTCTCCAACCTGGGCGGCAGCATCAACCAGGGCGCCTCGACCATCACCATGCAGGTCGCGCGCAACGTCTACCTGTCGTCCGAGCGTACCTACACACGCAAGATCTACGAGATTTTGCTGACCTTCAAGCTCGAGCACCTGCTCAGCAAGGACCAGATCCTCGAGATCTACATGAACCAGATCTTCCTGGGCCACCGCTCCTACGGTTTTGCCGCTGCCAGCGAAACCTACTTCGGCAAGCCGCTCAAGGACATCACCATTGCCGAGGCCGCCATGCTGGCCGGCCTGCCCAAGGCGCCGTCGGCCAACAACCCGTTCAACAACTTCAAGCGCGCCACGCAACGCCAGCTCTACATCATCGACCGCATGGTCGACGCCGGCTTCATCACGCGCGAGCAAGGCCAGGCCGCCAAGCAGGAGCGTGTCTACCTGCGCCGCGGCCCGAACGCCGCGCCCAGCACCGCCGGCAATGTCGACGACAGCGGCAACAGCCGCAGCGTGCATGCCGAGTTCGCCACCGAAATGGTGCGCCAGCTGGTCTACGCCAAGTACGGCGCCGAAACCTACACACGCGGCATCAACGTCTACACCACCATCAAGGCGGCCGACCAGAACGCGGCCTACACCGCGCTGCGCAACGGGCTGCAGGACTACGAAAAGCGCCAGTTCTACCGCGGCCCCGAGGGCTTCATCGACCTGCCCAGCAATGCCGCGGCGCTCGACGACGCCATCGACCAGGCGCTGGACGACCACCCCGACAACGGCGACGTGCGCGCCGCCGTGGTGCTCGCGGCCGATGCGCGCCGCGTGACGGTGGAAAACAGCAACGGCGAGCGCATCGACATCACCGGCGATGGCCTGAAGCCCGTGCAGTCGGGCCTGGCCGCCAACGCGCCGCCCAAGCTCAAGATCCGCCCGGGCGCCATCGTGCGCATCTCGCCCAACAACAAGGGCGGCTGGGACCTCACGCAACTGCCCGAGGTCGAAGGCGCTTTTGTGGCACTCGACCCCAGCACCGGCGCCGTCATCTCGCTGGTGGGCGGCTTCGACTTCAACAAGAACAAGTTCAACCACGTCACGCAGGCCTGGCGCCAGCCGGGTTCGAGCTTCAAGCCCTTCATCTACTCGGCCGCGCTTGAAAAAGGCATCACGCCCATGACGGTGCTCAACGACGCGCCGCTGTTCTTCGGCTCGTCCGTCACCGGCGGCCAGGCCTGGGCGCCCAAGAACTACGAAGGCTCGTTCGACGGCCCCATGACCGCGCGTCGCGCGCTGGCCAAGTCGCGCAACATCCCGACCGTGCTGACGCTGCAGCACATCGGCCCGACGTACGCGCAGCAGTGGATCACACGCTTCGGCTTCGAGGCCGCCAAGCACCCGGCCTACCTCACCATGGCGCTGGGCGCCGGTTCGGTCACGCCCATGCAGATGGCCACGGCCTACGAGGTCTTTGCCAACGGCGGCTACCGCGTCAACCCCTACCTGATCACCAAGGTCACCGACCAGCGTGGCCAGGTGCTGGCCGAAACCGTGCCCAAGCCGCTGGACGAATCCATGCGTGTGATCAGCGCGCGCAATGCCTTCATCATGCAGAGCATGCTGCAGGAAGTCGCGCGCAGCGGCACCGCCGCACGCACCCAGGCGCTGCTCAAGCGGCCCGACATCTACGGCAAGACCGGCACCACCAACGACTCGCTGGACGCCTGGTTCGTGGGCTTTCAGCCCACGCTGGTGGCCGCCACCTGGATCGGCTACGACAACCCGCGCAAGCTTGGCTCGCGCGAGACCGGCGGCGGCCTGGCCCTGCCGATCTGGGTCGACTACATGCAGACCGCGCTCAAGGGCGTGCCGGTGCGCGAATACACGCCGCCCTCGGGCGTGACCTACGTCAACGGCGACTGGGCCTTCGACGAATACGCCTGGGACGGCGGCGTCAAGACGCTGGGCATGACCGAAGGCCCGCTGATCCAGGACAACACCGGCACCACCGGCAACGAAGGCATCCCGACGCAGCCGCTGCCGCCGGCCGACGAACGCAACCGCATCCTGGACCTGTTCCGCAACTGAGTCCGGCAACGGAGTCCTGTCACTCCGCAGCGGGCCATCACGGCCCGCTTTTTCTTTCCCCCTCCCGCCACTCGAACGCCCGGCGCGCCTGAACTGCGCGCGGCCGGGGTGCGTGCGCCTGCACCGCCAGGGCGGCCCAACACACGCCCTGGTTAACCCGGATTGTGGGCCGTGATTTCTTCGGCGCAAAATAATACGCATGCTGATCATTAGATCACTTCTTAAATGCGATCCGCTCGATTGAAAGCCCCCGCCATGACCCTCACCGCACCCGCCGAGCTTGTCGACCAGCTCGTTCTTGCCAACCGCATCCTGTACGACCAGGGCGTGGTGGATGGCCTGGGCCACGCCAGCGTGCGCCACCCGAGCGAGCCCGGCGTGTTCCTGCTCTCGTGCAACCGGGCGCCCGCGCTGGTGCGCCGCCGCGACATCACCTGCTACGACCTCGACGGCAACACCGTGTCCGACCAGCCGGAGCGGCCTTACCTCGAACGTTTCATCCAAGCCGAGATCTACCGCGCGCGCCCCGACGTGGTGGCCGTGGTGCACAGCCATTCGCCCAGCGTGATCCCGTTCGCCATCACCCGCCACGCGCTCAAGCCGGTGTTCCACATGTCGGGCTTTCTGGGCGCGGGCTCGGCCCACTTCGAGATCCGCGAGGCCGGCGGCAACACCGACATGCTGATCCGCAGCACCTACCTGGGCGCGGCCCTGGCCCGGTCGCTGGGCGACCACAACTGCGTGCTGATGCGCGGCCACGGCTCCACCGTGGTCGGCACGTCGCTGGCGCAGGCGGTCTACCGCGCCATCTACGCCGAGGTCAACGCCAAGCTGCAACTGGCGGCCCAGGGCCTGGGGCCCATCGAATTCCTCAACGAACAAGAAGCGCAGCTGTCTTCCGACATGAACGACGGCCAGATGCCGCGTTCATGGAATCTGTGGGTGCGCCGCCTGGGCGACGTGGACCTCGACCGCTGAACCGACCATCCCTGGAGACACCGCCATGCCCATCCCGAAGATCGCCGCCCTGCTGGCGGCCCTGCTGTGCCTGAGCAACGCCAGCGCGCTGGCCGACGACTACCCCGCCAAGGCCGTGCGCATCGTGGTGCCCTACGCCACCGGCGGCGGCTCCGACATCCTGGCCCGCCAGATCGGCGCCGGCCTGCAGCGGGCCTGGGGCCAGGGCGTGGTGGTGGACAACAAGGCCGGCGCGTCCGGCAACATCGGCAGCCAGGAGGTGGTGCGCGCCGCGCCCGACGGCTACACGCTGCTGCTGCAAAACAGCACCATGGTCACCAACCTGGGCGTCTACGGCAAGCTGCCCTACGACGCCGACAAAGACCTCACGCCCATCATGCTGCTGGGCATCACGCCCATTGCGCTGGCGGCTCATCCCAAGGCGGGCATCAGCAACGTTCAGGACCTGGTGGCGGCGGCCAAGGCCCGGCCCGATACGCTGAGCTACGGCTCCTGCGGCATCGGCACGCCCCAGCACTTCGTGATGGAGCTGGTCAAACAAAAGACCGGCGTCGCCGCCGTCCACGCCGGCTACAAGGGCTGCGCGCCCGCGGTGGCCGATGTGCTGGGCGGCCAGATCCCGCTGGCCATCGTCAGCGCCAACCTGGTCGCGCCCTATGCCAAGAGCGGGCAGTTGAAGGTGGTGGGCGTGTCCAGCGCGCAGCGCTACAGCCTGCTGCCCGACACGCCCACCTTCGAGGAACAAGGCCTCAAGCCCTTCGACTTTGCGATCTGGTATGCGCTGATGGGGCCGGCCAGGCTGCCGCCGGCCGTCGTCGCCAAGATCGCCACGGACGTACGCCGGGTGCTCGATGACCCGGCCGTGCAGGCCAACCTGTCGAACGCGGGCGTGGAGCCCTACCAGGGCGACGCGGCCGCGCTGGCGCGGCTGATCCAGACCGACGGCGTGCGCTACACCGACCTGGCCCGGCGCGCCAACATCAAGGCTGAGTAACCCGCCGCCCGTCAGCGGCTGCGGCTGCGGGGCACCAGCGCATGCGCAGCGACTACCTCAGCGCAGCCCAGGCCATCGACCTGCTCGGCATCCGGGCGCAGACGCTGTATGCCTATGTCAGCCGCGGCTGGATCCGCAGCGTGGCCCGGCCCGGGCACAAGGACAGGCTCTACGACCGGGACGACGTCGAGCGTGTGCGCCAGCGCTCGCAGGCACGCGCCGGGCATGGCGCGGTGGCAGCGTCGGCCATGAACTGGGGCGAGCCCATCCTGCGCACGGGCATCACCGAGATCACGCCGCAGGGCCCGCGCTACCGGGGCCGGCTGGCCGCCGACCTGGTGCGCGAAGGCGCCGCCTTCGAAGCGGTCGCCGAACTGCTGTGGACCGGCCAGTTGCCGCCAGACCCGCCGCATTGGCCCGTGCACCGGCCCCCGCCCGGGCTGCTGAGCCTGGTCCGGACGATGTCGATGTTCGACCCGCAGGGCAATGTGCTGGAAGCCTTCGCCATGATCGTGCTCATGCTGGGGCTGGGCCGCGGCTCGACGGCGGAGCGGCTGGCCCGCGGCGACACCCTGCCCGCCGCGCGCGAGATCATCCAGGCCATGGTGGCCTGCTGCGGCTTCATCGGCCCCGCGCAGCGCTACCGCCCGATGCGGCGCGGCGAAACCGTGGTGCAGGCCCTCATGCGCGTGCTGGGCGTGGCGCCCACGCCTGACAACAACGAGGCGCTGCGCGCCCTGCTGATCCTGCTGGCCGACCACGAACTGCCGCCGGGCACGCTGGGCGCACGCGTGGTCGCCTCCGCCGGGGGCTCGCTGCAAAGCTGCCTGGCCGCAGCGTTCTGCGCAACGTCCGGCGTCGAAACCGCACGCGTCTACGCACACGTCCAGGCCTTTCTTGGCCACCCCCAGACACGCGCCCCGCTGGTGCGGCGCGCGCGCCAATCGCTGGCCCTCGGGCAGGGCGTTCCGGGGTTTCATCACCCGCTCTACCCGGCCGGCGACCCGCGCGCCGCGCAACTGCTGGCGATCACGCGCCAGCGCCGCGACCCCACGCGCGAGCTGCGCGCCCTCTTCGGTTTTCTCGACACGATGCGCGAGGCCTTCGGCCTGCATCCCCGGCAGGAGTTCGCCGTCGTCGTGCTGGCGCGCGCGATGGCACTGCCGCCCCAGGCCGCCGCCGCGCTGTTCGCGCTGGGCCGGCTGGCGGGCTGGACCGCCCACGTGCTCGAACAGCGCGCCGACGGCTCGATGCTGCGCCCACGCGCGCATTTTTCGCCCGGCGATCAACGCTAGCGGCCGGCGCCATGCAGGGCGCGGTGTTCTTTTCTCTCACGTTGATTCCACCTTCAAGATTGAAGGCCTCTGGCGTTCTTCCTAGGATCGATCCGCACCTGCATAACGATACGGAGACACGCATGACATACCGCCGCAGAACGGTGCTGGCCACGCTGGGCAGCACCCTGGCGCTGGCCGCCAGCCCGCGCCTGGCCATCGCCCAGGATTACCCGACCCGCCCCATCCGCATCATCGTGCCGCTGCCGCCCGGCGGCTCCAACGACGTGCTGGCACGGCTGCTGGGCCAGAAGATGACCGAGTCCCTGGGCCAGCCCGTGATCGTGGACAACCGGCCCGGCGTCGCCGGCAACATCGCCACCGACCTGCTGGCCAAGTCGGAGCCCGACGGCTACACCCTGGCCATCGCGCCGAACCAGACGGTCGCGGTCAATCCCGTGCTCTACCCCAAGCTGCCGTTCGACGTGATCAGGGACGTGCAGGGCATCAGCCTGCTGGGCCGCGTGCCCATGGTGCTGGTGGTCCCGCCGCAGGTGCCGGCCCGCTCGGTCGCCGAGCTCGTCGCGCTGGCCAAGGCCGATCCCCGCGCGCTGTCCTATGCGTCGGCCGGCTCGGGCAGTCCGCAGCACATGGCGGCGGAGGTGTTCAAGTCGATGACCGGGGCCGCCATGACCCACATCCCCTACCGCGGCACCGCCCCGGCGCTGGTCGACGTGCTCGCCGGCACGGTCCAGGTGATGTTCTGCCCGCTCAACTCGGCGCTGCCGCACATGCGCAGCGGCAGGCTGCGCGCGCTCGGCACCACGGGCACGCAACGCCTGCGCCTGCTGCCCGACGTGCCGACGATTGCCGAGACCGTTCCCGACTACGAAAGCGACATCTGGATCGGCATGGTGGCCCCCGCCAGAACGCCGCCCGCCATCGTCGACAGGCTCAACGCCGAACTGCGCCGCGCCCTGGCCTTGCCCGACGTGCGCGAGAAGCTGGCGGATCAGGGCATCGAGGCCGAATCCAGCACCGCCGAGGCCTTCAACCAGCTGATCGCCAGCGACCAGAAACGCTGGGCCGCGGTGATCCGCGCCGCCGGCATCAAGCCCGACTGATTCACTTTCTTCCTCCTTTTCCACAGCCCCAAGCCACACCACGCCATGCCTCATGCCGACGCCCCTTCCGTTCGCCGCGACATTCCTGCCCCCAGCGCGCCCAGTGCCACGCACTGGTGCAGCGACGCGATTGCCGACACCCTGCGTGCCCTGGACATTCCCTACGTGCTGCTGAACCCGGGCGCCAGCTTTCGCGGCCTGCACGACAGCATCGTCAACCACCTGGGCAATGAAAAGCCGCAGATGATCGTCGTCCTGCACGAGGAACACGCCGTGGCGATCGCGCACGGCTACGCCAAGGTGGCCGGCAAGCCACTGGCCGCCATCCTGCACAGCAACGTCGGGCTGATGCACGGCTCGATGGCGATCTTCGACGCCTGGGTCGACCGCGTGCCGGTGATCGTGCTCGGTGCCACCGGGCCGGTGGACGCGGCCAAGCGCCGCCCGTGGATCGACTGGATCCACACCGCGCAGGACCAGGCCGCGCTCGTGCGGCCCTTCATCAAATGGGATGCCCAGCCCGCCTCCATCGGCGCGGCCCACGAGGCGCTGCTGCGCGCCAACCAGATCGCGACGACCGCGCCACAAGGCCCGGTGTACGTGTGCTTCGACGCCGCGCTGCAGGAATCGCGGCTGCCCGAAGCCGTGACACCGCCCAAGGTCGCGCGCTACCGCGCACCGCCGCCAGCCCAGCCGTCCGACGCGGTGATCCGCCAGGCCGCCGCGCTGCTGTCGCAGGCCCGCAAACCGGTCATCCTGGCCGGACGCGTCAGCCGCGACGAGGCCGGCTGGCAGCAGCGTGTAAAACTGGCCGAAACCCTGAACGCACAGGTGCTGACCGACCTCAAGGTCGGCTGCGCCTTCCCGACCGACCATCCGCTGCACGCCGCGCCCAGCGGCCACTTCCTGAACGACACCGCCAGGCAGGTGCTGCGCGACGCCGACGTCGTGCTCAGCCTGGACTGGCTCGATCTGTCGGGCACCCTGAACCAGGCCTGGGCGGGCCAGCCCGTGGGCAGCACCGTCATCCAGGTCTCGGTCGACCACTACAGCCACAACGGCTGGAGCATGGACCACCAGGGCCTGCCCCCGGTCGACCTGTTTTTGCTGAGCGAGCCCGAAGCCGCCGTCGCGCTGCTCAACCAGCAGGTGCAGGCGCGGCTGCCTGCCGCACCAGCCCGGCCCAAGGCCGCGCCCGCCGCAGCGCCAGCGCCGCAAGAGGCGTTGACCGTGCCGCTGGTTGCGCGCCTGCTGCGCCAGGCCGTCGGCCACGACGAGGTTTGCCTGATGCGGCTGCCCCTGAGCTGGAGCGGCGACCTGTGGGACTTCCGCCATCCGCTGGACTTTCTGGGCTACGACGGCGGTGGCGGCATCGGCTCGGGGCCGGGCATGGCCATCGGCTCGGCGCTCGCCCTCAAGGGCAGCGGCCGCCTGCCGGTGGCGCTGATCGGGGACGGCGACTACATGATGGGCGTGAACGCGCTGTGGACCGCCGCCAATGCGCAGATTCCGATGCTGATGCTGGTGTGCAACAACCGCTCCTTCTTCAACGACGAGCTGCACCAGGAGCGCATGGCGCGCGAGCGCGGCCGCCCGGTCGAGAACCGCTGGATCGGCCAGCGCATCGCCAACCCCGAACTCGACCTGGCCTCGATGGCGCGCGCGCAGGGGCTGATCGGCCACGGCCCGATCGAGGACGCCAGTGCACTCGCGCGCCTGTTGCCCGAGGCCATCGCGGCCGTGAAGGCCGGCGCCGCCGTCGTGATCGACGCCGTGGTCCAGACCGGCTACAGCCCCGCGATGACGGCCGGACTCACACGCGCGGACTGACCGCCCTTACCGCATCACTGCATCACCCCGAAGGACTCCACGTCATGCGAACCCGAGACATCCCCGACGGCATCCTGCCCCGCCAGCGCGGCCTTTTCTATGGCGGCCAATGGCACGCCCCGCGCTCCGGCGCCGATGCCGATGCCGAGACCCTGAACCCGGCCTACAACGAAGTCATCACCCGCGCGCCGGTTGCCAACGCCGCCGACGTCGATGCCGCCGTCCAGGCCGCGCACGCGGCCTTCGCCGGCTGGGCCGCCACGCCGCCGGCCCAGCGCGCCCGCTACCTGCGCCGCGCCGCGGCCGTCCTGCGCGAACACGCCATGCCGCTGGCGCAGCTCGACGCGCTGAACAACGGCAACCCGGTGTCGGCCCTGGCCCACGACGCGGGCTTTGCGGCCGACTGCCTGGACTATTTCGCCGGCCTGGCGACCGAGATCAAGGGCGAAACCATCCCCATGGGGCTCGGCAATTTCAACTACACCGTGCAGGAGCCGCTGGGCGTCGTCGGCCGCATCGTCGCCTACAACCACCCGCTCATGTTCGCCGCCGCGCGCCTGGCGGCCCCGCTGGCCGCGGGCAATACCGTCGTGATCAAGGCGCCGGACCAGGCCCCGCTGTCCACGCTGAGGCTGGCCGAGCTGGTGGGCGACATCTTCCCGCCCGGCGTGGTCAACTTTCTGTGTGGCGGACGCGAATGCGGCGACGCCCTGGGCCGCCATCCGCTGGTGCGCAAGATCACGCTGATCGGCGGCGTGCCCACCGGCAAGGCCGTGATGAAGACCGCCGCCGACAGCCTCAAGCCCGTGCTGCTGGAGCTGGGTGGCAAGAACGCGCTGGTGGCGTATGCCGACGCCGACCTGGGGCGTCTGGTCGACGGCATCATCGCCGGCATGAACTTCACGTGGTCCGGGCAAAGCTGCGGCTCGACCAGCCGCGTCTTCCTGCATGAATCCATCCACGACACGGTGCTCGACGCCGTCGCCCGCCTGCTGCCCACGCGCCACAAGCCCGGCATTCCGACCGATCCGGCCACGACCATGGGCGCGCTCGTGAGCCGCGCGCAGCTGGAAAAAGTCGAGCACTACGTGCGCGCCGGCCTGGAAGACGGCGGCCGGCTGGTGTGCGGCGGCAAGCGGCCCGACGACCCGGCGCTGCGCGATGGCTTCTTCCACGAACCGACCGTCTTCAGCGACATGCAGCCGCACATGCGGCTGGCGCGGGAAGAGGTTTTCGGTCCGATCCTGTCGGTCTTCCGGTGGCGGGACGAGGACACGCTGTTCGAGCAGGTCAACGGCGTGGACTTCGGCCTGACCGGCTCCATCTGGACCCAAAGCCTGGACACCGCCCACCGCGCCGCCAGCCGCATCCAGACCGGCTATGTCTGGATCAACAACACCAGCCAGCACTTCATGGGCGCGCCCTTTGGCGGCGTCAAGCAATCGGGCATCGGGCGCGAGGAATGTTTTGCCGAGCTGCTGGAGTTCACCTACTGCAAGAACGTGAACCTGCGCTTCGGATAAGCGCAGCCCCAACCCGGCCGGCATGGCGCCTAAGAACCTGTTCAAAGCGCGCCGAGCCGGCCTGCGTTGTTCAGGAGAAGTCCAGCGCCACGCCCGACTGCTCGGACGCGTAGCGGCTCAGATCGGCCAGGAATTCGGTCTTGGCCTTGGTGTCCAGCCAGTGCTGGCCGTCGAACTTGTAGTGAAAGCCGCCGGCCTTGGCGGCCAGCCAGACTTCGTGCAGCGGCGGCTGCAGGTTGATGACGATCTGGCTGCGGTTGGCAAACAGCAGCGTGATCATGCCGCCCACGCGCTGGTTGTCGATATCGGCATCGGTTTCGTCGTTGATACGATCGCAGGCCGCTTCGATGGTGCCCAGCAGCGATTCAGCGTGGTTCTGGTATTCGAGGTCCGTCATTACAATTTCGCCTTATGTGCTCTTTTTCGCATCCGATTCTAGTCAGGGGCTTTGCCCTTGCTTCCTTCATGGCGCTGGCGCTCCTGCTGGCCGGCTGCGGGCAGTCCGGCCCGCTCTACATGCCCGACAAGGTGCCGGAAAGCCAGAAACCCCGGTCGCAGCGCTCCGGGGCGGCGCAGAATGTGCCGGCGCCGGTGCTCAGCACGCCCGCGGACGGCGCTGCCTCGACGACGACCACGCCCTGACGGCCGGTCGTCCTTCCACCCTTTCCCTGCCTTGCGCGCGGCGACACCCCGTCTGGCGATGAACGCCGCCCCCACCTGTCTTTTCTGAACACCATGTCCCTTCCCGGCCAGCCCCAGCTCCACGTGCGCGACCAGGCGCTCTACCTCGAAGACGTGCCGCTGGCGCCGCTGGCGCAGGAGCACGGCACGCCCCTGTTCGTCTACTCCGAAGGCCACATGCGGGCGGCGCTGGCGTCCTACCAGCGCGGCTTCGAGGGGCGCAACGCGCTCATCTGCTATGCCATGAAGGCCAACTCCAACCTGGCCGTGCTGCAGCTCTTCGTGGGCGCCGGCTGCGGGCTGGACATCGTCTCGGCCGGCGAACTTGAACGCGCGCTGGCCGCGGGCTGCCCGCCCGAGCGCATCATCTTCTCGGGCGTGGGCAAGACACGCGCCGAGATGCGCCGCGCGCTCGACGTCGGCATTGGCTGCTTCAACGTCGAGAGCGAAGCCGAGCTCGACGTGCTCAGCGCCGTCGCCCAGGGCGCCGGAAAAAAGGCGCCGGTGAGCATCCGCGTCAACCCCGACGTCGACGCCAAGACCCACCCCTACATCTCCACGGGCCTGAAGGACAACAAGTTCGGCATCGCCCACGACCGCGCGCTGGCGGTCTACCAGCACGCCGCGGCCCTGCCGGGCCTGCAGGTGGTGGGCATCGACTGCCACATCGGCTCGCAGATCACCGAGGTCTCGCCCTACCTCGACGCCATGGACCGCGTGCTCGACCTGGTCGGCGCCATCGAGGACGCCGGCATACGCCTGCACCACCTGGACTTCGGCGGCGGGCTGGGCATCACCTACCAGGACGAGGCGCCGCCCAAGGCCGCCGCGCTGTGGCAGCAGTTGCTGGACAAGCTCGATGCGCGTGGCTATGGCGACCGCCGCATCGTGATCGAGCCCGGCCGCTCGCTGGTGGGCAACGCCGGCGTGTGCCTGACCGAGGTGCTCTACCTCAAGCCCGGCGAATCCAAGAGTTTTGCCATCGTCGACGCGGCCATGAACGACCTGCCGCGCCCGGCCATGTACGAGGCCTACCACCAGATCGTGCCGGTCCACGCGCGCAGCGGCCAGGGCGCCGCCACCTACGACGTGGTCGGCCCCGTGTGCGAAAGCGGCGACTGGATCGGGCGCGACCGCCAGCTCGACCTCGCGGCCGGCGACGTGCTGGCCGTGCTCTCGGCCGGCGCCTACTGCATGAGCATGGCCAGCAACTACAACACCCGCGCCCGCGCGGCCGAGGTGCTGGTCAGCGGCAACAAGGCCCGCCTGATCCGCCGACGCGAGTCCATCGAAGACCAGTTGCGCAACGAGCGCCTCTGATTCAGCCGCGCGGCATGGCGCTCATCGCCGCCGCGTAGGCCTGCCAGAACGCCACGTTCTGCGCGGTCCCGAAGTTGATGCGCATGGCCGTGGACGGCTTGCGCTCGGCATAGAACATCGAGCCCGGCGCCAGCATCCAGCCCTGGTCGAGCATGCGCTGGGCCAGCGCGTCGGCGTCGATGCCGGTATCGACCCAGCCGAACATGCCGGCCGGCTCCGACAGGAAACGGCAGCCCGCCTCGCGCGCGAGCTTGACGCTGCGGTTGCGCGCCGCATCCAGCCGCACGCGCAGGCGCTCGGCATGGCGGCGGATCTGGCCCTGGTCCAGGCAGATCGACAGCGCGCGCTCCAGCAGCGCCGGCGTGGTCAGGTTGTTGAGCAGCTTGGTCTGGGTCAGCCGCTCGGCCAGCTCGGGCGGCGCCGCCACATAGCCGATGCGCCAGTTGGGCACCAGCTGCTTGGCAAAGCCGCTCACGTAGACCGAACGCACCAGGCCGTCGAGCGCCGTCATGCGCGTGGCGTGCGCGGGCGCGAAATGGGCGTAGGTGTCGTCCTCGACGATGTAGAAGTCGTGCCGCTGCGCCAGCTGCAGCACGCGGTGCGCGGCGGCCGGCGGCAGCAGGTAGCCCGTGGGGTTGTGCAGCACGCTCACGCAGATGTAGAACTTGGGCTGGTGGGTTTCGCAGTAGCGCGCCATCACCGCCAGGTCGGGCCCGTCGGGGCCGCGCGGCACGGGCAGCACCCGCACGCCCATGGCGGCCAGCCGCGCGAACTCCAGCGGCCAGCCCGGCTCGTCCGCCAGCACCGTGTCGCCCGGGCGCAGCAGCGTGCGCGCGACCAGGTCCAGCCCATGCGTGGCCCCCAGCGTGGTGATGATCTGCTCGGGCTGCGCCGCGATCGAATAGCCGGCCAGCCGGCGCGCCAGCGCGGCGCGCAGCAGCGGGTCGCCCTTGGGCTCGCCATAGTGCAGCGACAGTTCGTCGAAGGCCGGGCTGTTGACCACACGCCGCACCGCCGTGCTTAAAAAACCGTTCTGCAGCCAGGCCGCGGGCAGCACGCCCGCGCCCGGCATGGGCTGGCGGCCCGGCGGCGGCATCATGCCGCGCAGCAGCGCGGCCGCGTCGATGAAGGGCGACACGGCCGCGGGCGTGCCGGGCACCACGGCGGCGGTGGCCGGCGGCGGCAGCGTGCGCACAAAAAAGCCCTGCTTCTGCCGGGCCTCGACCAGGCCCTGCGCCAGCAACTGGTCGTAGGCGGCCACCACGGTCGAGGGGCTCACGCCGTGGCGGCGCGCGCAATCGCGCACCGACGGCAGGCGCGCGCCCGAGGCCAGCAGGCTGGCGCGAATCTGGCCCGCGTAGTGGGAAACAAGCTGGTCGATCAGGCTGAGGGAGCGGGAACGCGTGAGCATGGGCAGGCAATGTGATGGTGCAGTCACCAGTACAGAGGGTGACGGCCAAAGGCCATCTGTATTGGTCGTGTATTGGTCACAAGATTAAAGTACGGCCCAGGTCCTGGCAAGTCCGGACCGGGCTTCGCGGCGGCAGACACCCGCGGGGCCGAAGACAATACGACCGCCATCCCTGGAGAACCTCACCCATGAACTGGACCCTCTCGCGCCGCGCCCAAGGCATGAACCCCTCTGTCCTGCGAGAAATCCTCAAGGTTGCCGAGAAGCCCGGCATCATCTCGCTGGCCGGTGGCCTGCCCTCGCCCAAGACCTTCCCGGTCGAGGCCATGGCCGCCGCCTGCGCCCGCGTCCTGGAGACCGCCGGCACGGCCGCCCTGCAGTACGCCTCCAGCGAAGGCTACGAGCCGCTGCGCGTGTGGGTGGCCCAGCAACTGGCGACGACCCAGGGCCTGAAGGTCGACCCCGCGCAGATCCTGATCACCACCGGCTCGCAGCAGGCGCTGGACCTGATCGGCAAGGTGCTGATCGACGCGGGCAGCCGCATCCTGGTGGAAACGCCCACCTACCTGGGCGCGCTGCAGGCCTTCTCGGCCATGGAGCCCAACGTGGTCGCCGTCGACTGCGACGATGAAGGCCCCATCCCCGAGGACCTGGCGCGCAAGATCGGCGAAGGCGCCGACCGCGCCCGCTTCATGTACGTGCTGCCCAACTTCCAGAACCCCACGGGCCGCACCATGAGCGCCGCGCGCCGCGCCGCCTTCATGGCCGAAGCCGCGCGCCTGGGCCTGCCCGTGGTCGAGGACAACCCCTACGGCGAGTTGTGGTTCGAGCAGGCGCCGCCCGCCTCGCTGGCCTCGCACAACCCGGACGGCAGCCTCTACATGGGCTCGTTCTCCAAGATCCTGGCGCCCGGCCTGCGCCTGGGCTACGTGGTCGCGCCCAAGGCGCTGTTCCCCAAGCTGCTGCAGGCCAAGCAGGCGGCCGACCTGCACACGCCCATCTTCAACCAGCGTGTGGTTGCCGAGGTGCTCAAGGACGGCTTCATCGACCGCCACGTGCCCACCATCCGCGCGCTCTACCGCCAGCAGCGCGACGCCATGCTGGCCGCGCTCGACCGCGAGATGGCCGGCCTGGACGTGCACTGGACACGCCCGGTCGGTGGCATGTTCCTGTGGGTGCGTGTGCCCGAGTCGATCGACACGCTGCCGCTGCTGGCCAAGGCCGTCGAGCGCAACGTGGCCTTCGTGCCCGGCACGGCCTTCTACGCCACGAACCCGGTGCGCAACACGCTGCGCCTGTCCTTCGTGACCGCCAGCCCCGAGCAGATCGACACGGCCATCCGCGCGCTGGCCGAGGTGCTGCGCGCCGAGCTGGCGGCGCAGGCCCCGGCCGCGAGCCCGGCCGCCGCGCTGGCCTGACGCCCGGAAGCAGGCCGTCCGCGCCGGACGGCCACGGGGCTGCGCCTGACGGCCGGCCCCTCTCCTCGATGACAATGTCTCCCGAGGGAACGGCTGTCCACTGCGGATGGCCGCGACTGCAGAAACCGTCCAACGTACAACGATCAGGAGGCAGCCATGCTGCGCATCTGGGGCCGTATCTCTTCCATCAACGTGCGCAAGGTCGTGTGGTGCGCGCAGGAGCTCGGGCTGGATTTCCAGCGGGTCGATGCCGGCGCCGCCTTCGGCATCGTGCACACGCCCGAATACCGGGCGCTCAACCCGAACGCCATGGTGCCCGCCATCGAGGACGTGGACGACGACGGCCAGCCGCTGGTGCTGTGGGAGTCCAACGTCATCGTGCGCTACCTGTGCGCCCGCCACGCCAAGGGCACGCTGTACCCGGCCGCGCTGGCCGAACGTTTCGACGCCGAGCGCTGGATGGACTGGCAGCAGACCACGCTCAACCCGGCCGGCCGCGACGCCTTCGTGCAGCTGATCCGCACGCCGGCCGAGCGCCGCCAGCCCGCGCTGATCGAGGCTTCGCGCACGGCCACCGACGCGCTGCTCGACCTGCTCGAACAGCAGTTGACCCACCGCGCCTTCCTGGCCGGCGACGACTTCACCATGGCCGACATTCCGGTCGGCTGCGAGATGCACCGCTGGTGGAGCCTGCCGCTGGCGCGGCCGCATCGGCCCCACCTGGACCGCTGGTACAACGCCCTGCGGTCCCGGGCCGGCGCCGCTGGTGTACTGGACCTGACCCTGTCCTGAATCCATAAGAACACGATCTAAGCAAAACAACACCGGAGACCCTCGCCATGCTCATGCCCCAGGAAGTGCTGCTGTTCGCGCTGGCCGCGCTGCTGCTCGTGCTCACGCCCGGGCCCAACATGATCTATTGCGTCTCGCGCAGCCTCACGCAGGGGCCGGCCGCCGGGCTGCTGTCGCTGACGGGCGTGCTGGCCGGCTTTGGCGTGCACCTGCTGGCCACGGCGCTGGGCCTGTCGGCGCTGCTGTTCGCCGTGCCCTTTGCCTTCGACGCGCTGCGCATCGTCGGCGCCGTCTACCTGCTGTGGCTGGCCTGGCAGGCCGTGCGCCCGGGCGGCGCCACGCCGTTCGCGCCGCGTGCGCTGCCGCACGACAGCCCGCGCAAACTCTGGCTCATGGGCTTTCTGACCAACGCGCTCAACCCCAAGGTGGCGATGTTCTACGTGTCGTTCTTCCCGCAGTTCCTGCACCCGGAACGCGGCCACCTGCTGCTGCAGACCTTCACGCTGGGCGCCGTGCAGATCACCGTGAGCGCGCTGGTCAACGCCCTGCTCGTGCTGTTCGCCGCACGCATCTCGCTCTTTCTGGTGCGCAGCCCCGGCTGGATGCGCGCCCAGCGCTACGTGATGGGCACCGTGCTGGGCCTGCTCGCGCTGCGCATGCTCAGCGAAAAGAAAGCGGCGGCGTAAGCGCCCACGCCACTGCCATTGTTTCGATTTTTTGCGCCTTCGCAGACTTCACGCCATGACCGTCTCCCGCCCCTTCAAACAAGTCGACGTCTTCACCGACACCCCCTACTTCGGCAACCCGCTGGCCGTGGTCCTGGACGGCCAGGGCCTGGACGCCGACGCCATGCAGCGTTTTGCCACCTGGACCAATCTGTCGGAAACCACCTTCGTGCTGCCACCGACCGACGCGCGCGCCGACTACCAGGTGCGCATCTTCACGCCCGGCGGCGAACTGCCGTTTGCCGGCCACCCCACGCTGGGCACCTGCCACGCCTGGCTGCAGGCCGGCGGCCAGCCGCGCCAGGCCGGCCGCATCGTGCAGCAATGCGCCGTGGGCCTGGTCGAGCTGCGACAAGACGGCGAACGCCTGTCGTTCGCCGCGCCCGCGCTGCGCCGCAGCACGCCCAGCGCCACGCTGCTGGCACAGGCCGCCGCCGCGCTGGGCCTGGACGCCAGCCAGATCCAGGCCGCCCAACTGCTCGACAACGGCCCGGTCTGGCTCGGCCTGCTGCTGGACAGCGAAGCCACCGTGCTGGCGCTCAAACCCGACCACGCGGCCATCACACGGCTGCGGCAGAAGATCGGCGTGTGCGCGGTGCGCGACGGCCACATGCAATCGCTGCTGATCGCGCGTGCCAGCCGCGAGGCACGCGCCTTCGAACGCACGGCCGCGGAACAGGCCCCTGCGCTCGAAGTGCGCGCCTTCGCCGCGCCCGTCGGCGTGCCGGAAGACCCGGTCACCGGCAGCCTCAACGCCAGCCTGGCGCAGTGGCTGATCGCCGACGGCCACATGCCCGAGCGCTACGAGGCCAGCCAGGGCCAGTGCCTGGGGCGCGACGGCCGCATCGACATCCACCGCGACGCCAGCGGCCAGGTCTGGGTCGGCGGCCACAGCACGACCTGCATCACGGGCGACGTGCGGATCTGACGGCGCCGGACCTGTTTACGGCGCCAGGTCGAACACCAGCACTTCGGCGCCCTCGCCACCGGCCAGCTCGACCTGCGGCTCGTCGCGCAGCAGCAGCGCATCGCCGCCCTGCAGCGTCTGGCCGTTGACCGTCAGCGTGCCGCGCACCAGGTGCACATAGCCCAGGCGGCCGGCGGCCAGCGCCACGCGGGCCTGCTCGGCGCCGTCGAACAGACCGGCGTACAGGCGCGCATCGGCATGCAGGCCCACCGCCGTTTCCGAAGTCGCCGCCTCGGCCACGGGCGCGGCCACCAGGGCCAGTTGCCCGCGCTTGGCGGCGTCGGGCACGGTGCGCTGCTCGTAGCCGGGCGCCACGCCGTCACGGTCGGGCAGGATCCAGATCTGCAGGAAATGCGTGGTCTCGTTGGGCGCGTGGTTGAACTCGCTGTGCACGACGCCGGTGCCCGCGCTCATGCGCTGCACGTCGCCGGGCGGGATGCCCTTGACGTTGCCCATGCTGTCGCGGTGCGCCAGGTTGCCGCTGAGCACGTAGCTCACGATCTCCATGTCGCGGTGGCCGTGCTCGCCGAAACCACGGCCGGGGGCCACACGGTCTTCGTTGATCACGCGCAGGTTGCCCCAACCCATGTGGCGCGGGTCGTAATAGCCGGCGAACGAGAAGCTGTGAAAGGACTTCAGCCAGCCGTGGTCCGCGTAGCCACGCTCGGCCGAGGGACGAAGCATCATCATGGTGGGGTCTCCTGAGGGGCGGTGGCGACATGCCTCCGCTGAAACCTCACTGTAGGCCTCACCATCATTCAATACAATCACGCCAGATTGAAGAAAACATTCAAATGAATTGAATGGATAGATCCCCGGCCACACCCACCGCCGCCACCGTCCTCACGCCCGAGGCGCTGGCCATGCTCGCGACCATCGCGCGCCAGGGCAGCTTTGCCCGGGCCGCGCGTGAACTCGGGCTGGTGCCCAGCTCGCTGACCTACCGCGTGCGCCAGATCGAGGACGCGCTCGACGTGCTGCTGTTCGACCGCTCCGCACGCCAGGCCCGGCCCACCGCCGCCGGGCTGGAGCTGCTGCGCGAGGGCGAGCGCCTGCTGGCCGACCTCGACGCCGTGGCGCGCCGCGTGCGCCGCGTGGCCACCGGCTGGGAGCCCGAGCTGACGATTGCCGTCGACAGCCTGGTCTCGCGCGTGACCGTGATGGAGCTGTGCGAGCAGTTCTTTGCGCTGCGCGAACCTGGCGCGGACGCCGCCGCTGGCGGGCCGCCCACACGGCTGCGCCTGATCGACAGCACGCTCAACGGCACGCTCGAAGCCATGGCCAACGGCCAGGCCGACCTGGCGCTGGGCGCCGTCTACGACAGCGCCGGCATTGCCGGCGTGCGCAGCCTGCCGCTGGGACCGGTCGATTTTGTTTTTGCCGTCGCGCCGCACCACCCGCTGGCCACGGCCCCCGAGCCGCTGGACGACACCGCGCTGCGCGAGCACCGGCTGGTCGCCGTGGCCGACAGCGCGCGCCAGTTCGGCCGCGGCCGCCAGACCGTGGGCGTGCTGCCCGGCCAGGACGTGTTCACCGTCGCCACCATGGCCGACAAGCTCGACGCGCAGATGCGCGCCATCGGCGTCGGCCGCCTGCCCATGAGCCTGGCGCGCCCTTACCTGGCCAGCGGCCGGCTGGTCGCACGCCGGCTGCGCCGCCCGACGCGGCCCGAGGTCGCCTGCTACCTCTGGCGCGAAGCGCCCGGCAACCCGCCGCAGCGCGCGCTGCGCTGGTGGCTGCAGCAACTCGAACGCCCCGCCACACGCCAGGCGCTGCTCGACCGCTCGGCCGCCCTGTGATTCCCCCCGCCGCCATGACCTTGTCCCCTTCCTACATCGGCCGTTTCGCGCCCTCGCCCACCGGCCCGCTGCACGCCGGCTCGCTGGTGGCCGCGCTCGCCAGCTGGCTCGACGCGCGTGCCCACGGCGGGCAGTGGCTGGTGCGCATCGAGGACATCGACCCGCCGCGCTGCCAGCCCGGTGCCGACACGCGCATCCTGGCGCAGTTGCACGCGCTGGGCCTAGTGCCCGACGCGCCGCCCGTCTGGCAATCGCAGCGCGGCGACCGCTACCAGCAAGCGCTGGACCGCCTGGTCGAACGTGGCCTGGCCTACCCCTGCGGCTGCACGCGGCGCGACATCGAAGCCGCCGTGGCCGCGCAGCAACCCGGCCGCCCGCGCCACAGCGAACTGGTCTACCCCGGCACCTGCCGCCACGGCCTGCACGGCCAGGCCACGCGCGCCTGGCGTGTGCGCACCACCGAACTGCCGGCGGGCGTATCCCCTGCCACCTTGGCCGACGAGGCGCCGCACATCGGCAGCGACGCCAGCGGCCATTGGACGGTGGCCTGGCTCGACCGCCGCCTGGGCGACCTGCGCCAGGACCTGACGCAGGACGTGGGCGACTTCGTGCTGCGCCGCGCCGACGGCCTGTGGGCCTACCAGCTCGCCGTGGTGGTCGACGACGGCGAACAGGCCATCACCCACATCGTGCGCGGCGGCGACCTGACCGACAACACGCCGCGCCAGCTCTGGCTGCAGCGCCTGCTGGGCCTGCCGCACCCGGCTTATCTGCACGTGCCGCTGGTGCTCGACGCGCAGGGCGAAAAACTCTCCAAACAGCACGGCGCGCCCGCCATCGACACCGGCACCCCGGCCGCCTGCCGGCAAGCGCTGGACGATGCGGCGCGGGCCCTGAGCCTGCCGCCCGCGTCGGCGGCGAACGGCATCGCGCCCGCGCTGGCGCACTGGGTGGCCGCGTGGGGCCGGCAGTACATCAATCACCCAAAAATCGCATAAGCAAACGCGATTTTCAAGAAACGGCGAATTCTATGATCCGGGGAATATCAACCCCAACTCTAAGACTCGTCCGTTATGAAGACCCCGCTCCTGCGCCCCTGGAATCGCCTGGCCCGCTGGGCCGCGCCGCTGGCCGTCGCGCTCTCGGCCAGCGCGGCCTTCGCGGCCGGCCTGCCCACCACCATCCGCATCGCCGCGCCCGACCAGACGGCCGGCAGCCAGTCTTTCGCGGGCAACAACACCATCGCCCTCGCGCACATCCGCGGCGCCCTTGAAAAGGAATTCGAGAAGGACGGCGTGAAGGTCGAGTGGAGTTTCTTCAAGGGCGCCGGTCCCGCCATCAACGAGGCCTTCGCCAACCAGCAGATCGACTTCGCCTACCTCGGCGACCTGGCCTCCGTGATCGGCCGCGCCGGCGGCCTGCCCACCCGTTTCCTGTTCGCGGTGCGCGGCTCGCACAACTACCTGGGCGTGCCGCCCGACGCCACCATCACCAGCCTGGCCGACCTCAAGGGCAAACGTGTGGCGCTGTTCCGCGGCACCGCCGACCAGCTCGCGCTGGGCCGCGCACTGGCCGCCGTGGGCCTGCACGAGCGTGACCTGAAGATCGTCAACCTCGACTGGACGGCGGCGCGCGCGGCGCTGACGGCCGGCCAGGTCGACGCCGCCTGGCAAGGCAGCGGCCTGCTGGTGCTGCGCGAGCGCGGCCAGATCAAGATTCCCCTGTCGACCAAGACGCTGCAGAACCGCCAGGCCACCACGCAGTCGGGCCTGGTCGGCACGCAGGCCTTCATCGACCAGTACCCCGAGGCCACCCAGCGCATCGTCAACGTACTGGTGGCGCAGGCGCGCTGGGCCTCGGACGAAGCCAACCGCGGCGCGCTGCTGGCGGCCTGGGCCGAACGGGGCGGCCGCCCCGTTTCGCTGCTGCAAAGCGAATTCGATGGCGACGACCTGCGTTTTCGCTTCAGCCCGCGCCTGGACGACTTCATCGCCACCAGCTACGCCGACAGCGTGAGCACCGCCAAGTCGCTGGGCCTCATCCGCGCCGACTTCGACGTCAAGACCTGGCTGGCGCCCACCTTCGTCGACAAGGCCATCGCGGCGCAGAACCTGCAAAGCTACTGGCCGGCGTATGACGCCAAGGGCCAGGCCAAGGCGCCGTAAGCGTCTTGGAGCAACGTCCCTAAAGACGCTGCTTTTTTATGAGTTCCTATCCGCTTTTGAATCCCGCGACACCGGCGCTGCCCGGCACCGCGCGCCTCGCGACCTTGCTGGCGCGACTGTCACCCTGGCTGCTGCCCGCCGCGCTGCTGGCGCTGTGGTTCGCCGCCGTCCACGGCCAGTGGATGTCGCCGCAGATCCTGCCCGCGCCCGCGCTGGTGGCCCGCACCGCCGCCGAACTGGCCGCCACCGACCTGGGCGGCCACATCGCCGCCAGCCTGTCGCGGCTGGCGCTGGGCCTGGTCATTGGCAGCTTGCTCGGCCTGGCGCTGGGCGCGCTGACCGGCCTGAGCCGGCGTGCCGAGTCGCTGCTCTACCCCACGCTCATCGTCTGGGCGCAAGTGCCCAACCTGGCGCTGATCCCGGTGCTGATGGTCTACCTGGGCATCGGCGACGCGCTCAAGATCACCCTCATCTTCAACGCCGCGCTGGTGCCGGTGCTGGTGCACACCCAGGCCGGCATCCGCGACGTTTCGCCGCAACTGCGCGAGGCCGCGCGCGCCCTGCGCCTGTCACCGCTGCAGCGCCTGCTGCGGCTGGAGCTGCCGGCTGCACTGCCGGCCATCATGACAGGCGTGCGCCTGGCGTTGTCGTCGAGCTGGAAGACGCTGGTCGTGGTCGAGCTGCTGGCCTCGTCCGAGGGCATCGGCTACCTGATGGTGTGGGGCCGGCAGATGTTCCAGCTCGACATCGTTTTTGTCTGCATGGCCGTGATCGGTGTGCTCGGCCTGGTCATGGAATGGGCGCTGCAGCACCTGGACGACCGCCTGGTGCGCTGGCCGCGCCCGGCCCTGGCGCGCCACCACACCTCCGCGCTGGGCTGGAGTTTGTGGCCCTGGCTGCTGCCGGCGCTGCTGGCCGCGCTGTGGTTGGCCGCCACCGGCCTGGGCTGGGTCGACACGCGCGACGTGCCGGCGCCAGCGGCCGTCTGGGCCGCGCTGCAGCAGGGTTTTTCGGGCGGCGACCTGCTGGCCAGCGACTTCGGCCGCGCCATGGCGCACAGCCTGTCGCGCTACGCGCAAGGCCTGCTGTGGGGCGTGGCCGCGGGCCTGGCGACCGGACTGGCCTGCGGGCTGTCGCTGTCCACGGGCCGCGTGCTGGCGCCCACGCTCAACGTGCTGCGCCAAATCGCGGTGTTCGCCTGGCTGCCCTTGCTGACAGCCTGGGCCGGCAACGGCGAAGCCTCGCGTGTGCTGTTCGTGGCCATCGCCACCTTCTTCCCGACTTTCTTTGCCACCCATCGCGGCGTGCAGAACCTGCCGCAGCCGCTGGTCGAAACCGCACGCGTGCTGCGCCTGGGCTTTGTTCAGCGGCTGCGTTTCCTGGTGCTGCCGGGCACGGCATCCAGCATCTTCGCCGGGCTGCGGCTGGCGCTGGTCTACGGCTGGCTGGCGACCATCGGCGCCGAGTACTTCATGGCGTCGAGCATCGGCATCGGCAGCCTCATGATCAACGCGCAGCAGCTCATGAACGTCGACACCATCTTCGCGGGCCTGCTGCTGGTGAGCCTGACAGGCGCGCTGCTCAATGCTGCGGGCCGCTGGCTTGAAAACCGGCTGCAGCGCTGGAGAAACACATGACTTCTTCCTCGTCCCTGACTCCGGCGCCGGCCGTCGAGTTCCGCCAGGTCGGCAAACGGTTCGTCGTCGACGGCCGCCCCTTCGAGGCGCTGCGCGACGTGTCGCTGTCGATCCGCGAAGGCGAGTTCGTCGCCATCGTGGGCGCCAGCGGCTGCGGCAAGTCCACGCTGCTGCGCCTGCTGATGGGCCTGGACACCCGCTTCGACGGCCGCATCGACGTTGCCGGCCAGCCGCTGGCCGGCATCGGCGCCGACCGCGGCATCGTGTTCCAGGAGCATCGCCTGTTTCCTTGGCTCACCGTGCGCCAGAACATCGCGCTGGGCCTGATCAACGAGGCCCTGCCCGAGGCCGACAAGGCCCGCCGCGTGCAGGAGCACATCGAGCTGGTCGGCCTGCAGGGCTTCGAGCAGGCGTTGCCGCATCAGCTGTCGGGCGGCATGTCGCAGCGTGTGGCCATCGCGCGCGGCCTGGTCGCCAGCCCGCGCATCCTGCTGCTCGACGAGCCCTTCGGCGCGCTGGACGCGCTCACGCGCCGCCAGATGCAGGAAGAGCTGCTGCGCATCCGCGCGCGCCGCACCATCACCACACTGCTGGTCACGCACGACGTGGACGAAGCCGTCTTCCTGGCCGACCGCGTGGTCGTCATGGAACCGCGCCCGGGCCGCATCCGCGACATCGTGGACGTCGCCCTGCCCCAGCCGCGCGAGCGCAACTCGGCCGCCTTCCAGGCCCATGCGGCTGGCCTGGTCGAACAGCTCACCACGCAAGCCCAACCCGCCTGAAACACCGCCATGAGCACCTCACCCAACATTCTTTTTATCCTGGCCGACGACCTTGGCTGGGCCGACCTCGGCGTCTACGGCCAGACCGATTTCGACACACCCCACCTCGACCGCCTGGCCGGCGAAGGCGTGCGTTTCACGCAGGCCTATGCCAACTCGGCCGTGTGCTCGGCCACACGGTTTGCGCTCATCACCGGCCGCTACCAGTACCGCCTGCCCGGCGGCCTTGAAGAACCGCTGGTGCGTGTGGCCGACGGCCTGGGTCTGCCGCCCGAGCATCCCACGCTGCCCTCGCTGCTCAAGGCGCAGGGCTACGACACGGCGCTGATCGGCAAATGGCATCTGGGCCGCCCACCGCAGTACGGCCCGCTCAAGAGCGGCTACGACAGCTTCTTCGGCAACCACGCCGGCGCCATCGACTACTTCACGCACAAGCCCGGCGTGGGCGAGCACCTCGCGCCCGACCTGTGGGAAGGCGACGTGCCGGTCGAGCGCACCGGCTACTACACGCAGATCCTGGCCGACGAGGCCACGCGTTACATCGAACAACGCCCGGCCGGCAGCGCGCCCTTCTTTTTGTCGCTGCACTTCACCGCGCCGCACTGGCCGTGGGAAGGGCCCGGCGACGAAGCCGTCTCGCGCGACATCAAGGACCTGTTCCACGCCGACGGCGGCAGCCTCAAGAAATACGCCGAGATCGTGCAGGCGCTCGACGCCGCCGTGGGCCAGGTGCTGGCCGCCGTCGAGGCCAGCGGCCAGGGCGACAACACCCTCGTCGTCTTCACCAGCGACAACGGCGGCGAACGTTTCTCACAGAACTGGCCCTTCATCGGCCAGAAGACCGAACTGCTCGAAGGCGGCCTGCGTGTGCCCACGCTGCTGCGCTGGCGCGCGCGCCTGGCGCCGCAGGTGCAGGAGCAGGTCACCATCACCGCCGACTGGCTGCCCACACTGCTGGCCGCCGCCGGCGCCGCGCCGCACCCCGACTACCCCAGCGACGGCGAAAACATCCTGCCCATCCTCGAAGGCCAGGCCCCGCCGCATCCGCGCACCCTGTACTGGCGCTACAAGGCGCAGTCCCAACGCGCCCTGCGCGACGGCGACCTCAAGTACCTGCGCATCAACGACAACGAATTCCTGTTCGACGTCGTCACCGACGTGCGCGAACGCGCCAACCTCAAGGACCGCCGCCCGCACGACTTCGCGCGCCTGAAAGCACTGTGGGAACAGTTCGACACCCAGTTCCTGCCCATCACCGACGAGGTCTTCACACACGGCATCACGCCCGACGTGCAGGCCGACCGCTACGTGCCCACGCACCTGCGGCGTACACCGCCACAGGTGCGGCGCGATTGATGGGGGCGCGCGTGGTCGATGCAGATGACGAGGCGGGCGGGTGCGGGTTTCAGATCTCGAAGCCGTGGCACTGATGGAGACTCAGGGCGGGCTCGACAGGTCGGTGCGGTGGGCAAGCAGCCACTGCTCGGCATGGGCCAGCAACCGGGCCGCCTGTGCAATACAAGCCTGCAGCGTCGCCGTGGAAACGGGGTCGCCTTCGTAGTCGCTCACGTTGCGCTGCCTGCGCAGCGCATCGAGCACGATGATGTCCGGTTGCGCCACACCCATCGTCAGCCCCAGACTCTGGACGGCCGTCTGGTGATGGCCGGGCTTGCTGGTCGAGGTGCGGTAGCCATTGGCCCACAGACCCAGCATGGCGCACTGCATGATGCATTTGTAGGCCGCATCAAAACGGTTGTCGGCGCTGACCTGCTCAATGGCCGCATCCGCCAGGTTGCGCCGGGCCGCCTGCAGCAGCTTGGCCATGCCTGCCGCGTCAGGTTGATGGGACTGCAATTGCCCGATCGCCAGCAAGTTCTGCAAGCTCATGCGCATCTCCCTTCACAAACAGTTGGGGCTTGGCCAGCACGTCGCGCGCGAATGCATCACCGCCACGCGCACGCGCGGCGAACTCCTCAGGGGTATAGAGCACCGGGTTGACCTCGCGGCCCAGCGCGGCATGCAGCGGAAACAGGGCCTGAACCAGCTCCACGAAACCCACGCTGCCCAGCACCAGCACATCCACATCGCTGCCCGCCGAAGCCGTTGCACGCGCCATCGACCCAAAGACCAGCGCCAACCGGATCTGTCCATCCAGCGGCGCCAGTGCCTCGCGCAGCGCGGGCACCACACCATGCGTCTTGCGAAAAAGCGCCGCCAGATCGGCAAACAGCGGGTGGCGCGTATTCGCCTGGTAGCGCACCTGGTTGCCCTGCTCACCGCGCAGCAGCAGGCCGGTCTGCGCCAGCTTGTCCACCTCGCGCGCCAGCGTGCCGGCGTGGCTACCCGTCAGCCGGGCCAGTTCCCGCAGATGGAAGGCCGACTGCGGCTGCAACAACAAGACCGCCAGCACGCGCTGTCGCGCGGCGGGGAACAGTTGGTCCATCAAGGAAGTGTTGCTCATTTGGCGACGATTGTTGCCTAAAAAGCGACGATCTGCAAATCCGTCCGTTCAACAGACTTCACTAAAATAGCGCCCTTTGGCCCGAGATGCGCTGCGACGCTTGTCGGGCCTTCTTCATACGCCCGCCCTTCTTCCCCTTGCCCCACCGCGCCGTGACCGACTCCATCGACCGCCCCACCGACGACACCCCCGACCTGCCGCGCGAGGGCGAGAGCAGCAGCGCGCCCGAGGGCGTGGCTCATCCCAAACGCATCAAGAGTTTTGTGCGCCGGGCCGGGCGCACGACCACGGGGCAGGCCAAGGCGTTCGAGACGCTGGGGCCGCAGTTTCTGCAGGCCTATACCGGGCAGCCACTGGATCTGGCGCAGGCCTTCGGGCGCAGTGCGCCGACGGTGCTGGAGATTGGGTTTGGCATGGGCGAGGCGACCGCGCACATTGCGCGTCTGAAGCCCGAGGTCAATTTTCTGTGCTGCGAGGTGCACGAACCCGGCGTGGGCGCCTTGCTCAAACGCATTGGCGAGCAGGGCATCACCAACATCCGCATCGTGCAGCACGATGCGGTCGAGGTGCTGGACCACATGCTGGCCGATGGCAGCCTGGCCGGTGTGCATCTGTTCTTTCCCGATCCGTGGCACAAGAAGCGCCACCACAAGCGCCGCCTGATCCAGCCGCCGCTGGTGCACAACCTGGCGCGCCATCTGCAGGCGGGCGGCTACCTGCATTGCGCGACGGACTGGGAGCCTTATGCCCAGCAGATGCTGGAAGTGATCTCGGCCGAGCCGCTGCTGGCCAACACGGCCACCAGCGCGGGCGGCTATGCCGACAAGCCGGACTACCGCCCGCTCACCAAGTTCGAGAACCGCGGCCTGCGGCTGGGGCATGGGGTGTGGGATCTGGTGTTCCAGCGCCGCGCCTGATCGGATGATCGCCACGCCGGCGAAACCGGAGCGCTGAAGCAGGCGCTCCTGGCAGCGCCAAGGCATCGCCCGGCGCGCCGCACCACCAAGTGGCCGTTGTCAGGCCCGCCCGGTGCTCTCCAGGTTCTTGAGCACCGCGCCCAGCAGCAAGCCGGCTGCGCGTGCCCGCGCGATGTCGCGTCCCAGCCAGGCCGCATCGGGCACCAGTGCCAGCAGCCAGCGCAAGCGGCGCATGAGCTTGACCAGCATGGTGCGGACCTCGGCCTCGGCCGCGGCAATGGCTGACGCCATGGCCGCGGCGGCCGGTTCGCGCTGCTGCAGGAAGAAGGCGGTCGAGTGCACGTAGAGCGCCCAGTCGCGCACCTGCGCCTGCGCCACGGTCATGACTTCGCCCGGGTCTTCCTCGAAGTCGATGAAATGGATGCGGTCGTTCGGCCCCACCACCATGTTGCGCGCGAAGCACTGGCTGAGGTAGGCGCCACGCGCGTGCGCATTGGCGATCGCGCGCAGGCCCTGCTTCCAGGCCGAAAGAATGCCGCTGTCGTCGCGCGCGTGCAGCAGCCGGTCCAGGCGCGCCTGCAGCGGCTCGGCGCCCGCGTCGGCCGTGGCCAGCCATTGCGCGCCCTGCGCCACCACCTGCGGCACCGGCACATCCTGCGCGGCCAGCGCGCGCAGCCGGCGGCTTTCGTTGTCGAGCGCGGCCACGCCGCCCCGGTTGGGCACCGAGCGCAGCAGCGGCACCGGCGTCATCACCAGGTTGTACAGCCCGATGAGGCCGCTGGGGTGCGGCGGCTCGGCCCGCTTGACCCAGACCACCGCGCCCTCGGGCAACTCGGCCAGATCGCGGCCGCCGTGCAGTTTGTGAACACGCTTGTCGGAGGCAGCGACGATGGCGTCGATGCGCGCGACCAGCGCCGCGTGCTGCTCGAGCGCCAGTTCGTAGTCGGGCGCCGTCACAGGCGCTCGGCCACCCAGGCCTGCACCGACTGCAGCGCCTGCGGCAGCGCAGCCGCGTCGGTGCCGCCAGCCATCGCCAGGTCGGGTTTGCCGCCGCCCTTTCCACCCACTTGCTGGGCCACGAAGTTGACCAGTTCGCCGGCCTTGACCTTGCCGATGGCATCGGCCGTCACGCCCGCGGCGATCTGCACCTTGCCGCCGTCCACGGCCGCCAGCACGATGGTGGCGCTCTTGAGCTTGTCTTTGAGTTTGTCGAGCGTGTCGCGCAGCGTCTTGGCATCCGCGCCTTCAAGGCGCGCAGCCAGCACCTTCACGCCCTTGACCTCGACCGCCTGGCCGGCCAGTTCGTCGCCCTGCGACGAGGCCAGCTTGCCCTTGAGCGCGGCGATTTCCTTTTCCAGCGCGCGGATGCTGTCCAGCGCCTGCGTGATGCGGCCCTGCAGCTCGGCGGCCGGCGTCTTGAGCGTGGCGGCCGCCTGGCTGACGGTGGATTCGAGCTGCTGCAGATAAGCCAGCGCGCCCTCGCCCGTCACCCCTTCGACACGGCGCACGCCGGCGGCTACGCCGCTTTCGGCCACCAGCTTGAACAGGCCGATGTCGCCCGTGCGCTGCACGTGGGTGCCGCCGCAGAATTCGAGCGTGGAGCCGACGTCGACCACACACACGAGGTCGCCGTATTTCTCGCCGAACAGCATCGTGGCGCCCAGCTTCTGCGCTTCGTCGATGGGCAGCACGCGCGTTTGCGTGGCGGTGTTGGCCAGGATCTCGGCGTTGACCAGGGCCTCGATCTTGCGCACCTGTTCGTCGGCCAGCGGCACGTTGTGGGCAAAGTCGAAGCGCGTGCGCTCGGCGTTGACCAGCGAGCCCTTCTGCTGCACGTGGCTGCCCAGCACTTCGCGCAGGGCCTTGTGCATGAGGTGGGTGACGCTGTGGTTGCGCGTGGTGGCCGCGCGCACGTCGGCCTCGACCTGGGCGTTGACCACGTCGCCGACCTTGAGGCTGCCCGCGGCGACCGTGCCGTGGTGGCCGAACACGTTGGCCTTGATCTTCAGCGTGTCCTCGACCGCAAAACGGGCGCTGCCGCTGGCGATGGTGCCCACGTCGCCGACCTGGCCGCCGCTTTCGGCGTAGAAGGGCGTGACGTCGAGCACGACCACGCCAGACTGGCCTTCGCGCAGTTCACCCACGGCCTGGCCGTCGGCGTACAGCGCCAGCACCGTGGCGCCCGCGTGCGCGAGCTGTTCGTAGCCGACGAAGCGGCCGTCGGCGCCGCTGTAGTCGAGCGCGCGGTTCATCTTGAACTTGCCGGCGGCGCGCGCCTGGTTCTTCTGGCGGTCCATGGCGGCGTTGAAGCCGTCCACGTCGACCGCCACGCCGCGTTCGCGGCAGACGTCCTGCGTCAGATCGAGCGGAAAGCCGAAGGTGTCGTGCAGCTTGAAGGCGACGTCGCCGGGCAGCAGGTTCACGCCGCCGGCCAGCGCCTCGTCGAGGATCTGCATGCCATTGGCCAGGGTCTCGAAGAAACGTTCTTCCTCGACCTTGAGCACCTCGGTGATCCGGGCCTGCTGCTCGCGCAGCTTGGGATAGGCATCGCCCATGACGCCCGCCAGATCCGCCACCAGCTTGTGGAAGAACGGCGTCTTCTGGCCGAGCTTGTAGCCGTGGCGGATGGCGCGGCGCACGATGCGGCGCTGCACGTAGCCGCGGCCTTCATTGGAGGGCTGCACGCCGTCGACCACCAGGAAGGCGGTCGCGCGGATGTGGTCGGCGATCACCTTGAGCGAATTGTGCTGCAGGTCGGCCGTGCCGGTCTCGCGCGCGGCGGCCTTGATCAGCGCGGCGAACAGGTCGATCTCGTAGTTGCTGTGCACGTGCTGCAGGATGGCGGCCAGCCGCTCCAGGCCCATGCCGGTGTCCACGCAGGGCGCGGGCAGGCGGGTGACGCTGCCGTCTTCCTTCATGTCGAACTGCATGAACACGTTGTTCCAGATCTCGATGAAGCGGTCGCCGTCTTCATCGGGGCTGCCCGGAGGGCCGCCGGGGATGTGCGGGCCGTGGTCGTAGAAGATCTCGGAGCAAGGGCCGCAGGGGCCGGTGTCGGCCATCATCCAGAAGTTGTCGGACTTGTAGCGGCCGCCCTTGTTGTCGCCGATGCGGATCACGCGCTCGGGCGGCAGGCCGATTTCCTTCGTCCAGATGTCGTAGGCCTCGTCGTCTTCCTGGTAGACGGTGGCCAGCAGGCGCTCGGGCGGCAGGCCGTAGACCTGGGTCAGCAGTTCCCACGCCCACTTGAGCGACTCGCGCTTGAAGTAGTCGCCAAAGCTCCAGTTGCCCAGCATCTCGAAGAAGGTGTGGTGGCGCGCGGTGTAGCCCACATTTTCCAGATCGTTGTGCTTGCCGCCGGCGCGCAGGCAGGCCTGAACCGAGGTGGCACGCACATAGGGACGCTTGTCGGTGCCCAGGAAGACGTCCTTGAACTGCACCATGCCCGAATTGGTGAACATCAGCGTCGGGTCGTTGGCGGGCACGAGCGACGACGACGGGACGATGGTGTGGCCACGCTCGGCGAAGAATTCAAGGAACTTGGCGCGGATTTCGGAGACTTTCATCCGGGACTTTCTGTTCCGCCCGGACACCGCAAGACTGGCGAAACGCCAGCCCTGCATCGCTGCCGGCCAGAGGTGAGGGGTGATACGGTAAACCTCGGATTATATAACGCCGCCCCGTTTTTTCCCCGTGGAAACCGCCCGTCCCTCACCCATATCGGCCAGCAAAATCAACAGCTTACGAAGCCACTGCCTGCTCGGCCTGGTGGGCGCGCGCCATCGCCAGCAGGCTGTCGAAGCGGAAGTCCCAGCGCGGCGATCCAGCCGGCGGCAGCGTCGCGCCCCAGCCTTCGTTGGCATGGCGGCGGTCGATCCAGGCGCTGGCCAGCCCGAAGGCGTTGGCCGGCGCGTGGTCGTGGAACAGGCTTTGCGCGGTGTGCAGCACGTCGCCCGGGCCCAGGCCGAAGTCGTCCTGCAGGCGCTGGAGCAGGTAGTCGAAATTGCGCGGGTTGGGCTTGTACGAGCCGATGTCCTGCGCGGTGTAGATGCCATCGAACGCCACGCGCAGCCGCAGGTTGCTGCCGCGGTAGGACAGGCGGTCGCAGTTGGTGAGCGTGACGATGCGAAAGTGCCGCTTCAGATACTGCAGCGCATGCGGCGAGTCGGTGAACTCGGGCCAGTCGGGCACCGAGGCGCCGAAGGTGTTGGCCGCCTCGGCGCTCACCTGCACGCCCCATTCGCGCGCCAGCCGGTGGTAGACGACGGCCAGCAGTTGCATGTAGACCATGTCCGGCGTCTGCGTCTGCTGGTCGGCCTCGTGCCGCGCGAAGGTTTCCAGGATGGCGTCGCGCGGGTGCGCCTGCAGGCCGGCCTGCTCGATCAAGGGCAGCAGGCTTTGGTAGATGCCGGTTTCCCAGTCGATCAGGGTGCCGTAGGTGTCGAAAGCGAGGACTTTGAAGTCGGACAGACGTTTCGGGGTCACGTGCATGGTAGGGCTCCAGTACAAAACCCCCAGCATGCCGGCCGCGCGGGCGCCTGGCTTGGCGCCGACTACGGTGTTTTTGTGCCGGACTCCTGACCCTGGCGGCGGTAGGCCGAGGGCGTCAGGCCCGTGGCGCGCCGCACGGCATGTGTGAGCGCACTCTGGTCCGCGTAGCCGCAGCGCAGCGCCACCTCGACCAGCGGCAGCCGCGTGGCCGCCAGCAGTTGGCAGGCCAGGCGCACACGCACGCCGGCCAGCCAGGCGCGCGGCGTGGTGGCGAGTTCGACCTGGAACAGCTCGTGCAATCGGCTGGCGCTCAACGCGGCCTGCGCGGCCATGCGGGCCACGGTCCAGGGCTGGGCGGGTTCGGCTTCGACACAGGCCAGCAGCGCCTGCAGGCGCGACGCGGGCCGCGTGTCGCCCAGTGCGAGCGTGTCCAGCAGCAGCGGCACCCATTGCCGCACCAGCGCGGCCGGCGTGTTCGGCTGCGCCTGCAGCAACCCCATGTAATCGACCAGCCGCGCCGCCGCGGGCGACAGTGCCAGCGCGGGCTGCGCCATCAGGCGCGCCTGCAGTGCGGCGTCCAGCCGGGCTGCGTCCAGGTCCAGCACCAGCGACTGGTTGCCCGCCTCGCCACGCGTGGCGTGCCAGGCTCCCGGCGCGACGAACAAGGCACGGCTGGCGTCGAGCGGCTGGCGGTGGTATTCCATGTCCACACACAGGCGCCCGCGCAGCGGCAGCACCAGTTGGGAAAAATCATGCGCATGCGCCGGGCCGACCTCGCCATAGCTGCGCACATGCAGCCCCACGCCGTCGACCCAGGCGGCGGCGGGCATGGCGGGTGACGGCAAAGACAGACGCAAGGGCAAGCACTCCAGGCGGAAACGGTGACCGACCCATTCTAGGCAAGCCGTCGCGCGCCGGGCCCCGGCGGCGCCCCGTCAGGCCAGCCGCATCGCGGCGCGCCAGGCCGCCAGGCACCGGGCGGCACGGGGACCAGGCCGGCGTCCACACCGGCCAGCACGCGCCCGTCCTGACCAGCGGCCACGGCCTGGCGGATGGGCAGCAAACGGGTTTCGCGCGAGAGCAGCGCCTGCCCTTCGGGCGCCAGCAGTTCGTCGAGGAACTGCCGCGCCAGCGCGGGCTGGCCGGCGGTGGCGGGAATCACGGCCGCGCGTGTGGTCAGCAGCGTGTAGTCCTGTGGATAGATCACACGCAATTCACCGCCCGCGGCAATGCGGGCCTGCGCGTACGAGGCCGGCACGTTGTAGAGCAGCGCCAGCTCGCCGCGTTCAAGCTGGTCGATCAAGGGCACCATGTGGTCGCCCATCATCACGCCGGCCACGCCCATCAGGGCCTGCAACAGGCCGGCCGTGCTGTCGAAACGCGCGTCCTGCGTGGCCAGCAGATAACCCAGGCCGCTGACCGTGGCGTCGTAGCTGCCCACACGCCCTTGCAGCACGCCGCCTGGCCTGCGCAGCAGGTCGAGCAGTTGCGCGCGGATCTGCGGCGCTTGTTCGGGCGGCAGCAGGCGCGGGTTGTAGGCCATGACGACCGCCTCGGCCCCCAGGCAGAACACCTCGTGGCGCCAGTGCGCGCCGGCCGGCAGGTCCCGGGCGATGTCCGAGCGGTGCGCCAGCGCCAGGCCGTCGTTGGCCAGCTGGGTCTGCAGGTCGACGCTGCTGCTGATGAGCAGATCAGGGTTGAGCGCCACCTGCTGGCTCGCCGCCGCGCCCAGACGCGCGTGGCGCAGCGCGCGTGCGTGGATCTCCAGGCTCTGGCGGTCGGCATAACGCACCGTGACCGCCGGATGGCGGCGCTGGAAATCACGGATGACGGGCGCGAACAGATCGGTGTCGGTCGTGCTGTCGATGGTGAGTACCTGGCGCTCGCCGGCCGGTGCGGGAAACACCGTGACCGGCGCGCCTTCGTCTTCGAACAAGGTGGTCTGGGCGGCCGGCGTGGGTTTGGCGGACACGCCCTGTGCCCAGGCCGCCGGTACGGCCACCATGCCCGCCCACGCCTGCAGCCAGGCGCGGCGGCTCATCCACATAGGGCCTTCGTTGTCATGCACAGTCATACAACGCCTTCCTGAAGGGCGGGCAGATCAATCGTCACCACCAGGCCGGGTCGTCCATCCGGACGCTCGCCCAGCGCGATGCGCCCGCCATGGCTGTCGATCACACGCCGCACGATGGCCAGGCCCAGCCCGGCACCTGGTGTGCCGCCGCCCTCGCCCGCCCCGCCGCCGTCGCGCACGAAGCGCTCAAACACGGCCTCGCGCCGCGCGGGCGCGATGCCCGGCCCGTGATCGCGGATCGCCACTTGCCAAAGCCCCTCACGTTCAAGCCGCGACAGCGCCACTTCGACCGGCCCGTCCTGCGGACGGCCGTATTTGAGCGCGTTGTCGATCAGGTTCTTGAAAGCCTCGCGCAGCATCAACGCGTCGCCCCGCACCCGGGCGGGAGCGGCTGTTTCTTCATCCCACGCCAGCCGCACCACCATCTGCGGATCGGCACGCGGCACGACCTCGCGCGCGGCCTGGCGCAGCAAGGCGCGCACATCAACGGCCTCGAACTGGCGCAGATGCCCCTGGTGCGACACGCTGGCATCGCTGAGCAACTGGTTGACCAGCCGCCGCAGGCGCAGCGCGTTGCGCTCGACGGCTTCCAGCGCCTGGCGCGGCCGCCCGGGCGCGTCGTCGTCCAGCCCTTCCTGCGCCTGGGCGATGAGCGCGGCCAGCGGCGTGCGCATCTGGTGCGCGGCCTCGGCGATGAAGGTGCGCAAGGCGTCGAGGTTGACGGCCAGCCGGCCCATGAAATCGTCGAGCGCGGCCACCACCGGCTGCAGCTCGCGCGGCACCGGTGTGGCCACGGGGCCGAGGTCGGACGCGGGGCGCGTGGCCAGCTCGTGCTGCAGGCGTGCCAGCGGCCGCAGCGCCCAATGAACGGCCAGACTCAGCAGCGCAAAAGCCGCCAGCATCAGTGTGCCGATGAAGACCCACGCACGCCAGACGATGTCGTCGGCCAACTCGTCGCGCGCCTGCCGCGTCTGGCCGACCTGCACCCACACCGGCTCCCCTGCGGCATCGCTGCCAGGGCTGCCGCTGATGTAGCGCGGGATCTGCACGAAACGCACCGGCTCGCCCCGGTACGGCGCGGTGAAGAACCGGGGCACGCCGGCCGCCCAGGCCGCGCCGCCCTCGCCCGCCGGCAGATCGCCATAGCCCGTGATGGTGCGGCCATCGGGCGCGACGATGCGGTAATAGGCCCGGTCCTGCGGCGCCATGGCCAGCAGGTCCAGCGCGGCGTACGGCAGGTCGACCTGCCACTGGCCCTGCACAAAGGTCACGCTGTCGGCCATGGACAGCGCCGACGATTGCAACAGATGGTCGTAACTGCGGTCGGCCGCGCGCGCGCCGTAGCTGCGGGCGCCCGCGTACAGCGCAACAGTGGCCAACGCAAACAGCAGCCCCAGCGCGCCCAGCAGCACGGTGCGCAGCGAACGCGCCGGGCGCCGGCGCACCACAGGCGCGGCGCTGGCCATCAAGCCTCCGGCGCTGGCGAGGGACCGGCGTCCTCGCCATCGACCACATCGGCCCGGTAGCCCGAGCTGCGCACGGTGGTGATGCGCAACTGGCTGGCCGCCACTTTCTTGCGCAGCCGGCCGACATAGACCTCCACCGCGTTGAGGCCAACCTCTTCGTCGAAGCTGAACAGGCGGCTGGCGATCTCGTCCTTGCTCACCACACGCCCCAGGCGGCCGACCAGCACTTCGAGCAGGCTGTACTCGCGGTTGGGCAGGTCCAGTTCCTGCCCACCCAGCCGCACACGCCGCGCGGCGCTGTCGATCTCCAGCCCGCCCACGCGCCACAGCCCCGAGGCCTGCCCTTGCGGGCGGCGCAGCAAGGCACGGCAACGCGCGTCGAGTTCACGGAAATCGAAAGGTTTGTCGAGGTAGTCGTCGGCACCCACGTCCAGCGCGTGGACCCGGTCCTCAATGTCGGCACGCGCGGTCAGCATCAGCACCGGCGTCTTGTCGCCGCGCTCACGCAAGCCCCGCAAGATGCCCAACCCATCGAGCCCCGGCAGGCCGATGTCGAGCAGCAGCAGGTCGAACGGCTCGTAGCTCAGCACACGCGCGGCCGCCGCGCCGTCGCTCTGCCAGTCCACGGCATGCCCCTGCCGGCGCAGGCGGCGCACGACCGCGTCGGCCAGATCGGGGTCATCTTCGACGACCAGGATGCGCATGGAAAACGTCTTTGCAGGAAGGAAAAAAGAGAGCCGGACGAGCCTTGCGCCCGTCCTGACAAGGCGGGCAAGGGTAGCACGGTGGCTCACGCCTTCGTCATGGCGCCGCCTGCTGCGCCGCCAGTTGGGCTTCGATCACGGCAACGCCTCGCGCAGCCACTCGCCGAAAGGCCGCTCGCGCCGCGCCGGCCCGCCTTTCAGATCCAATCCAAGGGTTTACCCCATCAGCATATTCCCCTAACCCACGCCCCGAGGGCGCCCACGACAGGCGCATGACAGGGTGCGCCGCGAGCATTCGCCCCTGTCGGCGGGCCGCCTGGTCTGCCGCTGAAACGCTTCACCTCCAGATGACTCAGCGCCCCACGGGAGCCCCCATGACTCAGACGTTCACCCTCTTCGCCCAGGAGCCCGCATGCTGCTGACCCTGCTCGGCTTCGGCATGGTCATGACCTTCATGACCCTCATCATGACCAAGCGGCTGTCGCCCCTGGTCGTGCTGGTTCTGGTGCCCATCGTGTTTGCCGCCCTGGGCGGCTTTGCGGCGGGCATGGGGCCGATGATGCTGGACGGCATCCGCAAGATCGCGCCCACGGGCGTGATGCTGATGTTTGCCATCCTGTACTTCGGCGTGATGATCAGCGCCGGCATGTTCGACCCGGTGGTGGGCATCATCCTCAAGCTGGTCAAGGGCGATCCGCTCAAGATCGTGATCGGCTCGGCGGCGCTGGCGGCGCTGATTTCGCTGGACGGCGATGGCTCGACCACCTACATGATCACCATTGCCGCCATGCTGCCGCTGTACCGGCGGCTCAAGATGAATCCGCTGAACCTGACCTGCGTGGCGATTCTGGCCTCGGGCATCATGAACCTCACGCCCTGGGGCGGCCCGACCGCGCGGGCGGCCAGCGCGCTGCACGTGGATCCGGGCGAGGTGTTCGTGCCCATGATCCCGTCGATGGTGGTGGCCCTGATCGGCCTGCTGCTGATCGCCACCTTCCTGGGCCTGCGCGAGCGCCGCCGCCTCGGCCAGGTCAGCCTGCCGGGCACGGATGGCACGGCCAGCGCTGGCGGCAACCCCTTCGAGGCCCAGCGCGACGAGACCACCAGCGGCGAGCACCTGCCGATCGCAGGCGAAAGCGCCGAGAACAAGGAACACTGGCGCCGTCCCCGCCTGCTGTGGGTCAACCTGGCGCTGACCACGGCGCTGATGGCCGCGCTGATCCTGGGCGTGCTGCCGCTGCCGGTGCTGTTCATGATCGGCTTTGCCATCGCCATCATCATCAACTACCCCGACCTGCAGCAGCAGTGCCAGCTGGTGGCCGAATACGCGCCCAACGCGCTGGCCGTGGTGGCACTGATCTTCGCGGCCGGCATCTTCACCGGCATCCTGTCGGGCACCGGCATGGTCGAGGCCATGTCACGCGGCCTGCTCGCGGCGATTCCGCATTCGATGGGCCCCTACATGCCCACCATCACCGCTGTGCTGAGCCTGCCGCTGACCTTCTTCATGTCGAACGACGCATTCTATTACGGCGTGCTGCCCATCCTCAACGAAGCCGCGCAGGCCTATGGCGTCTCGGCCGTCGAGATGGCGCGCGCCTCGCTCGTGGGCCAGCCAGTGCACCTGCTCAGCCCGCTGGTGCCCTCGACCTACCTGCTGGTCGGCCTGGCCGGCGTGGACTTCGGCGACCACCAGCGCTTCACGCTCAAGTGGGCCACGCTGGTCTGCCTGATCCTGGCCGTGGTCTCGGTCTTCCTGGGCCTGTTCCCCCTGATGGGCCACGTCGGCGGCTGAGCCACCGCATCACACACGTCCCGCCCTGGCGGCGGGACAGCGCGCGCTCAGCCCCGTTTCCAGTCCCAGACATAACGCGCCACCTCGATGCGGCGCGGGATGAGGTTTTGCGCGTGGAAGGTGTCGGCCACCTGCTGCTGCACGGCCACGATCTGCGGCGTGATGGGCTGGGCACCGTAGGGGTTGCGCGCCTGCCAAGCCTCGACGACGGGCACCGGCAGGCCGACCGTGGGAGCGAGCAGTTCAGCCAGTTCACGCCGGTGGCCGTTGGCCCACTCGCCGGTGCGCGCCAATTCCTCCAGCACCTGGGGATGGTTTTCCGCAAAACGGCGCGAGGCCTGATAGAAGGTTGAAGGCTGCAACAGGCCTTCGTAGTCGGACAGCGTGCGGGTCTTGAGCGCGTCCTGCACGGCCGCCAGATACGGATCCCACACACTCCAGACATCGACGCGGCCGGACTCGAAGGCAGCGCGGCCGTCGGCCGGCGGCAGGTGCACGGGCTGGATCTCGGAGAACTTGACGCCGGCCTTCTCCAGCGCGGCCACCAGCAGAAAGTTGGCGCTCGACCCTTTCTGAAAAGCGACGCGTTTGCCGCGCAGGTCAGCCACCGTGCGCACCGGGGAATCGGGCCGCACGACGATGGCCTCGATGTGCGGCGCCGGGGGCTCCGCCGCTGCATAGACCAGCTCAATGCCGGCGGCCTGCGCAAAGATGGGCGGCGGTGCACCGGTCCAGCCCAGATCGACGCTGCCGCCGTTGAGCGCCTCCAGCAGTTGCGGGCCCGCCGGAAACTCGTGCCAGCTCACTTTCCAGCCCGAGCCGCCCAGCAGCTTCTCCAGCCGGCCTTGCGCCTTGAGCACGTTGAGCAGGCCCCCTCCCTTCTGGAACCCCACACGCATCGTGCCCGCAGCCGACTGCGCCCAAGCCGTCGTGCCCAGCGGCACGGCAAGCGCCAGTGCGCCCGCGGTGCGCAACACGGCTCGGCGGCCCGCACGGGCGGGCTGGAGGTGACGGGAATGGTTCATGAGGGCCCTTTCGAATCGGTTGGATCACAAACCGCGCACGGTATCGACAGTCCGACGCCGGGCCAAGCGCCGATTTCGCATGTCCATATCCTGCGCCCCGGTGCATCGAAAAGTAACCGGCAAGCCATCGCGGTGCATCGCCCACCAGGCACGCCACGCCCGCACCATCCGCGTACGCGGCAACGCCCCAAGACCGTTCCAGCGCCCGTCGTGACAGCCCTTTGCCGCTGGACTGAGGCTCCCCGCGCCCGGCGGCGCGCACGATTTTTGTCCATTTGGTCCACCTGGCATGGACATTGCGAATTGGCGAGCGGCCCTTCCCCCCGGATCTCCCCACGATTGGAGCCCGCCATGCCCGTTCTGAACGTCCCCGTCATCGACCTGCAACCCTGGTTCACCGGCGCGCCGCCAGGCAAGGACGCCGTGGCACGCGCCATCGACGCGGCCTGCCGCGACATCGGCTTTCTGGTCATCACGCACCACGGCGTCGACCCCGCGCTGATTGCCCGCGTGAGCGAAGCCTCGCGCCAGTTCTTCGCCTTGCCGCTGGCCGACAAACGCCGGGTGGACCGCCCGCGCGACGATGCCGTGCGCGGCTTCAGCGCCGTGGGCGAGGAAGGGCTGTCCTACAGCCTGGAACAAGCCGCCCCCGGCGACCTCAAGGAATCGTTTTCCATCGGCCCCTCGGGTGTGCCCGATGACGACTACCACCGCGGGCCGGCCGCCGGCCCGCACTTCGAGCCCAATGCCTGGCCCCAGGGCATCGCCGGCTTCCAGGAGGCCTACACCGCGTATTTCGAGGTGATGAGCGAACTGGCGCGCGAACTCATGCGCATGTTCGCGCTCGCGCTGCAACTGCCCGAGCCCTTCTTCGACGACAAGATCGACCGCCACATCAGCATGTTCCGCGTGCTGAGCTACCCGCCCCAGCGCACCGCGCCCGAGCCCGGCCAGATGCGCGCCGGCGCCCACAGCGACTACGGCAGCCTGACCATCGTGCTGCCCGACGGGCCGGGCCTGCAGGTCTTCAACAAGGCCGGCCAGTGGGTCGACGTGCCGCAGGTCGAAGGCGGCCTGGTGGTCAACATCGGCGACCTGATGATGCAGTGGACCAACGACGCCTGGGTCTCCACGCTGCACCGCGTGACCAACCCGCCGCTGGACAACGGCCCGCGCAACACGCGCCGCCAGTCGCTGGTGTTCTTCCACCAGCCCAACTACGACGCCGTCATCGAATGCCTGCCGAGCTGCCTGGCCGAAGGCGAAGCGCCCAAGTACGCGCCCGTCACCTCGGGCGACCACCTGCAGTCCAAGTTCCTCAAGCAGACCACCTTCGGCGGCACCAAGGCCACGGCCTGAAGCCGGCAAGTCCCGCCCTCGCGGTTTCTCTTTTTCCTTTCTTCGTCCGCTCCATGGCCACGCTGTCCTACGTCAATGTGTTCGCGCGCGACGTCGTCGCGCTCAGCGGCTTCTACCAGCGCGTCTCCGGTTTTGCCGAAATCGAAGCCATCCGCTCGCCCATCTTCCGGGGCCTGGACACCGGCCGCAGCTGCCTGGGCTTCAACGCGCCCGATGCCTATGGCCTGCTGCAGCTCGGACCCGGCGCCGACGACGTGCGCGGCGACAGCTTCCTGCTGAACTTCGACGTCGACAGCCCGGCCGAGGTCGACCGCATGGTGCCCGTGGCCGTCGCCGCCGGCGCCACGCTCGTCAAGCCGCCGTACGAGACCTATTACCGCTGGTACCAGGCCGTGCTGCGCGACCCCGAAGGCAACGTCTTTCGTATCAACCACATGCTGGCCTGACACGTCCATCACCCCACCCATCCGTTCTTTCCACCCGAGCCGATCGCCACCATGAAGAAGCCTTTTCCCGCCCTTCTCGCCAGCCTGGCCGGCAGTGCCGCGCTGCTGGCCGCCCTGCCCTCCGAAGCCCAGGCCCAGGACACCGGCTTCACGCTCAAGGGGCCGCCCAAGATCGCCATGATCTATTTCGGCCCCAAGAACGACGGTGGCTGGACCCAGGCCATTGACGAAGCGCGCGCCAAGATCGAAAAGGCACTGGGCCAGAAGATCCCCTTCGTTGAAAGCGTGCCCGAAGACGCCTCGGCCATCAAGCCGGCGGCCGAACGTTTCATCGCGCGCGGGGCCAACATCGTCATCGGCACGGCCTTCGGCTACTCCGACGCCTTCAAGGACCTGGCCGCCAAATACCCCGATGTGGCCTTCCTCAACGCCTCGGGCACGACCAACGGCAAGAACCTCGAATCGTTCTACGGCCGCACCTACGAAAGCCAGTACCTGTGCTGCATGGCCGCGGGCGCGGCCAGCAAGAGCGGCAAGCTCGGCTTCGTGGCGGCCAACCCCTTTGGCGTGGTCAACTGGACCGTCAACGCCTACGCGCTGGGCGCGCAGAAGATGAACCCCAACGCCACCGTCACGGTGATCTACACCGGCGCCTGGAACGACCCCGTCAAGGAACGCGCCGCGGCCGCCGCGCTGATCGACCAGGGCGCCGACGTGATCGGCCAGCACGTGGACAGCCCCACGCCGCAGATCGTGGCGCAGGAGCGCGGCAAGCTCGGCACCGGCCACCACCGCGACCTCAGCCAGTTCGCGCCCAAGGCCACCATCTGCTCGTCGGTCTGGGTCTGGGACCGCTTCCTGATCCCCGAGCTGCAGAAGGTCATCGCCGGCAACTGGAAACCCGCGCCCTACGGCGCCTTCATCGAGATGAAGGACGGCGGCACCGACATCTCCAAGCTCGGCAGCCAGATCCCCAAGGACAAGCAGGACGCCATCCTGGCCGAGCGCGATGCCATCCTCAAAGGCAAACAGATCTACGCCGGCCCCTTGAGCGACCGCGACGGCAAGGAGCGCGTGCCTGCGGGCCAGGTGCTGTCGGATGGCGATCTCTGGAAGATGGACTGGTTTGTCAAAGGCGTCATCACGCAGAAGTAGAGACCACCCCCGACGCGCCTGCGGCGCCTCCCCCTCAAGGGGGCGACAGCCCTGGCCGGGCCAAGCCCGGCCACGCTGTCGCTTGAAAAGGCTGCTGGCAATGCCGACAACATCACGATTTCAAACGCACTTGAGCGCCTCGACCTTGACCGGACTGGATCATGAACCACGCTCTTGAATTGCAAGGCATCGACAAAAGTTTCGATGGCTTTCGGGCCCTGGCTGGCGCGCATTTTTGTGCGCGCTGGGGCGAGGTGCATGCGCTGCTGGGCGAGAACGGCGCGGGCAAGTCGTCGTTGATGAACATCGCGGCCGGGCTCTACGCGCCCGAGGCCGGCACGCTGCTGGTCGACGACAACCCGACACGGCTGGCCGGCCCGAGCGATGCCGCGCGGCATCACATCGGCATGGTGCACCAGCACTTCAAGCTGGTCGGCCCTTTCACGGTGGCCGAAAACATCCTGCTGGCCCTGCCCGCGCCGGCCGAGCACGACCCGGTGCAAAGCTATCGCGCGCGCCTGGCGGCCGTGCGCGAAGGCATCGCGCGCCAGGCGCAGGCGCTGGGATTTGCCATCGAGGCCGACCGCCGTGTCGAGTCTTTGTCGGTGGCCGAGCAGCAGCGCGTGGAGATCCTCAAGGTGCTGCTGGCGGGTGCGCGCATTCTGATCCTGGACGAGCCCACCGCCGTTCTGACCGACACCGAGGCCGCGCGCCTGCTGTCGACCATGCGCACGCTGGCCGGCCAGGGCGCGGCCGTGATTCTGGTCACGCACAAGATGGCCGACGTCAAGGCCTATGCCGACCAGGTGACCATCATGCGCGGCGGCCGGACCATCGCCACGCTGGACCCACGCGCGGCCAGCGAGGCCGAACTGGTCCGGCTGACCGTGGGCGAGACCGCCCAGCCGCCCGCTGCGTCCTCCGAAGTCGTGCGCGAGACTCAGCACCCCGTGCGCCTGGCTGTGCGTGGCCTGCGCAGCGCGGGCACGGGCCAGCCCGCGCTCGACGGCCTGTCGCTGACCGTGCGCGCGGGCGAGATCTACGGCCTGGCCGGCGTCGGCGGCAACGGCCAGGGCGAGCTGGCGCAGGCCATTCTGGGCCTGCTGCCGCTGGCCGCAGGCACGCTCGACTTCGAAGGCCACGGCGACCTGCGTGCGGCCAGCCCCGAGCAGCGCCGCACGCTGGGCATCGCCGCCATCCCGGCCGACCGCTACGGCCTGGCGCTGGCTGGGGCGCTGTCGATTGCCGAGAACTTCGGCATCGGCCAGGTGCACACCGGCCGCTACGGCAGCGCCTGGCGGCTGGACCGCCGCGCGATGGAGGCCGCCGCGGCCGAGGCCGTCCAGGCCTTCGACGTGCTGGGCGTGCGCTCGCTGCGCCAGAAGGCCGCGCTGCTGTCGGGCGGCAATGCGCAAAAGCTCGTGATCGCGCGCGAGTTCAGCCGCCAGCCGCGGCTGGTCGTGGCTCACAGTCCCAGCCGCGGGCTGGACGTGCGCGCCAGTGCCCAGGTTCATGCACGACTGCGTGCCGCGCGCGAGGCCGGCGCCGGCGTGCTGCTCATCAGCGAAGACCTCGACGAGGTGCTGGCCCTGGCCGATCGCGTGGGCGTGATCGTGCGCGGCCGTGTCGTGGCCGAGTTCGACGCGCCGGCCAGCCGCCAGGACGTGGGCCAGGCCATGGTGGCCCACTGATCGCCACGCGCACACCCGCCCTGCCCTGTTCCTTCCACGCACCGACTGCTCCGATGGCCTCACTCCCGCTTTCACCCGACCGGCCGCTGCCGCCGCCTGCTGCCGCGGTGACGCCTGCGCCTGCCGCTGCGGCCACCAGGCCCGCGCGCGCCTTTGTTCCACTGCTCGCGCGCCGCTATGCGCTGGAGGTGCGCCAGCAGCTCGCCTGGCCCTGGCAGGCCGCCATTCTGGCGCTGGCCGTGCTGGCCGGGCTGCTGGTCAGCGGCGCCATCCTGGTGGCGGCTGGTGTGTCGCCCGCAGACCTGCTCGACGAGTTCATCGTGCAGACCTTTTTGGACGCGCAGAACCTGCGCGCCGTGCTGTTCCAGGCCGCGCCCATGGTCATGGTCGGGCTGGCGGCGGCCATGGCGTTTCGTGCCCGTTTCTGGAACCTGGGGCTGGAAGGCCAGATGATCTTCGGCGCCATCGGCGCGACCTTCGTGTCGCTGCACGGCATCGGCCCCGAGGCCACGCGCCTGCCGCTGATGGCCGCCTTCGCCATGGCCGCCGGCCTGCTCTGGGTGGTCGCGCCCGCGCTGCTGAAATTCAAGCTGGGCATCAACGAAATCATCAGCTCGCTCATGCTCAACTACGTGGCGGCCAACTTGCTGCTGCACCTGCTCTACGGCGCCTGGAAAGACCCCAAGGACGCATTTCCCTATTCGCCGCGCTACGCCGACTTCGAGCGCCTGCCCGACCTGCCTGGCGGCTTGAGCAGCGCCATCGTGCTGGCGCTGGCCGTGGCGCTGGCGGCCTGGTGGTTCGTCGACCGCAGCCGCGCCGGGCTCTACCTGCGCTTTGTGCACGCCAGCGCACGTGTGGCCCGTGCCGTGGGTGTGCCGGTCGGCCGACTGGTGGCCGCCAGCGTGCTGCTGTCGGGCGCGCTGGCGGGGCTGGCCGGCTTCATGGTCACGGCCGGCCAGGAAGGGCGGCTCACGCAGGCCTTCTACAACGGCTATGGCTTCTCGGGCATCCTGATCGCCTTTCTGGCACGCAACAACCCGCTGGCGGCCAGCGTCGTCGCCGTGCTGGTGGCCGCGCTGTTCGTGGCCGGGCGCAGCCTGCGGGTTTTTTATCAAATTCCGTTCTCGATGGTGCAGCTCATCCAGGCCATCCTGGTGATCTTCGTGGCCGCCAGCGACTTCTTCATTCGCCACCGCATCCGCCGCGTGGCGGCCGTGTAGGAACACGCTCCAAGGAATCCACCATGGACCTGCTGACGCACTGGATCGCCAACACGCCCGACTTCGCCATTCCCTACGCGCTGGCCGCGCTGGGCCTGATCGTGAGCGAACGCGCGGGCGTGCTCTCGCTCGGCGCCGAAGGCCTGATGCTGGTCGGCGCGCTCGCGGGCATCGGCGCCGTGCTGGCCGTGCACGACCCCGGCGTCGGCCTCATCGCCGGCATGCTCGCGGCCGCACTGGTGTCGGTGCTGTTCGCGGTGATGGTGGTGTGGCTGCGCATCAACCAGGTCATCGCCGGGCTGGCGCTGGTGTTCTTCTGCCAGGGGCTGACCGGGCTGCTCGGCACCGTGCTGGGCTGGACCAACCAGCCCGTCAGCGGCCCCGAAGCCGTGGCGCTGGGCCCGCTGGCCGCGCTGCCGCTGGTCGGCGGGTTGTTTCGCCAGAACGTGGCGGCCTACCTGGTTCCCTTCATCTTCGTGGGCGTGGTCGGGTGGCTGCACCACACCGCCAGCGGCCTGCGCCTGCGCGCCGTGGGCGAAAGCCCGCAAGCGGCCGATGCCGCCGGCGTGCCGGTGCTGCGCGTGCGTTTCTGGGCCATCGTGGCCGGCGCCGCGCTGATCGGCCTGGCCGGCAGCTACATCGCCGTGGCCAGCACCAAGCTGTGGATCGCCGGCATGACCGGCGGGCGCGGCTGGATCGCGGTGGCGCTGGTCATCTTTGCGCGCTGGTCGCCCTGGCGCGCGCTGGCCGGCACCGTGCTGTTCGGCGGCATCGAGGCGCTGATCCCGCAACTGGCCGCCGCCGGCATCGGCCTGCCGCAGTACTTCGTGCTGATGACGCCCTACGTCGTCACGCTGGGCGTCATGGTCTGGGTGGCACTGGCGCGGCGGCCGCGACGAAACGCCCGGCGCGCTGGGCGAACCCTTTTTGCGTGAAGAACGGCGCTGACCGCTGTTCCGTTTCCAGTCCCCCCGAAAAAACACCCGCATGCAAACCTACGTCTACGAGCGCCCGCGCGAGCTGGCCGAAGCCGACTTCGCCGACTACCTGAACCCGGCCACCACCGCCGTGGTCTCCATCGACATGCACCGCGGCCACCTCGACGACTCGCCCGACTGCCCCTGCCCGGCGCCGCGTGCGCGCGAACTGGTCGCGCCCATCGACGCCTTTCACACGCAGGTGCGCGCACTGGGCGTACGGCTGATCCACGTGCGCAGCACCGTGCGCCCGGGCGGCGAGGACGACGTGCGCGGCATACCCGCCGCCTGGCGCCGCACCTTCCAGCTGCATGTCGGCCCCATTCCCAACGCGCACGCCCATGCCATCGAAGGCAGCCGCTGGACCGAGTGGTGCACCGAGGTCGCGCCCAGCGACCTGCGCGTGGACACCAAACGGCGCCTGTCCGCCTTCTACCCGACCGACCTGGACTTCCTGCTGCGCAACCAGCGCATCGAGACCGTCGTGCTCGACGGCGGCTTCACCGACTGCTGCGTGCTCAACACCGCCTTCGACGCCAGCACCGCAACTACCGCGTCATCGTGCTGCGCGACCTGGTGCGCGGCACCGACGACCACCTGGAAGCCGCGGCCTTGAGCATGGTGTCGCTGCACCTGGGCCTGGTCATGGATTCGGCCGAGCTGCTGCGGGTGTGGCGTTCGGGACGCACCGCCTGATCCGTCGTCGGTATACCCATGTTCCTCATTGGCGCGGGCCTCGTCGTAGCCGCCGATTTCCCCACGGAGTCGGGGTCAACAGCGTCCTGTCCCTGTGATTTTCTTTCGGGCTTCAGTCGACCTTCACCAGATTGAGAATCGCAAGCGGACCGGGAAACTGGATCAGGCGGCCGGCATCCACGCCGCCAAGGTCCACGGGCGCAAAACCCAGCTTGCCGATCAGCTCGCCGACGGTCTTCTTGGCGTCAGCATCAGGGCCCGCCAGGAACAGCACGCGGCGCCCCCCATTCGCGGTCGGTTCGGCATCCAGAACAGAAGCGGCCAGGTGATTGAACGCCTTCACCACGCGTGCACCGGGCGCCAGATCGGCCACCACGTCGCTGGACGCGCGGCCGCCCAGATCCACGGCCTTGTACGAGGGGACTTCCACGGCATTGTTGGCATCGATCAGGATGCGGCCTTCCCAGGGACCGAGGCCCGCCAAGGCGGCGCCGACGCGACCCCAATTGACCGCCAGGAACACGATGTCCGCCTTGGCCGCTTCCTGAACGCCCACGGCTTTGATGTGCGGGCCCAATTCGTCGGTCAACGCCTTGAGGGAGTCAGCGCCGCGGCTGTTTGCAATCACGGCGTCGATGCCGTTATGGGCCAGTTTGCGGGCGATGGCAGAGCCGATCGCACCCGCGCCGATGATGGCGATTGTCATGAATGTTCTCCAAGTGATAGGGCCGCACGAGCTGTGCGAGTGGGTCACTTTAGATTTTTCGAACCTCCATGAATAGTTGCATCAGCCTAGAATTTGTTTCAAGTAAAAATTGAATCGGAGTCGACTTTGGAGAGTCTGAGCAACCTCGAATCCTTTGTTCGCAGCGCTGAATCGGGCAGCTTTTCTGCAGCGGCCCGAAGACTGGCATTGACGCCGGCGGCCGTCAGTCGCAACGTGGCGCAACTGGAGCGCAACCTCGGGGTTCAACTGTTCCAGCGCAGCACACGAGGGCTGATGCTCACCGAAAACGGAGAGCGTTTTCTGCAATCCGTTCGCGGTGGACTCGACAACATTCAGGAGGCCATTGCAGACCTCCTGGTCAACTCGGGGCAGCCGTCCGGTGTGCTGAAACTGAGTGCATCGCCGGGCTTTGGCATGGACTACCTGTTGCCCCTCATGCCCGCGTTCCTGTCGCGCTACCCCGCGGTGACCCCCGACTGGTTCTTTGAAAACCGCCCGGTCGACCTGATTGCGGGTGGGTTCGATGTCGCGATTGGCGGCGGCTTTGATCTGCCGCCAAACATGGTGGCCCGCGTACTGGGGCGCATCCATCTGGTCGCGGTGGCATCTCCCGCGTTGTTGTTGCAGGACAGGCGTCTGCCCAAAGATCCTGCGGGCCTTGCGGCGCTACCCGGTGTCGGCATGCGTTCACCCCTCAGCAGTCGGGCCAGATCGTGGACGATGCGCACCCAAGCCGGCGAGGAGATGGTGGCGGCGGAAAGGCCTGTGATGCTGGTCAACGACCCTTGATCTTGCCCCCGTTTCACGGACACCCCTATAAGCGATTAACTATCGCAATAGGAGGTGGACGATGACCAAGAGCAAGGCAGGCAGAAAGGGGCAGGAGTTCAGCCTGGAGTTCAGGCAGCAGGCA
>WNDQ01000079.1 GCA_009912175.1 Paracidovorax wautersii | reverse complement strand
GAAAGCGTTCTCCTCCTCCAGCCGCGCCACTTCACGTTTGAGCCGTGCATGTTCGGCCAACTCCAAGCGTTGTGCCTGATCGTCCTGGTCGTGCCGCCGCGCCTGGGCGCGCCAACTGTACAGCTGGGCAGGCTGCAACCCCAGATCACGAGCCACCGTGGTTACCCCTTCTGTGGCCGCTCGCAACAGTGCCTGCTGCCTGAACTCCAGGCTGAACTCCTGCCCCTTTCTGCCTGCCTTGCTCTTGGTCATCGTCCACCTCCTATTGCGATAGTTAATCGCTTATAGGGGTGTCCGTGAAACGGGGGCAAGATCACCCAACGGCCTGCGGCGTCGTGGCCTCGCCGTTGGAGTCGTCACTGCCGCCGCCGCAGGCCGCAACCAGAAGGGTGGTGGCACACGCCGCGGCAATCAGGTGCGGGTTGAGTTTCTGCTTGTCTCCGGACATCGTTTTCGCTCCAAGTTGAGGAGCTCCGATGATTCTTTTTGGCATGGAATGTCCGGACTCGGGTAATCACCGCCGCTCGATTTAATTTGCGCGATCATCGCGCAAATTATCTGATCATCGCGCAAGAACCATGCACGGCTGGTGTTAACCATAGATGCCGTTCAAGGCGCCCATTCAATGATTCACGTGGCTCGACGAGCGTTGCGAATGCTTGCAGGGTTCGCATGTTTCAAGGCTTTATGCACGAGGCATCTGGCCAGGGACGACTGGAGAGCACACCGCAATTCAACAATGAGAGGGTTTATGAAAAACGACAACGTGAACGTGACGCGCCGGCACTTGACCGCGGCGATGGGACTGTTGGCCGCCGGTGTGCACGCGCCTTCGCGTGCGCAATCGAGTGCCGTTAATTGGCCGACCAAGCCTGTTCGGATCATCAATCCGTTTCCGGTGGGTGGCGGCCCCGATGGCGTATCGCGTCTGGTTGCCGACAAGCTCTCCCGGACCTGGGGCCAGTCGGCCGTGGTGGAGAACCGTCCGGGCGGCAACGGCTTCATCGCGATTGCGGCGTTCAAGCAAGGGGCGACAGACGGAACCGACATCATCCAGCTGGATAACGTGCATCTCGCAGCCTATCCCCATCTGTTCAAGAAGCTGCCTTATGACGTGCAGAAAGACTTTGAAGTCGTCACGCCGCTGTTTCGCACTTACTTCTTCGTGTGCGTGCCGGTCAACAGCAGGTATCAAACGATGGCGGACCTGATCGCTGCCGCAAAGGCCAACCCCGGCAAGCTCAACTACGGCTCCTGGTCCGTGGGCAATCCTGTGCATCTTGGATCGGCCCTGCTTGAGAAGATGATCGGCACCCAGATGGAGCACGTGATCTACAAGGAGACCAGCCAGCTCTACCAAGGGGTGGCCAATGGCGAGCTGGACTTTGCGTTGGGGTCGAGCGGCACTGCCGGCCCCATGGTGAGGGCTGGAAAGCTTCGACTCCTGGCCGTCGCGGCCCCCGAACGATTGGCGGGCTACGCCAGCATTCCTACCGTGGCGGAATCAGGAGGCCCGGCCAACTATTTCGTGACGGGGTGGAACGCGTTTGCCGTGCGCCCCGGCACCCCGGTGGAAGTTCAACGAAAGCTGCGAGCCGATGTGCAGGCCGCGCTGTCAGGGCCGGACGTCAAGGAGAAATTCCAGACCTTCGGTTACGTTCAGTACACGCCGACTCCAGAAGAGTTCAAGTCATTCATTGCGGCCGAGAGCAAACGGTTCGAGGACGTCATCAAGACGGCTGGCTTGTCGCTGGAGTAGGGCTAACTCTCTGATGCAGCGGGCCAGGCCCGTAGGGCATCAAGCGCGGTGGAATGAGCGGTCTGATTGATTTGTGCAGGTTCTGCTGCGTCAATGCATCGCGCGGCGGGCTGGCGGCAGGTCAGACCGCCACCGGCGCTTTGATCGCCGGATGGTGCTGGTAGCCCAGCACCTCGAAGTCCTCGAACGCGTAGTCGAAGATCGAGTCGGGGCGGCGCTTGATGTTCAGCGTGGGGTAGGGGTAGGGCGCGCGGCTGAGCTGCTCGGCGACCTGCGTCTGGTGGTTGTCGTAGATGTGGCAGTCGCCGCCGGTCCAGATGAAGTCGCCCACGTCCAGGTCGCACTGCTGCGCCACCATGTGAGTGAGCAGGGCGTAGCTGGCGATGTTGAAGGGCACGCCCAAAAAGATGTCGGCGCTGCGTTGGTAGAGCTGGCAGCTCAGGCGGCCACGCTCGCCCGGCGTTTGCGGCGGGGCGACGTAGAACTGGAAGAAGGCGTGGCAGGGCATGAGCGCCATCTCGGACAGGTCGGCCACGTTCCAAGCGCTGACGATGATGCGGCGCGAATCCGGGTTGGTCTTGAGGGTCTTGATGACGTCGGCGATCTGGTCGATGTGGCCGCCGTTGGGCTTGGGCCAGCTGCGCCACTGCACGCCGTAGACGGGGCCGAGGTCGCCGTCGGCGCGGGCCCATTCGTCCCAGATCGTCACGCCGCGCTCTTGCAGCCAGCGCGCGTTGCCGTCGCCGCGCAGGAACCACAGCAGTTCGTAGACGATGGACTTGAGGTGGACCTTCTTGGTTGTCACCAGCGGAAAGCCCTGGCGCAGGTCAAAACGCATCTGGTAGCCGAAGACGCTGCGTGTGCCGGTGCCGGTGCGGTCGCCCTTGGCCACGCCGTGCTCGGCCACGTGGCGCATGAAGTCTTCGTACTGGCGGGGGGCGGGCGCGGCAGGGGTGTCGGTCATGGCATGCGGCAATCGGAAAACAGGCCGGCCTCATCGCTGAAGCCGGCCGGGCGGCCTAGTTTATCAGCCTGCGCCGCCACCTGAATTGCTTCAGGAATGATAGCGATCGGACTCGATCAACAGCCGCGTGACGGCGGGCGGGTCGGGCTCGATGTGGAAGGACAGCTTCTTGTCGCGCAGCGTGACGTCGTAGGCGGTGACGCGGTCGAAGCGGCGCAGGTGCTCGGTCCAGGACTCGTCGGTGATCTGCTCGACGAAGCGGCCGGGGTCGTTGATGTCGTGCAGCAGCCGCCAGTCCAGCGCGCCCTGGCGCAGCCGGCTGCGGCGGCTTTCCTGCATGACGGCGCGAAATTCCTCGGCGCGCAGCGGGTCGATCAGGTATTCGATGTTCACCTGGATCTGCCCGTGCGTGGGCGTTTCCTTGGCCACCGGCGTCTTGAAGGCGCGCGAGGGCGTGAGGTCTTCGAGCACGCTGCGGTCGGGCAGGAAGTACTGCAGCGCCAGCATGCAGACCACGCACGAGATAGCGGCAATCGTCATGCCGGTGTGCAGGCCGACGGCCGAAGCCACCTGGCCCCACAGCGCCGCGCCCAGCGCGGTGCCGCCCATGAGCGACATCTGGTAGATCGACATGCCACGCGCGCGCACCCAGTCGGGCAGGCTCAGCTGCGCGATGGTGGTCAGCGAATTGGCGCTGCACAGCAAGGCAAAACCGCCCAGCGCCATGGCCGGGACGCCCACGTACACATTGGGCGCTTACGAGGCGCCGACCATGGCCAGGCCCACGCCGATGCTGCCGTTGCGCAGCAGCACCTCGTTGGACCAGCGCCGGCGCAGGCTGGGCAGGCTCAGCGCGCCCACGATGGCGCCCGCGCCCATGCTGGCCAGCAGCGAGGTGAAGGTGCCGGCGTTGCCGCCCGGCAGGGCGAGCGCGACCAGCGGCAGCAGCGCCAGCAGCGCGGTTGCGTGCACAAAAAAGATGGACACGCGCAGCAGCACCGAGCGCATGCGCGGCGACTGGCCGACAAACTGCAGCCCCACGCGGATGGCGCTGCCCAGGCGCTCACGCCCCAGCGGGCTGACCTTGTGTTCGCGCCGCCAGCGCAGGATGACGAAGGCCGAGGCGATCGACAGCACCGCGTTGAGCACGAACACCCAGATGCTGCCCGCGCTGGCGATGATGGCGCCAGCCAGCAGCGGACCGATGATGCGCGAGGCATTCATCGCAATGCCGTTGAGCCCCATGGCCGCCGGCAACTGCGGGCGCGGCACCAGCTCGGGCACGATGGCAGCGAACACCGGCCAGCGCATGGCCAGGCCGATGCCGTTCAGGAACGTCAGCGACAGCAGCAGCGGCGCCGTCATCCAGCCCATGAACAGCACGGTGCACAGCAGCAGCGCCACCGCCGCCACCCAGATCTGCGTGACCATGAAATAGCGCCGCCGGTCCAGAATGTCGGCCAGCGCCCCCGACGGCAGGCCCAGCAGAAAGACCGGCAGCGTGGAGGCCGTCTGCACCATCGCCACCATGGCCGGCGAGGCGGTGAGCGAGGTCATCATCCAGGCGCTGGCGACGTCGTTCATCCACATGCAGGTGTTGGCTGCCACCCAGGTCAGCCACAGCATGCGGAAAGTGGCGTGGCGCAGCGGCGCCAGCGCCTCGGGGCTGCGCAAGCCCTTGCGGCGGAGCGGTGGACGGTCGTTGGGGGGAAGGGGGGACTGCGGGGAGGATGCTTCTGGCGGCATGGACGCCATTCTGACGGAGGACGGCGCCGGGGCGACTCCCCTCAATCCCTTGTCCCACGGATCGGGCCAACTACTGCGGGGCCGGTGGCGGCGCCTGGGTGGCTGCGCAGGTGGGCAGCGCCTGCCGCAGCGCCTCGCACAGGCCCCGGATGTCCAGGCCGGTGGGCGCGGCGGGCTGCAGCTCGAAGGGCTGGCCCCACTGCGGCCCCTGGGCGTGTTTGGGCACGAGGTGGAAATGCAGATGCTGGAAGACATCGCCATACGCCGCGTGGTTGATCTTGTCGCAGCCCGTCGCGGCCTGGATGGCTTGGGCGGCGTCGGCCAGGTCGTGCATCCAGGCGGCCTGCTCGGCGCGGGAGAGCTGGAACAGCTCGGTGCAGTGGCGATGCAGGGCCAGCACGCAGCGGCCGGGGTGGCGCGCGTCGGGCAACAGGAACAGGTCGGCGCAGCGCAGGGTGGCGATCAGCGGCATGTCGTGCGCCGGGGGCTGGGCGCAGTACTTGCAGTCGGGTGCCGTGCTCATGCCAGGCCCAACTGGCGCGGCAGCCACAAGGAGAACTCGGGCACAAAGATCAGCATGAGCAGGCCGGCCAGCAGCACCAGCAGGTATTTCAGCATGGGGCGCACCACGTCCTGGATCTGGGTGCCGGTGATGGCGCAGGTGGCGAACAGGCCCAAACCCAGCGGCGGCGCAAAAAAGCCCAGGCCCATGGCGATGACCATGACGGTGCCGAACTGCAGCGGGTTCACGCCCAGTTGCGTGGCGATGGGCGTGAGCAGCGGGCCGAACAGGATCAGCGCCGGCGCGCCTTCGAGCACCATGCCGAAGACGATCATGATCAGCGCCGACAGCAGCACGAAGGTGATGGCGCCGTAGTGCTGGCCCAGGTCGACCAGCACCGTGGCCATGGCGTGCGGGATGCGCTCAATCGTCAGCGCGTACGACAGGCTGGAGGCCGCGGCCACGATGAACAGGATGGTCCCGGTCATCGACGCCGACTTGACCAGCAGCCGCACGACCTTGCGCCAGGTCAGCTCACGAAAGGCCGCGCCGCCCACCAGCAGCGCGTAGATGACGGCAAAGGCCGAGATCTCGGTCGAGGTGGCCACGCCCGAGGCCACGCCCTTGCCGATCATCACGATCATGGCCAGCGCGACCAGCGAGCCGCCGATCAGCCGGGGCAGCGAGCGCGGCGAGGGAATCGCGTCGCGCGGGTCGATGCGCCGCCCGAAAATCACCGCGACCACCGACAGGCACAGCGCCAGGAAGATCGCCGGGACCACGCCGGCCATGAAGAGGCCGCCGATCGAGATGCTGGCCACGAAGCCGAAGATGATCATGTTGACGCATGGCGGAATCGTCTCCGACATGATGGCCGTGCAGGCCAGCAGGCCCGCCGCGTCGTTGGGGTCTTGCCGGGTCTTGCGCACCGCCGGCACGATGATGCCGCCCACGGCCGCGACGTCGGCCAGCTTGGAGCCCGACACGCCCGAGAACAGCGTGGTCGAGATGATGGTGATCAGGCTCAGCCCACCGCGCCAGCGGCCAAACAGGCGCAGCAGCAGCTCGATCAGCCGGGCCGACATGCCGTTGGCCTCCATCGCCAGGCCCGCCAGCACAAAGAAGGGAATGGCCAGCAGCACGAAGTGGTTGGCACCCGCCACCACCTGCTGCGAATAGATCAGCATGGGCAGCGTCGGCTCGAACAGAAAGTACAGCATCGACGCCAGCGCGATGGCAAACGCGATGGGCACGCCGATCAGGATGCAGCCGAAAAAACTCAGCACCAGGTAGGCGATGGGCGGCACGGCCAACTCGGGCCAGGCCGCGTTCCAGGCCAGGTTGGCGCCGGCCACCGCCAGGCAGGCCAGCAGCGTCAGCCAGCGCGTGCGCGGCTGGCCGCGCCAGGCGTTGGCCAGGGCGAACGCGCTCATCAGCAGCGCGCCCAGCAGCACGGGGTAGAGCAGGTAGACCTGCTGAAAACCGAAGGGCGTGGTCTGGCCGTCGGAGTCGATGATCAGTTCATAAGTGGCGACCATGAAGCCCACGCACATGAACGCGGTCAGCCACGCGCCCAGTTGCACCAGCGCCGGCCGCCACGACGCCGGAAAACGCCGCAGAAAAAAGTCGATGCCGACGTGCTGGTTGCGGCCCAGCACGCTGGCCGCGCCCAGGAAGATGATGGCCGTCATCAGCCCGCTGGCGACTTCCTCGGCCCATTCCAGCGGCGTGTGCAGCGCGTAGCGGTAGAACACCGAGGCGAACACCACCAGCACGTCCACCGCCAGGATGGCGCCGGCCAGGTGCTCGATGACGAACAGCACCGAATCGTTGAACTTGCGCGCCAGCCCCGGCGCGGGCGTGGCCAGCGGGACTTGGACATCGATGACGGCATTCATGGCGGTTTTCCCCTTGGAAGGCAACACAGCGGACCCGTGGCGAAGCAAGGCCTTCAGGCCTGGCGCACCGCGGCGATCTTGTCGAACAGCGGCTTGGTCGCCGGGTACTTGGCGATGAACTCGGGGTGCAGCGTCTGCGCGATCTTCTGGCTGATGGCCTGGCGCTGGGCCGCCGGCAGCTCGGTGAAGACGATGCCTTTCTTCTTGAGGTCGGCCATGACCTCGTCTTCGGTGGCGGCGGCCTGTTCGCGCGCGGACACCGTGGCGGCCTTGGCCGCCTGCAGGAAGGCGGGCTTGAGGTCGTCCGGGATCTTGGCCAGGCCGCGTTTGCCGATGAAGGCGCACATCGTGCTGTACATGTGGCGCGTGAGCAGGCAGTTGGTCGAGACCTCGAACCACTTGTACGCCAGCACCGTGCCCGGGTCGTGTTCGTAGCCGTCGACCACGCCGGTCTGCACGGCGGTGTAGACCTCGTTGATCGGGATGGGCGTGGGCGTGGCGCCCATGGCGTCGAAGGTGTCGATCAGGCCTTTGGTCGGCAGCACACGCAGCTTGGTGCCCTTGAGCGCGGGCAGCCTGTCCTTGGGCGTCTTGGTGTAGACGCTGCGCGAGCCCACTTGAAAACCCCAGCCCAGCACGGACACGCCGGTGCGCTGCTGCAGCAGGCCTTCCAGCGCCGCAGCAACCCCGCCATCAAGGGCGGTGGCCGCGTGTTTGTAGTTGTCGAACAGGTAACCGTAGTCGAGCATGCCGACCTCGGGCACCACGGTCGACCAGATCGACAGGCCGGTCATCATCATGTCGACCGAGCCGGTCTTGACCTGCTGCACCACGTCGGCTTCCTTGCCGAGCTGGCCGTTGGGGAAATACTCCAGCACCACGCGGTCGCCAACGAGCTGTTTGAGCTGATCCTCGAATGGCTTGTACCAAAGGTAGTGCGCGCCAAAGCGGTCAGGCGGCGCCGACGAGGACACGCGCAGGCGGATCGGCGCGGCGGCCAGGGCCAGGCGGGGAAGGCTGGCTGCGGCGGCGCCGGCCAGCGCGCCCGTCAGAAGCTGGCGTCGGCGCAGGGTGGTGGTGGGCATGGTTTTGTCTCCGGTCTTGTTGTGAAGAAACGCTGCGGGATTCGTTGGGAAAGAGCGGGGGCGTGCGCAGCAGGGCAGCCACCGCCTGGCGGTGTCGTCGGGTGTGAGTCGGGTCAGACCACCTTGCCGGGGTTGAGAATGCCGCGCGGGTCCAGCGCCTGCTTGATCACACGCATCAGCGCGATCTGCTCGGGCGAGCGCGCGTGGCCCAGCCAGCGGCGTTTGATGGTGCCGATGCCGTGCTCGGCCGACACCGTGCCGCCGTAGTCGCGCACCAGGCCGTAGACGACGGCCTCGACCGCGTCCTTGGGCTGCTCGTCCACGCCGTCGACGTGGGTGACGATGTGCACGTTGCTGTCGCCGATGTGGCCGTAGAACACGCTTTTGCAGCCCGGCACGGCCTGCGCCAGTTGCGCCTTGCATTCGCGTGCGTACTCGTCCATGCGGCCCACGGGCAGGCCGATGTCGAAGGCCAGGTGGCGCGGCCAGAGCTGGTGCAGCTCGCCGCAGGCGTCACGCACGCCCCAGAAGGCGCGCTCGTCGGCCAGCGACTGGGCAATCGCCGCATTGGGGAGCGTGCCGTCTTCCAGCAGGCCGCCCAGCCATTGTTCAAAACGCGGGGCGTCGAGTTCGGGGTCGGTACCCTGGGCCTCGATCAGCACATAGGCGGCGTAGGGCGTGTCGTCGCCCGCCAGCGGGTTGCGCACGCCATGCACCTGCGTGGTGGCGAACTGCCAGTAGTCGGGCCACATCACCTCAAAGGCCGACAGCAGCGGCCCCAGCGAGGCGCGGGCCGAGCCCAGCAGCTTGAGCACCGTGGCGTAGTCGGGCGCCGCACACATCGCCACCATGGTCGAGGCCGGCTTGGGAAACAGCCGCAGCACCACACGCGTGATGATGCCCAGCGTGCCCTCGCTGCCGATGAACAGGTGCTTGAGGTCGAACCCCGCGTTGTTCTTGATCATCTTGTTCAGGCTGGTGACCACCGTGCCGTCGGCCAGCACCACCTCCAGGCCCAGCACCATCTCGCGCGCCATGCCGTAGCGGATCACGCGGTTGCCGCCCGCGTTGGTCGACAGGTTGCCGCCAATGGCGCACGAGCCGCGCGCGCCCAGATAGAGCGGGCAGAAAAAGCCCGCCTCCAGCGCGGCCTGCTGAATGGTCTCCAGCGGCGTGCCCGCCAGCACCGTCAGTGTGGCGGCGGCCGCATCGACTTCTTCGATGCCGACCAGGCGTTCCAGCGACAGCGCCACCTCGCCCGCCCCGGCGCGGGCGCCGCCCACCAGACCGGTCAGCCCGCCCTGCGGCACCACGGCAATGCCGTGCGCGTGGCAGATGCGCAGCGCGGCGGCCACGCCCTGGGTGTCGGCCGGGCGCAGCAGCGCCAGCGGCGCGGTGGGCAGCAGGCCGCTGTAGTCGTTGCGGTTGCGCTGGGGCACGTCGGCGCCGGCAAAGACGGCGTTGGGGCCGAGCGCGGCGCCCAACTGGTCCAGAAACTGGGGAAGGTCGAGGGGCGAGGACGTGGGCGTGCAGGGATCGAAAGCCATGGTGATCGGGGAGGAAGGCGGGCCAGGATCGGCGCGATGGCTGCATTGTTGTATGTAAGGTTCGGAGCCTTACGCAGTGATTACCCGAGGTTGTTGCGCGCGCGGGTCAAGAAACCGGCGCGCAGCAGCGCCCCCGGGGCGCTCAGGCCCCAGGTTGGCGGAAATGGGCAGGGAAAAAGAAAACCGGCGGAGCCAAGCCGCCGGTCAGTGCCGCCGTCCGAGGACGGGGAGAGGAGGAAAACTGCAGCCGGGGCGGGCGCCGCCCCAGGGGATCAATCCTGCCGTTCGAGCACCTTGCCCGGGTTCATGGTGTTGAACGGATCGAGCGCGCCCTTGATGGCGTGCATCGGCGTCAGCGCCACCGGCGACTTGTGCTTGGGCAGCTTGTGGCGCTTGAGCTCGCCAATGCCGTGCTCGGCCGAGATCGAGCCGTGGTACTTGCTGACCGTGTCGTAGACCAGGGTGTTGATCTCTTCCTCGCGGTCGCGCAGGAAGGCCTTGGGGTCGCCGTCGACGGGCGCCTGGATGTTGTAGTGCAGGTTGCCGTCGCCCAGGTGCCCGAAGTTGACAAAACGCACGCCCGGAATGTGCGCGGCCAGCAGCGCGTCGGCTTCGCGCACGAAGGCGGGAATCGACGACACCGGGATCGAGATGTCGTGCTTGATGTTCAGCCCTTCCTCGGCCTGCGCCAGGCTGATGCTTTCGCGGATGTGCCACAGGTCGTGCGCCTGCTTGATGCTCTCGGCCACGATGGCGTCGGCCACCAGGCCGTCCTCGAAGGCGGTTTCCAGCAGCCGCTCGAACAGGCCGCGCGCGTGCTCTTCGGATTCGTTGTCCGAGACTTCGAGCAGCACGCACCACGGCGTGTCCTTCCACATCGGCACGCGCAGGTGGGGGTAATGTTTGTCGACCAGGCTCAGCGCAAACTGGTTCATCACCTCAAAACCCGTCAGGTTGGCCGCCAGATGCTGGTGCGCCAGGCCCAGCAGGCGGTTGGCGTCTTCCAGGCTGGCCACCGCCGCCCAGGCCGTGAGCTGCGGGGCCGGCTTGGGGTAGAGCTTCATCGTGGCGGCGGTGATCACGCCCAGCGTGCCCTCGCTGCCCACGAACAGGTCGCGCAGGTCGTAGCCGGTGTTGTCCTTGCGCAGACCCGACAGCCCGTCCCACACCTGGCCTTGTGATGTCACCACCTCCAGGCCCAGGCACAGCTCGCGTGTGTTGCCGTAGCGCACCACCTGCGTGCCGCCCGCGTTGGTCGACAGGTTGCCGCCAATGGTGCAACTGCCCTCGGCGCCCAGGCTCAGCGGGAACAAAAAGCCGGCCTGGTCGGCGGCTTCCTGCAGGCTTTGCAGAATGCAGCCGGCCTCGACCGTGATCGTCATGTTGTGCGGGTCCACCGCGCGCACCGCGCTCATGCGGCGCAGGCTGAGCACCACCTGCGTGCCCGATTCGTCGGGCACCGATCCCACCACCAGCCCGGTGTTGCCGCCCTGCGGCACGATGGACACGCGCGCGTCCGAACACGCCTTGACCACGTCGGCCACCTCTTGCGTCGTGCCGGGGCGCACCACGCACAGCGCCTTGCCGCGCGCGCGGCGGCGCCAGTCTTGTTCGTAGCTGACGAGGTCGTCGCCGGTCAGGACGTGGGCCGTGCCGACAATGGCGGCCAGTCGATCAAGAAGCTGTTGCATGGCTGAAAGCGGTCTGATTAAAAGAAGGGCGACGAGAGTTTAGCGACTGCCGTGCAGCCTGATGACACCATGGGCTTGCGGCATCATCGCGGTATGACGACTCCCACACGTACCCGTCGCCAGTGGTGGCTGCGCTCGGCCTGGATGGCCCGGCTCGCCCGCCAGGCGATCGCCTTTCCGTGGCGCAACACCGCCATCATGCTGCTGCGGCGTTTTCGCGAAGACCGCCTGGGCCTGACGGCCAGCAGCCTCACCTTCACCACCACCATTGCCATGGTGCCGCTGTTCACCGTGCTGCTGGCGGTGTTCTCGGCGTTTCCCATGTTCGCCAAGCTGCAGACCACGCTGCAGCAGTGGCTGTTCACCAGCCTGGTGCCCGACACCATCGCGCGCCAGGTGCTGGGCTACGTCACGCAGTTCGCCGCCCAGGCCAGCCGACTGGGCATCGCCGGGCTGTGCATCGCCGCCGTCACGGCACCCATGCTGGTGCTGACCATCGACCGCACGCTCAACGCCATCTGGCGCGTGCGCCAGCCCCGCCCGCTGGGCCAGCGCGTGCTGGTGTACTGGGCCGTCATCACACTGGGCCCGCTGGTGCTGGCGGCCAGCCTGTCGCTGACGTCGTACGCGTTTTCAGTCTCGCGCGGGCTGGTGGGCGACCTGCCGGGCGGCCTGCGCCTGCTGCTCGACAGCCTTGAATTCGTCGTGCTGGCCAGCGGCATGGCCGCGCTCTACCACTACGTGCCCAACGCGCGCGTCAAGTGGTCGCACGCGCTGGTCGGCGGCCTTTTCGCCTCGCTGGGCATCGAAGCCGCCAAACGCCTGCTGGCGCTGTACGTCAGCCAGATCCCGACCTATTCCGCCCTCTACGGCGCCTTTGCCACCGTGCCCATCCTGCTGATCTGGATTTTCACGGCCTGGATGATCGTGCTGTTCGGCGCCGTCATCGTCGCCTACATGCCCAGCCTGGTGGCCGGCGTGGCCCGGCGTGGCGACACCCCCGGCTGGTCCTTCCAACTGGCCGTCGAGGCCCTGTGCCAGCTGGCCGACGCCCGCGACAGCGACACACGCGGCCTGGACCTGAACCAGCTCATCGACCGCCTGCGCGTCGACGCGCTGCAACTGCGCCCCGTCATGGACACCCTCAAATCGCTCGACTGGGTCGGCCAGCTCGACGAATCCGACGACACCCGCAGTCGCTACGTGCTGCTGGTCGACCCCACGGCCACCCCGGCCCAGCCCCTGTTCCATGCTTTGCTCATCGACCGCAACCCCGCCACCGACAAGCTCTGGAACCAAGCCACGCTGGACCGCCTGACCCTGGGTGAACTGCTCTGATTTCCTGGGCCACCGCCCGAGTAACCGTCCACGTAGCCGCCCGCATAACCGCCCGGCAAACAGCGCCATCCGTCCGTATGATGGCGGCTACTTTCCAACCCCACCCCACCCGCGCCTTTCCCGGATGACCGCCGCCCCGCCCAGCCCCGTGCCCGCCACCAACGCAGAAGCGCCAGCCACTGCTGCGACCACCACCGACGCCAAGCCCGTGCGCCGCCTGGTCGTGCTGTGCGCCGATTGGTGCGGCACCTGCCGCGGCTACCGCGACGTCATGGAAACCGTCGCCGCGCGCTTCCCTAATTGGCAAGCCACCTGGATCGACATCGAAGACCAGTCCGACCTGGTCGACGACCTCGACGTCGAAACCTTCCCCACCGTGCTGCTCTACCAGCAAGCGCCACCCGGCGCGCCGGCTGAGCAGGATGGGGTGTTTTTCTTCGGGCCCATGCTGCCGCATGAGGGGACGTTGCAGCGGCAGGTGGAGTTGGCGGAGGAGAGGGGCGGGGGCTTGGCGCCGTTGCCTGGGGAGTTGAAGACGTTGGGGGCTTGGTTGAGGTTGGGGTGAGGATTCGTTAGCGCCTTAGACAGGGAGATGGATGTTGTGTGCCCCTCTCTTTATGACTGCAAACGACCCATTGCAGTCGTTCAATTAGGGCTGGCTCATGCCTACTTTGCAGCGATTGCTGTCTGTCACGCATTCCAACGGATGGCCGCTTTGGGAACCGTAACTGGCCAAGCATTCGCTGTAGTGTCGCCAAACAGTTCGCGAACATCGTCCGGGATTCACCATGGGTATCATCCTGGGCTGTGTAGATCCAATAGCGCGCCAAGCGGGGCGGGATTGCAAGCATTGCCGATTTAATTCGGTACGAAATGGGAGAAAAGGGCGTGGGGACAATACGGCGGTTGGTGCTTAAGAACTTCAAGCGCTTCAAAGCGTTGGAACTGGAATTCGATCCCGAGCTAAACATCCTGGTGGGCGGCAATGAGGCCGGCAAGAGTTCGGTGCTACAGGCCATGGACATTGTGCTGAGTGCCAGTCGTAGCAAGGTCGAGAGCATTGGGCTCGAAGCGCTTTTCAACGCCAACTGCATCGCCGAGTTCCTCGCCGGAGACAGGAGAATCGCCAACCTGCCCGAGCTGCTAGTCGAGGTCTACTTCGACGGTCTGTCTGATCTTGCCCCCGTTTCACGGACACCCCTATAAGCGATTAACTATCGCAATAGGAGGTGGACGATGACCAAGAGCAAGGCAGGCAGAAAGGGGCAGGAGTTCAGCCTGGAGTTCAGGCAGCAGGCACTGTTGCGAGCGGCCACAGAAGGGGTAACCACGGTGGCTCGTGATCTGGGGTTGCAGCCTGCCCAGCTGTACAGTTGGCGCGCCCAGGCGCGGCGGCACGACCAGGACGATCAGGCACAACGCTTGGAGTTGGCCGAACATGCACGGCTCAAACGTGAAGTGGCGCGGCTGGAGGAGGAGAACGCTTTCCTAAAAAAAGCGGCGGCGTACTTCGCCAAAAAGCGGCGGCGTACTTCGCCAAACAGCCCAAGTGAAGTGCGCAACGATGAAAGCGCACGAAGGCACATTCAGGGTGCGTCTGATGTGCCGAGTGCTGTCGGTGTCTCCAAGCGGCTACTATGCT
>WNDQ01000078.1 GCA_009912175.1 Paracidovorax wautersii | reverse complement strand
GAAAGCGTTCTCCTCCTCCAGCCGCGCCACTTCACGTTTGAGCCGTGCATGTTCGGCCAACTCCAAGCGTTGTGCCTGATCGTCCTGGTCGTGCCGCCGCGCCTGGGCGCGCCAACTGTACAGCTGGGCAGGCTGCAACCCCAGATCACGAGCCACCGTGGTTACCCCTTCTGTGGCCGCTCGCAACAGTGCCTGCTGCCTGAACTCCAGGCTGAACTCCTGCCCCTTTCTGCCTGCCTTGCTCTTGGTCATCGTCCACCTCCTATTGCGATAGTTAATCGCTTATAGGGGTGTCCGTGAAACGGGGGCAAGATCAGGTGTGTGAGCGGCGGGTGGCTGCTCTGGCCGGTCGGTCGTGATCATCGGGCGTGGCAGGGGCCGGCCCCGCCGCTGAGCCGATGGTGTCTGGGCGATCGTTCCAAAAATCAGGGTCAACCCGGGGCGACGATTTCATGCGCTTTTGATATTGTCGATACAAAAAGAACGATCGTTCGTTTTTGACGAATGGCCGTACCGGAGAGGCCTGTGGCGCATGTCCCTTGCACGACCAAGGCCACACCGCAAGCCCACTAGAATGTCCGGTTGACGTGCACGTCAAGGCCGTGCGCGAAGCGAGTTATCAATTCAAGGAGCCGCAATGAAGGTTTTGGTCGCAGTCAAGCGAGTGGTGGACTACAACGTCAAGGTCCGGGTGAAGTCGGATGGCAGCGGGGTGGACATTGCCAATGTGAAGATGAGCATGAACCCGTTCGACGAGATCGCGGTGGAAGAGGCGGTTCGGCTGAAGGAAAAGGGCACGGTCAGCGAGATCATCGTGGTCTCGGCCGGTGACACCAAGGCGCAGGAAACCCTGCGTACCGCGCTGGCCATCGGTGCCGACCGCGCCATCCTGGTCGAGACGGCCGAGGAGCTGCAGCCGCTGGCCGTCGCCAAGCTGCTCAAGGCCTTGGTCGACAAGGAACAGCCCCAGCTCGTGATCCTGGGCAAGCAGGCCATTGACGATGATGCCAACCAGACCGGCCAGATGCTGGCTGCGCTGGCCGATCTGCCGCAAGCTACTTTTGCCTCCAAGGTCGTCATCGAAGACGGCCGTGCCCAGGTCACGCGCGAGATCGACGGCGGCCTGGAGACCATCAGCGTTGCGCTGCCGGCCATCGTCACCACCGACCTGCGCCTGAACGAGCCGCGCTACGTCACGCTGCCCAACATCATGAAGGCCAAGAAAAAGCAGCTCGACATCGTCAAGCCCGAAGCGCTGGGTGTGGACGTGGCCCCGCGCATCAAGACACTCAAGGTCAGCGAGCCGCCCAAGCGTGCGGCGGGCGTGAAAGTGCCCGATGTCGCCACCCTGGTCGACAAGCTGAAAAACGAAGCCAAAGTGATTTGAACGCCAGCGCGCAAGGAAAAAACAAATGAGCATCCTCGTCATCGCGGAACACGACAACGCCAGCCTCAAGCCGGCCACCCTCAACACCGTGGCCGCCGCCGCGCAGATCGGCGGCGACGTCCACGTGCTGGTCGCGGGCCACAACGCCGCTGCGGCTGCCCAGGCCGCCGCCCAGGTCACGGGTGTGGCCAAGGTGCTGCACGCCGACGGCGCCAGCCTGGCGCACGGCCTGGCCGAGAACCTGGCCGCGCAAGTGCTGGCCGTTGCCGGCGACTACAGCCACATCCTGTTCCCGGCCACGGCCAGCGGCAAGAACACCGCCCCGCGCGTGGCCGCCAAGCTCGACGTCGGGCAGATCAGCGACATCACCAAGGTCCAGAGCGCCGACACCTTCGAGCGCCCCATCTACGCCGGCAACGCCATTGCCACTGTGCAAAGCGGCGACGCCAAGAAGGTGCTGACCGTGCGGACCACCGGCTTTGACGCGGTCGCGGCCACGGGCGGCAGTGCATCCGTCGCGACCATCGACGCCATCGGCGACAGCGGCAAGAGCCAGTTCGTGAGCGTGGAGGCGACCAAGAGCGACCGGCCCGAGCTGACGGCGGCCAAGATCATCGTCTCGGGCGGACGTGCGCTGGGCAGCAGCGAGAAGTTCAACGAAGTGCTCACGCCGCTGGCCGACAAGCTGGGCGCGGCGCTGGGCGCCAGCCGCGCGGCGGTCGATGCCGGCTACGCGCCCAACGACTGGCAAGTGGGCCAGACCGGCAAGATCGTGGCGCCGCAGCTCTACATTGCGGCGGGCATTTCGGGGGCGATACAGCATTTGGCGGGCATGAAGGACAGCAAGACCATCGTGGCCATCAACAAGGACCCCGAAGCGCCGATCTTCAGCGTGGCCGACTACGGCCTGGAGGCGGATTTGTTCACCGCCGTGCCCGAACTGATCGAGAAGCTCTGATTGCAGCAAGCAGCCGGGATGATGGCTGACTGACACGCACAAGGCCCAGTGTTCCATCGAAGAGCGCTGGGCCTGTTTGTTTGGGGCGTCTTATCGAAGGCGCACCCGGGTTCGTATCACGACAGGATAGGAGACAAGCGATGAGCGACTATCAGGCGCCGGTCCGGGACTGGCTGTTCAATCTCGAACACGTGGCCGATCTGGCCGAACTGGCCCGGTTGCCCGGTTTCGAGGACGCGGGCCTGGACACCGCGCAGGCCGTGCTGGAAGAATGCGCGCGTTTCAACCAGGAAGTGGTCGCGCCGCTCAACGTCGTGGGCGACCAGCAGCCCCCGAGCTGGAAGGCGGGCGAGGTCACGACCACGCCGGGTTTCAAGCAGGCCTACGCGCAGTTCGCGCAAGGCGGCTGGCAGGGGCTGCAGCATCCGGTGGACTTCGGCGGGCAGGGCTTGCCCAAGACGATTGCCGCGGCCTGCTCGGAAATGCTCAACGGCGCCAACCTGAGCTTTGCGCTGTGCCCGCTGTTGTCGGACGGCGCGATCGAGGCCTTGATGACGGCCGGCAGCGAGGCCCTGCAGGCCACCTACCAGCCCAGGCTGGTCAGCGGCGAATGGACCGGCACCATGAACCTGACCGAGCCGCAGGCCGGCAGCGACCTGGCGCTGGTGCGCACGCGCGCCGAGCGGCTGGACGGTGGTCGCTACAAGCTTTTCGGCACCAAGATCTTCATCACCTATGGCGAGCACGACATGGCCGCCAACATCGTGCACCTGGTGCTCGCGCGCGTGCAGGGCGCGCCTGAGGGCATCAAGGGCATCAGCCTGTTCGTCGTGCCCAAGTTCCTGGTCGAGGACGATGGCCGCCTGGGCGCGCGCAATGACGTGCAATGCGTGAGCATCGAGCACAAACTGGGCATCAAGGCCAGCCCGACGGCGGTGCTGCAGTACGGCGACGGACTGCGCGGCAGCGTGGCCGACACGCAAGGGCCCGGCGCCATCGGCTACCTCGTGGGCGAGGAGAACCGGGGGCTGGAGTACATGTTCATCATGATGAACGTGGCGCGCTACGCCGTGGGCCTGCAGGGCATCGGCCTGGCCGAGCGGGCCTACCAGCGCGCCGTGGCCTATGCGCGCGAGCGTGTGCAGTCGCGCCCGGTCGATGGCTCGGCCAAGGCGGCTGTGGCCATCATCGAGCACCCCGACGTGCGGCGCATGCTGATGACGATGCGTGCGCTGGTCGAAGGCACACGCGCCATGGCCAGCGCCGCCGCCGCGGCCTACGACCGCGCCCACCACCACCCCGACGAGGCCGAGCGCCAGCGCCAGCAGGCCTTCTACGAATGGCTGGTGCCGCTGGTCAAGGGCTACAGCACCGAGGTCAGCCTGGAGGTGACCAGCCTGGGCGTGCAGGTGCATGGCGGCATGGGCTTCATCGAGGAGACCGGCGCGGCGCAGTATTACCGCGACGCGCGTATCCTGCCCATTTATGAAGGCACGACGGCGATCCAGGCCAACGACCTGGTTGGGCGCAAGACGCTGCGCGACGGCGGCGCCATGCTGCGCACGCTGGCCACGCAGATCGAGCAGACCGAGGCCGACCTGCGCCAGGACGGCAGCGAAGCCGCACTGGCCGTGCTGGCGCACCTGGCGCGCGGCCGCCACGCGCTGCTGGCCGTGGGCGAGTTCATCACCACGCACGGCAGCGCCGACCCGAACGCGGTCTACGCCGGCAGCGTTCCTTACCTGATGCTCGCGGGCAACCTGGTCAGCGGCTGGCAACTGGGCCGCGCGCTGCTGGCCGCGCAGCGCCTCGATACCGAAGGGCAGGGCGATGGCGGCTTTGCGCGGCGCAAGGTCGCCACCGCCCGCTTCTACGCCGAGCACGTGCTCTCGCGCATCCCCGCGCTGGAGACCGCCATCGTGCAAGGCGCCGGCAGTGCACTGGCACTGGCGCCCGACGCGTTCTGATCCCTGAATCGACCCGGAGACACCATGTCGCGTATTCCTTCCGTCCTGCAGAACCTGCCGCTGCCCGTCATCGCCTCGCCCATGTTCATCATCAGCACGCCGGCGCTGGTGATCGCCCAGTGCAAGGCGGGCGTGGTCGGCTCCATGCCCGCGCTCAACGCGCGCCCGGCGGCGCAACTCGACGACTGGCTGGCCGAGATCACCGAGACACTGGCCGCGCACAACCGCCAGAACCCCGGGCAGCCGGCCGCGCCCTTTGCGCTCAACCAGATCGTGCACAAGTCCAACGACCGGCTCGACCACGACATGGCGCTGGCCGAGAAATACAAGGTGCCCATCGTCATCACCTCGCTGGGCGCGCGCACCGACGTCAACGACGCCGTGCATGGCTGGGGCGGCGTGGTGCTGCACGACATCATCAACAACACCTTCGCGCACAAGGCGATCGACAAGGGCGCGGACGGCCTGATCGCCGTGGCCGCCGGCGCGGGCGGCCACGCGGGCGTGAAAAGCCCGTTCGCGCTGCTGCAGGAAATCCGCCAGTGGTTCGACGGCCCCATCGCGCTGTCGGGCGCAATTGCCACGGGCGGCGCGGTGCTGGCGGCGCAGGCGGCCGGGGCCGATTTCGCCTACATCGGCTCGGCCTTCATCGCCACCGACGAGGCACGCGCGTCAGACGCCTACAAGCAGGCCATCGTGGACGGCAGCTCCGACGACATCGTCTACAGCAACCTGTTCACGGGTGTGCACGGCAACTACCTGGCGCCGTCCATCGTGGCTTCTGGCCTGGACCCGGCCAACCTGCCGGTGAGCGACCCGAGCCGCATGGACTTTGGCGGCGAGGGCGCCAAGAAGGCCTGGAAAGACATCTGGGGTTGCGGCCAGGGTATCGGCGCGGTCGACCGCGTGCTGCCCGCCGCCGAACTGGTGGCGCGCCTGCGCCGCGAGTACGCCGCCGCGCGGCAGCGGCTGCAACTGGCCGCCTGAAGAACGCGGCCTGTCCGTGGCTCAACGCACGGGCAGCAACTGCTGGCGCCGGCGGTCGGCCTGGCGCGACAGCAGCATCAGCCCCAGCGCCATCAGGCCCGTAACGGCGCCGACCATGGCCGGGCCCGTGTAGCCGACCTGGCCGATGGCCCAGCCGCCCAGCAGCGGGCCGGCCGCATTGCCGATGTTGAAGGCCGTGACGTTGGCGCCGCTGGCCAGGTTGGGCGCGTCGCCCGCCAGCCCGAACACGCGGGCGTTGAGCGGGGCCGCGGCAATGTAGCTGACCACGCCGGCCAGCAGGATCAGCACCGCCGTGAGCAGACCCGAGACGGCGGCCAGCGCGGCAATGGCCGCCATGGCGAGGGTCAGGCCGCCCAGGCCGATGCCCATGGTGTGCCACGGATGGCGGTCGGCCACGCGTCCGCCGAGCTGGATGCCCAGGAAGCTGCCGATGCCAAACCCCGTCAGCACCAGCGGGACTGCCGAAGAGGGCAGGCCCGAGACGTCGGTGAGCAGCGGCGCGGCGTAGCTCAGCAGCCCCATGTAGGCCGTCTGGAAGCAGGCGATGGTGGCGTAGGCCAGCCACAGCCGTCCCTGGCGGAAGGTGCGCAATTCCCGCGCGAGGCTGGCGGGCGCCTTGGCGCGCGCGGGCTCGGGCACCAGCGCCCAGACCGCGAGCGCGGCCAGCGCCGCCACCACGGCAACCGCCCAGAAGGTGGTGCGCCAGCCCAAGGCCTGGCCGATCCAGGTGCCCAGCGGCACGCCGATGATGTTGGCCAGCGTCATGCCGCCGATCAGCCGTGCCAGCGCCCGCGCACTGGCGCCGGGCGGGGTGATGGCGACGGCGACCACGGCCGCCACGGTCCAGAACGCGCCCGTGGCCAGCGCGCTGACCAGCCGCGAAGCCAGCAGCCACCCGAAGCTGGGCGCCAGGGCGCCGATCACATGGCCCAGGGCCAGCGTCGCGATGGCTGCGAGCAGCACGGCGCGTTTGGCCATCTGCGTGGTGGCCACGGCGCACAGCAGCGCGCCGATCACCATGCCGACGGCAAAGACCGACACCGTCAGCGCGGCGTGCGGAATGCTGACGGCATAGCTGTCGGCGATGGCCGGCAGCAGGCCCGAAGGCATGAATTCACTGGTGCCGGCCGCAAAAACGCCCAGGGCCATGACCGTCACCGCGGGCGGGACGGCGGGCGCTGGGGGCGTGAATTCGGGCGCGGTGGAGGACGTGGCTGGCGTGGGGGAGGGCATCGAAATCAGAACGGAACAGGAACGGCAAACGCGACGGCCTGAGGCCGTCGCCAAAAGCCAGGGCCATCGGCCACACACGCTGGAGCGGGTGCTGCCGATGGCCCTGCGAGCGAATGATGACCGGACTCAGCCCGTGTTGCGCACGCCCGCTGCGATGCCGTTGATGGCGATGTGGATACCACGCTGCAGCCGCACGCTGTCTTCGCCGGCGCGCAAGCGGTGCAGCAGTTCGACCTGCAGGTGATGCAGCGGGTCGATGTAGGGGAAACGATGGTGGATCGAGCGCGCCAGCGCCGGGTTGCCGGCCAGCCGGTCGGCCTCGCCCGTGATCAGCGTGAGCGCTTCCTGCGTGCGCTGCCATTCGGCTTCGATGGCACCGAAGATCTTGCGCCTGAGCTTGGCGTCGGGCACCAGGCTGGCGTAGCGGTGGGCCAGTGCCAGATCGCTCTTGGCCAGCACCATGTCCATGTTGGAGAGCAGCGTGCGCAGGAAGGGCCATTCGCGGTACATGCGGCGCAGGCGCTTGAGGCGCGCGTCGCGGCCGTCCTTGCTGTCCCCGCTCTCGGCGGGCGCGGCGTCCAGGTACTGCGCGATCGCGCTGCCGAAACCGTACCAGCCCGGCAGTGTCACGCGGCACTGGCCCCAGGAAAAGCCCCAGGGGATGGCGCGCAAGTCCTCGATTTTCTGGCTGGCCTTGCGCGAGGCCGGGCGCGAGCCGATGTTCAGGCCCGCGATCTCGCGGATGGGCGTGGCGGCGAAGAAGAAGTCGGTGAAGCCCGGCGTGCCGTAGACCAGTTGGCGGTAGGCGTCCATGCTGGCCTGCGAGAGCGCGGCGGCCGTCTCCAGGAAGGCCTTGGGCACGGGCTTGTCTTCGGGCAGCAGCGTGGCTTCGAGCGTGGCAGCGACCAGGGTTTCGAGGTTGCGGCGGCCGATCTCGGGATTGGCGTACTTGGAGGCGATGACCTCGCCCTGTTCGGTCAGCCGGATCTGGCCACGCACCGTGCCCGGCGGCTGCGCGAGGATGGCCTGGTAGCTCGGTCCGCCGCCACGTCCGACCGTGCCGCCGCGCCCGTGGAACAGGCGCATGGTGATGCCGTGGCCGGTCTGGAGTTCGTCGAACAGCGCGGCCAGTGCCAGCTCGGCCCGGTACAGCTCCCAGTTGCTGGTGAAGATGCCGCCGTCCTTGTTGCTGTCGCTGTAGCCCAGCATGATGTCCTGCTCGCCGCCCGAGCGTTGCACCATGCCCGCGATGCCGGGCAGCGCGTAGAACTCGCGCATGATGGGTGCGGCCTGGCGCAGGTCCTCGATGGTCTCGAACAGCGGCACGACGATGAGCTGCGTGCGCGCCGCGCCCTCGACCGCGCGGGACTGCAGCGCGGGCGAGAGCGGGCCGGTGAGCAGGCCCGCTTCCTTCTGCAGCAGCAGCACTTCCAGCAGGTCGCTCACGCTTTCGGTGTGGCTGATGATGTAGTGGCGAATGGCCCGCGCGCCGTAGCGCTCGCGCAGCGTTTTGGCCTGCACGAAGATGGCCAGCTCGCTCTCGGCGTGCTCGGAGTAGCGGGCGCCGGCCACGCGCAGCGGGCGCGCATCGTCGAGCAGTTGCAGCAGCAGGGCGCGCTTGGCGGTTTCGTCGAGCGCGCTGTAGTCGGCCTCCAGCCGCGCGTGGGCCAGCAGCTCGGCCACCACTTCCTCGTGCTTGTCGGAGCTTTGGCGCAGGTCGACGGTGGCCAGGTGAAAACCGAAGACTTCCACGGCCCGGATCAGCGGCGCCAGGCGTTGCGAGACCAGCGCGGCGGCGTGGTTGGCCTGGAGCGACGCGCGAATCACACGCAGGTCGGCCAGGAAGTCCTCGGCCAGCAGGTACGGGTTCTGCGGCTTGACGGCGTGGCGCGCGGCCTCGCCGCCGGTCAGCTCGCGCAGCGTGGCGGCCAGGCGGGCGTAGACGCCGGTCAGCGCGCGGCGGTAGGGCTCGTCGTGGCGGTGTTCATTGGTGTCGGGCGAGGCGTCGGCCAGGGCCTGCATGGCGGGGCTGACCTGGACCAGCGTGGCCGACATCGACAGCTCGCGGCCAAGCTCGTGCACTTCGGTCAAGTAAAAACGCAGTGCCACTTCGGACTGGTGGCTCAGCGCGTAGGCCAGCGTCTGCGCGGTCACGTTGGGGTTGCCGTCGCGGTCGCCGCCGATCCACTGGCCCATGTGGAAGAAGGTGGCCAGCTCGCTCTGCCCCAGCGCCAGTTCGAGGTCGCGGTAGAGCTTGGGGATCTCGCGCAGGAAGGTCGATTCGTAATAGGTGAGCGCGTTGTCGATCTCGTCGGCCACGCTGAGCTTGCTGGTGCGCAGCAGCCGGGTTTGCCACAGCTGCGTGACGCGGGCGCGGATCTGCTCCTCGTTGGCCGCGAGATCGGCCGGCATCAGCGATTCGCGCGCGGCCAGCAACTGGGCGATGCCGCGCTCGGCGTCGAGCAGGCTCTTGCGCTGCACCTCGGTGGGGTGCGCCGTGAGCACGGGTGCGATGTAGCTGTGCGCCAGCGTCTTTGCAATGGCGTCGCTGCCGGTGCCGGCCGCGCGCAGGCGCTGCAGGGCGCCGGCAATGCTGCCGGGCTGGACGTGGCCGGCGCGCTCGTGGAAGGTGCGGCGGCGGATGTGGTGGCGGTCCTCGGCCAGGTTGGCCAGGTGGCTGAAGTAGGTGAAGGCGCGGATGACGCTGGTGGTCTGGTCATGGCTCAGGCCGGCCAGCAGCGTCTGCAGCTTGCGCTCGGCCTGGCGGTCGTCGTGGCGGCGGTAGGCCACCGACAACTGGCGGATGCGCTCGATCAGGTCGAAGGCCGCTTTGCCATCCTGCTCGCGGATCACGTCGCCCAGAATACGGCCGAGAAAACGGATGTCCTCGATCAGCGGCTCGTCCTTGTCGGGGGCCGCCGCGCTGCTGCGGGAGCGGCGGCTTGTCGGCTTCGACGCCGTGGGATTGGCCGCAGACGCGGCGGGGGACGAGCGGGCAGGGCGCAGGGGCGAACGCGCGGGCATCAGGGAATCTCCTCCATCGGCATCGATGTGCGTTTTGACGGGAATCGGTGCCTGCGGTGGCAGGCAGGCCGCATGCCCGCCCGCCCGGCCCGATCGCTGGGGTGCACATGCTAGCATTGCCCGAGCCGTTGGCCGGCTGCCCCTGGGCCGCCGGTCCTGGGCTTTTGAGTCCTGCGGGGCGTGGCCGTCAGACCCTGTCCAGACGCCGCGTTTTCCGCTCACCGTCCGCCGTTTTTCGCTTGGGTCTTCCCACTGTGTGTGCTTCTGCTCTCCCGCCTTCGGCGGCCTCTCTCTCTCTGACCATCGCCACGCGGGAAAGCCGCCTGGCGCTGTGGCAGGCTGGCCACGTCCAGCAGTTGCTGCAGGCGCGCGGGCACACGGTGTCCATCCTGGGCATGACCACGCGCGGCGACCAGATCCTGGACCGCACGCTCTCCAAAGTCGGCGGCAAGGGGTTGTTCGTCAAGGAACTGGAGCTGGCGCTCGAAGAGGGCCGTGCCGATCTGGCCGTGCATTCGCTCAAGGACGTGCCGATGTCGCTGCCGCCGGGCTTTGTGCTGGCCTGCGTGCTGCAGCGCGAGGACCCGAGCGACGCCTGGGTGTCCAACCGCTACGCGCGCCTTGAAGACCTGCCGGCGGGCGCGGTCGTCGGCACGTCCAGCCTGCGCCGTGCCGTGCTGCTGCGCGCGCTGCGCCCGGACCTGCGGATCGAGCCGCTGCGCGGCAATCTCGACACGCGGCTGCGCAAGCTCGACGAAGGCCAGTACGACGGCATCGTGCTGGCCACGGCCGGCCTGCTGCGGCTGGGCCTGGGCGCGCGCATCCGCGCCGCCTTCGACGCGTCGGCGATGCTGCCGGCCGCAGGCCAGGGAGCGCTGGGTATCGAGGTGCGGGCCGACCGCACCGACCTGATCGACGCGCTGCAGCCGCTGGCTGATCAACCGACCTGGCTGGCCGTGACGGCCGAACGTGCCGTCTCGCGCGCGCTGGGCGGCAGTTGTTCCGTGCCGCTGGCCGCGCACGCGCGCTGGCAGGCCGACGGCCAGTTGCAGTTGCAGGCCGCCTGGGGCGACGCGACGGGCGCCGGGCAACCCCTGCTGCTGCGCGCCGAGGGCCGTGTGGCGGTCAGCGAGCCCGGCCAGGCCGAGGCTTTGGGCGCCGAGGTGGCGCAGGCCCTGGTGCGCCAGGGCGCCACAGCGCAGTGACGACCTCACCGGGTGCGCAGGCCAACCATGCAAGTCATCATCACCCGGCCCACTGAAGACGCTGGCGCATGGCTGGCGCGGCTCACGGCCTGCGCCGACTGGCAGCGCGAATGGCAGCCACGCCTGTGGCCGCTCATCGACATCGGCCCCAACCCCTTGCATGGCACGGCGCATTCGGCACCAGGCCGCATCGACGCGGCCATGTTCGTCAGCGCCAATGCGGTGCGTTTTTTCGAACCCGCGCAGGGCGATTCGCCCTGGCGCCACGCGGTCTTGTGGCATGAAGGCGCGCAGGCCTGGGCCGTGGGACCGTCCACGCGCGACGCGCTGCGCTCGGCTGGCTGGCCGGACGCGGCCATCGTCGCCCCCGACGGGGCGGGTGGCGAGCCTTTTGATTCCGAAGCCCTGTGGCGGCGCGTCGAGCCCGCCCTGCAGGCTGCTGGCGTGCGGCGGGTCCTGGTGGTGCGTGGCACCGACGAGGACGCCGACGGCCGGCCCGTCGGGCGCGACTGGCTGGCCCAGCGGCTGCGGGACTGCGGCGTGGCGGTGGTCGACGTCGCGGTCTACCAGCGTGCGCGGCCCGTGTGGACGCGGGCGCAGCAGGCCGCCGCGGGCGCGGCCCTGGGCGATGGTAGCGTCTGGCTCATCAGCAGCAGCATGGCGGCGCAGCAGTTGCGAGAGCTGCTGCCCGGCGCCGCAGCGCCCCGGGCTTTTGCCCGGGCGCGCGCCGTCGCCACCCATGCGCGCATTGCCCAGCGGCTGGGAGAACTGGGCTGGGGCACGGTCGTGCTCTCGCATCCGCAGCCGCAGGCCGTGGCCGCCTCGATAAAATCGCTCACCTATGCAAGATAACCAGAACGCCGTCCCGCTGACGTCCCCGGCAGGCCCCACGCCGGCCTCCTTTGCTGCGCCGCCTGCGGCCACCGGCCCGGGCGGCTGGCGACCACCGGTCTGGCTGCTCGTGCTGCTGGTCCTGCTGGCCAGCGCAGACGCCATCGGCAGCGCGCTGCTATGGCAGCGCATCGGGCAGTTGCAAAGCGATGTGGCGCACCGCAGCGCCGACAGCAACAACCAGTCCATCGAGGCGCGCACGCTGTCGCAGCAGGCGCAGACGCTGTCGCTGGACAACGCCGCACGCCTGGGCGTGCTGGAAAACCAGGTCAAGGACCTGGGCCTGCAGCGCGCGCAGCTGGAGACACTGGTCAACCAGATCACGCGCACCCAGGACGGCAACCTGGTGGCCGAGATCAACGCCTCGGTCCGCCTGGCCCAGCAGCAGATGGAACTGACCGGCAGCACCGAGCCGGTGCTGACCGCGCTCAACCGCGCCCGCGCCCGCCTGGAGCAGGCCGGCCAGCCGCAACTGGGGAGCCTGCAGCGCGCCATCACCAGCGACATCGAGCGCCTGCAATCGGCCGACACCGTCGACGTGCTGGGCATCCAGAAGCGCATGGACGACATGCTGCGCTGGGCCGACGACATGCCTTTGCTCAACCACGTGACCGACGTGGGCCGCAGCCCCTCGACGCCAGCCCTGCCGATGGGCGAGGGCGGCGACGGCTGGAAAGCCTGGTGGACGGCCATCTGGGACGACCTGCGCCAGCTCGTGCGCGTGACGCGCCTGGACCGGCCCGAGGCCGCCCTGGTCGCGCCCGACCAGGCCTTCTTCCTGCGCGAGAATCTCAAGCTGCGGCTGCTGCACGCGCGGGTGGACCTGGCGGCCCGGCATTACGGCCAGGCCCGCAGCGAACTGGCCGTGGTCACCGACCTGACCACGCGCTATTTCGACCCGGCCGCGCGCGTGACCCAGCAAGTCCGCGCCGCCCTGGAGCAGACCCAGGCCGACGTGCGCGACGTGCAGCCGCCTCGCATTGACGAGACGCTGGCGGCACTGGCAGCGGTCTCGGCCGCGCATCCCTGAACCGGCTGGAGCGACTGCCATGCGTGCTGCCATCTGGTTCCTCATCCTGTTCGCCGTTGCCGTTGCCCTGGCCTTGTTTGCCGGGCCGAACGCCAGCGGGGTCACCCTGTACTTCGCGCCTTACCGGGTCGATCTTTCCCTCAACCTCGTGCTGGTGCTGCTGGTGGCGGCTTTCGTGCTGCTGCACCTGGCGCTGCGTGCGCTGTCGGCCCTGTTCGAGCTGCCACGCCAGGCCAGGCGCTGGCGTGCGCAGCAGAAAGAGCGCGCCATGCACCTCGCGCTCATCGAGACCTACACCCATCTGCTGGCCGGCCGCTTCCTGCGTGCGCGCAAATGCGCCGACGTGGCGCTGCACCAGGAGGCCTCGCTGCGCGAAGCCGTGGGCGACATTCCCCACGGCCCGCAGGTGCGGGCGCTGGCGCACATCCTGGCAGCCGACAGCGCCCACGCGCTGCAGGACACCGCAGCGCGCGACGAACACCTGGCGCACCTGCTGGCCGATGCGGACGCCCACAGCCAGACCGAGATCGCCGAAGGCGCCCGCCTGCGCGCGGCCAACTGGGCGCTGGACGACCAGTTGCCGGGCGATGCGCTGAAGTGGCTGGAGCAACTGCCGCAAGGCGTCTCGCGCCGCATGGCGACCCAGCGCGTGCGCCTGAAGGCCGCGCGGCTGGCGGGCCAGCCGCTGCTGGCGATCGAGACCGCGCGGGCCCTCGTGCGCCACCGCGCCTTCACGCCCGAGGCGGGCAACAGCCTCGTCAAGAGCCTGGCCGCCGACGTGCTGCGCCAGGTCCACGATCTCAATCAGCTGGAGAAAACCTGGCGTGCGCTCGAGCCCGCCGAGCGCGCCACGCCCGAGATCGTCTGCATGGCGGCCCAGCGCGCCTTGCAGGTCGCCTCCGGCCCGCATGACCAGGCGCGCGGCAAGGCACTGGCCCGCCAGTGGATCGAAGCGGTGTGGCCGCAATACGAAGCCATGGCGCCCGGCGTGCGCGAGCGTCTGGTCAGCCTGCTCGAAGCCAGTCTGGACGACGCCGACATGCCCTGGCTCGCCCGCATCGAAAGCGCGCAGCAGAAACTGCCGCACGACGCCAACCTGCAGTACCTGGCCGGCATGGCCTGCGTGCGCCGCCAGCTCTGGGGCAAGGCCCAGCAGTTGCTGACCATGGCTGCTTCCAGCCTCAGCCAGGACCGCATGCGCCGCCAGGCCTGGCTGACGCTGGCCGAACTGGCCACCGCGCGCGGCGACACCGAGGCCGCGCAGGACGCCGTGCGGCACGCCGCCCAGGTCTGACCCTCGACTTTTGATGACAACCCCCGCCGCCCGCCCGTTGCGACCACCATGCGCACCGGCCGGGCTGGCCCGCCAGGAGTGACGCACCCATGCGCCAGATCGTTCTCGATACCGAAACCACCGGCCTGTCGGCCGCCAACGGCGACCGCATCCTCGAAGTCGGCTGCGTCGAAATCGTCGACCGCCGCCTGACCGGCAACAACAAACACTTCTACATCAACCCCGAACGCGACAGCCACGAGGAAGCGCTGCGCGTGCACGGCATCACCAGCGAATTCCTGGCCGACAAACCCAAGTTCGCCGAGATCGCCGACGAACTGTTCGAGTACCTCGCCGGCACCGAACTGATCATCCACAACGCCCCCTTCGACGTCGGCTTCCTGGACAAGGAGCTGGAGTTGATGGGGCGCGGCCCGCTGCGCGGCATCGTCGCCAACGTCATCGACAGCCTGGCGCTGGCCAAGGAAATTTTCCCGGGCAAACGCAACTCGCTCGACGCGCTGTGCGACCGCCTGGAGGTCAACAACGCCAACCGCATCCTGCACGGCGCGCTGCTCGACGCCGAACTGCTGGCCGACGTCTACATCAACATGACGCGCGGCCAGAATTCGCTGGGCATCGAAGTCGAGGACAAGACCGACCAGGCCAGCACGCTCGTGGTCGACGACATCGACCTCTCGCGCCTCGTGCTGCCCGTGATCCAGGCCGGCGAACAGGAACTGGCCGCCCATGAAGCGGTGCTGGCCTCGCTCGACAAATCGAGCGACGGCAAAACAATTTGGCGCCGATTTGATTCGGCGCCCGAAACCGTGTCATAATTGCGGTCTTGGGTGATTAGCTCAGCGGTAGAGCACTGCCTTCACACGGCAGGGGTCGCAGGTTCAAACCCTGCATCACCCACCACATCTTGAAAGGTCCGCACAGTCCAACGGCTGTGCGGATTTTTTCGTTGGGGCGGCGGCTTTCAGACACCGCTGGCCAGCTTTTTCCGTCACCCCTTTCTCTCCTTCCTTTTCTTCTACGGCAGGCCGGCCTGGAGCCGGATACAACGCTGCAGCTCGGCCACCACGGGCTGCACGGGCAGGCCTTGCCGAGTGACCATGCCATAGGGCTCGGCGCTGGAGCGAATCTTCAAGGGCAGCCGCCGCAGCGTTCGTGTGGTCTCGAAGAAGTCGATCGTCTCGCGCGACATCAGCGCCACCAGCTCGGGGCTCTTGTTGAGCAGCAGCGCGGTGGCGAAGGTCGACGATGTTTCGATGGGCCGGCTGGCCAGCGTCACACCCAGGCTGGCGGCCTCGCGTTCGAGCAGGGTCCGCAGCGGCATGTGGCCCGGAAACAGGATCCAGGGGTATTGCGCCGCCTGTTCCAGGCTGACACTCTCGCAGTCGGCCAATGGATGCGTGGGCGACACGGCCACGCTGGCTTCTTCATCGCACAGCCATTCGAAATGGAACAGGCTGGACTGGGTGGCCACCGACGTGCGGCACAGGGCCAGGTCGAGCGTGCCGCTTTGCAAGCCTTCCAGCAGGTGTGCGCTGGTGCCTTCCTGCAGGTCGATGGTGACCGCCGGGTGCCGTTGGTGAAATGCCAGCAGCGCATCGGCCAGGACAGCCGCCAGGGCGCCGGCGATGGTGCCCACGCAGATGCGCACGCCCTCGGAGCGCGAGAGGGTGGCGAGCTCCTGGTGCATGTGGGCCAGGCTCGAAAGCATCAGGCGGGCGTGCCGGATGGCGCAGTGATCTTGCCCCTGATTTACGGACACCTATCTAAGCGACATTGGCCAGCTCGTACTGCTCTGGGCTGAGGTAGCCCAGGGTCGAGTGCAGCCGGATCCGATTGTAGTCAACCTCAATGTAGTCAAACACATGAGCCTTGGCCTGCTCCCGTGTGGCGAGGTGTTCACCATGGATGGCCTCGACCTTCAGACTGTGGTTCCAACTCTCCATTGCTGCGTTGTCGTAGCAGTTGCCTCTGGCACTCATGCTGGCGATCAAAGCGTATTGCTCCAACAGGGCGCGGTGCTCGCGCGAGCAGTATTGGCTACCACGGTCA
>WNDQ01000077.1 GCA_009912175.1 Paracidovorax wautersii | reverse complement strand
GCTACGCTGGTTTGCGACGCGCTGCGCATGGCGCTGTTTGCTCGCAATCGGCCTCGGGGAGTGATCGTGCATACTGACCGTGGTAGCCAATACTGCTCGCGCGAGCACCGCGCCCTGTTGGAGCAATACGCTTTGATCGCCAGCATGAGTGCCAGAGGCAACTGCTACGACAACGCAGCAATGGAGAGTTGGAACCACAGTCTGAAGGTCGAGGCCATCCATGGTGAACACCTCGCCACACGGGAGCAGGCCAAGGCTCATGTGTTTGACTACATTGAGGTTGACTACAATCGGATCCGGCTGCACTCGACCCTGGGCTACCTCAGCCCAGAGCAGTACGAGCTGGCCAATGTCGCTTAGATAGGTGTCCGTAAATCAGGGGCAAGATCAGTCGCCGGGCCTTCAGCCATGGGCTGCCGCGCCGGGCAACAGGCACCATGGTGGTCTTCATCAGCCGCTCGACGACGAACTCCCCCGTGGAAAGATCGTCGGGAATGCCGCCCACCGTCACATCGACCTCCCCTGAACGCAAGCGCTGCAGTTGTGCAACGTAGAGTTCCTCGCTGACCCGCAACCGGACGTTGGGAAACTCCTGGCCGAAGGTGCGCAAGGTCTCGGGGATGAGCAGCATCACGGCCACCGGCACGGCACACAGATGCAGCTCGCCGATCATGTTTCCGCCCATCTGCCGAATGGTGTCGACGGCGATGCCGATTTCGCGATGGGCCTTGAGCGCGTGCTCGTAGAGCACCTTGCCCTGCGGTGTCGGCTGCACGCCGCGCGAGGTGCGCAGCAACAGCGCGGCGGCAAGTTCGTGCTCCAGTTCACGGATCGTCCGGGTCAGGGCGGGCTGCGACACGCCCACGCGCCGGGCCGCACCGCGCAGGCTGCCCTCCTCGATCGCCGCGACCAGGCTGTTCAATGCCGTCAGTTTCAAGCGCTGTCTCCTGTTGTTCAAGGTGTCCTGCGGGGAATATACCGATGCCGAGCCGTTATCACGCCTTCGATCGTGGCATCTGGGCGGCAAGCGCTTCCCCTCGAAAAATACGCCTCCAGACGATGCATGCCCGTTCGCACGCAGCTTTTCCTGGAGACATCCCGTGGCCCACATCATTGGCGCGATCGCCGCCTCGCACACGCCCACCATCGGCTTCGCTTTTGACGGCGACAAACGCAACGACCCCGTCTGGGCTCCCATCTTCGAAGGGTTCGAGCCTGTCCAGCACTGGCTGCGCGAGCGCCAGCCCGATGTGCTGCTGATGATCTACAACGATCACGTCACGTCCTTCTTCTTCGACCACTACTCGGCCTTCGCCCTGGGCGTGGGTGATTCCTACGCGGTCGCCGACGAAGGCGGCGGCGCACGCGATCTGCCGCCCGTGGCCGGACACGCCGCGCTGTCGCGCCACATCGACCAGTCGCTCATGGGCGACGAGTTCGACATGTCCTTCTTACAGCACAAGGCACTCGACCACGGCTGCTTCTCGCCCCTGTCGGTCATGTGCCCGCCCGAGCCGAACTGGCCAACGCCCATCATTCCGCTGCAGATCGGCGTCCTGCAATTCCCGGTGCCTTCCGCGCGCCGCTGCTACAAGCTGGGCCAGGCCCTGCGCCGCGCCATCGAAAGCTATCCCGAGGATCTGAAAGTCGTCATCGTCGCGACCGGGGGCCTGTCGCACCAGGTGCATGGCGAGCGGGCCGGCTTCAACAATCCCGAATGGGATGCACAGTTTCTCGAGCTGATCGAGAAGGATCCCGAATACCTCGCCAGCCTGACGCAGGCCGAGCTGGCAACGCTGGGGGGCATGGAAGGCTCCGAGGTCATCATGTGGCTGGTCATGCGCGGCGCCTTGTCCTGCGGCATCCGCAAGATCCACCAGAGCTACTACCTGCCGTCGATGACCGGCATCGCCACCGCCATCTACGAGAACGCCAGCGCAGATGCACCACTGCCGGGGCCGCTGGAGCGCCACCGCCAGCGCATGGCGCAAGAGCTGGCCGGCATCGAGAAGCTGGCGGGCACCTACCCCTTCGACCTCGCGCGCAGCACCCACGCTTACCGCCTCAACCGCTTCCTGCATGACCTGATCGACCCCGCCCAGCGGCAGGCATTCAGGGCCGACGAAGAAGCCGCCTATGCCGAAGCCGGCCTCACCGATGAGGAGCGGCAGCTGGTCCGCACCCGCGACTGGCGCGGACTCATTCACTACGGCGTGATTTTCTTCATGCTCGAAAAACTGGGCGCGGTCATCGGTGTGTCCAACCTGCACATCTACGCCGCCATGCGCGGCGAATCGCTCCAAGCCTTCCAGCGCACCCGCAATGCCCCGGGCGCGCTCTACTCCGTCGCCGGCAAGGGGGCCACGCAACGCGACTGGACGACCTGATCCCTGCTGGCGCCCTTCCCCACCACCTTCACCCCCGCGCATAACAACATTGGAGACACCGTGCACGCTGAAGCCACCACCCTCAACGTTCGAGAATTCATCAACAACAGACCGCTGTCGCGCAATCAGTGGATGCTGATCGCCCTGTGCTTCCTGATCGTCGCCGTCGACGGCATGGACGTGGCGATCATGGGTTTCGTCGCCCCATCCATCCTCGCCGAATGGCAGGTCTCGCGCGCCGCCTTCGGCATCGTGATGGGCGCTGCGCCCATCGGGCTGGCCATCGGGGCGCTGGTCGCCGGGTCCTCCTCCGACTGGTGGGGCCGCCGGCGCGTGCTGCTGGCTTCGGTCTTCTTCTTTGGCGTGTGCACTCTGCTCACGGCGCTGGCACGCAACCCGACCGAGATGGCTCTCCTGCGCCTGCTCACCGGCCTGGGCCTGGGCGCGGCCATGCCCAACAGCACGACGCTGCTGTCCGAATACGTGCCCGAGCACCGCCGTGCCTTTCTGGCGGCCCTGATGTTCACCGGCTTCAATCTGGGCTCGGCCATGGTCGGCTTCGTCGCCGCGGCCATGATTCCCGCCTTCGGCTGGCGGTCCGTGCTGTTCGTCGGCGGCGCGCTGCCGCTGCTGATGCTGCCCCTGCTGTTTGCCTTGCTGCCCGAATCCGCGCGCTTCATGGTGGCACGGGGCCACGCATCGGAAGCCATCGGCCGTGTGCTGGCCCGCGTCACGCGCAGCCGGCCCCTGGCCTTCTCGGCCTATTCGACGGGCGACGCGCCCATCGCCGCACGCCAGCCGCTGGCCGTTCTGTTTCACCCAGGTTTTCGGCTGCGCACCCTCACGCTGTGGCTGACTTACTTCATGGGCTTGCTGGTCATCTATCTGACGACCAGTTGGCTGCCGACCATGATGAAAGACGCCGGCATGACGGTCGAGCGCGCGGCCACGGTCACCGCGCTGTTCCAGCTCGGCGGCACCGCTGGCGCCCTGGTGATCGGCTGGCTCATGGACCGCTTCAACCCGAACCGCGTAATCGCCACCGCCTATGTGCTCGGCGCCGTGGCGCTGGTAGCCACGGGCGTGATCGGCCTGCTCTCGGCGTCGCTGATCACGCTGATCATCCTCGTCGGCTTCTGCCTGAGCGGCGCGCAGACCGGGCTCAACGGCTTCGCACCCGGCTGCTATCCCACACTGGCGCGCGCCACCGGCGTGAGCTGGATGCAAGGCATCGGCCGCCTCGGCAGCATTCTGGGGTCCTCCATCGGCGGTGTCCTGCTCGGTCAGGGCTGGGGCTTCCAGGGCATCTTCTACGCGCTGGCCGTACCGGCTGCCCTGGCGGGAGTCGCCATCCTGGCCAATCGCCGTGGCCTGTGATCCGCCAACGCAGCCCGCGCTGAAACAGGGCCTGGGAGATGCCCTTCATCCATCTCCCGCACATTCACAACACATCAGAGATGGTCCACGTGATCTTCAAGGAAACGACCCAGCTCGACTGACGAGCCCTGCTCCTCGACAAAAAGCCCACGGCCTCCAAAGGAAGCCGTGGGCTTTTTTCTGGCGGCAGCGAATCGCTGACCGTCCTCAAGCCTGGGACGCACGCTCCAGAGCCACCGCGCCAGCCGGCTGCAGCGCCGGCTCGGCCGCGACCGGCGCCACGGGCACACCGTCCAGCGCCTGTTGCAGGCGATTGTGGTCCAGCGCGTTTTCCCAACGCGCGACCACCACGGTGGCGACGGCGTTGCCCATGAAGTTGGTGAGCGAGCGGCATTCGCTCATGAAGCGGTCCACGCCCAGGATCAGCGCCATGCCGGCCACCGGCACTTCGGGCACGACGGCCAGGGTGGCAGCCAGGGTGATGAAGCCCGCGCCCGTCACGCCGGCGGCGCCCTTGGAGCTGAGCATGGCCACCAGCAGGAGCGTGACCTGGTGCCACAGGCTCAGTTCGGTGTTGGTCGCCTGGGCGATGAACAGCGCGGCCAGCGTCATGTAGATGTTGGTGCCGTCCAGGTTGAACGAGTAGCCGGTGGGCACGACCAGGCCGACCACCGACTTCTTGCAGCCGGCGCGCTCCATCTTTTCCATCAGCGAAGGCAGCGCCGATTCCGACGACGACGTGCCCAGCACCAGCAGCAGCTCGGCCTTAAGGTAGCGGGCCAGCTTGAACACCGAGAAGCCGCACAGGCGGGCCACGATGCCCAGGATGACGACCACGAACAGCAGCGAGGTGAGGTAGAAGGTGCCGACCAGCCACGCCAGGTTGACCAGCGAGCCGACGCCGTACTTGCCGATGGTGAAGGCGATGGCGCCGAAGGCACCGATGGGCGCGGCCTTCATCAGGATGTGGACCAGCTTGAACACCGGAGCCGTCAGCGCTTCGAAGAAGTTCAGGATCGGCCGGCCCTTGTCGCCCGTCAAGGCCAGCGAGACGCCGAACAGCACGGCAATGAACAGCACCTGCAGGATGTTGCCGTCCACGAACGCGCTCGCCAGCGTGTTGGGGATGATGTCCATCACAAAGCCGATCAGCGACAGCTCATGCGACTTGGCCACATAGGTCTTGACCGCGGCCTGGTCCAGGTCGGCCGGATTGATGTTCATGCCCGCGCCGGGCTGCACGACGTGGGCGACGATCATGCCCACGATCAGCGCCAGCGTCGAGAAGAACAGGAAGTAGACCATGGCCTTGGCGAACACGCGCCCGACGGTGCGCAGGTGCGTCATGCCGGCGATGCCCGTGACGATGGTCAGGAAGATCACCGGCGCGATGATCATCTTGACCAGCTTGATGAAGGCATCGCCCAGCGGCTTGAGTTGCGCAGCGAACTGCGGCTCGAAGTGACCCAGCAGCGCGCCCAGCACAATGGCGAGGACGACCTGGAAATAAAGCTGCCGGTAGAACGGCAGGCGCTCGGGGGCGGCTGAACTGGCTGGAATCGCGTGCATGCGTTGGCTCCTGGGTTTTATAAGATCGCGCCCTGGCGGGGCGATGACGGGGCCCGGTTGTACTTGGCGGCCTGCGATCGACCGATAGCCTATTGGTAGTAGATGGCCGCCAGCACCGCCCCGCAGACATCACCCATTCCGACGGCCGCAAGCGGGTCGGCCCTGGCAATTCAGGTATTTGCGGGCGCGCCGCGCCAACGCCCTGGCATCACTCTCATGGTTTTCCCTAGTCACCCTTGTTCCGCATGAAACTGTTGCACCGCCCCCACCCGTTCTGGACGCTGGTGGTCATCCTCAGCAGCATGGCGCTGGCCATGCTGGCGGCTGCCCACTTCGCGCAGGCGCGGGCCCTGCAGGTCGAAAGCGACAGCATCCATCGGCAGCTGGAGCTGTACGCGCAGTCGCTGCAGCAGCGCATCGACCGCTACCGCACGCTGCCCCAGCTGCTCGCGCTGGACCCCGAGCTGCACGAGGCAGTGACGCGCCCGCTCAGCGCAGCGGACGTGAGCCGGCTCAACGCCAAGCTCGAACGCGCCAACGGCGCCAGCCAGTCCTCCACGCTGACGCTGATCGACGCCCGGGGCACGGCGCTGGCCGCCAGCAACTGGCGCGACCCGCGCAGCAACGTGGGGGTGGACTACAGCTTTCGGCCCTACGTTCAGCAGGCGCTGGCGCAGGGCAAGGGCGACTTCTACGGCATCGGCCTGACCACGGGCGAGCCCGGCTACTTCCTGTCGCAGGCCATCGAGGACACGCAGGGCCGCGTGCTGGGCATCGTCGTCATCAAGATCATCCTGGCCGCGCTGGAGCGCGAATGGCTGACCACGCCCGACGTCGTGCTGGTCTCGGATCGGCATGGCGTGGTGTTCCTGGCCAGCCGCGGCGAATGGCGCTACCGCCTGCTGCAGCCCCTGAGCGCGGCGCAGCGCGAGCACCTGCAGGCCACCCGGCAGTACGCCAACCAGCCGCTGCTGCCCACCCGCTACGAGCGGGACGAGCCGATCGGCAATGGCGGCGCCCTCGCGCGCATCGACGAGCCACCGCTGGCCGGCCACATCCTGTGGCAGACGCTGCAGTTGCCGGACACTGGCTGGCACGTGCACCTGCTGCACGACACCAGCGCCACCACCGCGGCCGGCCGCGCCGCCGCCCTGGCCGCGGGCGGCCTGTGGCTGGCGCTGTCGCTGCTGGTGCTGTTCGTGCAGCAGCGGCGCCGGCTCTCCGCGCTGCGCCAGCGCAGCCGGCAGGAGCTGGAAACCGCCCTGCAGCAGCACGCGCGTGAACTGCGCACGGCGCAGGACGGGATCGTTCAGGCGGCCAAGTCGGCCGACACGGGCCTGAGCCGCAGCCTGGCGCATCTGCCGCAGGGCGTGGTCGTGATCGATGCCGACCTCAACCTCGTGGCCTGGAACGCGCGCTACCTTGAACTGTTCCGTTTCCCGCCCGAGCTGGTGCAGGTCGGCCGGCCGATCGAGGCGCTGTTCCGCTACAACGCGCGGCGCGGCCTGCTCGGGCCCGGCCCGGTCGACGAGGCGATCGCACGCCGCCTCAACCACCTGCGCAGCGGCAAGGCCCACGTGCGCGAGAGCGAGAAGGAAGACGGCACGGTGCTGGAGATTCGCGGCAACCCGCTGCCCGACGGCGGCTTCGTCACCAGCTACGCCGACATCACCAGCTACAAGAACGCCGCGCGCGAGCTGCGTTCCCTGGCCGACGCGTTGGAGCACCGCATCGCCGAGCGCACAAGCGACCTTGACCTCGCCCGGCACGAGGCCGAGAAGGCCAACCGCTCCAAGACCCGCTTCGTGGCCGCCGCCGTGCACGACCTGCTGCAGCCGCTCAACGCCGCGCGCATGTTCCTGTCGGTGCAGCGCAGCCACCTGCACGACGACGTCAGCCGCCAGTACGCCGACCACATCGACCACGCGCTGGCCGCGCAGGACGCCATCCTCACCAGCCTGCTCGACATCGCGCGTATGGAATCGGGCCAGTGGCCCGTGCAGATCCGCGACTTCCCGCTTGCGCCGCTGATGGAAACGCTGCAGCGCGAATTCGGCCTGCTGGCCGCGAGCCACGGCCTGACGTTGCGCGGCCAGATCCCCCGCTACACCGTGCGCAGCGACGAGGCCCTGCTGCGCCGCATCCTGCAGAACTTCCTGTCCAACGCGATCCGCTACACACGCCACGGCCGCATCCTGCTGGGCTGCCGCCGCGACGGCGATCACCTGCGCATCGAGGTGCATGACCAGGGCCCGGGCATCCCCGAGAGCCTGCTGGGCGAGATCTTCGAGGAATTCCGCCGCTTGAACGAAGGCCAGGGCGCGGACCGTGGCGCCGGCCTGGGGCTGGCCATCGTCGAACGCATCGGCCGCCGACTGGAGCACCCCATCGGCGTGGCCTCGCAACTGGGGCGCGGCAGCGTGTTCTGGGTGCGTGTGCCCCTGGGCGACCCGGCCGCCACGGTGGCGGCGCCTGCGCCCGCCGTCGTGCCCGATGCGCCCGAGACCGACATGCCGCTGCGCGGCTGCAGCAGTTGGTGCATCGACGACGACCCGCGCGCCTGCGAAGCCATGCAGGCCCTGCTGGCGCGCTGGGGCTGCGCCGTGCCCTATGCCGGCGGCCCGCAGCAGGCGCTGGCCCTGGCCATGCCCAACCAGGCTCCCGATGTGGTGCTGCTCGACGTGCGCATGGGCGCCGTCCACGGCCCCGACCTGTACCCACAGTTGTGCGAGCGCTGGGGCCAGTCGCCGCCGGTCATCCTGGTCACAGCCGAGCGCGACGATGCGCTCAAGCGCCAGGCGGCCGATCAGGGCTGGGGTTTTCTGGCCAAGCCGGTGCGCCCGCCGGCGCTGCGCGCACTCATGAGCCAGATGCTGCTGCGGCACCGCTGAAGCGGGTGCGGCCCATCGGCCCTCGGGTCAGCTTCCGCTTTCGGGCTCCAGGCTCTTGACCAGCACCGCCGCCTGCGTGCGGCTGTAGCACTCCAGCTTCTTGAGGATGGCGGTGACGTGCACCTTGACCGTGTTCTCGGCCAGGTTCAGTTCGTGCGCGATCTGCTTGTTGAGCAAGCCATCGGCCAGACACAGCAGCACACGGAACTGCTGGGGCGTCAGCCGCGCGAGCTTGGCCGCGAGTTCGGCATCGCCCTCGGACCGCTCGGCGGCCATGGGCGGAAACCAGCTGCCACCATCGAGCACGTCGTGGATGGCCGTCTCGATCGCCGCTGGCGGCGACGACTTGGGGATGAAACCGGCCGCGCCAAACTGTTGCGCGCGCCGGATCACACGCGGATGGTCGTTCGACGAGATCACGATCACCGGCACGCCGGGGTATTCGCCGCGCACGTGCAACAAGGCGGAGAAGCCCTTGGCGCCAGGCATGGCCAGGTCGAGCAGCACCAGCTCGACCTCGGGGTGTTCCTCCAGCGCGCTGCCCAGCGTGCCGGCACTGGCGGCCTCCAGCACCTTCAGGCCGGGCATGGACGTGCGCAGCACCTGGATCACCGCGGCACGGAACAGCGGGTGATCGTCGGCGACAAGAAGCGTGAGTTCGGACATGGCGCTCAAAAAAGGACGGCGGATGAGTGTGGCACAGGCCTCAGAAGCTGTTCAGCCACGGCGTCCCGCGCGTGAAGCCACGACCAGCCGGTGGCGCGCCGGCAGCCGCTCGCGGTCACCGCTGTCGCCGGCCCGTTGCCAGAACGCGGGCAGGAATTGTTCCGTGACGAGCAGGCCCCGGCCGGCGCGAAAAAACACCGAGTGGCGCGCGTGCACGCGGCCGCGCACGACCTGGAAAGCCAGCGGCGAACGGCGCACCCGCCCATCGGCAAACAACAACTCGCCCAGCGGCCGCTGGCGCAGCCCGGCGACCGCGCGCCAGGCGCCGCGCAGGGCGGCCGGCGCCAGCACGCTGCGCGCCGCCACCAGGTCCACACCGTCGACCTGCAGCACGATCTCGCGCACCCAGGCCGAACGGGCCGCCAGGCCCAGGGCACGCGCTTCGTCAGCACCGATGCGACCCCGGCCCTGGCGTCGGAACTGCACGGCCAGATGGCCGAGCGCCCGCAGCGCGGCCGTCAGCGATTCGATGCGCGCCACCAGCGCGGACGGCGAACGCAGGCGCCAGCCCGGCACGGCCAGGGGCCTCACGCGGTCAGGCGGGTCAACGCTTCCTGGTACTTGGCGGCCGTGCGGGCGATCACCTCGGCCGGCAGTTCGGGCGCAGGTGCCGTCTTGGGCCAGGGCTGGCCGTCGATGCGCACGGCTTCGAGCCAGTCGCGCACGAACTGCTTGTCGTAGCTCGGCGGGTTGGCGCCGGTGCGGAAAGCCTCGTCGTAGCCTTCGATCGGCCAGTAGCGCGAGGAATCGGGCGTGAGCACCTCGTCCATCAGCACCAGCGTGCCGTCGGCGTCCAGGCCGAACTCGAACTTGGTGTCGGCAATGATGATGCCCTTGGTGCGCGCGAAGGCGGCCGCCTCCTTGTAGATGGCGATGCTCACGTCGCGGATGCGGGCAGCCAGCTCGGCGCCGACGGTCTCGACCACACGCTCGTAGGTGATGTTTTCGTCATGCTCACCCACCTCGGCCTTGGCCGCGGGCGTGAAAATGGGTTCGGGCAGCGGGCTGGCATTCTTCAGACCCGCGGGCAGCGGCACGCCGCAGACGGACTGGCTCTGCTGGTACTCGGACCAGCCGCTGCCGGCCAGGTAGCCGCGCACCACGGCCTCGACCGGGATGGGCTTGAGGCGCTTGACCAGCATCGAGCGGCCACGCACCTGCGCGAGCTCGTCCTCGTCGGCCACCACGCTTTCGGGCGTATCGCCCGTCAGGTGGTTGGGCACCAGGTGGCCCAGGCGGGCGAACCAGAACAGCGCCATCTGGGTCAGCAGCTCGCCCTTGCCCGGAATGGGCTGGCCCATGATGACGTCGTAGGCCGACAGGCGGTCGCTGGCCACCATCAGGATGCGGTCCTCCCCCACGGCGTAGTTGTCACGGACCTTGCCGCGCGCCAGCAGGGGCAGGGAATGGAGGGAGGAAGTGTGGAGAGCGGCTGCGGTCATGATGGGACGCGGGATGGGACAACGAAGGGCACAAGAAGCATCGGCGGGCACGGCGGCGCCGCTGCGGACCGCCGATTATCGCAAGACCGCCCCGCCATGTCAGTGCAGGCCGACTCTTGGGCCCCGGCCCGGGCGCAGACGTTATCATCGCCCGGTTGCGCAATTTGGTAGCCGCTTCGTAACCGCCAGAAATGGGGCTGGCGCCCCGTCACGAACGCAGGCTATGCTGACGCGCGCAGGAGCGCCCTCCCCTCGGGGCGGCTCCCAGATGTTCTCAAACTAACGGACCGTAAAGGAAACAGACTGTGACAGTGAATCAGGAACAACTGGCCAAGATCGCTTCGGGCAAGGGCTTCATCGCCGCCCTCGACCAAAGCGGCGGCAGCACGCCCAAGGCGCTCAAGCTCTACGGCGTCGAAGAATCGGCCTACAACAACGACGCCGAGATGTTCCAGCTCGTGCACGACATGCGCACCCGCATCGTCACCAGCCCGGCCTTCGGCGGCGACCGCGTGTTCGGCGCCATCCTGTTCGAGCGCACGCTCGACGACAGCTTCGCTGGCCAGGAAGCCGCCCAGTACCTGTGGAACACCAAGCAGGTCGTGCCCTTCCTGAAGATCGACAAGGGCCTGGAAGACGAAGCCAACGGCGTGCAACTGCTCAAGCCCATCCCCGGTCTGGCCGAGCTGCTGGCCCGCGCCAAGGCCAAGGGCGTGTTCGGCACCAAGGAGCGTTCGGTCATCAAGGCCAACAACGCCGCCGGCATCGCCGCCGTGCTCGACCAGCAGTTCGAGCTGGGCCAGCAAGTGCTGGCCGCCGGCCTGGTGCCCATCATCGAGCCCGAAGTCGACATCAAGGCTGCCGACAAGGCCGAGATCGAAGTCACCCTGAAGAAGGGCCTGCTCGAGCGCCTGGACAAGGTCGACCCCAAGGCCCCGGTCATCCTCAAGCTCACGCTGCCCACGGTGGACGGCTACTTCCAGGAACTGGTCGCGCACCCCAGCGTGCTCAAGGTCGTGGCACTGTCGGGCGGCTACACCCGCGACGACGCCAACGCCAAGCTCGCCCGCAACCCCGGCGTGGTCGCCAGCTTCAGCCGCGCGCTGACCGAAGGCCTGAGCGCCCAGCAAAGCGACGAGCAGTTCAACAAGGCCCTGGACGCCGTCATCGAGTCGATCTACCAGGCCTCCATCGCCTGATGACGGCCGCCCGCGCGGGCGGTCTGTCTCCCCAAAAAACCGGTCCCGAGCGACCGGTTTTTTTAATCAAAGGTGCTGCAAGACAAGGACTCCAGCGCACTGCAGCCATGCGCTCGCCATCACGCCGTTGCCCCTTCAAGTGACAGCGTGGACGGGCTTTGCCCGGCCAGGGCTGTCGCCCCCTGGGGGGAGGCGCCGCAGGCGCTTCGGGGGACTACTGGTCCCTTGCCGCCCATTGGAGCAACGCATCGATGGCGGGTTTGACCGCCAGCGCGTTCGGATCGTTGGCGATCATGACCACCACATAGCTGCGGCCGCTGTCGCCCTGCACGTAGCCCGCCACGCCCGAGGCGTCGCGCAGCGTGCCGGTCTTGAGGTGGCCGGCCACGCCGCTGCGGTTGCGGCGCATGGTGCCGTCGGTGCCGACGATGGGCAGCGAGGCGACGAACTCGGGCATCAGCGGCGAGCGCCAGGCGTCCTGCAGCAGGCGCCCCAGGCCCTCGGCGCTCAAGCGGGCGCTGCGGCTCAGGCCCGCGCCGTTGTCGGCCTCGGGCACGGGCAGGCCCGGGAAACGCGCCTGCCACCAGCGCTGCAGCGCCATGCGTGACAGATCGAAGCTGGCCTGGAAGTTCGGCCGCGTGCCCGTGGCCGGATCGGCCTGCGGCAGGCTCAGGCTCAGGAACACGTGCTGGGCCATCACGTTGTTGCTGAACTTGTTGACGTCGCGGATCACCTCGGCCAGCGGGGGCGATGGCATGCCGAAGACCGGCGCCAGCCCGGCCGGCACCTGGCCTTCACGCACCTCGCCGCCCAGCGTGCCACCCATCTGCTGCCACAGGCCGAGCACGGCGCGCGCGCCGTAGCTGGCAGGGTCGGCATAGGCCACCGGCCAGCTCTTTTCGCCGCAGGCCGACGGGTAGCTTCCGGCAAAACGCACCGCCAGCGGCGAGGCCACGTCGGCCTGCAGACCCGTGCGCCAGTCGCCACAGGGCTGAGCCGACAGCGGCACACGCGCGGGCAGGTCGACGCCGGCCAGCGGCGGCTCGTAATGCACGGCCGCGTAGGCGGGCGTGCCCGCCGGCACCGGCTGCGGCACAAAGGTCATCACGACCGACTTGTAGTTGATGAGCAGCGCGTCGGGGCTGGCGTTGTAAGGCCGCAGCGGCTCGCCATCAAAAGCGGCCGCGTCATGCGGGGGCAGCGCAAAAGCATGGCGGTCGAGCACCAGATTGCCCGCGATGGTGCGGATGCCCAGGCCCTGCACGCGGCGCAGCAGCAGCCAGAGTTTTTCCACCACCAGCGCGGGATCGCCCCCGCCCTCGATGACCAGGTCACCCTCCAGCACGCCGTTGCGGATCGGGCCGGTCAGGTAGACGTTGGTGCGCCAGGTGTAGGCCGGCCCCAGGGTGTCGAGCGCGGCATAAGTCGTCACCATTTTCATGATGGAAGCCGGGTTGACCTGGGCCTGCGCCTGCCAGGCCAGGCGCGCGGGCTGCTGGCCGCTGGCGTCCACCACCAGCGCGGTGACGGCACCGGCCGGCAGCTTAGCCGCCTGCAGCGCGGCCGCCACGCCCGGCGGCAAGGCTGCCGAGGCCGTGAACGGCGCCAGGGCGACCCTGGGCGCGGGGGCGGCGGACTGCGCATGGACCAGGCCGGGAACGAAGGCGGCGGACAGCGCGGCGGCCAGCAGCGGGCGGACAAAAGACAGGGCAGAAGCAGTCAAGGCGGGCATCCTGAACGAGCGGGAAAACAGACCCTGCGCATTGTGCAACGCAGCCGTGCCCGGCTGTGCTCCGGCCGCGTCTGCCGGGATAATCACGCCATGAAACTGCTTGCGCTGGAAACCAGCACCGAAACCCTGTCCATCGCCCTGGGGCAGGCCACGCCCGGCCACGACATGACGGTCGTCGCCACCTACGAGGGCGCTGGCGGCCCGCAATCGTCGGCCACGCTGCTGCCGGCCGTGCACGGCCTGCTCGCCCAGGCGGGCTGGGCGCTGGCCGATCTGCAGGCCATCGTGTTCGGCGAAGGGCCGGGCTCGTTCACGGGCCTGCGCACGGCCTGTGCGGTGGCCCAGGGGCTGGCCTTTGGCGCCGGCCTGCGCGTGCTGCCGGTGGACACGCTGATGGCCGTGGCCGAAGAAGCCCGCCTGCAATACGAAGCGCAGGGGCAACCCATTGCCGCGCCCCAGCGCGTGGCCGCCGCCATGGACGCACGCATGGACGAGCTTTACCTGGCCGTCTACGAACGCCTGCCCGGCACGTCCGCCTGGCGCGGCGACGGCGCGCGCCTGGCCTCGCCGCAGGACGCCCAGTTCGACGGCGTGGCGTGGCTGGCGGGCAATGCGCGCGCCGCCTATGCCGATCGCCTGCCGGCCCCGACGCTGGCGCTGCCGGCCATCACCTGTCTGCCCACGGCGCGTGCGCTGCTGCACCTGGCCCCGGCGCTGCTGGCGGCCGGCCTGGCCGTCGCGCCCGAGCTGGCCATGCCGCGCTATGTGCGCGACAAGGTGGCCAAGACCACCGAGGAGCGGCTGGCTGAGCGCCAGGCTGCGCAAACGGCCGGCCCGCGATGACAGCGATGACAGCGATGACAGCGATGACACAATAGGCGCCGCATCCCACTCGCCCGTGCCGCCATGAATGCCGCCGTTGTCAGTGATCCCCTGCCCCTGCCGCGCCTGGACCCCGACGAAGTCCGGCTTGAAATGCTGGACGTTCGCACGCCCGAGGGCCTGGCCTGGCTCGACGCCCTGATGCTCATCGAGAAAGCCAGCTACAGCCATCCCTGGACACGCGGCAACTTCCTCGATTCGGTGCACAGCGGCTACCGCGTGCAACTGCTGGTGCACGGCGAACACCTGCTGGGCTACTTCGTGGCCATGAAGGGCTACGACGAGGTGCATCTGCTCAACATCACCGTCTCGCCGCACTACCGCGCGCAGGGCTGGACGCCGGTGATGCTCGACACCCTGGTGCTGTGGTCGCGCCTGCAGCGCGCGCAGGCGCTGTGGCTGGAGGTCCGCCGCAGCAACGAGCGCGCCCGCGCGGTCTACGAGCAGTACGGCTTCACCGTGGTCGGCGAGCGCAAGCGTTACTATCCGCTGTCCTGGACCCAGCGCGAAGACGCCATCGTCATGAGCCTGCCGCTCACGTCCTGACCGGTCCGCGCGGGCCTTGCCCGCCCCGCCAGCCGCACCTTCACCGCCGTTTTGCTCCCGCCGATGTCTTCCCCTACCGCCAGCCTGCCCCTCGATGCCCGTCAACGCGCCATGCTCGCGGAAATGGGCATCCGCGTCTGGCAAGGCCTGGAGCCCGCCGCGCAAGCGGCCTCGCCCGTCGAACGCCCCGCCCGCCCGGCGCCGCCCGAACGGGCCGGCCTGGCGCTTGGCCCCGGGCCATCGACCCCGCCCTTACACCAGGCCGCGCCGGCCCGCCCTGCCGCGGCACCCGCTCCCACGCCGGTCGCGGCGCGTGCGGCCGAGCCCGTGCGCGCCCCCTCGCCCGCCCGCCCGCCCGCCGACCTGCCGGTCGACACCGATCTGGCCACGCTCGACTGGCCGGCCCTGCAGGCCCGCCTGGCGCAGGCCGCGCTGCCCGAAGGCCAGGCCCGCGTGCTCTCCGGCCACGGCGATCCACGTGCCACCTGGCTGTTCGTGCAGGACGCGCCGGGCACCAGCGCCGTGCAGGCGCCCGCCGATTCAGCGCAGGCGGCGCCGGCCGAGCGGCTGCTCGACAACATGCTGCGTGCCTGCAGCCTGAGCCGCCAGGCCGGCGCCTTCCTGGCCTATGTGCACCATGGCGGCGGCGACGGCCAGCTTGCCCGGCTGTGGCTCGAACGCGTGATCGCCACCCTGCAGCCCAAGGTGGTGGTCCTGATGAGCCGCCCCGCCACCCAAAGCCTGCTGCAGACGAGCGAAGCACCGGGCCGGCTGCGCGGCCAGCCGCTGGCCGTGCGGGACGTGCCCGTGGTGGTCAGCTACCCGGCCGCGCTGCTGCTGGGCAAGCCCGACAACAAGGCCCGGGCCTGGGCCGACCTGTGCCGCGCACGCGCCCTGGCGGCGGCCGCGGCCTGACGTGGACAAACTCAAGCAGCTGGAAACCCTGGTCGCCGTTGCCGCGCGCGGCAGCCTGACCGCCGCCGCGCGTGCCGAGGGCGTGGCCCCGGCCGTCATCGGCCGCCGGCTCGACGCGCTGGAGGCGCGGCTGGGCGTCAAGCTGCTGGTGCGCACCACACGCCGCATCACGCTCACGCCCGAAGGCAGCGCCTTCGTCGAAGACTGCCAGCGCCTGCTGGCCGACCTCGACCATGCCGAAACCAGCGTCAGCGCCGGCAGCGTGCAGGCACGCGGCCACCTGCGTGTGACGGCACCGGCCGGCTTCGGGCGCCAGCACGTCGCGCCGCTGGTGCCGCGTTTTCGCGCGCTGCACCCCGAGGTCACGCTCTCGCTCAACCTCAGCGACCGCGTGATCGACATCGCCACCGAAGGCTATGACTGCGCGGTGCGCGTGGGCGACCTGCCTGACTCGTCCCTGGTCAGCACGCGGCTGGCCGACAACCGGCGCCTGTGCGTGGCCACGCCCGCCTACCTGCGCCAGCACGGCACGCCGCAGCGGCCGGCCGAGCTGGCGCAGCACACCTGATCTTGCCCCCGTTTCACGGACACCCCTATAAGCGATTAACTATCGCAATAGGAGGTGGACGATGACCAAGAGCAAGGCAGGCAGAAAGGGGCAGGAGTTCAGCCTGGAGTTCAGGCAGCAGGCACTGTTGCGAGCGGCCACAGAAGGGGTAACCACGGTGGCTCGTGATCTGGGGTTGCAGCCTGCCCAGCTGTACAGTTGGCGCGCCCAGGCGCGGCGGCACGACCAGGACGATCAGGCACAACGCTTGGAGTTGGCCGAACATGCACGGCTCAAACGTGAAGTGGCGCGGCTGGAGGAGGAGAACGCTTTC
>WNDQ01000076.1 GCA_009912175.1 Paracidovorax wautersii | reverse complement strand
GAAAGCGTTCTCCTCCTCCAGCCGCGCCACTTCACGTTTGAGCCGTGCATGTTCGGCCAACTCCAAGCGTTGTGCCTGATCGTCCTGGTCGTGCCGCCGCGCCTGGGCGCGCCAACTGTACAGCTGGGCAGGCTGCAACCCCAGATCACGAGCCACCGTGGTTACCCCTTCTGTGGCCGCTCGCAACAGTGCCTGCTGCCTGAACTCCAGGCTGAACTCCTGCCCCTTTCTGCCTGCCTTGCTCTTGGTCATCGTCCACCTCCTATTGCGATAGTTAATCGCTTATAGGGGTGTCCGTGAAACGGGGGCAAGATCAACCATCCGCTGCAGCACGCCGGACGTGTTCGACCTGCGCCTGAATTCCCACAGCCGCCTGAACTTCATCCAGGCACTCATCCAGGCCATCAATGTGGGCGCGGACGAAGCGCTGATGCTCGACCCGAACGGCTTTGTCTCCAGCTGCAACTCGACCAATTTTTTCATCGTGCGCCAAGGCGAGCTGTGGACCTCGTCGGGCCGTTACTGCTTCAACGGCATCACCCGGGCCACCGTGATCCAGCTGGCCAAGCAAGCGGGCATTGCCGTGCGCGAGGACGATTTCACGCTGGCTGAAACCTATACCGCCGACGAGGCGTTCGTGACCGGAACGCTGGGCGGACTGACCCCGGTCGCGGCCATCGACGGACGCCCTTTGCCGACCCAAGGCATGGGCGCGTTGACCCAGCGCCTGGCGGCGCTCTATCAGGGCTACATCAGCGCTGCGTAGAACAAGCCATTCACCTGACATCACACCCCTACCCTCAATCCGGAGGTCTTCCTATGCGTTTCCTCTCCCGCTTCGCGGCCACCCGCCGCGCATTCGTCGCCGGTGTTGCTGGCCTTGCCGCCCTTGCTTCCTTGCTAGGCGCGTCGCCTGTTCAGGCGCAGACGCTGCAGAAAATCAAACAGACCGGCGAGCTGCACATCGGCGTGGCCGCCGGTGACCCGTGGTACTACCGCGACCCGGCAACCGGCCAGTGGAGCGGCGTGGGCGTGCTCATCGGCCAGCAGATTGCCAAGAACATCGGCGTCAAGCTGGTGCCGGTCGAAACGACCTGGGCCAACAGCGTGGCCGCGCTGCAGTCGGGCCAGATCGACGCCATGTTCGTGCTCGATGCCACCGAGGAACGCAAGCGCGCCGTCGACTTTCCGGCCAGTCCGCTGCTGTGGTACGCCCAGGGGGTTCTGGCCAAGGACGGCCTGGTGGTGAAGAACTGGGAAGACCTCAACAAGCCGGACATCCGCATCGGTGTGGCCCTGGGCACCGCCCCTGATCGCGATGCGACCAAGCGCCTGCCCAATGCCAAGATCGAGCGTTTCACCAACGCGGATGAGACGATCGCGGCCTTCAACGCCGGGCGTGTCGATGCCATCGTTTTCTATCACGCGGTGCTGACCATCGCCTATTCCAAGATCCGCAAGGGATCGGTGCAGATTCCGCAGCCAACGGTGGCCATGCCTACCAGCGCCGGTGTGCGCAAGGAACAGGACCCCGCCTTTCGCGACCTGCTCGATGCGCAGTTCAAGCAGCTGTACGAGTCCGGCCAGACGCAGGCCCTGTACAGCCAATACCTGCGCACCAAGGGCCTGGACCCCGACAAGCAGCCGGGCGTGACCAAGGAAGCCCTGGAAAAGTGACCGGCGAAACGCGAGCAGGCCGGCCATGAACTACGACTGGGATTTCGCCGCAGTCTGGGCCTACCGTCAGATGTTTTTCGACGGCGCGCTGGGCTCGCTGCGCATTGCAGCCGTGGCCATCGCCGCCGGCGTGGTCGTCGGCGCGGCGTTGGCCGCCATGCGTTTGTCCAAATCCGGCTGGCTGGCCTACCCCGCGCTCTGGTGGACCGAGTTCTATCGCAACACCCCACCGCTGCTCCATTTCTTCTGGGCCTTCTATGCCCTGCCCGTCGTGCTGGGCATCAGCTTGAGCCCCTACGCCGCGGCCATCATCGCGTTGTCCACGCAATCCGGCGCCTTCTATGCCGAAGTCTTTCGCGGCGGCGTGTTGTCCATTGAACGAGGCCAGTGGGAAGGCGCCCGCGCCCTGGGCATGAAGCCGGTGGCCGTCGTGCGGCGCGTGATACTGCCGCAGGTGCTGCAACGCATGCTGGCGCCGTTTCTGGAGCGCTCGTTCGAGCTGATCAAGACGACGGCCCTGGCCTCCACGCTCGCCTATTCCGATTTGATCTACCAGGCCATGCAGGTCAATTCGATCACCTTCCGCCCGCTGGAGGTCTACACCTGCGTGGCCGCCATCTTCTTCTTCACGCTGCTGACCCTGAGCCTGGGCGCGCACGCCGTGGAAAAACGCCTGCTGCGCGCCGGCGTGCCGTCTGCGAGCTGAGGAACACCATGGATTTCACCTGGGATTTTTCGGCCGTTCTGCAGAACTACCCGGCGCTGCTCAAGGGCGTGGGCATGACGGCCCTGCTCTGGGCCATCGCTTTTCCCGCCTCGATGGCCATCGGCTTTGCGCTGCCGCTGGTGACGGGCTCACGCAGCCGAATCGCCGTCGGCATCGGGCGTTGCTACGTCGAAGTCTTTCGCAACACGCCGGTGCTGATCCAGCTGATCTGGTTCTTTTATGCCTACCCCATCCTCACGGGCCAGCAGCTCAGCCCCATGGTCGCAGCCCTGTGCGGCCTGATCCTGAATGCGTCGGCGTATTGCTCGGAGATCTTCCGCACCGGCATCGCATCCCTGGCCAAGGGCCAGTGGGAAGGCGCCCGTGCGCTCGGCATGAAGCCGATGCAGGTGATGCGGCGTGTCGTCATTCCCCAGGTGCTCGCGCGCATGCTGCCGGCCTTTACCAACCGGGGCATCGAACTGGCCAAGAACACGTCGATTGCGTCGGTCATTGCCGTGCAGGAACTCATGTACCAGGGCCGCGCGCTATCTGCGGCCTTCTACCGCCCGCTGGAGATCCTGACCGCCGTCGGCCTCATCTATTTTCTGGTGATCTACCCGGACGCCTACCTGGCGGGGCGGCTCGAGAAGAGATTCGCACTCCGGGCATGAAATCGCCATACGGCCAGGGATAATCGCCGCCCACCATGAGCAGTCTTCCCAAACTCGGCCCCATCCCGAACCTCACGCGCCGCGATCACGTAGCGGAGGCCTTGCGCCGTGCCATTCTGTGCGGGCAGATCGCCCCCGGAACCCAGCTTGTCGAAAGCCGCCTGGCGTCCGAGCTGGAAGTCAGCCGGGGTTTGCTGCGCGAGGCCATCCGGGAGCTGATCGAGAGTGGCCTGGCCGTCAACCGACCCTACGCGGGGACCTATGTGGCGGAGATCAATGCCGACGTGCTGCGGGACGTCTACGAGGTCCGCCGCATCATGAAAGCGCAGGCCTATGTCCGCATCTGTCCGCATCGCACCGCGGCCTTTCGCAAAGAACTGCAGGCCCGGTTCGAGCGGATGATCGCCGCCCTCTCGACCAACGACCTGTCCGAGCAGATCCGCACGGAGGCGCACTTCCACGGACTGGTCTTCGAAGCCTGTGGCAATCATCTGATGCCCGCCTTCTGGCAGCAGATGACGCAGAAAATCCAGCTCGGCTTTGCCATCTGCCAGATCACCCATGCGCCGAAGGTCGATTTCGAGGCCAACCATCGCCGCTTCCTGGCGTGCGCGCTGGGCGAGAGCCTGGACGACATGCTTGCCGAGCTGAACGTCCACCTTGATCGAGGCCTGGCGACGATTCAGTTCGAGAGCGGGTTGCAGACGCCGCCCGGTCCATGAGCGGTGGCGTTTCCGTCGCTACTCCGGCTGGATATCGAAATCCTTGGTGAGCTTGGCCCAGCGGGCGTGTTCCTTGTCGAGCATGGCCTGCATCTGCGCAGGCGTGCCTGCGCCATGGGTGATGGGGCCGATGGTCCTGATCCGTTCGGCCAGGTCCAGGTTGGCCAGCACGCGGTCCAGGGCCCGGTTCATCGCCTGAACCACGGGAGCCGATGTGCCGGCCGGCGCGACGATGCCGACCCATCCGTAAAAATCGAATCCCGGCAGCGTGTCCGCTACCGTCGGCACGTTGTCGAGCCCCGGCACGCGGTCAGTGGTCGTGACCGCCAGCGTGCGCAGACGCCCGGCCTTGACCATGGGCAGCACGCTGGGCACGTCGCTGACCAGCACGCCGATTTGCCCGGCCACGGTGTCGTTGACCGCCGCGCTCACCGATGAATACGAGACCGGGTGGATGTCCAGGCCCAGTTGCGCCGCGAGGAAGCGCGTCAACAGGCCACCGAAGGTGCGCGGCCCCTCGTTGGCGATGTCGAGCTTGCCGGGGTTGGCCTTGGCGTAGGTCACCAGTTCCGTGAATGAGCGAAAAGGCGCATTGGCATTCACGGAGATTGCAAATGGCACAACCCCGACCATGCCCACCGGCGTGAAGTCACTGCGTGGGTCGTAGGACAGGCTCTTGAAGAGGAAGGGGTTGGTGACGAGCGCCGCCGCCGTGGCGACATAAAAAGTGCTGCCGTCAGCCGCCGAGCGGGCCGCGGCTTGCGCGCCGATGGCGTTCTGCCCGCCCGGGCGGTTTTCCACGATCACGGCTTGCCCGAGCAGCGCGGTCAAATCGTGGCCGACCAGCCGTGCCATGGCGTCGGGGCCGGAGCCAGCCGGTTGGGACAGGATGAATCGGATGGGTTTGTCCGGCCAGTTCTGTGCCCTTGAAGGCCCGGCAAAACCCGCCAGCGGCAGGCTCGCCAGGGCAAACAGACACTCTCGACGGTTCAGCATGGTTTGTCTCCTGATTGTGGTGTCGACAGGGTGCGCGGCTGTGCCGCGACAAGATACCGAGCCGGCCGCCACGGCCTGCGCTCTGTACGGATTGCGGGCATTCAGACTCAAGCCATGGGCTGCTCCTGAATGCCCAGAAAACGCCGAGCGTTGCCATCGATCAGCGCGCGCGCGGCCAGCGCGTCCCCCAGCGCGGCGGCAATGCGCTCGACCGGCTGGCGCTCGTGGAAATTGAAGGGATAGTCGCTGCCGATCATCAACTGGCTCGCGCCGAAGCAATGCACCAGGTGCTGCAGCGTGGCGGTGTCGAAGACCAGCGTGTCGTAGAAGAACTGGCGCGCCTGCTCGGCGGGGGAAAGTGCCATGCTGTCCTTCAGTGTCGGGAACACGCGCCAGCCTTGCTCCAGGCGTGGCAGCAGCGATGCCAATGCCCCGCCGCCGTGGCTGAAGCCGATGCGCAGCTTCGGGCGGCGCGCCAGCAGGCCACCCGTGATGGCCGAGGCCGCCGCCAGCCCCACATCGACCGGATAGGCCAGCACTTGCTGCAACGGTGCCGGGCCCACCAGCCGGTCCATGCCAGCCGGCCGCAGCGCGTGCACGAAGACCGCGGCCCCCAGGGCTTCGCAGGCCTCGAAGAATGGATCCAGATCGGGCGACCCGATGGGCACACCGTTGATGTTGCTGCCGATCTCGACGCCCTTGAACCCCAGCGTGCCGACCACGTATTCCAGTTCGCGAATCGCCAGGTCCAGGTCCTGCAGCGGCACGGCACCCAGCGCAAGCAGGCGTCCCCTGCCCTGCTCGACCATGGCCGCCATCTGGTCGTTTAGGTAGCGCAGCAAGGGTTGCGCGTCGGCGGCGGCCATCCAGTACGACAGCAGTTCGGGCATGGGCGAAATCACCTGCATCGACAGCCCCATGCCCGGCAGGTCTTCGAGCCGTCGGCCCACGTCCCAGCACTGGTCGGAGACGGTGCGGTAGACCTTGCCGGCGATCATGACGTGCCGATGGCAGGCGTGGGCCGCCGCCATCGACGGCCATTCGGCGGGCAGCCGCGCGCCGATGTAGGCCGGAAAATTCTCCGGCACCACATGGCTGTGAACGTCGATGCCGCAGCCGCAAGGTGCGGCCAGGTGGGCGTCGTGCAGGGTGGCCATGGCAATCCTTGTCGGCGAGTTCAGTCGGCTTCGGCAGTGACAGGGTTGCGCAGCACGCCCAGGCGCTCGACCTCGACTTCCACCCAGTCGCCCGGCTTCATCCACAGCGGCGGGTTGCGCTTGGCGCCGACGCCGCCCGGCGTGCCGCTCACGATCACGTCGCCGGCCTCGAGCCGCGTGAAGGTCGAGCAGTATTCGATCTGCCGCGCGATGTCGAAGATCATCTGCCCCAGCAGCGCCTCTTGCACCACCTGGCCATTGAGCCGCGTCTGCAACCGCAGCGCGGGCAGCGGCCCGAGTTCATCGGGCGTCATCAGCCAGGGGCCGAACGCGCCGGTGTCCATGAAGTTCTTGCCTGGCGTGAACTGGTGCGTGTGGCGCTGGAAGTCACGCACGCTGGCGTCGTTGTAGCAGGCGTAGCCGGCGATGTGGCCCATGGCTTCGGCCCGCGGGATGTAGCGGCCCGGCTTGCCGATGATGACGGCCAGTTCACCCTCGAAATCGAGGTCGACCGAGACCCTTGGCCGCACGATGGGCGCGAGGTGACCCGTCTGGCTGTTGGCGTAGCGCGCAAAGATCGTCGGGTGCTCGACCTCGGTCCGGCCCGTTTCCTTGCGGTGCGTTTCATAGTTCAGGCCGATGCACAGGATCTTGTCGGGATTCGGGATCACCGGCAGCCACTGCAATTCGGCCAAGGGCAGCGCAGCGGCCTGCCCCGCGGCTTCGGCCACGCCCGCCAGGCCAGCCGCGATGGCAGCCTTGAGGTCGCGATAGCGCGAGGCCAGCACGACCCCGGTATCCAGGAAGTGCTCGCCTTCGATCACACCCCAGGTGGTGCGGCCTTGGTGGCTGATGGTGGACAGTCTCATGAAAGGTCTCCAATGTGATGGGGTCGGGAATGGGTCAGTGGGCTCAGGCCAGACCCGCCCGGGCTTGCGCCAGTTGTTGCCGCAGGGACGGGAGGTCGCCCGCGGCGCCGAATACGTAGTGGTCGGGGCGCACCAGGGCCGCGATCGCCTGGTGCCGATCGAACCAGGCCGCGAGCACGCTGTCGGTCTCGCGCCAGGCGTCGGGGTCCATTGCCGGCCCCTCCTCGGGGGCAACCGAAACGACGGTCAGATCGGTGAATACCTCGGTCTCGACAGGGACTTGTGCGCGCGCAAGCGCCCGCCCATCAAGGATCAGCCGCCAGCCCGTGCCGATCACGTGGTCAAGCAGGCCACGTGTGGCGCCCTGGACCACGAAGGGTTGCGGAAACAGCAGACCGCGGGCGGCAGTGCCGGGTGGTGCGATCAAGCCTGCTTCCAGCGGTGGCACGATCTCCTGGCGCGTGATCGTCAACGGCTGCCCGCCGCCTTCGACCAGGATGCGCGCATCGCGCGCGGCAGCCGCCTCGGGGTCGCGTTCGCAGATGGTCTGACCGATGGCCTTGATCCGCCCAGTGAGCGTCTGCACATGGCGCTGGCGCTCGACGCCATAACTGTCCAACAGGGCTTCGGACGACTGTCCCCGCAGCACACGGTCGAGCTTCCACGCCAGGTTGGCGACGTCGCGCAGGCCCTGGCACATGCCCTGGCCAATGAAGGGCGGCTGCTGATGCGCCGCATCGCCCGCGATGAAGACCCGCCCGTGGCGCCAGCGGCTGGCCACGAGCGCATGGAAACGGTAGGCTGCGGCACGCCAAAGTTCACCATCCTCGGGCGTGAGCCAGGGCGCGAGCAGTTGCCAGACGCGGTCTGGCGCTTCCATGTCGCGCGGCGCTTCCCCGGGCAGCAGCATGATTTCCCAGCGCCGATGGTTGCCGGGGCCCACGAGGTAGCTGGTCGGGCGTGCCGGGTCGCAGAACTGGGCCGAGACCGGGGGCAGCTTGGCCTGGGCGTGCGCATGGACACGGATGTCGACCACCAGCCAAGGTTCGTCGAAGACCAGATCGGTGAGCTGCAGGCCCGCCAGTTGGCGCACGGTGCTGGAGGCGCCGTCGCAGCCCACCACGTAGCGGGCCCGCACGGTCCGCAGATGGCCAGTTGCATCCCGCACGGTGGCCTTGACCTCGTCCCCCTCGTCCACCAGATCGACGAGTTCGGTCTGCAGCGCGACCGTGACGTTCGAAAGACCCTGGACATGCCGCCGCAAGGCCGCTTCGACGGGCGGCTGCGTGAACACCATGCTGGGCGTGTAGCCCAAAGGGTACGGCGGCGCCACCATGTCGATGCGGCGAATCAACTGCCCCTGCGCCCCGAAATGCTCGGAGGCCGTGAATGGCGTGACGTGAGGCAGCACCTCGTCCATGACACCCATGTTGTCGAAGTGCCGCGGGATCTCGTGATCCAGGGCGATGGCGCGCGGCTTGTCGTAAATGCCGGCCAGGCGATCGATCACCAACGTGCGATGGCCACGCTGGCCCAGCATGGCGGCGGCCACCGCGCCGCTCGGGCCGAAGCCGACGACCAGCACGTCGTAGGGGCTCGAAAGGTCGAGCGTCGGGCTCACGGGCGCACCTCGTGTTCAGGGTTGGAGGGGGCACCGGCAAAACCGATGGCCAGTTGGGCCTGTTTGCAAACCTCGCTCTTGGGTGGCGCAATGCCCCAGTGGTCGGTGCGGCCCGGTGGCCAGACCCATTCGTCGGGCCCCTTGAAGCGATAGCTGTCGTCGACCTGCAGCACCTCGGCGGTGTATTCGATGACGACGCCGGTCGGGTCGACGAAGTACGCGAACACGTTGTCGCCAGGGCCATGGCGCCCTACGCCCCAGGCGATCGGGCAGCCATGGTCGACCAGGCGGCCGCTGCCGCGCATGACCGATTCGAGGTCGGGCATCAGGAACGCGATGTGGTTCAGGCCATTGACGGGCGCCTCGGCCAGCACCACGGCATGGTGGTCGTCATTGCAGCGCAGAAAGGCCATCAGCCGCGAGCGGTCGGTCAGCTGGAAACCCAGGACCTCCTGGTAGAAGCGGGACAAGGCCTCGATGCGCGCGCTGTTGAGGTTGACGTGCGCCAGCCGCAGCGGGCGGTTGACAACCGGCGCAGCTTCGCGGCGACGATCTCCGTGGACGAACTCCAGCACCGAACCCTGCGGCTCGCGGACAACGCAGCGAATGCCGCCCGCGGGCCCCTCGGCCGGCCCCAGGCTGCGCACAATCTCGCAGCCCGCCGCCACCGCCTTGTCGAACAAGGATTGAAGGTCGCGCGGCGTGCGGGCCCGGAACGTGATCTTGCGCAGTTCGGCCCGCTCGCCAGCCCGGAGTTCGAGCACATGGAAGTCATCGCCCGTGGCGGCCAGAAACGTTTTGCCCTGATCCTCCGCCACCACGTCCAGGCCCCAGACGCGGGCGTAGAAATCGATGGATCCGGCCAGGTCCGGGGTCGACAGCTCGACGCTGCGCAAGGCGGCAATTGGAAAGTCTCGCATGGCTATACCTCGTGGAACCCGGGGTGGGCCGATGAGCCATCGGTGCCCGGGCTTTGTCTCTGGCAACCATCGTAGGCAGGCTCATGAATCGTAAATACAGGTTTTGATCGATGAGTAAAATCGAATTCATGGATATTCGTTCCGTCGATCTGAATCTGCTGGTGCTGTTCGACGCCATGGCGCGCCTGCACAGCGTCAACCGCGCATCGGAGGCGCTGGGCCTGAGCCAGTCGGCCACCAGCGGCGCCCTGGCCCGGCTGCGCGAGACCTTTGGCGACCCGCTGTTCGTGCGCACGGGCTCGCGCATGCTGCCCACGCCACGGGCACAGCAGCTGGCCCCGGTCGTGCATCGCGTGGTGCAGGCCATCCAGTCCGAAATCCTGCAGCCGCCCACCTTCGAGCCGGCCCGCGCCGAGCGCAGCTTCACCATCCTCACGCCCGACATCGGCGAAGTCGCCTTTCTGCCCGGCGTGCTGCGGCACTTGCGGCAGCACGCTCCGGGGATCCGGCTCCATGCCCTCTCCCGTTCGCGGGCCGAGGCCGCCGACGCCCTGGAGAAAGGCGACGCCGAGCTGGCCGTCGGTTTCTTTCCGGACCTGCAGAAAGCCGGCTATTACCAGCAGGCGCTTTTCATGAGCGGCTACACCTGCATCACGGCTGCGGACAACGACACGATCGGCCCGGCCCCCACCCTGCGGCAATACCTGGCGGCCCATCACGTGGTCGTGCGGCCCGACGGCCGCGAGCACCTGCTCGACCGTTTCCTGGAGGACAAGGGCTGGCACCGGCACATCACGCTGGAGCTGTCCCACTTCATGAGCCTGCTGGCGCTGCTGCCTGGCAGCGACCTGGTCGCCACGGTGCCGCGGGACATTGCCACCGTGGTCGCGCGCCATCTGCCCCTGCGCGAGGTGGCCCTGCCCTTTCGCCCGCCCCAGCTGCGCATCCAGCAGTACTGGCACCGGCGCATGCAGAACGACCCCGCCAACCGCTGGCTGCGCGGACTGTTCTACGACGTCAACCGGCGGGAGGCCGGGGCGCGGCTGGCATGAAAAGGCGCGGGCCTGTCGCACAATCGCAGGCTTTTGCCGATTGAGACATGAACATGACCTTCGCCGACAACCTGCGCCAGTTGCCCTCCATTGCCCATCTCGCCGCGCTCCATCTGCGCGATGCCACGGGCCATGTCGTTGCCACCATCGAGAACAAGCCCGGCAAGGCCGGCTCCGTGGCGGTGTACGCGGCGCTGGCAGCCAAGCATGGCCGCATCGACGTGGCAGCCGCCGAAGAGGGGCTGGTGCTGTTTGCGGAGCACACGGCGGCGGCGCGGGCGCATCCGGGCTCGCACCCCAACGTCGACCGGCTGCTGGCCGTCATCGCCTCGGGCCAGGGCTACGACGTGGAGCTGGTGCCAGTCTGAATTCCGGCACCGCTCTTTTCGTCTTTCTTTTTTTACGCGCCGCGTTTCTTAAACAGCGGCGATGCCCCACTGGCGCGTGCGATCTGTTCGGCCGAGCGCAGCAGCGTGGGCCCCAGTTCCTCCATACGCTTGGCGTGCAGCCGCACCTGCGGACCGGCGATGGTGATCACGCCCAGGGCCCGGCCGTCTGCGCCCAGCACGGGCGCGGCCATGGCGGTCATGGCGGGGGCGAAGACTTCCTCGATCATGCTGAAGCCGCGCTGGCGCGCCGCCTTGACGTAGGCCATCACGGCCTTGATCGAGGTGGGCGCGCGCGGGCCGTAGTCCTGCGGCTTGCCCAGGCCTTTTTTGGCAACCAGGGCCATGGCGTCGTCGTCTTTCATCGTGGACAGCCACGCATGGCCTGCCGCGCTGCACGACAGCGCCACGGACAGCCCCATGTCCGGGTCGTAGCGCAGGCCGCGCGTGGCGCCCTGCGCCTTGGCCACGAACGTGAGGTCGTCGCCGTCGACCACGGCCAGCCGCACCAGTTCACCCGAGATGGCCGCCAGGTCGTCGAGCAGCGGCTGCGCCACGTCCACTATGCCCGAACTGCTCAGGAATGACAGCCCGACCGAGACCAGTTTGATGGTCAGCACGTACTGGCCGTCATGCGCGTCCTGCCGGACGTAGCCGTACTGGATCAGCTCTGTCAGCAGCCGGTGGGACGTGCTCAAGGGGATGCCGAGATCGCCCGAGACCGCTGACAGCGCACAGCCCTGAGGGCGAGCTGCCAAGTACTCCAGAACCTTCAGGCCGCGTTCCAACATCCCGCTCATACCCGTCTCCAAACTTCAAGTGGCTGATTTGTCGTCCGCACATCCTAGTTCAGGAAATTGTAGGAAGGGATTTCCATAGTGAAAATATTTTCCATTTTTTAATACGATGGCGCTCGGCCGCGGATGGCGGATTTCCAACATCGAAAGGAGACAACGCTGTGACCACCAAGACCTTGAAGTGGGGCTGGACCTCGATCGCCGCCCTGGCGCTGGCATCTCTGACGCTGGCGGCCTGCGGCGGCAGTGACGATGCGGCCGAGGACCCGCCCGTCGTCGCTCAGCCGGAGGAGCCCGCCCCCGAGAACGATCACTTCGACGCCTACTACAACGTCTGTCGCGGCACCAGCCCGACGTGCTACCACGACTGGGGCGCCTTCGCCTCGACGCCCGACCGCGTGCTGATCTACTCGCGCACGGCCGGGCCGCGCCACGCCAACCTGGGCACGCCGATGGGCAGCGGCCTCAATCCGGCCATGAACCCCGACAACCTCATGCAGGCCGGCCTGGTGCGCATGCTGACCGAGGCCGGCATCACGGCGGACTGGACGGAAGACGTCACCATCCTCTCGGGCCGCATCAACAACTACAAGGCCGTCATCTTCGCCAGCAGCAACCGCGACACGCTCTGGAACGGTGCGGTCAACACCAGCAACGACGCCGCGCGCACGGCGCTGCGCAACTACCTGCGCCGCGGCGGCGGTTTCGTCGGGCTGCACAACGCCTTTGGCGCCGAATACAACTGGCCCTATTACGAAGGCCTGCTGGGCAACGCCAACTTCTACAACCACGGCCCCAACCGCGCGGGCGACGTCGAGATCCTGGCCCAGGACCCGTCGACCGAGGGCGTCCCGCAGCGTTTCTCCTTCCAGGACGAGTGGTACAACCTCGAGCCCTTCCCGACCAAGGTCAAGTTCCTGGCCAAGGTCGACACGGCCACGCTCACGCCCTTGACCGCCGCGCCGCACCCGGGCCACAAGGACTTCCACCCCGTCGCCTGGTGCCAGTACTACGACGGCGGCCGCGCCTGGCTCAGCACGCTGGGCCACAACGCCCATTCGTTCGAGGCGAACTCCACCGGGCCGGGTGCCGACGCCTTCCAGAAACTGGTCGTGCAAGGCGTCAAGTCCGTGATGGGTCTGACGCCCTTCTGCACCGAGTAACACCGCCGTGAGACGGCGGCGTATGGCCGGAACACGCCCGGCCCGCCGCCCGTTGTCGCTGTCTGCCCCATGCATCCCTTTCCGCGCCTTCGCCTGCTGCTGCACGGCTGCGGCGGCAGCGATTCCGAATCGAATCCGCCGCCGCCGGCGGTGCCGAGTCCCTCGGCCGCTGACCTCCAGGAATGCTGCACGGCCGGTGACCAGGATTTCCCGAAGGTTGGCGGCAACCTGGGCAACCAGAACTACTCGCGCCTCAAGCAGATCGGCCCGGGCCAGGTCGCGCAACTGGGCGCGGCCTGGGTCAACCGCATCGAAGGCGGGCTGAACACCGGCACCAACCAGAGCACCACGGCCGTGGTCGACGGTGTGCTCTTCATCGAGTCCGCCTTGGGCAACGTGGTCGCCGTCGACGGCAAGACCGGCGCCACGAAGTGGAAGTGGACCACACCCTACGGCACGCTCACGCGGCGCGGCGTGGCCGTCGCCAAGGACCTGGGACTGGTCTACACGATTGCCGGCGGCAACCGGCTGGTGGCGCTGGACAAGGAAACCGGCGCGGTCGCCTGGGTCAAGCAATACCCCGCCAGCAACACCGATCCCAACTTCCTGGGCGCCGTGCAGAAAGTCGCGCTGGTCTATCACGACAAGCGGCTGTACATCGGCACCAACGACGGCAACCGGGGCGCGGCGTTCTCGGCCGACGCGACCAATGGCGAGGTGCTTACGGCCTTTTGGGGCGTGTCGCGCGCGGGCGAACGAGGCCATGACACCTGGGGCGGCGCGCCTGACAGCGACCGCACGGGCGCCACGCCGTGGATCCACCCCGCTGTCGATCCCGAACTCGGCCTGGTGTACTGGACCTTCGGCAACGTGCGCGGCGGCTCTTCGCAGAACGGCGCCTCGCGCCCGGGGCTGAACCTGTTCGCCAATTCCATCGTCGCGCTCGACCTGAAGACCGGCGACTACCAATGGCACTTCCAGTCCGTGCACCACGACATCTGGGACATGGACAACGTGATGTCGCCCGTACTGGCCAACGTGCGGATCAACGGCGTCGAGCGCAAGGTGGTCATCTACGGCAGCAAGACCGGCATGTTCTACATCCTCGACCGCAAGGACGGCAGCGCGCCGCTGGGCATCGACGAGGTGGCGGTCAAGCAGGACGCACGGCAGGCCACCTGGCCGACCCAGCCGATTCCGCGCCAGGGCGCCTGGACCGAGACCTGCGTGGTCGACCAGCCGCTGGGCACCGCCGTGCCGCACTACCAGCGCGGCTGCCTGTTCGACCCGCATTGGGACGAGCCCGTGCTGTCCATCCCCGGCCACGGCGGCGGCGCCAACTGGAGCCACATGTCCTTCAGCCCCTCGACCGGGCTGGTCTACACCGGCATGGGCTACGTGGGCGCCGCGCATTCGCTGAGCGAGTCCAGCAACGGCCTGCGCCCGCCTGGCAGCTACATGACGGGCGCCGTCGTTGCCGTCGACGCCAGCACCAACCTCGTGCGCTGGAAAAAGCCCATGCCCTACTCGCTGGCGCACGGCAACGGCATCCTGACCACGGCGTCGGACCTGCTGTTCATCGGCCAGCCCGACGGCAACCTGGTGGCGCTGGACGCGCGCGACGGCAATGAGCTCTGGCGTTTCCAGACCGGCGCGGCCATCAGCGCCAGCCCCGTGAGCTACGAGATCGACGGCGAGCAATACATCGCCGTCTACGCGGGCGGCACCAGCATTCCCTACGGCAACTCGGCGCCGCGCGGCGACTACCTCTGGGCCTTCAAGGTCGGCGGCACGGTGGCGCCCGCGCCCACGCCCGTGCCACCGGAGGTGCGCCGGCCGGTCTCGGGCAGCAGCGTCGACGGCACGGCGCTGCCCACGCCCAACACCGTGTTCCTCGCCCGCGTGCAGACGTCCACCAACGCGCCCGGCACGGCGGAATCGACCGCCGTCAACGCCATGACGCCGACCTGGATGCGTGTGCCCGTGAACACGACCGTGACCTTCACCAACCCGGCCGACAACCAGCACACGCACTGCGCCACGCAGTTCTTCGAGGGCTTGTTCGACTTCCGGCTCGCACCCGGCCAGTCCGCGCAGCACCGCTTCACGCAGCCTGGCGAGTACTTCTACAACGACTGCCACAGCCCACGCCCCACGGGAAAGATCGTGGTGTATTGACGCCAGGCACCGAGTCAGGGAAAGGGATTTCCATAGTGGAAATTCTTTCCACAAAACGTAACATCCACCCCATTCCACCCTGAGGAGACAAAGACCATGCGATTTTTCCGCGTCCTGGCCCTGGCCGCCGCCTGCGCCGCCCTTGCCGCTCCCGCCTGGGCGCAGCAAGAGCGCGTCATCCGGCTCGGCCACCTCAACAACACGGATCACCCGGTCAGTTTTGGCGTCAAGCGCTTTGCAGAGCGGCTGGCCGAAAAGAGCGGCGGCAAGCTGAAAGTGCAGGAGTACCCGGCCAATCAGCTGGGCAACGAGCTGCAGCAGCAGTCCGCGCTGCAGGGCGGCGTGCAGCAGATGTCGCTGCCCGCCACCACCTCGCTGGCCGGCATCGTCAAGGAATTCGGCCTGCTCGACTTCCCCTTCGCCGTGGCCGACTACGCGCAGGCCGACCAACTGCTCGACGGCCCGCTGGGCAAGGCGCTGATCGACAAGCTGCCCGAAAAAGGCCTGGTCGCCCTGGGCTACTGGGACCTGGGCTTTCGCAACGTGACCAACAGCAAACACCCGATCAACAAGCCCGAAGACCTGCAGGGCCTGAAGATCCGCGTGATTCCCAACCCGGTGCCCATGCCCTTCACCGAGCTTTATGGCGCGCTCGAATCCAAGGCCGTCGACGGCCAGGAAAACCCCTTCGCCGTCATCCTCTCCAACAAGTTCTACGAGATCCAGAAGTACGTCAGCGCCACCAACCACGTCTACGCCGCCAACATCGTGCTGGTGAGCAAGAAGTTCTGGGACCAGCTCACGCCGACCGAGCAGCAATGGATGCGCGAAGCCGCCGACGAGACCCGCGGCTACCAGCGCCAGGTCAGCCGCGCCGCCGCGCAGAAAGCCGTGGGCGAGCTGCAGGCCAAGGGGGCGCAGTTCAACCAGGTGGCACCGGCCGAGCAGACCCGCATGCGCGAGATCGCCAAGCCCGTCACCGACAAGTTCGCCGCGCAGTACGACCCGGCCGTGGTCCAGCTCTACAACAACGAGCTGGCCCGCATCCGCCGTCCCTGAGCCCCTCCCCTTTTTCTTCGCAGTCCCTATGAAAATCCTTGTCCTGCACGGCCCCAACCTCAACCTGTTCGGACGCCGGGAGCCCCGCATCTACGGCACGACGACGCTGGCGGAGATCAACACACGCATCGGCCAGCTCGCCCATGAGCTGGGCGTCGAGGTCGCCACGCTCCAGTCCAACCACGAAGGCGCGCTGATCGACTTCCTGCACCAGCACATCGACGATGCGCAAGGCGCGCTGGTCAACCCGGCCGGCCTGACGCAGCACGGCGTGCCGCTGCACGACGCGATCAAGGCCATGCCCTTCCCGGTGATCCAGGTGCACCTGTCCAACATCGCCGCGCGTGAAGCCTGGCGCAGCCACTCCATCATCTCGCCCGCGGTCAAGGGCACCGTGCAGGGGCTGGGTCCGCAGTCCTACCTGGCCGCGTTGCGGGCGCTGGTCGAGATCGTGCGCGCCGCGGCTTTGATCTTGCCCCCGTTTCACGGACACCCCTATAAGCGATTAACTATCGCAATAGGAGGTGGACGATGACCAAGAGCAAGGCAGGCAGAAAGGGGCAGGAGTTCAGCCTGGAGTTCAGGCAGCAGGCACTGTTGCGAGCGGCCACAGAAGGGGTAACCACGGTGGCTCGTGATCTGGGGTTGCAGCCTGCCCAGCTGTACAGTTGGCGCGCCCAGGCGCGGCGGCACGACCAGGACGATCAGGCACAACGCTTGGAGTTGGCCGAACATGCACGGCTCAAACGTGAAGTGGCGCGGCTGGAGGAGGAGAACGCTTTC
>WNDQ01000075.1 GCA_009912175.1 Paracidovorax wautersii | reverse complement strand
TGACCGTGGTAGCCAATACTGCTCGCGCGAGCACCGCGCCCTGTTGGAGCAATACGCTTTGATCGCCAGCATGAGTGCCAGAGGCAACTGCTACGACAACGCAGCAATGGAGAGTTGGAACCACAGTCTGAAGGTCGAGGCCATCCATGGTGAACACCTCGCCACACGGGAGCAGGCCAAGGCTCATGTGTTTGACTACATTGAGGTTGACTACAATCGGATCCGGCTGCACTCGACCCTGGGCTACCTCAGCCCAGAGCAGTACGAGCTGGCCAATGTCGCTTAGATAGGTGTCCGTAAATCAGGGGCAAGATCAACAGCGCTTTGGATGCGTGTCTTATTCGATCACGATGCGCAGGTCGGCCACGGGTTCGGGCCATTGGCGCACGGCGCTCAGGCGGCCTTCGGGCTGGCGGCTGAGGTCCACGCTCCAGCCGTCGACCGCGGTGGCCTTGCCTTGCAGCCAGTCGAACAGGGCGGGCACGGGAATGGCCGTGCCCGTCAGCCGTGTGATGAGCTCGTCCAGCGAGGCATAGGCCTGGCGTCGGCCGCCCTGTTCAAGCACGGCCTCCTGGGCGGTCCAGTGCACTTCGGCGATGCGGGTGCCCACGGGCGAAGTCAGTACCAGCTCACCCCGGTCGGGCCGGCCCGAGAGTTCGAAGCCGGCGGCAAAGCCCTGCGCGCGTTCGGTGCGCAACTGCAGCGACAGCCGGCCCAGCCAGTAGCTGTCGGCGGTGACGGGCAGGGTGCGTGTGGGCGTGGCGCAGGCGGCCAGCAGGCCGGCGGCCGCGCCGGCCAGCGCGGCCAAGGCGGCGCGGCGTTGCATCACAGTGCGCCCACGCCCAGGCGTTGCAGGGTTTCGCGCAAGGTGGGCAGGTCGGCGTTGAGGCGCTGCGCGTTGCGCCAGGCGGCCCGGGCTTCTTCCTGCCGGCCCGATTGCCAGAGCACTTCGCCCAGGTGGGTGGCGATTTCGGCGTCGGGCCGGGTGTCGTAGGCTTTTTGCAGCAGGCGCGTGGCCTGGGCCAGGTTGCCCAGGCGGAATTCGACCCAGCCCAGGCTGTCGGTGATGAAGGGGTCTTCGGGGGCGAGCGACAGGGCTTTCTGGATCAGCGTGCGGGCCTCGGGCAGGCGTTCGTTGCGATCGGCGAAGAAATAGCCCAGTGCGTTGTAGGCGTGGGCGTTGTCGGGGCTGAGCTTGATCACCTGGCGCAGCAGGGGCTCGACGTCGCCGTGGCGGTCGAGCTCGTCGGCCAGCATGGCCTGGTCGTACAGCAGTTCGGGGTCGGGTTTGCCGGACTGGTTGAACGCGGCCAGGCGTGCATAGGCGTCGGCTGCGCGCCCGTTGTTGCGCAGGAGCTGGATTTCGGCAAGCGCCTTGATGCGTTGTTCGGCGGCCGGCGGGAGCGAAGACGGCAGCGGGGTGGTCTGGACCAGGCGCAGCGCGTCGTCGAGCCGGCCTTGCTTGGCCAGCAGGCCGGCGCGGCGCACCAGCGTGTCGCCAGCGGCTTGCGGATCGTCGATGCGGGTGAGCCAGCCGTCGGCCGCGGCGTAGTCGCTGCGGTTTTCGGCGATCTGCGCCAGCGCCAGGTAGGCCTGGCGCCGGTTGCTGTTGCGGCGGTCGCTGTCGGCCTCGTTCTGGCTGATGTCGAGGTAGCGCTGCAGCGCGGGCTCGGCGGTCTCGGGCTTGTTCTGTTCCAGGTCCAGCAGGCCCAGCAGGCCCAGCAGCAGCCAGGCTTCGCCCGTGGGTGAGGGCAGCCCCAGCCCCAGCGCGGCCAGACCCTGGGAGGTGGCACTGGGCTGGGCCGGTGCTGCATCGGTGATCTGCCGCAACTGGGCGCGGGCTTCGTCCGGGCGCTGCTCCTGGAGCAGCACGCGGGCGTAGTCGAGCCGCACCTCGGGGCGGGCGCCGGGCTCGGCCAGGTAGCGCTGCAGCAGCGGCAAGGCCTGGGCGCGGTAGCCGACGGTGCTGAGTTCCAGCGCCAGCAGGGCCGGGCCTTCGGCGCCGGGCGTGAGGTCCTGGGCGGTCTTGGCGGCTTCGAGTGCGCCATCGGCATCGTCGGCCTGCCCCCGCATGCGCCCGATGGTGACCCAGGCCGCGGTGACCAGACGCTTGTCGTCGCTGGCCAGGCTGGGGCGCAGGGCGGCTTCGACCACGCGCGCGGCCAGTGCTTTTTCGCTGCTGCGCACATAGAGCTGGGGGATGGCCATGACGGCGACCGGGCGTTCGGGCAGCGGCGTGGCAGCGATTTCGCGGCGCAGCGGCTCCTGCGTGTCGGCGGTTCGGTTGAGCGCCAGCAGGGTCTGCAGCAGGTAACGGTTGGCCTCGCGCGACTGCGGGTCGGCACGGCGCCAGGCCTCGATGGCCTGCAGCGCGGCGTCGCCTGAGCGTGATTCGAGGGCGATGTCGGCGGCCCGCCGGTAGAGCTGCGGATCGCCCGTGCGGCGCGCCGCGTCCAGGAAGATGGCGTAGCCGCGCGAGACGGCGCCATCGCGCACGCTGAACTCGCCCAGCATCAGCTCGTACATCAGCCGGCCGTCCATGTCCGAGTTGGCGGGCGGCTCGGCCGGCGGTTCGGCCGCCAGCGGCGGCGCGGTCGACGGGACGGGCTGGGATTGCGGCGGCGGCTCCTGCGCGTGGACAGCCAGGCTGGCCCACGGGGCGAGAAGAACGAGCATGCGGATCGCGGACCAATTCATCAGGCCATGATAATTGAACGCCTGCGGGTTTTCAGGGAGGGCCGCCAGAGCCGGCCGCGCCTGGGGCCATGGGCGCAGGCGTGGCTGCGGGCGGGTCACTGCGGCGACAATGCGCGCATGCCTGAATTGCCCGAAGTCGAAGTCACCCGCCTGGGGTTTGCCGACCGCATTGCGGGGGCCCGTGTGCAAGGCGTGCGCCTGGGCAAGCCGCTGCGCTGGCCGCTGGGCTGCGAGCCCGTGGCGCTGGTGGGGGCGCAGGTGCTGCAAGTGCGGCGGCGCGGTAAATACCTGCTGATCGACCTGCTGGGCCCGGTGTCGCCAGCGCCCGGGCCTGCCGAGCCCGCTGCCGCCAGCACCTTGCTTCTGCACCTGGGCATGTCGGGCAGCCTGAGTTTTGCGCCCGCCTTGCCGCCGGCCGGTGTGCACGACCATTTCGACCTCCACACCGACCAGGGCGGGCTGCGCCTGCACGACCCGCGCCGCTTTGGCGCGGTGGTCTGGGCGGCGCACGGCGAGGCCGACCCGGTTGCGCGCAAGCTGCTGGGCGGCCTGGGCGTGGAGCCGTTGACCGACGCGTTCGAGGCCGTCGCTTTTGCCGCCGCGCTCAAGCGCCGGCAGGCACCCATCAAGCAGGTGCTGCTGGCCGGCGACATCGTGGTCGGCGTCGGCAACATCTACGCCTCTGAAGCGCTGTTCCTGGCTGGCATCCGGCCGACCCGGGCAGCGCACCGCATCAGCGCGGCGCGGGCGGCCCAACTGCATGCGGCCATCCGCGACGTGCTGGCGCGCGCCGTGCAACGCGGCGGCAGTACACTGCGCGACTTCGTCAACGCCGAAGGCCAGAGCGGTTATTTCCAGCTCGAAGCCATGGTGTACGACCGGGCGGGTCAGCCCTGCCGTGTGTGCGGTACACCGATCCGGCAGATCCGGCAGGGCCAGCGCTCAACCTTTTTTTGCCCGACTTGCCAGACTTAATTGAGACCCGTGGCCGATAGGCGCTGGTGCCTGTGCTTTTCCCCCTGACCTGGATTGCCGCGTGAGCACGCTTCCCGTTTCTGTTTCTGTTTCCGCTTCGCCCTCTCGCCGTGGCCGTCCGCGTGCCGCTGACCCAGCCGCGCTGCCGTCGGCACCGCCTGCGCTGGTGCCGGCCTTTGCCGACCGGCTGGTGGCCTGGCAGCACAGCCATGGGCGGCACAGCTGCCCTGGCAGAACACACGTGACCCGTACCGCGTGTGGCTGTCGGAAATCATGCTGCAGCAGACCCAGGTCACGACCGTTCTGGATTACTACGCGCGTTTTCTGGCGCGCTTTCCGACGGTGGCCGAACTGGCCGCGGCACCGCAGGACGATGTGCTGGCGCTGTGGGCCGGGCTGGGCTACTACAGCCGTGCGCGCAATCTGCACCGTTGCGCGCAGGACGTGGTGGCGCGCTTCGGCGGCGCGTTCCCTGCATCGGCCGAGTTGCTTGAAACGCTGCCGGGCATCGGCCGCTCGACGGCGGCGGCGATCGCGGCCTTCTGTTTTGGCGAGCGTGTGGCCATCCTCGACGGCAACGTCAAACGTGTGCTCACGCGGGTGCTGGCTTTCGAGGGCGACATGGCCGAGGCGCGCCCGGTCCAGGACCTGTGGCACATCGCCACCGACCTGCTGCCGCGCGAGCGGCTGGGCGAGGCCATGCCCACCTACACCCAGGCCCAGATGGACCTGGGCGCCACGCTGTGCACGCCGCGCAAGCCCGAGTGCGGGCGCTGTCCGATGCAGGATTTGTGCACGGCGCGTCGCCTGGGCGAGCCCGAGCGTTTCCCCGTCAAGAGCCGCAAGCTCAAGCGCAGCGCGCAGACCCTGTGGCTCCTGTGGCTGCGGCGGGCCGATGGCGCGGTGTGGCTGTCGCAGCGGCCCGTGCCGGGCGTGTGGGCCGGGCTGTTCTGCCTGCCGCTGTTCGATGCCGCCGACGAGGCCGTGAACGGCATCGGCCGCGATCTGGGTGATGCGGACCTGGCCTTTCTGCCCGCGTCGCTGCACGTGCTCACCCACAAGGATCTGCATCTGCACCCGGTGCGCCTGGACTGGCCGGCCGATGCCGCAGACCCGGCGTTGGCGGGGCGTTGGGTGGGCGCGGCTGAACTCGCAAACCTGGGGCTGCCGGCGCCCATCCGCAAGATGCTGGACCAGGCGCAGGCGGCGTTGTTCTAAGAGGCCTTCTGGTCGAGCTCGCGGTGGCGCTTGAGCGTGTTCCACTCGTGGCTGAATGCGGCGCCGAGCTGCTCGACCAGGTAGACCGAGCGGTGCTGGCCACCCGTGCAGCCGATCGCCACCGTCACGTAGTTGCGCTGGTCCTTGGCCAGCAGCGGCAGCCAGTGGTGCAGGAAACCGCTGATGTGGGCCTGCATCTCGGCCACGCTGTCGTGGCGCTGCAGATACAGGGCCACGGGCTCGTCCAGCCCGGTCAGGCGTTTGAGTTCGGGCTCGTAATGCGGGTTAGGCAGCATGCGCACGTCGAACACGTAGTCGGCGTCGATGGGAATGCCGCGCTTGAACGCGAAGGACTCAAACACCAGCACCAGGCTTTTCTGGGCGCGGTCTTCCAGCGTGAGCAGCGCCTTGACGTAGTTCTGCAGCTGCGTGGCGCGCATGATGCTCGAATCGATCACATGGGCGTGTTCACGCAGGTCGGCCAGCAGTTCACGTTCGAGCTCGATGGCGTCGATCAGCGCGCGCTGCTGGTCGCCGGCATCGCCGTCGAGCGAGGGGCTGGACAGCGGATGGCGCCGGCGCGTTTCGGAAAAACGGTGCACCAGCGTCGGCGTGGAGGAATCGAGGAACAGCGACTTGACCACGATGCCCCGCTCGCGCAGCGCGCGCAGCACACCAGGCACCTTGTGCAGCGAGCGAGCGCTGCGCACGTCCACCGCAATCGCTAGGCGCTCGCGCCCGCCTTCGCGGTGCATTTCCACAAAGGGCAGCAGCAACTCGGGCGGCAGGTTGTCGACGCAGTAATAGCCCGCGTCTTCCAGGGCCCGCACGGCCACCGACTTGCCCGAACCCGACATGCCGGTGATCAGCACCAGTTCTTGCAGGGCGGTCGGGTCGGCGGATTCAGGCGCAACGGTCATGACCTTGCTCCGCAGTGCTTTCCATGACCCCGCGCGCATGGCATGCCACGGGTGCATTCCCGTGACGACGTGGACGGGCTTGGCCCGGCCGGGATTGCCGCCCTCTTGAGGGGGCGGCGCGGCAGGCGCTTCGGGAGTGGTTTCATCCTAGGGAAGTTTCCAGCATCTCGCGGGCATGGGCCAGGGTGGCGCCCGAGAGTTTTTCGCCGCCGAGCATACGCCCGATTTCGCTCACGCGGTGCTCGTCGCGCACGGCTTCAATGCTGCTGAGCGTCTGCTTGCCGCGCAGTTTCTTGTGGACCACCAGATGATGGTCGGCACAGGCGGCCACCTGCGGCAGGTGGGTGACGGCCATGACCTGGCGGTCGCGCCCGAGCTGGCGCATGAGGCGGCCCACGGTTTCGGCCACGGCGCCGCCCACGCCCGAATCGACCTCGTCGAAGATCAGTGTCTGCGCGGTGCCGAGCTGGCTGGTGGTCACGGCAATGGCCAGCGCCATGCGCGAGAGCTCGCCGCCCGAGGCTACCTTGCCGACCGGACGCGGCGTGCTGCCTGCGTGGCCGGCGGCCAGAAATTCGATGGACTCCAGCCCGTGGGCGGTGGGCTGCGACTCGTGCAGCGCGACCTCGAAGCGGCCGCCCTGCATGCCCAGGCCCTGCATGGCTTGCGTGATCGCGGTGCCCAGGCGCGGTGCGGCGGTCTGGCGCTGGCGCGAGACGGCGCGCGCTTCGCGCAGATAGGCCTGCTGGGCTTTTTGCTCGGTCTGGTGCAGGCTGTCGAGGTCGGCCGCGGCGTCCAGGCGCTGCAACTCGGCACGCCATTCGGCCAGCAGCGCGGGCAGCGCCTCGGGCGTGTGGCGGTAGCGGCGCGCCAGCGACAGCCACTGGGCGATGCGCTCGTCCAGCTCGGCCAGGCGTTCGGGGTCGGGGCCGCTTTTGCGCAGATAGGTGTGCAGGCTGTGCACGGCGTCTTCCGCCTGCGCCAGGCTTTGCGCGAGGATGTCGGCAAGCGCGCGGAACTGCGGTTCAGCGTCCTGCTCGGCGGCTAGCGCGTCCTGCGCCTGGGCCAACAGGCGCAGCGCGCCTGGTACTTCGCCATCGTCGCCTTCGAGTGCCTGCAGCGTGCCTTGCGCGGCATCCATCAGGCCCTGGACGTTGGACAGGCGCGTGTGTTCGGTCTGCAGTTCTTCCCATTGGCCGTCGGCCGGGGCGAGTTTGTCGAGCTCGCCGATCTGCCAGGTCAGGCGTTCGTGCTCGGTGCGCAGCGTGGCCTGGGCCTGCTCGGCCTCGTGCAGGGCCTGGGCCGCCTGGCGCCAGGTTTGCCAGGTCGTCTGCAGTGCCTGCGTGTCGACCTGGGCATAGGCGTCGAGCAGGCCGCGCACCGCGTCCGGGCGGGTCAGGCTTTGCCAGGCGTGCTGGCCGTGGATGTCGACCAGCAGGCCGCCAAGCTCGCGCAACTGCGTGGCGGTGGCGGGGCTGCCGTTGATCCAGGCGCGGCTCTTGCCGGCGGCCTCGCCCTGGCCGCCGTCGATCACGCGGCGCAGCAGCAGGGTGTCCTCGGCTTCGTAGCCGGCGGCCTGCAGCCAGGCGTCGACCGGGGCGCTGCGCTCGAACTCGGCGGCGATCTCGGCACGCGCGCAGCCCTCGCGCACCACGTCGGCGTCGGCGCGCGAACCCAGTACCAGTTGCAGGGCGTCGATCAGGATGGACTTGCCCGCGCCGGTCTCGCCGGTCAGCGCGGTGAAGCCGCCGGCCAGCTCGATTTCGAGCGCATCGACGATGACGAAGTCTTTCAATGCCAGGCGTTTGATGGCCATCGCTCTAACTCCAGGGATTCAGGGCGGTCAACTGTTGCCTTCGTTCCAGTGCAACTTGTGGCGCAGCGTGTCGAAATAGCTCCAGCCCACGGGGTGCAGAAAACGCACTTCATGGGTGGCGCGCCGCACGATGATGCGGTCGCCATGTTCCAGCGCTGCCAGCGACTGCATGTCGAAACTGGCGCTGGCGTCGCGCCCGGCGACCACTTCGAGCGTGACCTCGCTGCGATCGGACAGCACGATGGGGCGGTTGGAGAGCATGTGCGGCGCGATCGGCGCCAGCACCCAGCCGGCCACGCGCGGGTGCAGCAGCGGCCCGCCCGCCGACAGCGCGTAGGCGGTCGAGCCGGTCGAGGTCGCCACGATCAGGCCGTCGGCGCGGTGGTTGGCCACGAAGCGGCCATCGACCTCCACGCGCAGCTCGACCATGCCCGAGGCGGCGCCGCGGTAGACCACCACGTCGTTCATGGCCAGCGCATCGAACACACGTTCGCCGCCGCGCCAGACTTCGGCGTGCAGCAGGCCGCGCGTGTCCTCGTCGTAGGCCCCGGCAAGCATCGGCGGCAGCGAGGCGCGGTAGTCCTTGAGAGCGATGTCGGTCACGAAGCCGAGCCGGCCCTGGTTGATGCCGATCAGCGGCACGTCGTAACGCGCGAGCTGGCGGCCGATGCCCAGCATGGTGCCGTCGCCGCCCACCACCAGCGCGACGTCGCATTGCGCCCCGATGCCCGCCACGTCCAGCATCGGCAGGTCGGCCAGGCCCAGGTGGGTGGCCGTGTCTTGCTCGACATGGACCTCGCAGCCCAGGCTGACCACGAAGGCGGCCACGTCCTGCAGCAGCAGGCGGGCGGCATCGACCTGCGCCGCCTGGTATTTGCCGATCAACGCAACGCGCTGGAATTGTCTTTTCATGCTGAAATTACATCACAGTTCGGCTGTAAAAATACACAGTGATCGGCGTGCTTCGCGCACGATTTGGCGCTGCATACAATCAAGTTCCATGGATGATCGTTCCAAGTTGTTGCTCAAGGCGCTGATCGAGCGCTACATCGCCGACGGCACGCCGGTCGGCTCGCGCACGCTCTCCAAGGAATCGGGGCTCGATTTGTCGCCGGCGACCATCCGCAACGTGATGGCCGACCTGGAAGAGCTGGGCCTGATCGTCAGCCCGCACACTTCGGCCGGCCGCATCCCCACGGCGCGCGGCTACCGCCTGTTCGTCGACACCATGCTCACGGCCGACAAGCGCCGCCTGGGCGTGCCCGAATGGCCGACCCAGACGCTGGCGCCCGACCAGCCGCAGAAGGTGATCGCCAACGCCGCCGGCCTGCTCTCCAACCTGTCGCAATTCGTCGGCGTGGTGATGGCGCCGCGCCGCTCGTCGGTGTTTCGCCACATCGAGTTCCTGCGCCTGTCCGAGCGCCGGCTGCTGGTCATCATCGTCGCCCCCGACGGCGACGTGCAGAACCGCGTCATCTACACCGAGGTCGACTACACCCCGTCGCAGCTCGTCGAGGCGTCCAACTACCTCAACGCCCATTTCGCCGGCCTGGCCTTCGACGACGTCCGCCAGCGCCTGCAGGAAGAGGTCGACAACCTGCGCGGCGAGATCGCCGCGCTCATGCAGGCGGCGGTCCAGGCCGGCAGCGAAGCCATGAGCCAGGCGCAGGAAGAGGTCGTCATCTCGGGCGAGCGCAACCTGCTGGCCGTCAGCGACTTTTCCTCCGACATGGATCAACTGCGCCGCGCCTTCCATCTGTTCGAAGAAAAAGCCCAGTTGCTGCGTTTGCTCGACATCTCCAGCCAGGCCGAAGGCGTGCGCATCTACATCGGCGGCGAAAGCAAGATCGTGCCGGTCGAGGAACTGTCCATCGTCAGCGCGCCCTACGAGGTCGACGGCAAGATCGTCGGCACCCTGGGCGTCATCGGCCCCACGCGCATGCACTACGACCGTATGATCCAGATCGTCGACATCACCGCCAAGATGGTGAGCAACGCCCTGAGCCACCACGGCATCACCCCCGGCCGCTAGCCGCGCCACCAGGCCCGGCGCCCGACCGCGATGTCCTACAATCGCCGGTCGGCCTTCGGGCCCGGGGGGCGTTAGCTCAGTTGGTTAGAGCAGAGGACTCATAATCCTTTGGTCGTCGGTTCAAGTCCGCCACGCCCTACCAGCGCCCAATTTGTCGTGACGCCGTGCCAGTCTGGCCGGTGAGAGGGCATCGGGGTCGTTAGAATAGAACGCTTGCACCACGCAGAACGGGCGGTTTCTTCCGCCCGTTTTGTTTGTGTGTCGTGCATGAGCGCGGGTGGCGAAATTGGTAGACGCACCAGGTTTAGGTCCTGACGCCAGCAATGGTGTGGGGGTTCGAGTCCCCCCCCGCGCACCAACTGCGAAGCCGGCTTCCTTGTCAGCAGGGAAGCCGGCTTTTTTCTGCGGCGGGCAGGGGCCGCAACGTGTGGTGGCCTTGTTGGTTGCCGGGGCCGGGATTCGTCCGGCTACAATCGTTGGTTATTTTTCGGTTGGCTGGCCTGCAGTCCTGCGCTTGGGGCAGGTTGGCCGCCTGGCTCTCTTTCAGCAATAGGCGGTGCTGGCGTCGATGTCACGCAGATAGGCGGACACGGCGGCCTGGTCGCCACAGACACACAGGAAGACCTTCATGGCTGTGCAAGTAGAAACTCTCGACAAGCTCGAGCGCAAGATCACGCTGTCGCTGCCCGTTAGCGCCATCCAGTCCGAAGTCGATGCGCGCCTGCGCAAGCTGGCTCGCCAGGTCAAGATCGATGGCTTTCGCCCCGGCAAGGTGCCGTTCAACATCGTGGCCCAGCGCTACGGCTACTCCGTGCAATACGAAGTGGTGAACGACAAGGTCGGCGAGGCGTTCTCGCTGGCGGCCAACGAGGCCAAGCTGCGTGTGGCCGGCCAGCCCACCATCAGCGAAAAGGACGGCGCGCCCGAGGGCGAACTGGCATTCGACGCTGTGTTCGAAGTGTTCCCCGAAGTCGTGATCAAGGGCCTGGCGCAAGCCGAGGTCGAGAAGGTGACCGCCGACGTGACCGACGAGGCCATCGAGCGCACGGTCGAGATCCTGCGCAAGCAGCGCCGCACCTTCGCCCAGCGTGCCCAGGCCGATGCGGCCCAGGACGGCGACCGCGTGACCGTGGACTTCGAAGGCAAGATCGACGGCGAAACCTTCCAGGGCGGCAAGGCTGAGGACTTCCAGTTCCTGGTCGGCGAAGGCCAGATGCTCAAGGAATTCGAAGACGCCGTGCGCGGCATGAAGGCTGGCGAAAGCAAGACCTTCCCGCTGGCCTTCCCCGAGGACTACCATGGCAAGGACGTGGCCGGCAAGCAGGCCGACTTCCTGGTGACCCTCAAGAAGATCGAAGCCGCCAACCTGCCGGTCATCGACGAAGCCTTCGCCAAGTCGCTGGGCATTGCCGAAGGCACGGTCGAGGCACTGCGCGCCGACATCAAGAAGAACCTCGAGCGCGAAATCAAGTTCCGCGTGCTGGCCCGCAACAAGAATGCCGTGATGGAAGCCCTGGTGGCCAACGCCGAGCTGGACCTGCCCAAGGCCAGTGTGCAGGCTGAAGTCAACCGCCTGATCGAAGGCGCCCGCGCCGATCTGAAGCAGCGCGGCATCAAGGACGCCGACAAGGCCCCCATCCCCGAAGACGTGTTCCTTCCGCAAGCCGAGCGCCGCGTGCGCCTGGGCCTGGTGGTGGCCGAGTTGGTGCGCGCCAATGAACTGCAGGCCAAGCCCGAGCAGGTCAAGGCCCACATCGACGAGCTGGCCGCCAGCTACGAGAAGCCCGAGGACGTGGTGCGCTGGTACTTCGGCGACCGCAACCGTCTGGCCGAAGTCGAGGCCGTGGTGATCGAGAACAACGTCACCGACTTCGTGCTGAGCTGCGCCAAGGTGGTCGACAAGGCCGTGGCGTTCGACGAGCTGATGGGCCAGCAGGCCTGAGCCTGAGCGGGCGCCCGGCGTGGGCGCCAGCCGGCTTTGGCGATTCGACACATTGGGGCTTGTGCCGTGGACTTGCAGTCCGTGGCACAGGCCCCATGTTCATTCCCGTGGTGCTTGACGGTTTGCCCACCGCCTTGCCGACCTGCCTTAGATACTTGCCTTACATTTAGGCCACTTCGTGGAGAAAATATGAGCGCACTTGATACCCAAGCCCTCGGCATGGTGCCGATGGTGATCGAACAGTCCGGCCGCGGTGAGCGCGCCTACGACATCTATTCGCGCCTGCTCAAGGACCGCATCATCTTTCTGGTCGGCCCGGTGACCGACCAGAGCGCCAACCTCGTGGTGGCCCAGCTGTTGTTCCTGGAGAGCGAGAACCCCGAGAAGGACATCTCGCTGTACATCAACTCGCCGGGCGGCTCGGTCAGCGCGGGCCTGGCGATCTACGACACCATGAACTTCATCAAGCCGGCGGTTTCCACGCTGTGCACGGGCATGGCCGCGAGCATGGGCGCTTTCCTGCTGGCCGCGGGCGAGAAGGGCAAACGTTTTGCGCTGCCGAATTCGCGCGTGATGATCCACCAGCCGCTGGGCGGCGCCCAGGGCCAGGCGACCGACATCGAGATCCACGCGCGCGAGATCCTGCGCCTGCGTGCCGACCTCAACCGCATCCTGGCCGAGCGCACCGGCCAGCCGCTCGACAAGATCGAGCGCGACACCGAGCGCGACTACTTCATGTCGGCGGCCGAGGCCAACAGCTACGGCCTGGTCGATCAGGTGATGGACAAGCGTCCCTGACCGTCTGCCGGCAACGGGCCGTGCTGCCCGCAGCTGCCTCGAGGAACGGCGTTTTCCCTGGCGGAAGGCGCCGTTTTCCTTTTCGTTATCATAGGCAGCACACCTGATTCGAGATTATTCAAGTAGGCACAAGTCAAGATATGGCCGAGAAAAAAGGCGCCTCCGGCGAAAAGACACTGTATTGCTCCTTCTGCGGCAAGAGCCAGCACGAAGTCAAGAAGCTGATTGCCGGTCCCTCCGTATTCATCTGCGATGAATGCATCGACCTGTGCAACGACATCATCCGCGACGAACTGCCCGCCACGGGCCTCGCCGAGCAGGGCAAGAGCGATCTGCCCGCGCCCGCCGAGATCAAGGCCGGCCTGGACGCCTACGTGATCGGCCAGGAAGTGGCCAAGCGTGCGCTGTCGGTGGCGGTCTACAACCACTACAAGCGCCTGCGCTACAAGGACAAGGCCAGCAAGGACGACGTCGAGCTGAGCAAGACCAACATCCTGCTCATCGGCCCGACGGGCTCGGGCAAGACGCTGCTGGCGCAGACCCTGGCGCGCATGCTCAACGTGCCCTCCGTCATGGCCGACGCCACCACGCTGACCGAAGCCGGCTACGTGGGCGAGGACGTCGAGAACATCATCCAGAAGCTGCTGCAGAACTGCAACTACGAAGTCGAGCGTGCGCAGCGCGGCATTGTCTACATCGACGAAATCGACAAGATCTCGCGCAAGTCCGACAACCCCAGCATCACGCGTGACGTCTCGGGCGAGGGCGTGCAGCAGGCGCTGCTCAAGCTGATCGAAGGCACCATGGCCAGCGTGCCCCCGCAAGGCGGGCGCAAGCACCCCAACCAGGACTTCCTGCAGGTCGACACCACCAACATCCTGTTCATCTGCGGCGGCGCTTTTGCCGGGCTGGAAAAGGTGATCGAGGCCCGCACCGAATCGTCGGGCATCGGCTTTGGCGCCACGGTGCGCAGCAAGAAGCAGCGCGCGCTGTCGGAAGTGTTCAAGGAAGTCGAGCCCGAGGATCTGATCAAGTTCGGCCTGATCCCCGAGCTGATCGGCCGCATGCCGGTGATCGCCACGCTGGCCGAGCTCAGCGAGGACGCCCTGGTGCAGATCCTGACCGAGCCCAAGAATGCGCTGATCAAGCAGTACGGTCAGCTGCTGGGCATGGAAGGCGTGGATCTGGAAATCCGCCCGGCCGCGCTCAAGGCCATCGCCCGCAAGGCGCTGGCGCGCAAGACCGGCGCACGCGGCTTGCGCTCGATCCTGGAGAACACGCTGATCGACACCATGTTCGAGCTGCCCAGCTCCAGCAACGTCGAGAAGGTGGTGATCGACGAGTCCACCATCGAGGAAAGCCAGCCGCCGCTGCTGGTCTACCGCGAGTCGGCCAAGAAGGCCTGAGCCCGCACCATCGCTGCGCATCCAGCCACAGGGCTTGCCCTGTGGCTTTTTCTTCATGGCGCCCCGGCAGGCAAGACCCTGCTGGCGACCCGATTGGGGGCGGTTGACCGGCCGCCGTGTCGTGGATGGCTATGATGGATTGAACTCGCGCAGACCGCCCCTAACTACGACCATCTGATTCACCGAGAGGCCCGAATATGTCTGGACAGTCCTCCCCCGCAACCGAGACGCCCGAAACGCTGGACTTGCCGCTTCTGCCCCTGCGCGACGTGGTGGTGTTCCCGCACATGGTGATCCCGCTGTTCGTCGGCCGCCCCAAGAGCATCAAGGCCCTGGAAACCGCCATGGCCGCCGAGCGCCGCATCATGCTGGTCGCCCAGAAGACCGCTGCCAAGGACGAGCCGTCGATCGCCGACATGTTCGCCATGGGCTGCGTGGCCACCATTTTGCAGATGCTGAAACTGCCCGACGGCACGGTCAAGGTGCTGGTCGAAGGCCAGCAGCGCGCCAAGGTAGAGAAAATCGAGGAGAACGAGCAGCATTTCGTGGCCACCGCGCGCCCGATCGATGCCGCCCCCGAGCAGACCGACGACGCCAGCGAGGTCGAGGCGCTGCGCCGCGCCGTCATGCAGCAGTTTGACCAGTACGTCAAACTCAACAAAAAGATCCCGCCCGAGATCCTGACCTCGATCGCCGGCATCGACGACGCCGGCCGCCTGGCCGACACCATCGCCGCCCACCTGCCGCTCAAGCTTGATAGCAAGCAGGCCGTGCTCGACCTGGCCGACATCAAGCTGCGCCTGGAAAACCTGTTCGAGCAGCTCGAACGCGAGGTCGACATCCTCAACGTCGACAAGCGCATCCGCATCCGCATCCGCGGCCGCGTCAAGCGCCAGATGGAAAAGAACCAGCGCGACTTCTACCTCAACGAGCAGGTCAAGGCCATCCAGAAGGAGCTGGGCGAAGGCGAAGAGGGCGCGGACATCGAGGAGATCGAAAAGAAGATCAAGCTCGCCAAGATGCCCAAGGATGCGCTCAAGAAGGCCGAGGGCGAGCTCAAGAAGCTCAAGCTGATGTCGCCCATGTCGGCCGAGGCGTCGGTGGTGCGCAACTACATCGAGGTGCTCACCGGCCTGCCCTGGAGCAAGAAGAACAAGGTCAAGCACGACCTGGCCCTGGCCGAGGAAGTGCTCAACGCCGACCACTACGGCCTGGACAAGGTCAAGGACCGCATCCTCGAATACCTCGCGGTGCAGGGCCGTGTCGGCAAGGTCAAGGCGCCCATCCTGTGCCTGGTCGGCCCGCCTGGCGTGGGCAAGACCTCGCTCGGCCAGTCGATCGCCAAGGCGACCGGGCGCAAGTACGTGCGCATGGCGCTGGGCGGCGTGCGCGACGAGGCCGAGATCCGCGGCCACCGCCGCACCTACATCGGCGCCATGCCGGGCAAGGTGCTGCAGAACCTCAACAAGGTCGGCACACGCAACCCGCTGTTCCTGCTCGACGAGATCGACAAGATGGGCTCGGACTTCCGGGGCGACCCGTCGGCCGCGCTGCTGGAGGTGCTCGACCCCGAGCAGAACCACACCTTCGCCGACCACTACGTCGAGGTCGACTTCGACCTGTCGGACGTGATGTTCGTGGCGACCTCCAACTCGATGAACATCCCGCCGGCGCTGCTCGACCGCATGGAGGTCATCCGCCTGTCGGGCTACACCGAGGACGAGAAGACCAATATCGCGCTCAAGTACCTGCTGCCCAAGCAGATCGGCAACAACGGCGTGAAGGACGGCGAACTCGAGGTGACCGAGGCGGCCGTGCGCGACATCGTGCGTTACTACACGCGTGAAGCGGGGGTGCGTTCGCTCGAGCGCGAGCTTTCCAAAATCTGCCGAAAGGTCGTCAAGGGCCTGCAGCTCAAGCAGCTCCAGCCCAAGGTCGTCGTGACGGCCGATAACCTCAACGACTTCCTGGGTGTGCGCAAGTTCAGCTATGGCCGCGCCGAGCTGCAGAACCAGGTCGGCCAGGTGGTCGGTCTGGCCTGGACCGAAGTGGGCGGTGATCTTTTGACCATCGAGACGGTCACCATGCCCGGCAAGGGCAACATCCAGCGCACGGGCTCGCTGGGCGACGTGATGAAGGAATCGGTCGAGGCCGCCCGCACCGTGGTGCGCAGCCGCGCACGCCTGCTGGGCATCCGCGACGACGCCTTCGAGAAGCGCGACATCCACATCCACGTGCCCGACGGCGCCACGCCCAAGGACGGCCCGAGCGCCGGCGCGGCCATGGCCACGGCGCTGGTCTCGGCCCTGACCGGCATCCCCGTGCGCGGCGAAGTCGCCATGACGGGCGAGATCACGCTGCGCGGCGAGGTGACGGCCATCGGCGGCCTCAAGGAAAAGCTGCTGGCCGCGCTGCGCGGGGGCATCAAGACGGTGCTGATCCCCGAGGAAAACGTCAAGGATCTGCAGGACATTCCCGCCAACGTGAAGAACGCGCTGGAGATCGTCCCCGTCCGGTGGATCGACAAGGTGCTTGAAGTTGCACTGGAGCGTGTGCCGCAGGCGCTGCTGGACAACGACGTCGTGCCGCCCGTCGAGCCGGCCACCGCCGACAAGGCCGCGGAGCCAGCCACGTCACTGTCGGTCAAGCATTGAGATGAGACGGGTTTCGGACAGGCGCATGGCGCTTGATCTTGCCCCCGTTTCACGGACACCCCTATAAGCGATTAACTATCGCAATAGGAGGTGGACGATGACCAAGAGCAAGGCAGGCAGAAAGGGGCAGGAGTTCAGCCTGGAGTTCAGGCAGCAGGCACTGTTGCGAGCGGCCACAGAAGGGGTAACCACGGTGGCTCGTGATCTGGGGTTGCAGCCTGCCCAGCTGTACAGTTGGCGCGCCCAGGCGCGGCGGCACGACCAGGACGATCAGGCACAACGCTTGGAGTTGGCCGAACATGCACGGCTCAAACGTGAAGTGGCGCGGCTGGAGGAGGAGAACGCTTTC
>WNDQ01000074.1 GCA_009912175.1 Paracidovorax wautersii | reverse complement strand
TCTGGCCGAACTGCTGGCCCAGGTGGCTGCCCACGGCGCGCGCGATGGTGTCGGTCGAGCCGCCCGGCGGGAAGGGCACGATCATGGTCACTGGCTTGTCGGGCCAGGCGTGGGCGGGCGCGGCCAGTGTCAGGGCCATCGCACAGGCGGTCAGGAGGGCTTTGAGCATCGTTTGTCTCCAGAAGGTTTTCTCACTGAGCGAGGCCGTGATCGTGGGGGGCTGTTTTTTTAGTTAGCGCTACTAATTTATAAAAATGTATTGTTAGCGCTACCAATTTGGTTATTTTTCGGTAATTTCCCTGATTTTGAATGCAAGCTCTAAATGGGGTCGCCGCTGGGGGCGGTGGGGCGTGACGGTCATCCAGGCGTTGCTGGCGTCACTGACGCGTGGCTCGCGGGGCTCCCGCATGTCGCCATGGGCCAGTCAGGCGCCCGCTTTTCACGCGGACACCAAGTACCTTGGGCGAGGGGACCGCGCGGTTTGGCTGCGCTGCTGGCAGAGAGCCCTGGCCTGAGCGCAGAACCAGGAGCCCAGGCGTTCAGGCCGTGTCGCGCTCGATGATGTGGAATCCCATGTCGATGTGTGTGCCGGCCCGCGTCTGCGCCTGGCCATGCTCGACGATGAAACGCGCGGCGTGGCGGCCGATCGCTTGCGCGTCGATGTAGACGGAGGTGATGCTGGGCAGGACGTCGCGCGCGAAGGGCAGATCGCCGAATCCAACCACCTTGAGCGCGGCGGGAACCGGGAGCCCGAGGTGCCCCGCCTCTGTCACCACGCCCCAGGCCAGGACGTCCGAGCTGCAGAACACGGCGTCGGTGTCGGGTTGCTTTGCCAGGATGTGCCGCAGCGCCTCGCGCCCGCTGCCCACGCCGGCCGGTGCTGCGACCGCATGGGTGAGCACGTCGATGCCGAAGGCGCGCGCGGCCGCTTCGAACGCGGCTGCGCGGCGCTGGGCCCGTTCATGTTGACCACCGATGAAGGCCAGGTGCCGGCAGCCCTTGCCGATCAGGAAGGCGGCCACGGCCTGGGCGATCCGTTCGTGCGAGAAGCCGACGACCATGTCGATGGGGTCGGCCACCCAGTCCCAGGTCTCCACCACCGGGATGCCGGAGGCCATCAGGCGTTTGCGCCCGGCCTCGGAAGGCAGGACGCCGCCCAGCACGATGCCGTCCGGGCGGCGCCCGATGAGGGCATCGAGCAAATGGTCCTCGCGTTGCGCGCCATAGCCCGATTGGCCGAGGATGAGCTGGTGGCCCGCGGCGGCCAGTTCGGTGATCAGCGCCTGGACCATGTCCTGGAAGACGGGGCCGGCGATCGACGGGATGATGGCTGCGACCAGCCGGCTGCGGCTCGATGCCAGGCTGCTGGCCAGCCGGTTGGCGACATAGCCGGTGCTTTCGACGGCGGCGCTGACCTTGGCCAGGATCTCTGCCGACACCTGCTCCGGCGCATTGATCGCCCGCGACGCGCTCATGGGCGAGACCCCCGCCACTTTCGCCACATCGGAGAGGGTGGGGCCGTGGCCTGCGCGTGCGCGCGGCTTTTTCTCGGGGCGCTGGGGAGGAAAAAGGGAGGAGGGCATGGGGTGGAAAAGTGCGTCGCACGCGTGAAGCCGCGCGCTGGATCGCCGCGCCGTTGCCGGAAAGGGCCGGGCCATTAGCTTATCGCGCCCGGCCGGTATCGGCAGCCTTGCGTGAGCGTCTTCGGGTGACTACCAATGACGATGAAAAGAGGCGGCATTAAAGTTGGGGCTTATTTAGTAGCGCTACCAAATCAATCTGATCCGATGATCTGTGGGAGTGATTCGATGCGTATCGTGAACGTGCAGGCCTTGAAGCTGCGGATTCCCTTCGACCACGGCGGTCCCGCGCCCCTGTTCGCGGGCAAGCCGCGCACGACGCTCGACAGCGGGCTGGTGGGCTGGGGCGAGGCCTATGCACCCGATCCGCAGGCCCTGTGCTCGTTTGTGCAATCGCGCATCGCGCCGCTGCTGGCCGGGCGCGATCCGCGGCAGGTGGACACCGCCCAGATCGATCGCACGCTGCACAACATGGGGCGCTCGGGCCTGGTCGCCCACGCGATCAGCGGGATCGACATCGCGCTGTGGGACTTGCGCGGCAAGCTCGAAGGCGTTCCGCTGTACGAGCTGTTGGGCGGCGCGCGGCGGACCTTCATTCCCGCCTACGCATCGCTGCTGCAGTACTACGGCGATGTGGATCTGGTGCGCCGCAATGTCGAGGCCAGCCTGGCGGCGGGCTACCGGCAGGTCAAGCTGCACGAGCGGTCCGTCGAGGCCACGGCGGCGGCGCGCGCGGCCATGGGTGATGGCTTGCCCTTGATGCTGGACACCAATTGCGCATGGACCGCGGATGAAGTCCAGGACGCCGTCAACGGCTTCGAGCCTTTGGGTCTGACCTGGATCGAGGAGCCGATCTGGCCGCCCGAGGACCTGCGCACGCTCGCGCGCCTGAAGGCCGCGACGCCCATTGCCCTGGCCGCGGGCGAAAACGCGAGCAGCCGCTATGAACTCGAGGAAATGGTGCGCGGCCACTGGGTGGACTACCTCCAGCCCAGTGCGATCAAGAGCGGTGGCGTGTCGACGCTCTGGGCCTTGGCCCAGCTGTGCGAGGCGTCGCCGGTGCAGCTAGCGCCGCAATCGGCTTTTTTGGCCCGGGGTTTCTGGCGACCCTGCATGTCCTGGCCGCGCAACCGCGCCGGGTGGCGGTCGAGCGGCTGTTCTGCCAGCTCGCGCACGTGCCCTACGGCGGCGCGGTTCCATTCGCGTCGGGCGGCTTTCAGTTGACCGGCCGGCCTGGCCTGGGCGCCGACCCGGAGCCTGAACTGCTGGAAGGCGCGTTCGTCAGCGCCTGACCCCTTTGTTTCTTTGATGGCCAACCCGAGGACTTCCCCATGACTGTCTTGTCCCGCCGCCACTGGATGGGCGCAACTGCTGGCTGGACGCTGGCCGCGCCGCAGGGCACTGCCTTCGCGCAAAGCGCCCCAACCGGTCCGGTGAAAATCATCGTGCCTTACCCGCCGGGCGCCGCCACCGACGCCTTGGCCCGGTTGTTGGCGCAGGCGCTCGAAGGTGCGGTCGGCGCGACGTTCATCGTCGACAACAAGGGCGGTGGCGCCACCCAGATCGGAACCAAGGCGGTGGCCGCGGCAGCGCCCGATGGGCAGACGCTGGGCTTCGTCGACACCGCGTTCGTGATCAATCCGGGCTTGTTCGGCGACGCCTTGCCCTACGACACGCTGCGGGACTTCACGCCGGTCTCGCTGATGGCCAAAGCACCGCTCGTGCTGGTCGTCCATCCTTCGGTGCAGGCTCAGGACATTCGCGCCTTCGTGGCCTTGGCCAAGGCCAGCCCCGGGACGCTCAACTATGGATCCGCGGACATGGGCAGCGCCCCGCATCTGGCCGGCGAGCAGCTCGCACGTGCGGCGGGCATCCGCATCAACCACATTCCTTACCGGGGCGGGGGCACGGTGCTGTCCGATCTGCTGGCGGGTCACATCCAGTTCGGTTTCACCACGGTGCCCACCATGCTTGCGCACATCCGTTCGGGCGCGATGCGCGCACTGGCCGTGACCAGTCCCTCCGGCCTGCTGGCGGGCGTTCCCACCTTTGCCGACGCGGGGCTGGCGGGCGTCGACGCCCGGCCGCTGTTTGGCCTGGTGGCCCCTGCGCGCACGCCGGCCGCGGTGGTTTCGCGCCTGTCCGATGCCGCGGTCAATGCCGTGCAGAAAGGGCCGCTGCGCGAACGCCTGCAGGAGCAGGGCTTCACGCCCCTGGGGTTGCCCGCTGCGGCGTTCCAGGCGCGCATCGCCACCGAGATCGCCAAGTGGCGAGAGGTCATCCGCGCCGGTGGGATCAAACCCGATGCATGAGCGGGTGCCGGCCGCCCTGCCAGACCGCTTCCTGGACATCGAAACCACGCAGGCGCTGGCGCCCGCCGAGCGGCAGGTGCGCGCGCAACTCCTGGCCCGGCGCGGCCGGCTGCCCGCGCCTTATGCATTGCTGGTGCTGGCCCCGGAACTGGCCCAGGCCTACGAGGCCTGTTCCGCCGCCCTGCATGCGGGGCGTTTGCCGGCGAGTGTGATCGAGATGGTCTTCCTGTTCGAGGCGAGGTTGCAGCAATGCCGTTATCTGTGGGCCAACCATGTGGACCGGGCGGTGAAGGCTGGCTTGTCCGGCGCCGTCATGGCCAGCCTGGCCCGGGGCGACACCGGTGCGCCCGCCGACGCCGGGCCAGCCATCGCGTGCGCCTGGCGATTCGCCAGGGCGCTGCGGCACGAGCACCGCATTGCCGACGCCGACTACCACGGCGCCGTCCAGTGCTTTGGCCGCGGGGGCGTCGTCGAGTTGACGGCGCTGTGCGGCTACGCGGCGACGATCGGCATGCTGCTCAACGTGCGGCAGCCGACCTTGCCGCAGGGCGTGATCGTTCCGTTCTAGGTTCCAGGCGAGAGCCGGCAGCGCGTCACGATCTACAGACGGCGGTCACGGCAGATGACTCTCTAGAAACGCACGCGTCAGCCGCGCGATCTCGTCCGCCGCTTCGTCGAGCGGAAAGTGCCCCGCGTCGACGACGTGGACCTCGGCAGCGGGAACGTCGCGCTGGTAGGTATGTGCGGCGGCAACTTCAAACGAGGGGGCGTACCGTCCCCAGATGACCAGTGTCGCGGGCTGGTGTTGTCGCAGCCAGGCTTGCCACTGGGGGTAGGCGGCGACGTTGCTCTGGTAGTCGTGGAAGAGGTTGGTCTGGATTTCCTGCTGGCCTGGCCGGGCCAGGAAGGCCAGTTCATCCGTCCAGAGGTCGGGGTCGTACCGCTCGGGGTGGGGGCTTTTGCCCACATGCCGCAGGCGCGTGGCGTCGGCAGAAAAGAAGTTTTTTCTGAGGGCGGCCTCATGGGTGCTGCGGTCACGCCAGAGGGCGCGCCGTGTCTCCCACAAGGGACCCAGCCCTTCTTCGTGGGCGACCGCGTTCTGGATGAGCAGCGCGGTCACGCGCTCTGGCAGCGCTTGCGCCACCCGGAAGCCCACAGGACCGCCGTAGTCCTGGACCAGCAGGGCAAAGTTCTGCAGCCCCAGCTTGTCGATGAACGCCACGATCACCCGTGCCAGGTGATCAAACGTGTAGTCGAATGCGTCGGCCCCTGGCGCCGCGGAGTGCCCGAATCCAGGCAGGTCCGGCACGACGAGGCGGTACTGGTCCGACAGGCGCTGGATCATTGGCTCGTACATCCGCGACGACGACGGAAAGCCGTGGAGCGCGACGATGACAGGGGCTTCGCGCGGCCCCGCGTCGCGGAAAAAAATGGACAGGCCGTCGACGTCGACGCTCGTGTAGGTCGTGGTCGCCCGAGCGGGGGTTGGGGTGGAATCATTCATCGTGAAGCAGCTGGGGTTGATGGGCCTACAGCAGCTCCTGGGTGAGGAACTGGGCGCGGCCCTGGCCAAACGACCAGTCGGCGTCCGTGTTCTCCACGATCGAGACGATCAGGTCATCGGGCGACAGGCCGACGTCGGTTTCGAGTTTCTCGGCCAGCAGCCGGTAGAACTCGACTTTCTGCTGCGCTTGGCGCGGCCTCGACACCACGGTCAGCATGACGAGATCCTGCGTTCTCGGGTAACCGAGCCCGGTGTCCTCGGCAACGATCTCGTGGGGGCGGTGCTGGGTGACCACCTGATAACGATCGTTGTGCGGCACGGCGAAGGCCTGCACCATGGCCTCGTGGGCGGCGTCGAGTAACTGCTTGATTTGGGTCGGACTGCGGCCCTCGATGAGGTCGAACTTCAACAGCGGCATAAAGACTCCTGGGTGTGGGTTGATGGCGATGGACTTCGGGTGAGCGTGAGGGCTGGTGTTGGCCAGCGCTGCCTGCGCGCGGTCATAGGCGGCCCGAGAGGATGGCCGCGACCACCAGGGAAACGGCCGCAACGAGCAGGGCGGGGGAAAAGCTGGGGCTGTGGGCGTAGAGCCGGTCCGCCAGGCTGGGGCCGACGATCTGTCCCACGCCATACACGAGGGTCATCGTTGCCAGCAGAGGGCCTGCAACCTTGCGAGCGGCCTGCTGGGCGGCGGGCATCGCAATCGTGACCGTGCCCATGAAGGTCCCGCCCACCAGCAGGGCACTGGCGATGTAGCCCACTGCCATTGGGAACAAGACCGGCAGTGCCACGCCAATGGCCTGCACAAGCAGGTTCCACCGCAGGGCCTTGCGTGTGCCAAGGCGATGGTGGATGCGATGCCACAACAGGCACGAGGGCGCGGCCCCCAGGCCGAACACGGCCCAGACATGGGCGGAATCCAGATGGGGCAGCGCGGACGTCACCAGCAGCGGCAGGTAAGTGGCGGTCACGATGTAGCCAAAGCCGGCGAGACCGTACAGCGCGATCAAGGGTCCCGCCGCCACGGTTTCGGCAGCAAGGGCGCCCTGGGTGGGAGTGGTCTCGGAAACCGGGGAGGCCGCCTGGGAAAGGCTGGGCACCACCGCAATTCCGAGCAGCAAGGCGATGGCGGCCAGGGTCAGCCACATGCCCGGACTGTGAAGGCCCATGTGGGTGGCCAGTACCAGCACTTCGGCCGACGCGGCGATGCCCAGGCCGACCCCTGCGTACAGCAGCGGGGCCCGGTGGACGTGCCCGCGATGCGCCAGGAGCCACTGCGATGCGGCAATGATGGAAAGGGCACTGAACAGGCCCGCGATGCCGCGTACGGCCAGGATCAGCGGAACGGATGTCAGCACGGCCAGCACCGCCATGCAGACCACCGTGCCTGCGGTCGACAAGAGGCAGAGCCGATGCGCATGGTGGGTGCGCGCGCCCATGGCCAGCAGCGCGCCGAGAAGATACCCAGCGTAGTTGGCGGAAGCGGCGATGCTGCCGGCGCGCAAGGTCAGGATGCCTTCTTCCACCATGTGGGGATAAATGGCGGTGAAGGCAAAGCGCCCGAAGCCCATCCCGATGACCAGAACCGTTGCGGCCCCGATCGCCGCACGCAGGTCGCCGGGCGCGGGCTGGACGGCATGGCCGGTCATTGCGGCGCCCCCTGCTGAGCCCCCTTCAAGTGGGCGCGCAAATGCCCGAAGGCCGGGGTGTCATAGCCCGCTCGCCACAGCAGCACGGTGTCTGAGCGGCCCACTTTCAAGGTGCCCAGGCCCGCGGGCAGGCGGGTGAGGGCCAGCACGCTTTGGGGCAGCAAGGTCACGCTGGCCCCGGCGGCGACACAGGCGATCATGGCGTGGTACGAGTTCATCTCCTGCACCGACCATTCGGTCGATCCGCCCGCGCCCAGCAGGTCCTCGGCCAGGCTGCGGTAGGTGCATCCTTGTGGGAACCCCGCAAACGACCGGGTGCGCACGTCGCTGATGCGCTTGGCCTTGGCGTCGCCGACGGGCAGCAGCAGGACCAGGTCTTCCGTCCACCCGTGGGCCGTGCACAGGCCCAGTTCGTCCAGTGCCGCCGGCTCGGTGAGCGACGGCGGCAGGGCCGCGAACGCGCAGTCGAGCTGCCCTTTGCGTACCCGTTCGATCAACTGGCGGGAGGCGCCGGTGCTCAATTCCAGCCGGGTGGTCGGATGCGCCGAGTGGTAAGGCACGAGCAGCGCGGGAAGCCGGCTGGCGGCGGTGCTCTCCATGCTGCCGATGCGAAGCATGCCGCCGTCCTGGCCGCCCGTCACGACGTGCCGGGCTTCGGTTTCGAGTGCCAGAAAACGCTGGGCGTAGTCGAGAAAACGCTCGCCGGCGGTGGACAGTGCCATGCGTTTGCCCGAGCGCACGAACAGGTCGACGCCCAGGTCGGCTTCGAGCTGCTGGATGCGGGTGCTGACGTTCGACGGCGCGCGCCCGAGGCGAGTCGCCGCATGCGTCACGCTCAGTTCGGCGGCGACTGAGCGGAAGATTCTGAGCGATTCCAGATCCATGTTTGTTATTCTTTATTTGTGAACGATTATATTATTTTATTCCTATATAGGGAATATGTCACGTTCCCGTCCTAAGAAGAGGTAAGCCATGAACGCACCGCAGGCATTCACATCCCGGGTTGGTATTCGATATCCGATCATTCAGGCTCCCATGGCGGGGGTCTCCACACCCCAGCTCGCGGCGGCCGTGTCCAACGCAGGCGGACCGGGCTCGCTGGGCATCGGCGCCAGCAGCCTCGGCCAGGCGCGGCAGATGCTGGAGGAAACCCGGCGCCTGACCCGCGCGCCCTTCAACGTGAACGTGTTTTGCCATGCGCCGGCGCGCAGGGACGACGCGCGCGAGGCGGCCTGGCTGAAGCACCTGGCCCCTCTTTTTGCAGAAGTCGGCATCGACCCGCCGACGGCGCTGGACGAGATCTACAAGACCTTTGTCGGCGACGATGCGGCGCTTGAACTGCTGCTGGAGCAGCGCCCCGCCGTCGTCAGCTTCCACTTCGGCCTGCCACCCGCGGACCACATCCGCGCCCTGCGCGCGGCCGGCATTTACACGCTGGCCACCGCGACCCATCCGCAGGAGGCCGCGCTCATCGAGGACGCGGGCGTGGACGCCATCGTGGCGCAGGGCATCGAGGCGGGCGGGCACCGCGGCGTGTTCGACACCGAGGCCGTCGACGAGCGGCTGAGCACGGCCGTTCTTGTGCGCCTGCTGGCCTCGCGCACCCACCTTCCAGTGATCGCGGCGGGCGGCATCATGGACGGCCAGGGCATCAAGGCGATGATGGATCTCGGGGCGGCGGCCGCGCAACTGGGCACCGCCTTCGTGCTGGCCCCGGAGTCGGCCGCCAACGCGGGTTACCGGGCGGCGCTTCGCGGTCCGCGTGCGGGCGTGACGCGGCTGACCCGTGCCTTGTCGGGCCGGCCGGCGCGCGGCATCGTCAACCGCTTGATCACGCATGCCGAGTCGGCGGGCCGCCCGCTGCCGGCGGACTACCCCGTCGCCTACGACGCCGCCAAGCAGTTGAATGCTGCCGCGGCCCCACTCGGCAACCACGAGTTTGCCGCGCACTGGGCGGGGCAGGGCGCCCCGCTGGCACGCGAACTGCCCGCCGCCGAGCTGCTTCGCACACTGGTGCAGGAGTGGCAAGCCTGACCATGCCTCACAACACGATCACGGCATGGCCTGCGCGAGAACTCTCGCGCGCGATCCACGCAAGGCGGGTCGGCTGCGTGGAGGTGATGGAGGCTTTCCTGGCTCAGGCCGAACGTTTGAACCCGACCTTCAACGCCCTGGTCTCTGGCGTGCACAGGGAGGCCTTGCTGCAGCAGGCGGTCCAGCGAGACCAGGAACTGTCCGGCGGCATGTCGCGGGGCTGGATGCGCGGCTTTCCCCATGCGCCCAAAGATGTCACCAGCGTCGCGGGTCTGCCCACGACCCAGGGCTCCCCGATCTTCAAGAGCCATGTGCCGGACAGCGACTCCATCGTCGTGGAGCGGATGCGTCAGGCGGGCGCGATTTTCATCGGCCGCACGAACGTCTCTGAATTCGCGCTGGGGTCGCACACCTACAACCCGGTGTTTGGCACGACGCTCAACGCCTTCGACAAAAACCTCAGCGCCGGCGGCAGCAGCGGTGGTGCCGCGGTGGCCCTGGCGCTGCGCATGGTGCCGCTGGCCGACGGCAACGACATGATGGGGTCTTTGCGCAATCCGGCGGGCTGGAACAACGTCGTGGGATTCCGCCCCTCCTACGGGCGGGTGCCCGTTTGGCCGGTGAAGGATCTCTTTCTCCAGCAGCTCGCCTGCGAGGGGCCGATGGCGCGCACCGTTGGGGACGCGGCGGCCTTGCTCGCGACGATGGCCGGACACGATACCCGCGTTCCGTTTTCAATCAAAGAGGACCCGGGACCGTTCCGACAGTCGCTGGACTGGGAGCACAAGGGCGCGCGCATTGGATGGCTCGGCGACCTGGACGGCTACCTCGCCACCGAGGCGGGGCTCATCGATACCTGCGCCGCCGCGCTGAAGCACTTCGAGTCGATTGGCTGCGTGGTGGAGCCGGTGCGCGTCGACTTTCCGATGGCGCAACTCTGGCGCGCGTGGCTGGTGTTCCGTGGCTTGCTGAGCGGCAACGTGTTGGCGCCGCTCCAGGCCGACGCGTCGTGCCGGGCGCTCATGAAGGCCGAAGCCCTGTGGGAAGTCGAGGCGGCGCGGGGCTACACGGCTGCGGATGTTTACGAGGCATCCGTGGTTCGAACGGCGTGGTATCGCACTCTCGGCACGCTTTTCGAGCGCTACGACTTTCTGGTCCTGCCGTCGGCCCAGGTCTTTTCCTTCAATGCGCAGCAGGCCTGGCCCCAAGATATTGCGGGCCGCGCGATGGACACCTACCACCGCTGGATGGAGGTGACCATCCATGGCACCTTGGGCGGCGGGCCGGTGCTTTCGGTGCCTGGGGGTTTCAGCGCCAACGGCCTGCCCATCGGGCTTCAGATCCTGGGGCGCGCCCAGGCCGACCTTGCTGTTCTGCGCATCGGCCACGCCTACGAACAGGCCAGCGGTTTCAGCGCCATCCGCAGTCCTGCACTTACTTGACGGATGGTGAGGCCACCCGGCCGTCGGCCGGCGCGTAGCCACCCAGAAACACCTGCAGCGCGCGCTGCGTGGCTTCGCGCAGCGCCTTGCGGGTCGGCGTCGGCCCGATGTCCAGCAGGCGTGGCTTGACGGTCTCCGACTCCAGCAGCGCCATCAGGTGGTTGGCAGCGGCGCCCGAGTCGGCCGTTCGCAGCCGGCCGTGATGCATCTGCCGCTCCAGAAAGGCGGCCAGTTGTTTGGTGCCTTCCTGTGGGCCGCCCTCGAAAAAAAGCCGCCCGATGTTGCTGCGGCCGGACTCGGCGATCACGGCCCGCTGCGCCTGGATCGCTTCCTGCGAGCAGACCACGGCCAGGAATTTCTCGCCGAAGTGCTGCAGCGTCTGTGTCCAGTCGGCCTTGTCTTGTGTCAGCGAGGCAAAGAGCGGCGCGAAGTGTTGTTTCGCAACGCCATGGATGGACGCCACGAACAGCTCTTCCTTGGTGCTGAAGTAGCCATAGAGCGTGGCGCGCGAGCCGCCCACGCGCGCGGCGATCTCCACCATGGAGGCGCCCTCGAACCCCAGTTCCCGAAAGACTTCGGTGGCCACCTGGACGATGGCTTCGCGCTTGGCCTCGGTCTTGACTCGCATCGTTTGATCCTCTCTTTACTGAACAGATGTGATCAATATTAATTGACAGCCGCGGAAAGTCAAAATACATTTCAGTACACACATGCCTAATTATGAGCGACTGGGCGGCTTCGGCGCCCGGCCGTTTTCAGGAGAATCGCGATGCGTCCTCTTTTTTCTTATGCTCTGACTCTGGTGGCGGCGCTGGGCTCCGCGTGCCTGTTGGCCGCGTGCGGCAAGCCGCCGGGCGGGCCACCACCGGCCGAGGGCGTGCCCGTGGTCGGCGTGATCACCGTGCAGCCGCAGCGCGTGGCGCTCACGTCCGAGCTGCCGGGCCGCACCGTGTCCTACCTCATCGCCGAGGTCCGTCCGCAGGTCGGCGGCATCATCCAGACGCGCCAGTTCCGCGAGGGCAGCGACGTCAAGGCCGGCCAGGCGCTCTACCAGATCGATCCGGCCAGCTACAAGGCCACTCACGACAACAACGTGGCCGCGCTGGCCAAGGCGCAGGCCAGCCTGGTGTCCACGCGGCTCAAGGCCGAACGCTACAAGGAGCTGGTCGGCATCAAGGCCGTCAGCCAGCAGGATTACGACGACGCCGCGGCCGCGCTGCAGCAGGGCGAGGCCGATGTCGCGGCGGCCAAGGCCACTGTCGAGACCAGCCGCATCAACCTGGCTTACGCCCGCATCGACGCACCGATCTCGGGGCGCATCGGCAAGTCGTCGGTCACGCCCGGCGCGCTGGTCACGGCCAGCCAGTCGACCGCGCTGGCGACCATCCAGCAGCTCGACCCGATCTACGTCGACGTGACGCAGCCCAGCGCCACGGTGCTGCAGCTCAAGCAGGCCATGGCGCGCGGCGAGCTGAAGAAAACCAGTGACAACGCCGCCCGCGTGCAGCTGCAGCTGGAAGACGGCAGCAGCTATCCGCTGGAAGGCAAGCTGGCGTTCTCGGACATCACGGTGGACCAGAACACCGGCTCGATCACGCTGCGCGCGGTGTTCCCCAACCCGAACGGCGACCTGCTGCCCGGCATGTACGTGCGCGCCGTGCTGCCGCAGGGCGAGCAGGCGCAGGCGCTGCTGGTGCCGCAACAGGCGGTCACGCGCGACAGCACCGGCAAGCCCGTGGCCTACGTCGTCAATGCCCGCAGCCAGTTGGAGCGGCGCACGCTGGAGACCGAGCGCGCCGTCGGCGACCAGTGGCTGGTCCGTGGGGGATTGCAGGCCGGCGACGTGCTGGTGGTCGATGGCCAGCAGCGCGCGGCGCCCGGCGTCGGCGTCAAGGTCGTGCCGTGGAGCCCGCCGGTCCAGGCCCAGACCGCTTCGGGTGTGGCCCAGGCCGCAGCCCCAGCCGCCAGCGGCGCGGCGCACTGATCGAAAGAGTTCACCACCATGGCACGCTTTTTCATCGACCGTCCCGTCTTCGCGTGGGTCCTGGCCATCATCGTGATGCTGGCCGGGGTGTTGTCCATCTTCACGCTGCCGGTCGCCCAGTACCCGAGCATCGCGCCGCCCGCCGTCGCGATCACTGCCACCTACCCCGGCGCTTCGGCCAAGACGCTGGAGGGCACCGTCACCCAGGTCATCGAGCAGAAGATGAAGGGGCTGGACCGGCTGAGCTACATGGCCTCGACCAGCGAATCCAGCGGCTCGGCCACCATCACGCTGACCTTCGAGAACGGCACCGACCCCGACACCGCGCAGGTGCAGGTGCAGAACAAACTCTCGCTGGCCACGCCGCTGCTGCCGCAGGAAGTGCAGCAGCAGGGCATCACCGTCGTCAAGTCGGCCACCAACTTCCTGACCGTGCTGGCCTTCACGTCCGAGGACGGCAGCATGAGCGGCTCCGACCTGTCGGACTACATGGCCGCGAACGTGCAGGACGCGATCAGCCGCGTCGAAGGCGTGGGCGACACCACGCTGTTCGGCTCGCAATACGCCATGCGCGTGTGGCTGGACCCGGACAAGCTGGCCAGCTTCAGCCTCACGCCGGGCGACGTCAAGACCGCGATCCAGGCGCAGAACGCGCAGGTCTCGGCCGGGCAGATTGGCGCCTTGCCGGCGAGCGGCAATCAGCAGCTCAACGCGACGATCACGGCGCAGACGCGCCTGAAGACCGCGCAGGAGTTCGAGGACATCCTGCTGCGCACGCAGACCAACGGCTCGCAGGTGCGCCTGCGCGACGTGGCCCGCATCGAGCTGGGCAGCGAGTCCTACAACACGGTGGCCCACTACAACGGCAAGCCCGCCGCCGGCCTGGCGATCAAGCTGGCCACGGGCGCCAACGCGCTGGACACGGTCAAGGCCGTCGACGCCCGCATGGCCGAGCTGGAGAAGTTCTTCCCGCCCGGCATGAAGGTGCAAAAGCCCTACGACACCACGCCCTTCGTGCGCATCTCGATCGAGGAGGTCATCAAGACCCTGGTCGAGGCCATCGTGCTGGTGTTCCTGGTGATGTATTTGTTCCTGCAGAACTTCCGCGCCACGCTGATCCCGACGATCGCTGTGCCCGTGGTGCTGCTGGGCACCTTCGGCGTGCTGGCGGCCTGCGGCTTCACCATCAACACGCTGACCATGTTTGCCATGGTGCTGGCGATCGGGCTGCTGGTGGACGACGCCATCGTGGTGGTCGAGAACGTCGAGCGTGTGATGGCCGAGGAGGGCTTGTCGCCCAAGGAGGCCACACGCAAGTCGATGGGGCAGATCAGCGGCGCCCTGGTGGGCGTGGCGCTGGTGCTGGCGGCGGTGTTCGTGCCCATGGCCTTCTTCGGCGGCTCCACCGGTGTGATCTACCGCCAGTTCTCGATCACCATCGTCTCGGCGATGACGCTGTCGGTGCTGGTGGCGCTGGTGCTCACCCCCGCGCTGTGCGCGACGCTGCTCAAGCCCGTGCCCAAGGGGCATGCGCAGGCGGCCACGGGCTTTTTGGCTGGTTCAACCGCACCTTCGATCGCGGAAACCACCGCTACCAGGGCGTGGTGCGCCACATGCTGGGCAAGGGCTGGCGCTACATGGGCGTCTATGCGGTGCTGCTGGCTGCCGTGGTGTTCGGCTTCATGAAGCTGCCCGTCGGCTTCCTGCCCGATGAAGACCAGGGCACCCTGTTCGTGCTGGTCCAGCTGCCGCCGGGCGCCACCAGCGCGCGCACCGACGCCGTGATCCGCCAGGTCGAGCACCACCTGCTGGAGGAGCAGAAGGACGCGGTCGACGGCGTGTTCTCGGTCTCCGGCTTCAGTTTTGCGGGCAGCGGGCAGAACACGGGTCTGGCCTTCGTCAAGCTCAAGCCCTGGGACCAGCGCAAGGGCGAGGCCTTGAGCATCTCGGGCGTGTCGGCCAAGGCCAGCGCCTACTTCGCGACGATCCGTGATGCGCGCGTGTTCGCCTTCGCGCCGCCGGCCGTGGCGGAACTGGGCAACGCGACCGGCTTCGATTTGATGCTGCAGGACCGCGCCAACCTGGGTCACGACGCGCTGATGCAGGCGCGCAACCAGTTGTTGGCAACGCTGTCGAAAGACCGGCGCCTGGTGGCCGTGCGGCCCAATGGCCAGGAGGACACGCCCGAGTTCCGCCTGGAGGTCGATCCGCATCGCGCGCAGGCGCAGGGCCTGTCGACCTCCGACATCAACGACACCTTCTCGGCCGCCTGGGGCAGCAGCTACGTCAACGACTTCATCGACAAGGGCCGCGTCAAGAAGGTGATGCTGCAGGCCGACGCGCCGTACCGGATGATGCCCGAGGACATCGGCCGCTGGTTCGTGCGCAACAGCAATGGCGACATGGTGCCCTTCACCGCGTTTGCCAAGGCGAGCTGGAGCTCGGGCTCGCCCCGGCTGGAGCGCTACAACGGCGTGCCGTCGGTCGAGATCCTGGGCATGGCGATGCCGGGCCAGGCGTCCAGTGGGCAGGCCCTGGCCATCGTGGAAGACGCCGTGGCCAAGCTGCCCGCGGGCATCGGCTATGAATGGACGGGCCTGTCGCGCCAGGAAAAAGCGTCGAGCGGCCAGACCGGCCTGCTGTATGCGCTGTCGATCCTGATCGTGTTCCTGTGTCTGGCGGCGCTGTACGAGAGCTGGGCCGTGCCCTTCTCGGTCATCCTCGTGGTGCCGCTGGGGGTGCTGGGTGCGCTGATCGGCGCCATCCTGACGTGGAAGATGAACGACGTGTACTTCCAGGTCGGCCTGCTCACGACCATTGGCCTGGCCTCCAAGAACGCGATCCTGATCGTCGAGTTCGCCAAGGACCTGTACGAACGCGGCATGAGCCTGGTGGACGCGGCGCTGGAGGCCGCCCGCCTGCGGCTGCGCCCCATCCTGATGACCTCGCTGGCCTTCGTCCTGGGCGTGGTGCCCCTGGTGCTGGGCAGCGGCGCGGGCGCCGGTGCGCAGAACGCACTGGGCAATGCGGTGGTGGGCGGCATGCTCTCCGGAACCCTTCTTTCCATCTTCTTTGTGCCGCTGTTCTTTGTGCTGGTCTTGCGCTTGTTCAAACGCAAGCCGGCCGAGCCGCACGCCGCGGCTTCCCATCCCCCGGCGGCGCAGCCCGCTTCGGAAGGTGTCTGACATGTTTCGATTTTCATTGACGCCGCTCGCGCTGGCGGCCCTGCTGGCCGGCTGCAGCCTGATGCCGGCCTACCACCAGCCCCAGTCCCCGGTCGCCGCGACGTTCTCGGGCGACGCGGTCGGCCAGGCGGCCGCGCCCGTGGCCGACCTGGGCTGGCGCGATGTCTTCACCGACCCGGCCCTGCAGCGCCTGATCGAGATGAGCCTGGCCAACAACCGCGACCTGCGCGTGGCCGTGCTCAACATCGAGAAAGCGCGTGCCCAGTACCAGGTGCAAGAGGCCGAGCTGTTCCCCACGGTCAAGGCCAGCGGCAGCGGCAGCAGCAGCCGCACGCCGGCCGACTTGTCGGGAACGGGGCGGGCCACGACGTCGCACCAGTACAGCGTGACGCTGGGCTTCAGCTCTTACGAGGTGGACTTGTTCGGCCGCGTGCGCAGCCTGAATGCGCAGGCACTCGAACAATTCTTTTCCAAGGTCGAGTCGCGCCGCAGCACGCAGATCAGCCTGGTTGCCGAGGTGGCGACCAGCTACCTCACGCTGGCCGCCGATCAGGACCGGCTCCGGCTGGCGCGCGACACGCTGCGCAGCCAGAGCGATTCCTACCGCCTCAACCAGCGCAGCTTCGAGTTGGGTGTGATCTCGGCCCTGACGCTGCGCCAGTCGCAGACCAGCGTCGATTCCGCGCGGGTGGATGTCGAGAGCTACACCGCGCAAGTGGCCCAGGACATCAACGCGCTGCGGCTGCTCGTGGGCGCCGAGATGCCCGACGCGCTGCTGCCGCAGACCCTGCCCGACGCCACGGCCGCCAGCCCGCTGGCCACCATTCCGCCCGGCCTGCCGTCGCAACTGCTGCAGCGCCGCCCCGACATCCTGGAGGCCGAGCACGACCTGCAGGCGGCCAATGCCTACATCGGCGCGGCGCGCGCGGCCTTCTACCCGAGCATCAGCCTGACTGCCTCGGCCGGCACGTCCAGCAGCGAACTCTCGGGCCTGTTCAAGGGCGGCTCGGGCAACTGGAACTTCGCGCCGCAGATCAGCCTGCCGATCTTCGACGGCGGCAGCAACCGCGCCAACCTCAAGGCCGCCCAGGTGAGCCGCGACATCGCCGTGGCGCAGTACGAAAAAGCCATCCAGACCGCCTTCCAGGAAGTGTCGGACGCGCTGGCGCAACGCAACACGCTGGGCAACCAGCTCGACGCGCAGCAGTCGCTGGTCGACGCGAAGGCCGAGAGTTTTCGCCTGTCGGACGCGCGTTTTCGCAACGGCGTGGACTGATCTTGCCCCTGATTTACGGACACCTATCTAAGCGACATTGGCCAGCTCGTACTGCTCTGGGCTGAGGTAGCCCAGGGTCGAGTGCAGCCGGATCCGATTGTAGTCAACCTCAATGTAGTCAAACACATGAGCCTTGGCCTGCTCCCGTGTGGCGAGGTGTTCACCATGGATGGCCTCGACCTTCAGACTGTGGTTCCAACTCTCCATTGCTGCGTTGTCGTAGCAGTTGCCTCTGGCACTCATGCTGGCGATCAAAGCGTATTGCTCCAACAGGGCGCGGTGCTCGCGCGAGCAGTATTGGCTACCACGGTCAGTATGCACGATCACTCCCCGAGGCCGATTGCGAGCAAACAGCGCCATGCGCAGCGCGTCGCAAACCAGCGTAGC
>WNDQ01000073.1 GCA_009912175.1 Paracidovorax wautersii | reverse complement strand
TGACCGTGGTAGCCAATACTGCTCGCGCGAGCACCGCGCCCTGTTGGAGCAATACGCTTTGATCGCCAGCATGAGTGCCAGAGGCAACTGCTACGACAACGCAGCAATGGAGAGTTGGAACCACAGTCTGAAGGTCGAGGCCATCCATGGTGAACACCTCGCCACACGGGAGCAGGCCAAGGCTCATGTGTTTGACTACATTGAGGTTGACTACAATCGGATCCGGCTGCACTCGACCCTGGGCTACCTCAGCCCAGAGCAGTACGAGCTGGCCAATGTCGCTTAGATAGGTGTCCGTAAATCAGGGGCAAGATCATCCATCTCGTAGCTGAAGTGCGCGCCCAGCAGGGCGCCGGTCAGCACCTCCACCATCAGCGCCAGCATGGCGCCCTTGGGGCTGGTGGCCGCGCCGACGGGCAGCATGGAGCCGGCCAGGCCCGCCACCGGGTCGGTCGTCGGCTGCCCGTTCTTGTCGACGGCCCAGCCCAGCTGGATCGGCTCGCCGCGCTGGGCGGCGGTCAGCAGCTTGCCGCGCGCAACCTCTGAGAGCGCCAGATCGATCATCAGCGGGTCGGCCGGCTGGCTGCCGGCCTGGCGCGGGAAGATCGCCGCGATCGGGTTGGTGCCAAACAGCGCCCGTTTGCCGCCGGTGACCGGCATGCAGGCCGACGCGTTGGAAAACCCCAGGCCCACCATGCCGGCGGCGGCGGCCGGGCGCAGGTGGTCGACCACCACGCCGGCGTGGTGGCTGTTGGTCACGCCCAGCAGGGCCACGCCTTGCTCGCGTGCCATGGCAATGGCCTCGCGCATGCCCAGGGCGCAGGCGCCGAAGGCCAGGCCGTCCTGCGCGTCGACCAGCAGCGCGGCGCCGCGCCGGTGCACGATGCGCGGCTGCGCACCGCCGCGCGCACGGCCGCTGCGCAGGTGGCCGACATACGACGGAATGCGCGCCAGCCCGTGCGACGACAGGCCCTGCGCCTCGCTCAGCACCAGCGCCTGCGCCGCCGCGCGGGCGCTCTCGGGCAGGGCGCCGGCATGCTGCAGCACCTGGACGACCAGGTCCTCGGCCGCGTCCCAGGCCAGCGGCACGAGGCCGGCGGCCTGGGGATCTGGCGTGGGCGTGGGCGTCGAAGAGGATGGGAAGGCGTCGGCGGAGGCAGTCATGATCGGCAAGAGGTGCTATCGAAAGGCGAAGAGGAAAACGAAGCGGACCGCAACGCGGGCCGCGAATTCGGGGTAGATTCAGGGCAAAACCGGGGCGCCCGGCCGGGCGGTGGCGGCAAGTGGCGGCGGTCTTCGAGCATACCGCTGCCTTGGCGGCCCGCGGCGGCAGGGGGATGCGGGGGCGTAAAATCGCGCTTCGGGCTTTTGAACGCCCCGGCAGCACGGCCGGGGCCAGGGCCCTGTCTATCTCTGGATCGGTTCCCGATGTCTCTCTTTAACGCCCCATTCGAAATTCATGTCCACGGCGACGTGCCGCTGAGGGCCGACGTTGAACTGACTCAATTGCAGGAAGCGCTCAAACCCCTGTGGAGCTATGCCGGCGCGCGTTCGCTGGCCGACGGCGCGGCCAGCGCCTACGACGACGAGCCCGGCATCCGCTTCGATGCCAAGACCCACACGCTGCACCTGTGCTGGACCATCGGCGGCGACGAGGATTTCCGCCAGTCGCTGGACGACATGTGCATGTCGCTCAACGAACTGGCCGAACGCGGCGCCTTCATCGAGGTGACGTTCTACGACAGCGCCTATGACGAGGAAGACGAGCAGCACGCCGACGACGACGAGTCGCGCGACGACTTCGTCATGCTGTTCGTTGGCCCGACGCCGGCGGCCATCATGCAGGTCCAGCGCGACCTGCTGATCGAAGACGTGGTGCACCTCATGGAGCGCCATTTCGACGGCGCCGAACTGGGCGGCGTGGTCCAGGAAATCGACAAGCTGTTCGAGGAACGCTTCGACGCCCTGGTCGACTCCCTGCAGGTCGGGCGCCCCCCGCGCGGCGTGGGCAACGGTGGCAGCGGCCGGGGCGGCAACGGCCGCAAACCCCGGCACCTGCATTGATCTTCATCCCTTCGGGGAATGAGGATTTGATCTTTCATGCCGGGTTTGATATAATCCGCCGCATTGTCTGCGCAGACAAAGTCGTATCTCACGTCGGCGCGTCGGTCACCACGACGAAAAAAATAAAGGTGACAGCTGCAGGGCCGGCCTGCCGTAATACGGTGACCGCGTAAGAGTCGCCGTCCAAATGCAGAACCCGGCGTTGCCTCATGGCGGCGCCGGGTTTTTTCTTGGGCTCAAGCTGAGCACGGTGCCCTGGTGTCGACTCAAGGTCGATAAGCCGGCAGAAAGACGTCGATGGCCGACTGCACGGCGGCCTGTCGTGTTGGCAGGTCGGGCGTTTTTTCCTGCCCCCAAAGCAAGGACTCCACCAGGCCGGCATCGCACAGGGACTTGAAATGCAGCCCGGCCTGCCGCGGCAATGCGTGCCGCAGCAGGCCGCGGTCCATCAGGCTTTCCAGCACATCGCAGATCGCCAGCAGGGTCTGGTGGGGGCCGTTCTCGTAAAAGATGCGGCTGAGGTGCGGCTGGCGCCCGGCCTCGCCAATGATCAGGCGGTTCAAGGCGATGACGCTGGGGCGTGTCACCAAGTCGAGGTAGGCCAGGCCCAGGTGCCTCAGGGTGCCGCCCAGGTCCGCCTCGCCCTTCGAGGCCACGAGCGTCTCGATGCCACCCTTGCCGGCCTCCGTGACGAAGGCCTCGAACAAGGCCTCCTTGCTCGGGAAGTAGCCGTAGAGGGTCACCTTGGAGGCCTGTGCCTCGGCAGCGATCGCCTCCATCGTGACCGAGCCAAAACCTTGCTCGATAAATAGTGTGCCCGCGGCCTGGACAAAGCTCAGGCGGCGGGTTTCAGTCTTCTTGCGCATGGGGGGATTGTCGCCAGTCGGCGGCGGGGTTATGTGAAATAACTGAACGAAATCGTACAAATAAATTGGCGTGGGGTGGTTTTGTGTTTAAGCTGAACGATATCGTTCATTAAAGATGAGACTGAAGCCCATCTGTTCCGAGTTTGGCTGGCCGTCACAGGGCAGTCGACATCCCCGCAAACCAGGAGAACCCCCCATGAGTACGCTGTTTCCAGACATTCCCGAGTTCACCGGGCTGTACAAGCCCAGCCGCGTCGAGGCCGATGTGGCCGACCTGGAGATCGAGGGCGAATTGCCGCCCGGGATCAACGGTGTCTTCTATCAAATGTCACCCGATTCGCACTACCCGCCCATGCTGGGGCAGGACATCTTCTTCAATGGCGACGGCCTGGTCAGCGCCTTCCGCTTCGACCAGGGCCGGGTCAGCCTGCGGCGGCGTTATGTCCAGACCGATCGGCTCAAGGCCCAGCGGCGCGAGGGGCGCTCGCTCAACGGTGTCTATCGCAACGTTCACGCCAACGACCCGCTGGCGGCCTCGGACAACACGACCGCCAACACCACGGCACTGTTTCACGCCGGTGTACTGCTGGCGATGAAGGAAGACGCGCTGCCCTACGCGCTGGACCCGCAAACGCTGGAAACCCGTGGCGTCTGGGACTTCAATGGCCAGATCACGTCGGCCACCTTCACCGCGCACCCCAAGATCGACCACAGAAACGGTGACCTGCTGTGCTTCGCCTACGAAGCCAAGGGCGAGGGCACGCCGGACATCGCCTATTACGAAGTCGATGCTCAGGGCCGGTTGAAGAAAGAAGTCTGGTTCAAGGCGCCGTATGCCGCGATGATCCACGACTTCGCTGTCACCGAGCATCACGTCATCTTTCCAATCATTCCCTTGACCGTCGACGTCGAGCGGATGAAGCGCGGTGGCCAGCATTTCCAGTGGCAGCCCGACCTGCCGCAGCTCTTCGGTGTGCTGCCACGCCAGGGCGGGGCGCAGGACGTGCGCTGGTTCAAGGGCCCCAAGGATGGTTTCCAGGGGCACACACTCAATTCTTATGAGGCTGACGGCAAGCTCCATGTGGACATGCCGGTGACCACTGGCAACGTCTTCTACTTCTTCCCCCAGGCGGACGGATTCCTGCCGTCGCCGGAGACGCTGCGCTCGTGCATGATGCGCTGGACCTTCGACCTTCAGTCCACCCAGGATGAGGTCGAGCCGACGGCGCTGACCACATTCCCGTGCGAGTTCCCGCGTTGCGACGAACGCTACACCGGGCAGCGCTATCGGCATGGCTTCGTGCTCGCCTACGATCCGTCGTTGCCCTTCGATGCCGCCTTGGGCGCGCCGCCGTTCCAGTTCTTCAACCAGCTGGCGCACATCGATGTCGAGGCCGGCACCAGCGAGGTTTGGTATCCGGGCAACGCGCAGTGCTTCCAGGAACCGATCTTCGTGCCGCGCTCGCCCGATGCGCCCGAAGGCGACGGCTACGTGATCGCCTTGCTCAACCACCTGAACGGCGACAACACCGAACTGGTCGTGCTGGATTCGCAGCGTATGGCGGCCGGTCCGGTGGCGCGCATCAAGATTCCGTTTCGCCTGCGCATGTCGCTGCACGGAAACTGGACATCGGCCAGTAGCCTGATGGGGTGATCCAGCACGACGCACCGGGGCACGGCTTGAATCCGTGTCCCCTGTGCGCCTGGGTTCGTGGTGCCGAATGCCCGAGCGTCAACGCCCGCCGAGCGGCGCGACCGGGAACGTTGGTGCACGCCGCGAGGGCTGCCTGAAACGCCGGGCGAGCACAAAGCAGACGGCCAGCGCGATCAGGTAGGCCATCGCCGCCAGCCAGCCAACGGCGCGGAAGTTGCCGTCACCGACCACCATGGCGGCCGCGAAGGGGCCAAGCCCTTGGCCGACAAAGATCGCCGCATTGCCCAGGCCCGACAGCCGGCCCGTGGGGTCGAGCTCGGCCGTCATCGAAAACAGATAAGGCAGGCAGAAGAACCAGGCCAGGTGGATGAGTGCCGCAGTCGCTGCATAGGCCATTGGGCTGCGGCCATAGACCATCGCCAGTGTCCCCGCCAATGCCAGGCCGAAGCCGATGACCTGTGGCGCGATCAGGCCGATGCGTCGCTTGAGCAAGCCTGCCAGCCCGGCACCCAAGGCCCCGGCCAGAATACTGCCGCCCAGGATGGCGCCGATGTGCTGGGGCGCCAGACCGATGCTGTGGCCGATCCGCTCCTGGTAGATCCACAGCGCGGCGTGGCCTAAGAACAGCAGCGCGAACAGTGAGATCAGCAGCCAGGCGGCGCGGCCCCTTGCGCCGAGGCCGCACGATCGGGAATGCGAGCGCAGCCCAGCCAGGCCATGGCGCTGCAAATGCCGAGCAGCACAAAGATGCTGCCGATGCCGCCGGCCTTCAACAGCCAGGGGGCCGACGACACCAGCAGCATGCCCCACAGCAGATTGCCTGCATTGATGGCGGCAAAGGTGGCGTCTTTCGAGCTGCGCAGCGCGGCCGTTGCATACACCACCGCCATCACGGCGCCGCTGCCCAGGCCGCAGGCCAGCCGGGCCGCCAGCAGTGTTGCCGGGCTGCCGGCCTGCAGGCTGGCCAGATTGCCCAGCACCAGAACGGCCAACGCCGCGCCAGCAAAGCGCCGCCGGTTGATGCGTGGCATCGCCAGGGCGCTGAGGCCGCAGGCGAGCGCCATGGCGCTGAGTTCCGTGGCAAAGACCGAGCCGATGGCCTGCAGCGAAAAGCCCAACTGATCCACGAACGCGCCGCCCAATATGGGCTGGACCTGCAAAGTCCCCAGCGACACAACCATCATGGCGCACAGGGCCAGCAGCGTGCGGCCACTGTCGACACTTTGAAGCGAAGTTGTCATGGCAGATCTCCTCCATCAAAAGGCCTGGGCCAGGCGAAGTTGAAGAACGAGCTTGTTGCGCGCTCGGTTCTCGACCCGCATCTCGCGGTAGGTGTTGAGCCACAGGCCCCGGGCCGGGCTGACCCGCCAGAAAAGACCGGGGCCGATGCCCAGGACCCGCTCGCGCGAGCCGCTCAGGCGCTGGCCGTTGACCTTGTCGTCGGTCAGCTGCTGAAGGTAGTAGCCGCTGAGTCCGGCGCTGACGGTCGGCGTGACCGCATAGGCGGCCGCGAAATTGACCCAGGCGGTCTGTCCGGCACGTGTGCTGCGCACGGTCTGGCCCAGATAGGGCGTGGGGCTGCTGCTGGCTGGCGCGTCGTTGCGGGCGTTGTAGAGGTAGTTCAGACGCCAGCTGAAATCCCAGCGCGGCAGAGGCATCCAGCTGGCTGCCCAGTAAGGGTTGACCGACCAGAAGTTCGAGCCGGGATTGAGGTCCTGGTTTGCGTCGTATTTGCCGGTCGGCACGATGACATCCAGTGCCAGCCGCTGCACGTAGAGCGGCCGGCCGTTGGCATCCTCGACGGGGTCGAACTGCACCTGCGGCCCGGTGGTGATATCGCCCAGGGCGGTGCCGTTTCCGGTCAACTGCGCGCCGCCGCTGCCGAAGCGCCCGTGGATGGACACCACGGGGACGATCACGCTCCAGCCGAAATGAGCGCCATGGGCGAAGGTGTCGGGCGAGTAGTAGCTGAACTGGTTGATCAGGGTCGTCACGTCCAGGCGTGGGTTGTTGAAGGCCGTGTTGGCCTGGCCGCTGCCGTCCCGGATCGAGCGGGCCTCGGTGTACTTCAGATAGGCCAGATAGCTCCAGCCCGGCGGGCCCGCCATGCCGTCGGAAAAGCTGGTGCCGCCAAGGTTGAGGCCGCTGGGTTGAGCGACGGACGGGGGCGGTGCGCCGATCTGCTGCGCGAGGCAGGGCAGGGCGAGAGCCAGGGTCGTGCAGGACAACAGTGTTTTCATGGTTTTGTCTCCTCGAGATCGATCTGCGAAGAATCCACCGGCGCGCGTGCCATGAGGTGGCGGATTCTCAGTTTCTGAGAATCCATGCAGAATCTTGGGTAGTTACCCTGGGAGCCTTGCCATGACCAAGATCACGAACGTCCTGAGCGTGCTGGGACTTTTCGACGACGACCATCACCAGCTGTCAGCCAAGGACATCGCCGTGCGGCTGAATGTGTCGATGGCGACGGCCTACCGGTACATCGCCGATCTGGAGGAGGCCGGCTATTTGGAGCGCGGCGCACTGGGCTGGTATGCCCTGGGGGCGGCCATCGTCGAGCTCGATTGGCAAGTTCGTTTGCATGACCCCCTCATCACGGCTGCACACGAAGTGATGCGTTCACTGTCTGAGCGAACCGGCGGAACGGTCTTGTTGGCCCGTGTGCTGGCTGGCAAGGTGGTGTGCGTGGATCAGGTCGAAGGCCGCCATGGTCCTCGTTCGGCCAGCTATGAGCGGGGCCGGGCCATGCCGCTTTACCGCGGTGCGACATCAACGGTGATTCTTGCCAATCTGGACGATGAGGCGCTTGCGTCGAGGCTGTCGCAAGAGATGGACGAGTTCCGCAAAGCGGGGCTGCCCACCCAGCTTGCCGACCTGAAGGCCCGGCTGGAGTCCATTCGTCAACGCGGCATCGCCTACACCGCCGGTGCGGTCGACAAGGATGCGATGGGCTGGGCAGTGGCCATCCGGGGCGCGCGCGGCCTGCTGGGCAGCCTGAGCGTCATCCTGCAGCGCGACACATCCGCCGACCTGTCGCTGCGCGTCGCCGATCCGCTGCAGTGTGCCGCCTTGAGGATCCAGGGGCGGCTACTGCCTTGAAGGAAGAACCGGAATCCGTGTTGTCTGTCTTACCGGATGGCGCGCCATTCCTCGCGGCCGTCGATGGTGCCGCGGATCTCGTTGGCCGCGACCACGCCGGTGTAGCGGCGGCCGTCGGCAACGAACTGGATGCGTGTGCCGTTCAGGCGGGCGTTGCTGATGGGGGAGGCGGTGTTGCTGTGGTTCAGCGAGCCTTGCAACTGCTGGTAGGTCTGCGTGAGGGCCAAGCGCTTGCCGTCCAACTGCTTGCCTTGCAGCTGCCAGACGCCGGCCACCTTGGCCGGCACGATCCATTTGTGGGCCGTGCACCAGTTGGTGCAGCCATTGCCGACCTGCGCTGTTTCGTCAGGCTGCCAGTCGTCCATGGCGAAGGAGTTGGAGAGGATGCGTGTGCCCGCGGGCATGTCCAGCAGCGTGGGCCGCAGTTTCAGGTTCAAGGCGGGCAGCAGAAAAAGCGTGACGACCGTGGCTTCGGAGATGTCGGCCTGCTCGAAGGTGGCCAGGCGCGTGACGCCTTGCGCGGCGGCGGCCTGGCGCGCCAGATTGACCATGTCCGGGTTGTATTCGATACCCCGGGCTGCCACGCCGCGCTGCGCGGCCGTGATGACGGTGCGTCCGTCGCCCGAGCCCAGGTCCACCAGCCGGTCGCGCGGCGTCAGCTGGGCCATCGAGCATGCGGTCCACCAGCGCCTGCGGCGTGGGCACCCAGATCACGTCCTTGCCGTCTTGCCCGACGGTGGGCGTGTAAGCGACGGCTGGGGTTGCGGGCGCCGGGGTTTGCGCCCAGGCGTGGCCCGTCAGAAGGGCGGCGCCGATCACCGCGGCAATCAGGGATTTGGGGTGGACTCGTTGCATCGTCTATCTCCGTTCGATCCTTGATGACGGCGGCTTCCCGCGAAGCCGCCGCGCGTGTGGCCGGGGGCCGACATGGTGCCGAATCGACCAAAGCGCATGATGGCAGCAATGGCCATCACGCGAAAGCCGCGCCGTGCCGCAGGTCTTTGCCGGCACGGCGCGCGAGCCCTTGCCGATTACTCGGCGCGGACCGGTCCGCCGCTTTGCGCCTGCTGCCAATCGCGCAGTTCAGCGACCACGGCCGAGCGGCTGCGCGGGGTCTTGGTGTCGGCCGCGACCGTGGTGGCGGGCTGGTAGCCCTCGGCCCGGGCGGGACGGCCTCGTTGCTGTTGAAGCTGCTGGTTGAGGTCCGCGACGACCTGGGCCCGGCTCACGGGGGTTCCCGTGACGGTGGGGTAGGGCGGCGCGCTCTCGGCCGTGGGCGCTGCCAGTGCGGCCGAAGCGGCGGCCATGGCGGAGACGAAGAGAAGCAAAGTGCGGGAGGTCATGTGATTTCCTTTCAGGTCTGCGTTTGCAGGGTGATGTATGAATGTAAGGAGGCTCCGGCATTTTTGAACCGCTGTTTCTTGAATGCCGCCATGAAGCCAATTCATCAAACGTGGGGAACACCCCTTGAAAAGACCGTGAACGTCACTGCAGCCCTTCCCACCAGGCGGTGAAGGCCTTGGCGCCGTCGTCGAACAAAACGGGCTGTCCGATCAGGGGCGTCCACAGCGCGTAAGCGTGGCCCTGGCTGGCGGCGGCGATGCGCTTGAAGGGGTCGTCCCAGTCGTGCGGGGCGATCGAGAAACGGCCGATATGCCCGGGCGTGAAGGCACGGGTCTGGAGGTCTTGCGCCGCTTGCGCGGCCTGCTCGTGGTTCATGTGGACATTGGCCCAGCGCGGGTCGTACTGGCCGGTGTCCAGCGCGATCCAGTCGAACGGCCCGTAGCGCTGGCCGATGTCGGCAAAGTGCGGGCCGTAACCCGAATCGCCGCTGAAAAAGAGCCGGCGCGCGGGCGAGACCAGGGCAAAGCCTGCCCACAGCGACTGGTCGCGGTCGAGTGTGCGGCCCGAGAAATGGCGGGCCGGTGTCACGTGGACGGTCAGGTCTCCCGGCAGGGTGACTGCCTCGTGCCAGTCGGCTTCGCGGACCTTGTCCAGGTCGTAGCCCCAGCGCTCGAAATGGGCGCCGACACCCAGGCCCACGATGACCATCGCGACCTTGTCGCGCAGGGCGGTGACGGTCGGGTAGTCCAGGTGGTCGTAGTGGTCGTGCGAGATCAGCAGCGCGTCGATGTCGGGCATGTCCTGGGCCGAATACAGGCTGGTGCCCTCGAACGCCACGTTGGCACCGGGGATGGGCGCCGCGTTGACGCTGAACACGGGGTCGATCAGGATGCGCCGGCCGGCCAGCTGCACGTAGTACGAGGAATGGCCGAGCCAGACCACCAGGTCCTGCCCGGCGTCCAGTGCCTTCAGGTCGGTCTTGAGCGCCGGGATCGGGCCCGACGGTCTCGGGTGGCCTTGTTGTTCGCCGAAGAGGTTCTGCATCCACATGGCCCATTCGGACTGGTCCGTGGTCCGCAGCGGCGTGTCGATCTGGTTGTGGAAGATGCCGTTGGCGTGGTTCGGGGAATGCGCGATCCGTGCGAGCCGATCGCCTTGCGGCAACTGGCCGAACACGGGTTGCCGCAGAAAGATCAGCACCCCGGCAACCAGCGTTGCCGCGACGGTTGCAAGTGCCAGGAAGAGCCAACGCCAGCGTATTTTCATGATCAATCAAGGAAGAGTGGACACGCGCGGCAGGCTTGTGCGCGCCCGCTCGCGGGAGGAATTCTGGAGCAGGGGCGTCGTGTCGCATGCGGTCGGGCTGCATGCGGGTATGAAGCAGATTGATGGATGGGCGATCCGCTCGTGCGGTGGCGCGCGCAGTCGTGGAGCCGTGGCGGGCACTGCGAACGGGGCGGGCCGGTGGTATGGTCCCGCTCGTCAACGAAAGCAGTTCATCCATCATGCAAGACAAGCTACTTCGGGAATCCTTCAGCGGATTGACGGCCTTTTTCGCGGTGGCGCGCGAACGCAGCTTCACCCGCGCGGCCGCGCGGCTGGGCCTGTCGCAGACCGCGCTCAGCCATGCCGTGCGCGGGCTGGAGAAAAAGCTGGGCGTGCAGTTGCTGACGCGCAATTCCCGCAGCGTCATGCCCACCGATGCCGGGGAGCGGCTGCTGGCCACCGTGGTGCCTCAGTTCGAGGAAATCGACGCCGAAATACAGGCCTTGTCAGAGCTGCGCGACAGCCCGACGGGCACGATCCGGATCACGGCGTCGGACCATGCGATCCGGATGGTGCTGTCCCCCAAGCTCAAGAAATTCCTGCCCAAGTACCCTGGCATCAAGGTCGAACTGTTTACCGACAACGGCCTGGTGGACCTGGCCGCGGGGCAGTACGACGCGGGCGTGCGGCTGGGCGAGCAGGTGGCGCAGGACATGATCGCCGTGCGCATCAGCCCCGACGTGCGGTTCACGGCGGTGGCCACCAAGCGTTACTTTGCCAATCGCGCCATCCCCAAGACGCCTGAAGACATGATACAGCACAACTGCATCAACCTGCGCCTGGCCACGCATGGCGGGCTGTGGGCCTGGGAGTTCGAAAAAGGCGGGCGCCAGGTCAATGTCCGGGTCGACGGCCAGCTCACCTACAACAGCATCTTCGACTGCCTGGACGCCGCCGTGGCCGGCCTGGGGCTGGCCTATGTGCCGGCGGACATGGCCCATCCCTACGTGCGGGCGGGGCACTTGGTGCCGGTGCTGGACGACTGGGTTCCCCCATGGTCCGGGCTGCATCTGTATTACCCCAGCCGCCGCCAGCCTTCGGGTGCGATGGCCTTGCTCATCGCGGCGCTGCGCCACGAGGCGTGACGGCGCGGCGCCTGGCCGGCCGCGGGTCCGGGCGGTAGCGCAGCGCTTCGATCACCAGTGCCAGGGCTGGTGAAATCTGGCGCCGGTTGGCGTAGTAGAGGTGGTAGGCCGGAAACACCGGCCACCAATCTTCCAGCACCGCCACCAGCCGCCCCGCCGCGATGTGCGGCTGCACCAGGTCCGCCGGCACATAGGCCAGGCCCAGGCCGTCCAGCGCGGCCTGCAGCATCAGGTAGGTGTTGTTGAACACGGCCTGGCCCTGCACGCGCACGTTGAGCGACTGGCCGTTCTTCTCGAAATCCCAGGCATACAGGCCGCCATGCGTGGGCAGGCGCAGGTTGATGCAGCGGTGCTCGGTCAACTCGCGCGGCGTGGTCGGCGGTGCTCTGCCGGCCAGGTACTCGGGCGAGGCGGCCACGGCCATGCGCAGCGCTGGCGCGATGGGCACGGCAATCATGTCCTTGTCGACCCGGCTGCCCACACGCACGCCGGCGTCAAAGCGCTGGGCCGCGATGTCTGTGAAGGCGTAGTCCACGCTGAATTCGATCTGGACGTCGGGATACTCGCGCAGCAGCGGCAGCAGGCGGGGCCACAGCGCCGTCACGATCGCGTGGTCATTGGCGGTGATGCGCACGGTGCCGGCCGGCCTGTCGCGCAGCGCGTTGAGCGCGCCCAGCTCCAGCTCGATCTCGTCGAGCCGCGGCGCCACGGCGTTGAGCAGCCGCTCGCCAGCTTCGGTGGTGGAGACGCTGCGGGTCGTGCGCGTCAGCAGCCGCACGCCCAGGCGGGCTTCCAGTGCGGTCAGCGCATGGCTCAGGGCCGAGCGCGACAGCCCAAGCTGCGCGGCGGCCCGCGTGAAACTTTTCTCGCGCGCCACGGCCACGAAGGCCTGCAGGTCGTTCAGATTCTCTTTGGACATTGGTGAATCATATTCACCACCGTATCCCGATTCAGCCGTCTTATCAGCCAATGCCTGCGGCTCTACATTTCTTTCCAGGCCATCGCTGCCCTTGATGTGCAAGGCCCGCAGGCCCTGCACGCGGCGAGGAATCACCCATCCACCGGCATCCAACGGGTGCCCCAACCCAGAGGTTCAATCCGATGAAAACGGCTCTTTCCAGCATGACTTTGTGCGCCGCGGCGCTGCAGGCCGGCGCGGCCGAACCGCCGGCACCGAATGCGGCGCCGGCCAAGGCCGCCCAGCAGATTGCGCGGGTGGGCAGCCAGCCTTCAGCCGTCGGTCCCGCCGACTACTTCACCGGCCGCGTGCGGGTCGACATGGTGTGGGCGGCCGACGACGACATCACCACCTCGGGCGGCCTGGTCACCTTCGAGCCGGGGGCGCGCTCGGCCTGGCACACGCATCCCAAGGGCCAGCGGCTGGTGGTGGTCTCGGGTGTGGGCCTGACGCAGGAGTGGGGCCAGCCCGTGCAGGAAATCCGGCCCGGCGACGTGGTGTGGTGCCCACCGGGCGTCAAGCACTGGCACGGCGCCGCGCCCACCACGGCGATGACACACCTGGCCGTCACCGGAACGGCCGATGGCCGCAATGTTCAATGGATGGGGCAAGTCAGCGATGAACAATATGCGCAGCAATCGCCCCGCTAAGCGTGTCGCCGCCAGTGCGCTGGTCGTCGCCTTCAGCCTGGCGGACGCCCAGGCCCAAACCACACCGAGCCATTCGGCGCCGTCGCCCACGACCAGCGCACAGCCCGCGGCCGACACGCTCTCGGCCCGGCAGCAGGCCATCATTCCCATTGCCGCCGTTGCCGCCGCTGGTGACATCGAGCGGCTGGGCGTGGCCCTGAACCAGGGCCTGGATGCCGGGCTGAGCATCAATGATGCGAAGGAAATCCTGGTTCAGCTTTATGCCTACGCGGGTTTTCCGCGCAGCCTCAATGCGCTGGGCGAGCTGATGAAGGTGCTGGACAATCGCCGCCAGCGCGGCATTCAGGATACGCCGGGTCGCGAGCCCAGCCGCGCCATTCCCCAAGGCGACGCGCTGCGGGCCGCGGGCACGGCCAATCAGACTCGGCTGTCGGGCGCGCCGGTGCAGGGCCCCTTGTTCGACTTTGCGCCGGCCGCGGACGAGTACCTCAAGACCCATCTTTTCGGCGACATCTTCGAGCGCGACAACCTCGACTGGCAAAGCCGCGAACTGGCCACTGTGGGCATGCTGTCGGCCCTGCCGGGCGTCGAGCCGCAACTGCGGTCGCACATGCGCATCAGCCTGAACGTGGGGCTGAGCGCCGGCCAACTGCATCAGGTGGGGCAAGTGCTGTCCGACCGCGTGGGAGCCGAGGCGGCCCAGCGCGCCCGCGACGCGCTGGCGCAGCAGCTCGCCGCCGCAAAGAACGGCTGAGCTGGCTTGCGTTCTGCCGGCCGCCAGCAGGTGCGTTACCGCCGCACCTGCGTCGGGGCGGCCCCTCATTCATGAATCGGGTGCATGGCAGTATGCAATCCGGTGAACTTCCAGAGAGCGGGAATCTGTCCTAAATTAACGCCTGTCAGCCCCTTTCCGGGGCCTTTTTCATTGAATGAACAGGAGCCATCATGGTTGTGAAAGCCTACGGCGCCCACGCGGGCGACAAGCCTTTGGAGTCGCTGGACATTACCAGCCGCACGCCCGGCGCGCACGACATCCAGATCGACATTGCCTACTGCGGCATCTGCCACTCGGACCTGCGCCAGGTTCGCGGCGAATGGGCGGGCACACAATTCCCGTGCGTGCCCGGCCATGAGATCGTCGGCCGCGTGCGCTCGGTCGGCGCACACGTGAAGAACTTCAAGGTGGGCGACCTGGTCGGCGTTGGCTGCATCGTCGACAGCTGCCAGCACTGCGACGACTGCAATGCCGGCCTGGAGAACTACTGCGACGGCATGGTCGGCACCTACAACGGCCCCACGCCGGACGCACCGGGCTGGACGCTGGGCGGCTATTCGCAAGAGATCGTGGTGCACGAGCGTTATGTGCTGCGCATCCGCCACCCCGAGGAACAACTGGCCGCCGTCGCGCCGCTGCTGTGCGCGGGCATCACCACCTATTCGCCGCTGCGCCACTGGCACGCCGGTCCGGGCAAGAAGGTGGGCGTGGTCGGCATCGGCGGCCTGGGCCACATGGGCATCAAGCTGGCGCACGCCATGGGCGCGCACGTGGTGGCCTTCACCACGTCCGAATCCAAACGCGAAGCCGCCAAGGCCCTGGGCGCCGACGAGGTCGTGGTGTCGCGCAACGCCGATGAAATGGCCGCGCACGCCAAGAGCTTCGACTTCATCCTCAACACCGTGGCCGCGCCGCACGAGCTGGACGCCTTCCTGGCCCTGCTCAAGCGCGACGGCGGCATGGTGCTGGTGGGCGCGCCGGCCACGCCGCACCCGTCGCCCAACGTGTTCAACCTGATCATGAAGCGGCGCACGCTGGCCGGCTCGTTGATCGGCGGCATCCCCGAGACGCAGGAGATGCTGGATTTCTGCGCCGAGCACGGCATCGTCTCGGACATCGAGCTGATCCACGCCGACCAGATCAACGACGCCTACGAACGCATGCTCAAGGGCGACGTCAAGTACCGCTTCGTGATCGACAACGCCACGCTGGCCGCCTGATTGGGTCGTGGTCGTTCATGGCATTGCGGCTGCGATGTGACTGACCGTCAAGTGGGGCATTGCGCCGGCTCGGCAGATGCTTGCGCCTGCGCCTGGTGCTGTTCCCGCTGCTGCTTGGCCAGCGCCACCGACAGGGCGGCGGGCAGGTCGACGCCGTTTTTCACGGCCAGGATTTCCGCCATCACGCTCACGGCGATCTCGGCCGGCGTCTTGCTGCCGATGTAGATGCCGATGGGGCCGCGCAGCCGCGCCAGCGTCGCGTGCGTCTGGCCGAAATGGGCGATCAGGCGTTCGCGCCGCGCCTGGTCGTTGCGGCGCGAGCCGATGGCGCCCACGTAGAAGGCGGGGCTGTTGAGCGCTTCGAGCAGGGCCAGATCGTCGAGCTTGGGGTCGTGGCTGAGCGCGACGACGCAGCTGCGCTGGTCGGGGCGAAAAGCGGTGACCGCGTCGTCGGGCATCTGCGCGATGGTGTGCACACCCGGCACCGACCAGGTCTGCATGAACTCGGCGCGCGGGTCGCAGACGGTGACGGCAAAGCCGTTGAACTGCGCCATCGTCGCCACGTACTCGGCCAGCGCCCCCGCGCCGATCAGCAGCATGCGGTATTCGGGCCCCAGGGTGTTGCCCAGGTGCGCGCCGTCGAAGCTCAGCGCCTCGGGCGTGCGGGCGTGGTGCAGTGCCACGCGGCCATCAGACAAGGCCAGCGAACGTCGCACCAGCTCGCCTGTTTCCAGGCGCCCCACCAGTTCGTCGAGCGCGGCGTGGGACGGCTGGAACTCCAGCACCAGCTCCAGCGTGCCGCCGCAGGGCAGGCCGAAGCGGTGCGCCTCGTCGGCCGACACGCCGTAGCGCACGGCCTCGGTGGCCGGCGCCGTTGGCAGGCCAGGGCCGCCGTGGGCTATGGTGTAGCGGCGGATCAGGTCGTCCTCGATGCAGCCGCCCGAGACGCTGCCGACGGCGCGGCCGTCGTCCCGCAGCGCCATCATCGCGCCCACCGGACGCGGTGATGAACCCCAGGTCCGCACCACGGTGGCGAGCAGCGTGCGATGGCCTGCAGCCAGCCAGTCGCGGGCCGCGCGCAAGACCATCAGGTCGATCTGCTCCATCGTTCGCGCTCCTTCATATCGACAGCAGCTTGTCCGGCGTGATCGGCAGATCACGGATGCGCCGTCCCGTTGCATGGTAGACCGCATTGGCGATCGCCGCCGGGATGCCGACCATGCCCAGTTCGCCCATGCCCTTGACCCCCAGCGGGTTGACGATGGTGTCGTCTTCCTCGACGAAGATGGTCTCGATGGCGTGGATGTCGGCGTTCACCGGCACATGGTAGTGCTGCAGGCTGGCGGTCATGATGCGGCCGTAGCGGTGGTCGATCTCGGTCGCTTCCTCCAGCGCCATGCCGATGCCCCAGACCACGCCGCCGATCCCCTGGCTATGGGATGCCAGCGGGTTGAGGATCTTGCCGCAGGCGGTGATCTCGATCACGCGGGTGACCTTGATGGTGCCCAGGTCCGGGTCGACCTTCACTTCAACGAACTGGGCGCCGTGGGCCAGCGAGGCGTATTTTTCGCGTTCGGGCGAGGGCGTCGAGTTGTAGACCTCGGTGATCTCGGCGGTGCCGGTGCGGCGCATGACCTCGGCGATGTCGACCGAGCGCGCCGGATCGGTTTTGTGGCGCAGGCGGCCGTCGAGCATGTCGACGTCGGCGTCGGCCACACCCTGCAGGGGCGAGCTGGCGTCCTGGTTGGCCAGCGCCAGCAGGCGCGCGGTGATGGCCAGCGCCCCGCCGCGCACGGCCGATCCCACGCTGGAGGTCGTCCACGAGCCGCCCTGCGCCGGCGCCCGTGGCTGGCGCGTGTCGCCCAGCTCGAACTTCACCTGGTCCAGGCGCAGCCCGAGGAATTCGGCCGCGATCATGGTCATGACGGTGTAGGTGCCGGGGCCGATGTCGCTGGTCGCGCTGGCCACGCTGGCGGTGCCGTCGGCGTGGTAGGTCACGCGCGCGCTGGCGGGCTGCTGGAAGGCGCCCCACACTGATCTTGCCCCTGATTTACGGACACCTATCTAAGCGACATTGGCCAGCTCGTACTGCTCTGGGCTGAGGTAGCCCAGGGTCGAGTGCAGCCGGATCCGATTGTAGTCAACCTCAATGTAGTCAAACACATGAGCCTTGGCCTGCTCCCGTGTGGCGAGGTGTTCACCATGGATGGCCTCGACCTTCAGACTGTGGTTCCAACTCTCCATTGCTGCGTTGTCGTAGCAGTTGCCTCTGGCACTCATGCTGGCGATCAAAGCGTATTGCTCCAACAGGGCGCGGTGCTCGCGCGAGCAGTATTGGCTACCACGGTCAGTATGCACGATCACTCCCCGAGGCCGATTGCGAGCAAACAGCGCCATGCGCAGCGCGTCGCAAACCAGCGTAGC
>WNDQ01000072.1 GCA_009912175.1 Paracidovorax wautersii | reverse complement strand
ACGCACGGCGGGCGTGGTGCGGGCGTTCCTGTGCAGGGCGATCAGCATGCTTGGACCTCCGGAGGTGATTGCAGTGACTCTATCAATCCTCGCATCACCGCTCGGGCCATGAAGAGTGGATAGCGATTCTCGCTTATGCAATCATCCGGGATGCGACAGTTAACAGTCAAAGCCATTTGAATGCTCCAAAATTCACATTGATAAAGGCGTCGGCCTTTCAGGCCTGCGCCATCCGGTGGGCAGATCGGTCCCCATGACCGTCCTGTCCCTTTGTACGGACGGGGCTTGCGGCTCCACCCGTAATGCCTTTGGATGGCTGGTCCGGCAAATGGCGCCGGACTGGCTGTCTGGAGGCGGATTCGTTGTCGTCTTCGCGGACCTAACGTTGGCGAACCGGACGGGAAATTCCGCCCCGCCGCAGCACGGCCGTCAGGACCAGGACCAGCAGCGCCAGCACCGGGGCTGCCAGTGCGCCACCACCACCGCCGCTCTCGCCGGAATCGCCATCGCCGTTGTCGCCGCTGTCGCCGCCGCCTGAACTGGCGTCCGTCACCGTCACGGTCGTGCTGGCACTGACGGTCTCGCCCAGCTCATCGACACAGCTCAGGGTGTAGACCACCGAGCCGGCCGCCGAGGGCGTGATGGACTCGCTGCCGTGGGTGTCCTTGCTGCCCGTGAAGCCGTCGCCGCGGGCCTCGCAGCTTTGCGTCGAAGTGCTGCTCCAGTTCAATTGCACGGCCGAGCCCAGCGTGACCGATGCGGGCGCCGCGGTCAGGCTCACCGTGCCGGCTTGTGGAACGGCCACGTCGATGGCGAACACCGTCCCCAGGCCGGTCGAGTTCTGGGCCGCGGCATTGCCGGTCGCGCCGCCGTTCCTGGCGGCCCCGAACAGGGTCTGGGTGCCGCCGACGACTGGTCCGGCGCTCAGGCCGACCGGGCGCGCACCTTCGGTTTCCGCGTCGAAGTGGTGCAGCAGCTCGAAGGTGTCGTCGCTGCGGTCGCCGGCCGTGCCGGTGATGATGCGGTAGAGCGTGCCGGCCCCCACGCCGACGCTGGCCGTGACGGTGCGCCAGTCGGCGCTGGTGGTGCCGTAGATGTTGCCGTCCTCGGCTCGCACCAGCGGCCCCCACGGTTGGTAGCCGCCACGGCCGTCGCCATCGCCAGCGCCGAAGGTCCGGATCAGCGTGAAGCTGTTGGCCGGATCGTTCTTGTTGAGGCGCCAGACGCTGGTGCTGGTGGTGCCGTAGAGCCAGTCACCGTCCTCGATCAGGGCACTCTGGCCGGCATCGCTGCCCTGCGGGCCGCCTTCCGTGGTGGCCGCGAAGGTGTGCAGCACATCGACCTGGCTGGTGCCGTCGGTGGCGAAGTCGGACTTGCGCACGCGGAAGACGGTGCCCGCGGCCGTTTCGCCCGAGGTCGCGGAGGTGTCGCCCGCGCCGCCGGACTGGGTCTGCAGCGTGATGCCGTAGAGGGTGCCGCCGCCGTCGGCGCTGTAGATCACGGCGACCGGGTACTGGCCCTTGGTGTAGACCGTGCGGGCATTGCCGGTGCCCACCACGTAGTCGGCCCGCATGAAGTTGACCAGCATGACCAGAGCGCCAGTCGCGTCGCGCCTGAACAGTGCCATGCCGGCCCGGCCGCTGCCGCCACCGAAGTAGACATTGCCCTGCGGATCCACCGCCGGCAGGCCGCGGGGCCTGAAATGACCGCCGAATTCGGCGCTGGCGTCGGCATTGGTCACGCCGACTTCGGGCCAGCCGTCCCCGGCCCACTTGTACCAGGTCCTCACCCCATCCACATCCAGGTCCGGGCGGACCACGGAGGGATAAGAACCTCCGTACACGATCCCCTGTGGATCGCTCACCAGGCCGGTGTAGAAACCGGACACGCCGCCCATGGCGCTGCCCACGGCCGCATAGTCGCCTGCCGCATCGGCAGCCGATGTGGCGGGCGTGAATCGGTAGGCCACGCTGAAGCCACCGGTCGTCGTTCTGTTGTTCAACGTGAACGCGCCGCCCCCGCTGGGCGTCACGCCATAGAGCTTGCCGTCGACCGGGTTGTAGATCGGCGGCAGGTGCGGGTTCAGGCCCACGGCCTGGCCGTCCTGGCCCGTCACGCTGGCCGCCGCCACGCTGAAGCGGTGCAGGACGCGTGGCGCGAAGTCGCTGGCGCTGCTCTGCGCCTGGGCGCCGCCGGCCAGTACGGACAGGCCGAGGGCGATCGCCAGAAAACGGGGCCGAGGCGATGCGAACGATGGTTTCATGGCAGTGGTTCTCATGTCGTTGAGTGGATCGGGCTAGAAGCGGTAGGACACCGAGGCGATGGCGGTGCGGCCCGGTGCGATGCTGTAGCCCGAGCTGGTCTCCTCGCCATAGCTGCGGTCGAAGAGGTTGTTGATGGCCAGGCGCAGCGTCACGTCCGTGTGGGGCTGCCAGGCCAGCCAGGCGTCGTAGACGGTCCAGTTGGTCACGCTCTTGCCGTAGCTCGAACCCAGGCTGATTTCGTCGTTCTTGTGGTAGCGCACCCGGCCGCCCAGGGTGAGCTTGCGATCGAGCAGGCGCAGGCCGCTGGTCAAAGTGAATTTGCGGCCGGGCAACCGGCTCAGGGTCAGGCTGTCGCCGCTGCTGCCCAGCGTGGTTGGCGGATAGCCCAGCAGGCTGCCCAGCACGTAGGGGTCGTAGCTGACGGCGCCATAGGCCATGTGCAGGCGTGTGAAGGACAACTCGCCAAAGACCCGTCCGGTGTCGTATTCCAGCTGGGCCTCAAACCCCTGGATAGTCGTGGGGGCCGTGAGGTTGACGTAGGCAAAGTTGTTGCCAGTGCCGGCCTGATTGGGCCGCAATACCCGGGCCTGGGTGATGTAGTTGTCGACCCGGCTGTCGAACCAGGCGACCTTGCCGCGCAGCTTGTCATGGGGGAGCAGAAGACCGTCGAACTTGATGTTGGCGCCGACCTCCCAGGTGCGCGAACGTTCTTCCTTCAAGCTGGGGTTGGGCAGGTAGGGGAAGGTGTTGCCCACGTGTGCGCCGGCCAGCAGCGTTTCGGTGATGGCCGGCGGCCGCAAGCCCCGGCCATAGCTGGCAAAGAACTGCAGCGGATCGACCGCGCGCCAGGCCAGTGTGAGCTTGGGCGCGAAGGCCCCCGCGTGACGGCGCACGCCGAAGTCCGTGTACAGGCGGGTATAGGGCGGCCGCGTGCCCTGCGGGTTGGCGCGCTGGCCGATGTACATCTGGCCATCGCCCTCGAGCTGGAACCAGTCGTAGCGCAGGCCGGCGATGGCCTCCAGTCCGTTCTCGTGCGCCACGGCCAGCTCGGAGAAGGCGCTTGCCACGGTCCGGCTGCCCTCGGGTGTCGGGCCCGTGAACCACTGGGCTTCGCCCGTGCCGGTGGACTGCGCCTGCGGATCGGTCCAGTCGTAGAAGAACTCGCCGCCGTGGCGCCATTCCACCGACAGGCCGGGCCGCCCGAAGCGCGCCGTGTTCGACAGCGTGCCGCCGACGGTGCTGGTCTGGTAGCGGATGTCGAAGGCGCCGTAGTCGTTGCTGGCCGAGGTCTCGCGGAACTGGCGGTTGCGGGTGCGCGTGTAGTAGAGGCTGGAGGCGAGGTCGATCCAGTCGGATCCCGGCTTCCAGTCGTACTGGGCCTGCAGCGTGTCGCTGCGGACCTTGCTGGTGGCCTCGCCCTCGGTGTTCTCCTCGAATTGCGCGTCGAAGCCGATGTAGCCCAGGCGCAACCGATGGCCGGGCGCGAGCTGCCAGGTGGACTTGAACAGGCCCGACCACTGGTCCTGCCCGGTCAGCATGGCCAGTCCTTCGGTCACGGCCAGTGGGCCGTCCTGCTTGCGCTGGCCGCGCTCGAACTCGCCGATGTGCTTGCGGCTGACTGCCGCCACCACATCGACGCTGTCGCCGACGCGGCTACCGGCGGCGGCGCTGCCGGCGAAGTGGTAGGCATTGGTGCCGGAGCTCAGGTTGATGCGCCCGCCGCTGCGGGCATCCGGCTTGACGATGTCGCCGATCTCCAGCGTGCGGAAATTGACGACGCCACCGATGACCCCGGCGCCGCCCACCGTGGAAGTCGGCCCCTTGGCGATGTCCACGCCCGACAGCAGCTCGGGGTCGAGGTAGACGTGGCCGTTGGCGCCGTGGCCGCTTTGCTGGTAGTTCTGGCGCGCGCCGTCGATCGTGACGTTGACGCGGCCGAAGTCCTGCAGGCCGCGGATGTTGACGGCCACGCCCGGGTTGCTGCGGTCCTGCGTCACGAAGACGCCAGCCACGCCGTCGAGCACGTCACCGGTGTTGCGCGGGGGCAGGTTGTCGATCTTCTCGCGCGTGACCACGGCGACCGAGCCTGGCGTGTCGAAGACCGCCTCGCGCGCGTCGTGCTGCGCGGTCACGGTCACCGCGGCCAGGTGCTGCTCGGCCACGGGCCGGCCCGCTGGCGCCGGGCGCAGCAGGAACACGCCCGAGCCGTCGCGCACGGCCTGCAGGCCGCTGGTGCCGAGCAGCGCGGCAAAGCCGCCTTCGACGGTGTAGCGGCCCTTGAGCGTGGGGGCGGTCTTGGCGTGCGTGAGGCTGGCGTCGGCCGACAGCAGGGCGCCCGCTTCGGCGGCAAAGCGGCCCAGCGCTTCGCCCAGCGGCCCGGCGGGCAGGTCGTAGTCGCGCGCGGCGGTGCAGGGCGCCCCGCGCGGCGCCGTTGCCCAGGCTGCCAAAGCGCTGGCTGATGTGTTCGACCCGGGCCCAGGCCTGGCGCTGGGGGCTGCCGCCCGCGCCCAGCCAGTCGCGCCAGCGCTGGCGGTCGTCGTCCTGCGCGTCGCCCGAATACAGCACGGCGAACCACTGCGCGGCTTCGCGCAGCACCTCGTCCGGGGGGCTGACGGCTGGCCGGGTCACGGCCATGCCGGCTGCTGCAGCTCGAACTGCAGGCATTGGTACATGGCCTGGGCCAGGTATTTGCGCACCATGCGGTCGGACACGCCCAGCTGCCGTGCGATCTCCTGGCCGCCCAGGCCGTCGACCTGGGCCAGCAGAAAGGCCTGCTTGGCCTTGGGCGAGAGCGTATCGAGCATGGCGTCCAGCTCGCACAGCGTCTGGATGATGGCCAGCCGCGCCTCGGGCGAGTGGGCGACGGGCTCGGGCTGCAGGGCCAGTTCGTCGAGGTAGGCCTGCTCGATGGCGCGCCGGCGCCAGTGGTCGATCACCAGGCCGTTGGCAATGGTGGCCAGGTAGCTCTTGGGCTCGCGCAGGCGGCTTTGCGCCAGGCACTCCTGGCGTGCGAGCACCCGCATGAACACATCCTGGGCGAGGTCCACGGCATCGGCGGCATTGCCCAGCTTCTTGCGCAGCCAGCTGGCGATCCAGTCGTGGTGGTCCCGGTACAGCGATTCGGTCGACCAGGCTGGCGCCAAGGGAACCGTGGTGACGGCCATGGTTGATTCCCCACCCTTGTTGTTAACGGAAAGTGCAAATGTATGTGATTTTCATTAACGATGAAAATCCAGCGCGCCGTCTGGGGTTTCCCGGGGGCTGCCGGCTGCTGCCGGCGGGATCGGCCCTGGCCTTCGTCTGGCCCTTATCCGGCCTCAGCGCTCAGTGCGTCGACTCAGCCGACCCACTGGTTGAGTTCGATGATGGGCATGAGCACGGCCAGCACGATGAGCATGACCATGCCGCCCATGCCCACGATGAGCAGGGGTTCGAGGATGGTCGCCAGCTGCATGCTACGGCGCTGCACGTCGGTGGCCAGCAGTGTGGCGGCGCGCTGCAGCATCAGTGGCAGCTGGCCGGTCTGCTCGCCCAGCCGCGCGAACATGCCGACCAGGGCCGGAAAGCCGCGTTTGCCCTGCAGGGCCGAGGCCAGCGGCGCGCCTTCGCGCACCAGTACCAGCGCGTCCTGCGCGTCGGCACGCATGGCGGCGTTGCCCAGCGTGTCGGCGGCGGCTTGCAAGGCCTTGAGGATGGGCACGCCCGCGGCCGCCAGCATGGCCAGCGTGGAGGCAAAACGCGCGGCGTTGTAGCCGCTGGCCAGCCGGCCGATGATGGGCAGCGTCAGCCACCAGCCGTCGAAGGCCTGGCGGATGCGGTCCACGCGCAGCAGGCGGCGGCCGATGAAGGTCAGGGCGGCCAGGCCGAGCAGCATCGCCACGCCGTGGTGGCGCACCGCGTCGCTGAGCTGCATCATCAGCACCGTCAGCCACGGCAGCGCGTGTTTGGAGCCGGCAAAGACCTGGGCAACCTGCGGCACCACGTAGCTCAGCAGGAAGATCACGATGGCGATCGCCACCAGCGTGACGACGGCCGGGTAGAGCACGGCGGCCAGCAGCTTGCCGCGCAGGGCCTGGCCGTCGGCCAGATCGGCGGCGAGCTTGTCGAGCACCAGGGCCAGGCGCCCGCTGTGCTCGCCGGCCTCGACCACGGCGCGGTAGATCTCGGAGAACTCGCGCGGGTACAGCGACAGCGCGCGCGCGAAGGACGAGCCGCCATGCACCTCGGCGCGCAGCGTGGCCACCAGGGCGCGCTGGCGCGCATCCTCGAACTCTTCGGCCAGGGCCGACAGCGCCTGCTCCAGCGGCAGGCCGGCGCTGACCAGGTCGGCCAGCTGGCGTGTCCAGACCGCCAGCGCGCTGCTGCCGAACACGCGGCTTTGCCACAGCGTGAGGTTCCAGCCCGCGCGCGGCGCGTCCTGCGCACCGGCGCCGCCGCTGGCGGCCTGCGCGGACACCGGCTTGACCTCCAGCGGCACCAGCGACTGGCCGCGCAGCAGGTTGCGCGCGGCACGCGCAGTGTCGGCGTCGATGATGCCCTTGCGGGTCTGGCCCTGGGCGTCGAGGGCTTCGAAGGAATAGGCGGGCATGGCGCGCTCAGTCCCTCGTCACGCGCAGGACTTCTTCGCGCGTCGTGATGCCCAGCCCGACCAGGCGTTCGCCGTCGTCGCGCATGAGCGTCATGCCGCGCGCCAGCGCCGCGTCGCGGATCTCGGCCTCGGGCGCCTGGGCGTGCACCAGCGCGCGGATGGCGTCGTCGGCCACCAGCAGCTCGAACACGCCGGTACGCCCGCGGTAGCCGCTGGGGTCGCCCGCGTCGATCTTGCGCACCAGCCGCTGCGCCAGCACGCCCAGCAGCGAGGAGCTGAGCAGGAAGGGCTCGACGCCCATGTCGGTCAGCCGCGTGATGGCGCTGGCCGCGTCGTTGGTGTGCAGCGTGGCCAGCACCAGGTGGCCGGTGAGCGAGGCCTGGATGGCGATCTGCGCGGTCTCGAAATCGCGGATCTCGCCGATCATGATGATGTCCGGGTCCTGGCGCAGGATGGCGCGCAGCGCCTTGGCGAAGGTCAGCTCGATCTTGCTGTTGACCTGGGTCTGGCCGATGCCGGGCAGCTCGTACTCGATCGGGTCCTCGACCGTCATGATGTTGGTGCTGCCCGAGATCAGGCGGCTGAGCGCGGCGTACAGCGTGGTGGTCTTGCCCGAGCCGGTCGGCCCGGTCACCAGCACGATGCCGTGCGGCTGCGCGACCAGGCGCTCGAACTGCGCGAGCACGTCGCCCTGCATGCCGATGGCCTCCAGGCTGAGCTTGCTCTCGCTCTTGTCGAGCAGGCGCAGCACGGCGCGCTCGCCGTGCGCCGAGGGCAGCGTGGACACCCGCACGTCGACCGCGCGGTTGCCGATGCGCAGCGCGATGCGGCCGTCCTGCGGCAGGCGTTTTTCGGAGATGTCGAGCTCGGCCATGATCTTCAGGCGCGAGATCAGCGCGGCGTGCAGCGCGCGGTTGGGGCGCACCACCTCGCGCAGCGCGCCGTCGATGCGAAAACGCACGCTCGAATGGCGTTCGAAGGGCTCGATGTGGATGTCGCTGGCGCCGTCGCGCGCGGCCTGCGTGAGCAGCGCGTTGAGCATGCGGATGATGGGCGCGTCGCCCGCCGTCTCCAGCAGGTCTTCCACGGCGGGCAGCTCCTGCATCATGCGCGAGAGGTCGGCGTCGGACTCGACCTCGCTGACCACGGCGGCCGCGCTCGACTCGCCTTGCGCGTAGGCGTTGCCGATGCGCTGGGCCAGCGCGGCGGCATCGTCATGGCGGATGTCGTCGATGCGGTACTTGCGCATCACCTCGCCGCAGGCCGCGGCGCTGGAGGCCGGCGACAGCCACAGCCAGCGCGCCTGGCCGTCGTCTTCCAACAGCAGCTGGTGCGAGCGCGCGAACGCGTAGGGCAGGGGATGGAACATGGTCGGGTGTCCGCTCGATCAGGGCATTTCGCGCCGGAACTCGTCTTGCATGCCGTTGTCGGGCGTGGCCCGCGACGGGGTGGCCGGCGCCGGTGCCGGCGGCGCTGGTGGCTGCAGCGGCGGGTCGATCGGGCGCACCAGCGGCTGAGGCGCCGCGCCCCCTTGCGTCATGGGCTGGCTGTTGGGCTCGGGCGGCAATACCGGGCCGCTGTTGATGGGCAGCACGCTGCTGTAATCGGGCTGGCCCAGGGTCTGCAGCGTGCGCATCATGTCGTAGCGGTCCAGGGCAGGCGGTCCATGCTCTGGTTGTCGCGCAGGATGACCGGGCGCAGAAAGACCATCAGGTTGGTCTTCTTGCGCTGGCGGCTCTGGCTGCGGAACAGCGCGCCGATCACGGGCAGCTTGCCCAGCACCGGCACTTCGTTATTGCTGACGTCGAGCTGGTCCTGGATCAGGCCGCCGAGCACCGCCGTGTTGCCGTCCTGCACCAGCACGGTCGAGGCGATGGTGCGCTTGTTGGTGACGATGTTGGTCGAGTCGGTGGTCTGCGAGCCCAGCGAGCCCGAGATGCTGGAGACCTCCTGGTAGATCTGCAGCTTGATGGTGCCGTCGGCGTTGATCTGCGGGCGCACGTTCAGCGTCAGGCCCACGTCCATGCGGTCAAAGGTGGTGAAGGGGTTGACGGACGAGCCATTGCTGGAGCTGGAGTAGGAGCCGGTGGCCACGGGCACGTTCTGGCCGATGGTGATCTTGGCCTCTTGGTTGTCGAGCGTGAGCAGCGTCGGGGTCGACAGGATGTTGGCGTTGGTGCGGGTCTCCAGCGCATTGGCCAGCACCGCCAGCGAGCCGCGGTACAGGCCGATGTTCATGCCCTGGTTGAGGGTGATGTTCTGGTAGTTGCCCAGCGCGGCGTTGGCTGCGATGTTGACCAGGTTGCCGGTGGTGCCAAAGTTGGTGCCGCCGCCGATGTAGCCGGTGCCGCTGCCGGCCAGGCCCAGCCACTGCACGCCCAGGTCGCCCGTGTTGTCAGCGCTGACCTCGGCGATCAGCGCTTCCATGTAGACCTGCGCGCGGCGTATGTCGAGCTGGTCGATGACCGCGCGCATCTGGCGGTACAGCGGCGCGGGCGCGCTGATGATGAGCGCGTTGTTGGCCGGGTCGGCCTGGATCTGGCCGCCGGTGCTGGGCTGCTGGCTGCTGGCCAGCAGGTTGCTGCCCGTCGCGTTCGAGCTGCCGGACCCGCCGCTGCTGCGGCCATAGCTGGAGCTGCCGCTGGAGGTGCTGCTGGTGTTGGTCGATGCGCCGCTCAGGCCCGTGCCTGTGGTCGACGTGCCGCCGCCACCGCCGCCCAGGCTGGCACCGGCCGCCCCGCCGCCGCTGTTGCTGCCCGCAAAACCGGGGTCGGCGGCGATGGCCGCGCGCAGGGTCACGGCCATCTGCGCGGCATCGGCGTTGCGCAGGTAGACCGCGTGGATGTTGCCGTTGTCGACTTCGGCGGTGGGGCGGTCGAGCCGGCCCACGAGCGAGCGCACCAGCGCCGCGCGCGCCGGGTTGGCCGTGCGGATCACCAGGCTGTTGCTGCGCGGGTCGGCCAGCACCGAGGTGCGGTAGCTGTCGCCGCCGCCGGCCTGGGCCGCGGCGGTCTGCACGCCGCCGCCGCCACCCCCGCTGGCGGCGGCCGTGGCCGGGCCGCCTTCGATCAGCCGGTTGACCAGCGCGGCCAGGTCGCTGGCAATGCCGTAGCGCAGCGGGATGATGTCGATGTCGCTGGCGCTGCTGACGTCCAGCGTGGCGATGATGCGCGCGATGCGCTGCAGGTTGTCGGCGTAGTCGGTGATGACCAGCGCGTTGGTGCCGGGGCTGACGTTGATGGTGTTGTTGGGCGTGATCAGCGGGCGCAGCACGGGCACCAGGCTGTTGGCGTTCTCGTGGTTGAGCGGAAAGATCTGCGTGACGATCTGGTTGCCGCGCACGTGCGAGGCGGGGCCGGCGTTGACCACGGTGGTCTGGATCTTGGCTTCCGCCTCGGGCACGACCTTGTAGATGCCGGCCGAGTCCGCCACCGCGTAGCCCTGCAGGCGCAGCGCCGCCAGGAACTGGTCCCAGGCCGCGGCCGGTGCGATGGGCATTTCGCTGGACAGGTTGAGCGTGCCCTTGACGCGTGGGTCGACCACCACGTTGCGGCCGGTGATGACGGCCATGGTGCGGGCCACGGCCTCGATCTCGGCATTCACGAAGTTGAGCGTGACGGGCGTGTTGCTCGCCGGCGCGCCGCCTTGCGCGAAGGCCAGCAGGGCCGACGAGAGGCAGCAGGCGATGGCGGCTTGGCGGATCAGGTTCAGGGCATCAGGTTTCATGGTCTCGGCAAGAGAGGGGCGGCGGGGCGCGTGCGGATTCTAGAAAGGTCGGTCAGGGGCCGGGCGGCGGCAGCACGAAGCCGACGGTGCCGCGCCACACGCCGGCGGGGGTGGCCGTCAGGTCGGCTTCGGTCGGGGTCAGGCGCGCATTGCCGCGCACCTGGGCCAGCCAGTCGACCAGTTCGTCGGGCCGGATCTGGTCGAGCGTGATCTGCACCTGGTCGCCCGTGCCGGCCAGGGTGGCGCGCGTGCCCAGCAGGTTCTGGGTGGTGGTGGCGAGCGCGGCGCGTGTGTCGGCCGGCCGTGCGTTGGTCTGCTCGCGCAGGGCCGAGGCCTGGCGCGCGAGCACGGCCATCTGCTGGCGTTGCGCCTGGGCCTGGGCGAGTTGCGCGGGCACGTTGCGCAGCACGGCCAGGGCCGGCGCCAGGGCCAGCCACCACAGCAGCATCAGCGCGGCCACGCCGCCGGCGGCAGCCAGCAGCACACGTTCGCGCGGCTGCAGCGCGGTCCAGCGGCTGCGCAAGGCCTGGCGCCAGTGCGGCTGCGGCGGGGCCGCGCGCGTGGCGGCGTTGCGGGGCAGTCGTTTGTTCAGGGTGTTCATCGCGCGGCTCCTGGTGCGCGCGGCAGGCCGGTGGCCAGCGACCATTGGCCGGTGCCCGCCGGTTGCAGGCGCAGGCCATAGGTCTGCAACGGGTCCTGGGCGTCGGCCAGTTGTTCGGCCGCCAGTGTCGGGCCACTGAACTGGAGTTCGCCCGAGGCATAGGACAGGCGCCGCCGCCAGCCCCGCCAACATGGCTTCAAGGTCCTGCGGCGAGGTCTGGCCCGCGGCCTGGCGCAGTTGGGCGACTTCACGCGCCATCTGCAAGGGCGCGTCGACCACCACGCGCACGTCGGGGAAGGTGCGGGTCAGCGCTTGCGTTGCGTCGCGCCGCGCGGCGTCGAGCGCGTTTTGCTGCACCCAGGCCCAGGCATTGAGGCCGATCAGTTGCACCACCAGCAGCGCTAGCAGCCCCACGCGCACGGGGCGCCACTCGGGCGCGTGCCAGCCCCGCAGCGTCACCTTGCGCCAGGTCGTGGTCGCCCGCGTAGGCCTGCAGCCAGCCTTGTTCGGCCGGACGCAACCGTGCCGGCCCATCCCAGTGCCGGCGTGGGCCGGCTTTGCCGGACCGGGGCCGGCGCCCCCCAGTGGGGGGCGGCGCCGCAGGCGCTTCGGGGGGCGTTCCATCAGTATTGCCCCATGATGGTCGAGAGCGTCAGCACGCTCGATCCCTCGTGCCAGACCTGCGCGTCCACACGCCGGAAGGTGGGGTTGGGCGTGCCGCGCACGCTCAGGCGCACGTCGTAGCGCCGTCCCGCCTGCTCGCAGGGCTGGGTGCTGTCGCCGATGCCCGGTAACTGGCGCGCCAGCCGCAGGCCGATCAGCGCATTGTCGGCGCACAGCTGGCCCAGCAGCACGTCGTCCTGCCGCTCGGCGTTGTGGATGAGCGCACTGCTGGCCTTGTAGCCCGCGGCCAGCGCCAGTGCGACCACGGCCAGGGCAACCAGCACCTCGACCAGGGTGAAGCCGCCATCCGAGCGGGCGGCGCGGCGTTGGAAGGGGCGCGCGGTGCTCATTGCAGCAGGGTCGCGGCGAAAGGATGCAGGCCGTCACTGGCCAGCAGCAACTGCTGGTTGCCGCGCACCAGCGTCACGCGCTGGGCGGCGATGATGGGCTCGGGCCCCAGCAGCAGGGGCGCCTGGCCGTCGACGACCGAGACGCGGCCATCAAGCCAGGGCGAAAAGGGCGCCCGCAGCCCGGTCGAGCCCTGGCCCAGGGGCGCGTCGAGCGTGGCGATGCCTTCGAACCGAAAACCGCCCGGCAGGGGCTGCCAGGTGATGGGCCGGCCACTGCTGCGCGATTCGGCCCGCGCGGCCTCCAGCATGGCGGCCAGGCGCAGGCCATCTTTTTCCAGGACGGCGCGGTCGGGGTCGGGCAGCGCCAGGGTCACGAGCGCCGCGGCCGTGGCGATCAGCGCGGCCACCACCATCAGCTCCAGCAGCGTGAAACCCGCCGCGAGCGAGCGAGTCGCGGCCCGCGCGCAGGAAGCAGAAAGCGAGCGTGCGGTCACGGGGGCGGTTGCGGTTGGCCAGGTCGGCTGGGCTGCTTATTGCCAGCTGCCGACGTCCGCGTCGTGGCCTTCGCCGCCCGGTTGCCCGTCGGCGCCGAAAGAGAACACGTCCACCGGACCATGCACGCCAGGGTTCAGGTACTGGTAGGGCCGGCCCCAGGGATCGTTGGGCAGCTTGTCCAGGTAGCTTTTCCAGTTCGACGGCGCGGGATTGGTGGTGGGACGGACCACCAGGGCCTGCAGGCCCTGTTCGGTGGTCGGGTAGCGCTGGTTGTCCAGGCGGTAGAGCTTGAGCGCCTGCATCAGGTTGTTGACGTCGGTGCGCGCGGCGGTCACACGCGCGTCGTCGGCGCGGCTGAGCACGTTGGGCACGATCAGGGCGGCAAGCACGCCGATGATGGCCAGCACGACCATCAGCTCGATCAGGGTGAAGCCGCGGGCGCGGCGACGGGGCAGGGCAAGGGCTGCGCGGGACATGGACAAGGAGACTCCTCGAAGCAACTCGCGCCGGGCAGGCGCGAGGGAAATCGGTGATTGTGGGGTGCCCATTGTGTCACTGGCATGACGCCTGTTTGACAGCAGCGTGGCCGCCACAGGCTGTGGCCTCGTTCCCGCCCATCGGCGCAACATCGGCGCAATTGCCGGGGCATACGGGCCCCGCGTGCCGCGCGGCGCATCATAATCCATCCATGTTCCGCGCCACGCTCCCCCGTCTGCCTGCCCTCCGCCCGAGCCTGGCCCTGCCCGGGCCGCGCCTGACCACGGTGCTGGTATGGGCGTGCGCGGCCGCCGTGGCGGTCTATTGGGGAACGCGGCTGGTGGCGATGCCGCGCCCGGCCGGCGACTTCCCCGTCGCCACCTCGGCCCCCGCGCTGGCCGACCCGGCGGCGCTGGCGCGCCTGCTGGGCGCCCAGCCCACGGCCGCGCCCGCTGCCGTGGTGACGCGCAGCAAGGCCGTGTTGCTGGGGGTGGTGGCGCAGGACCCGGCGGGCGGTGTCGCGCTGATCGCCGTCGACGACGCGCCGCCCAGGCCTTACCGCATCGGCACGCCGGTTGCCGACGGCTACCGGCTGGCGTCGGCCGACACGCGCCGCGCCACGCTGCAGGCCGACGGCAAACCCGACTGGGTGTTGGACATGCCCAAGGAGTTCACGCCGGTGGCGGCCGCATCACGGCCCGGATCGCCGGCCGTTCAGCCTGCGCCTGTCGTCCAGCAGCCACCGCCGGCGACACCGCAGCCGCGCCGCCCGTTTGGTGGGCCGCAGCGCCAGCCTTCCTGAAAAATGGCCCCTCGGCCCATCGCTGTGCGATGACCGATCCCCCATGGGGATGCTTTTATCTTGGGACGGCCCGGCGATAAAAAAACCTGCTCACGCTCTTTTTAAGAGAGCGTGAGCAGGTTCCTTTTTTGGCTGTCAGCCTAAACGGGCAGCGACGATGGCCAGCACCACAACAGCGGCCACCAGCACAACGCTCACGCGCAGCAGCAGTCGGGTGCGCACGCGCAGCGTCTCGACCGCGCCCGCCAGCTTCTCGTTCTGCTCGGCCAGTGCGCGCAACAGCTCGGCCGTTTCGCGCTGCTGCTGGTCGAGCCGCGCCAGACGGCCGTTGAGCTGCTGGACGTGGTCGAGCAAGGCCTGCGGATCGTGCCGCAGGCGCTCGATGTCGTCGCCGGAAACCGGCGCCTCGGCCGGCCTGGGCCGGGTCTTGACGGACTCGTAGAGCTTTTGCGCGCCCTTGACCACCTGCGGAGTGGCCGCGATCACGTCCTTCCAGGGAATGACTTTGAGGGCGGTCAACCAGGGCAGCGCCATGCTCAGAGCACCTCGCTGGCGAAGTCCGCCAGCCGTGAGCGTTCGCCGCGCGCCAGGGTGATGTGGCCGCCATGCGGCCAGCCCTTGAAGCGGTCGACCGCGAAGGTCAGCCCCGACGAGCCTTCGGTCAGGTAGGGCGTGTCGATCTGCGCGAGGTTGCCCATGCAGATGATCTTGGTGCCGGGACCGGCACGCGTGATCAGCGTCTTCATCTGCTTGGGCGTGAGGTTCTGCGCTTCGTCGATGATGACGTACTTGTTGAGGAAGGTGCGCCCGCGCATGAAGTTCATGCTCTTGATCTTGATCTTGGAGCGGATCAGTTCATTGGTGGCCGCGCGCCCCCATTCGCCGGTGCCGCCGCTGTCGTTGCGGCCCAGGAATTCGAGGTTGTCGTCGAGCGCGCCCATCCAGGGGCCCATCTTTTCCTCTTCGGTGCCGGGCAGAAAGCCGATGTCTTCGCCGACGCTCACGGTCGCGCGGGTCATGATGATCTCGCTGTAGCGGCGGTCGTCGAGCACCTGCGTCAGGCCCGAGGCCAGCGTGAGCAGCGTCTTGCCGGTGCCGGCCGTGCCGGTGAGGGTGACGAAGTCGACCTCCGGGTCCATCAGCAGGTTCATGGCGAAGTTCTGCTCGCGGTTGCGTGTGTTCACGCCCCACACCGCGTTCTTCTGGCTGCTGTAGTCCTTGAGCGTCTTGAGCGTGGCGGTCTTGCCGCGGATCTCGCTCACCCGCGCGTAGAGCGAGGGCTCGCCCGGCGCCTCGAAGTAGACGAACTGGTTGACGTGCATCTGCGGCACGACGGGGCCGGTGATGCGGTAGTAGGTGTAGCCGCTTTGCTGCCAGCTCTCGACGGTCTTGCCGTGCTTGTCCCAGAAGTCGGCGGGCAGCGCCAGGGCGCCCGAGTACAGCAGGTCGCCGTCGTCCAGCGTCTTGTCGTTCTCGTAGTCCTCGGCCTGCAGGCCCAGGGCGCGCGCCTTGACGCGCATGTTGATGTCCTTGGACACCAGCACCACGTCGCGCGGCGCCTGCGCCTGGCGCAGGGCCTCGACCACGCCCAGGATCTGGTTGTCGGCCTTGCCCTGGGGCAGGCTGGTGGGCAGCGTGTAGTTCAGCGGCTCGGTCTGGAACAGCAGCTTGCCGCCGGCTTCGCGGTGGCCGGTGCCGTCGAGCTTGAGGCCCTGGCCCAGGTCGGCGCCCTTGATGGCGGCCAGCGCGTCGAGGGTGCGGCTGGCCTGGCGCGTGTTGCGCGCCACTTCGGTCGTGCCCTTCTTGTGGCCGTCGAGCTCTTCCAGCACGATCATGGGCAGGAAGATGTCGTGTTCCTCGAAGCGGAACAGGCTCATCGGGTCGTGCATGAGCACGTTGGTGTCGAGCACGAAGAGTTTGGTCTGGCCGGTGCGCACCGCGGGTTTCTTGGTGCGGGCGGCCTGGGCCTGGCGGGCGGCGTCGGATTCGGCTGCGGACTCAGCGGGCTCCGCGACAGCGGCCGGGGCCAGCTTGTGTTCCGGCTGGGCCGGCGTGGTCGTTTTCCGGCGGGCGGTGGCCGGCTTCGCGGTGGCTGGTTTCTTGCCGGTGGCGGCTGCGGCCGGGGTGTCCTTGGCCTTCTGGCGCACGGCGTCGATCAGGCTGGCGGTCTGCACCGGGGCGGCGGCGAACTGGTCGTCGCCGCGGTCATAGCTCTCCAGCGGGTTGGCGAGCGGGTTGTCGGGGGTTCCCGTGGCAGGTTTGCGTGTACTGCGAGAACCGGCCGCGGGGGCGGTCTTGCTGCGGGCCGGAGCGTCGTAGGCTTCGGGCGGGAGCAGGGCGGCGCGCTTGGTGGGGGCGGAAGGCAGTGGCATAGGCTGGAGGCCGGGCTACGGCGAGTGGAGTGATTCAGGCGGTAAAAAACAAAGAGCCACCTGGAAAGCCAGGGGGCTCTTGTTGGCAGAACTCGCAGTGACGACAACGGATGTCAGACTCGACGGCATGCGACCCATTATGCACACGCAGGAAGGCGTTTCGCGGCTCGTGCGCTTCCTTGTGAAAGCCCTGGCGTAGGAGCGGATGCCGCACCGGCGTCCCGGATGGACGAAGGTGCGCAGAAAAAGAAAAACCGGGACGCATCCCGGTTGGCTGTGGCTTGATCCGGTGTGACCGATCAGGCGGCTTTCTTGAGGTCCTTGACGGCCTTGAGCACTTCGTCGACGTGGCCCGGAACCTTCAGGCCGCGCCACTCCTGGCGCAGCACGCCGTCGGGGCCGACCAGGAAGGTGCTGCGCTCGATGCCCTTGACCTTCTTTCCGTACATGATCTTGTTCTTGACCACGCCGAACATGTGGCACATCTTTTCTTCGGTGTCGGCGATCAGCTCGAAGGGCAGTTCCAGTTTGGCCTTGAAGTCGTCGTGTGACTTCATGTTGTCACGCGAGACACCGAAAACCTGGGCACCGGCCTTCTCTAAATCCTTGTACTTGTCGCGGAACTGCATGGCTTCGGTCGTGCAGCCGGGGGTGTTGTCCTTGGGGTAGAAGTACAGGATCAGGAACTGGCCGAGGTGCGAGTTGTTGGAAACTTTGACGTCGTTGGTGGCGTTTGCTTCGAATTCAGGAAGAGGTTTGTTGACAACGATCGCCATGTTTCGGTTACTTTCTGAACGGGAGCCAGGCCAGCGAGTGTCAAAAGCAGGAGCAGCAGGGCTGTTTCTGCAAATGGCGCACGGTGGCAAAGCAGGGCTATGAGAGTGTCTGGTCGCCGCGCCCCGCCGCCCTGAAAAGGCCTGCCAGCGATGAAATGCCAGAACAAACTCGCGAAAGGCTCGATTTTACCCGAAACGTGAAGGGCCAGCGCGGCCGGGGCTGTAGGTGGACACGCAAGCCTGGCCGATGTGTGATCTTGCCCCCGTTGATCTTGCCCCCGTTTCACGGACACCCCTATAAGCGATTAACTATCGCAATAGGAGGTGGACGATGACCAAGAGCAAGGCAGGCAGAAAGGGGCAGGAGTTCAGCCTGGAGTTCAGGCAGCAGGCACTGTTGCGAGCGGCCACAGAAGGGGTAACCACGGTGGCTCGTGATCTGGGGTTGCAGCCTGCCCAGCTGTACAGTTGGCGCGCCCAGGCGCGGCGGCACGACCAGGACGATCAGGCACAACGCTTGGAGTTGGCCGAACATGCACGGCTCAAACG
>WNDQ01000071.1 GCA_009912175.1 Paracidovorax wautersii | reverse complement strand
CAGGGCTGCCAGGGCGACCTGCGCCTTGAATGCCGGGCTATGCGACCGGCGGCTTCTTTTTGCCATTTTGGGGTTCCTCTTGCTGGTCCCTATGACCAGCTCAGGCCCCGACCGTTCCACTTATCGGCCTGTCCGAATTTCCGCCGCCACCTCTTTGCCCACGCCCGGCGTGGTCGCCAATCGCAGCCAGGCGGCCAGTTCGTCGGGCGCCAGGTCCGGCGCGGTGGTGGGCTGCGCGGAGCACCCCGTCGTTGAATTCATGGAAAACCCCTCCCCTGTTGGTCTTGCGCACGGGCTCCGGCCGCTGTTCTGAGCAGCACGGCCCGCGTCTGCCGGCCGATTGTGCACAAACCCCGCAGGGGCGCCGCGGGGCTTGCAACCGCCCCGGGGCCAAAGCGGCGAAAATAGGGGCATCGGCCGGTCTGCGCTTGCAGCCGCCCCTTTTCTTGTTGATACCGCACCATGATTCTGGACATCCTCTGCTACCCCGATCCGCGCCTGCACAAGGTGGCCAAGCCCGTGGCCGTCATCGACGAGCGCATCCGCCAGCTCACCCAGGACATGCTGGAAACCATGTACGACGCGCAGGGCGTGGGCCTGGCCGCCACGCAGATCGACGTGCACGAGCGTGTGGTCGTGATCGACGTGTCCGAGGAACGCAACGAGCCGCTGGTGCTGATCAACCCCGAAATCACCTGGGCCAGCCCCGAGCGCCAGAAGGGCGACGAAGGCTGCCTGTCGGTGCCCGGCATCTATGACGGTGTCGAGCGCGCGGTGGAGATCGAATTCAAGGCCCAGGACGCCGACGGCAAGACCTACACGCGCCGGGCCGACGGCCTGCTGGCCGTGTGCGTGCAGCACGAGCTCGACCACCTCGTGGGCAAGGTGTTTGTCGAATACCTCTCGCCGCTCAAGCGCAACCGCATCAAGACCAAGCTGCTCAAGAGCCAGCGCGAAGACCAGCGCGAGCGCGCCTGACCCCTGCCCTTTCCTTCGCTTCGAGGTCTGTCATGAAGATCACCATCGCCGCCCTGCTCTCGGCCACCGCCCTGGCGCTGCTGGCCGGCTGCGCGACCAACCCGGACCGGCTGGCCACGGGCCTGAGCGAGGCGCAGGTCATCGAGGCTTCGGGCCCGCCGACCGCGCGCATCGCGCTGGCGGGCGGCGGCACGCGGCTGCTGTACTCGCGCCAGCCGGCCGGCCAGCAGGTCTACAACGTCGACCTCGACACCCAGGGCCGCGTGGTGCGGCGCCAGCAGGTGCTGGACGAAGCGCTTTTCGCGCAGGCCGTGCAACTGGGCCGCACGACGCGCCAGGACATCCTCGACACCTTCGGCCGCCCGGCCGAAACCAGCCGCGTCTACGCCTTCAAGGGTGACGTCTGGACCTACCGCTACCAGCAGGACGGCATCGACCGCCTGTGGCATGTGCACATCGACCCGCAAGGCATCGTGCGCCAGGCCTACAGCACCGACGAGCCGCGCCACTCCGACAGCTTCCTCCCACGCTAGGGCCCCGCCACGCTATTCAGCGAAAGCCCGCGCGGGCCGCTCCAGCCCCAGCCGCCGGGCCAGCCGCACGAGGTTGGCGCGGTCCAGCCCGAGTTCGCGCGCGGCGCGGGCGGTGTTGCCGTCGTGGCGCTGCAGGGCCTGGCTGATGCAGCGGCGCTGAAACGTGTCCACCGCCGCACGCAGATCACCGCCCGGAGCGGGTGCGTCGTTCAGGGCGGCGCTGGCCGGCGGCGTCGCCACCGCGGGCGCGGCATCGGGTTGGCCGCCGGGCGGCAGGTCGAAGTCCTGGACTTCCAGCGTCAGGATGCGCGGGCGGCGCGCACCGGCGACGAGCTGGCCGCGGCCCAGCGCCTTGAGCGTGGCACGGCTGATGGCGTGCGCCAGCTCGCGTGCATTGCCAGGCCACGCATGCCCCAGCAGCCCCGCCTGCGCGCCCGCCGACAGGCGCAGCCCCCGCAGCCCCATGCGGGCGCGGTTTTCCTCCAGAAAGGTCCCGGCCAGCAGCAGCACGTCGCGGCCGCGTTCGCGCAGCGGCGGCACGTGCAAGGGATAGACGCTCAGGCGGTGGTAGAGGTCGGCCCGGAAACGCCCGGCGCGCACTTCCTGGACGAGGTCGCGGTTGGTGGCCGCGACCACACGCACGTCGACACGGTGCTCGCGGTCGGAGCCCACACGCTGGAGCTGGCCGTCCTGCAGCACGCGCAGCAGCTTGGCCTGCAGGGCAAGCGGCAGCTCGCCGATCTCGTCGAGGAACAGGGTGCCGCCGTCGGCCATCTCGAAACGCCCGCGCCGCTCGCCCGCCGCACCCGAGAACGCGCCGCGCACGTGGCCAAACAGCTCGCTTTCGGCCAGGTTCTCGGGCAATGCGGCGCAATTGACGCTCACCAGCGCCTTGCCCGCGCGGCGTGAACCGGCGTGCAGCGCCTGCGCCACCAGTTCCTTGCCGACGCCTGTTTCGCCCGTGACCAGCACCGTCAGGCGCTGGGCGCGACCAGGTCGATCTCGCCTCGCATGCGGCGCCAGACCGCACTGGCACCCAGCAGTTCGCGCCCGCGCCCGCCCGCCGCGGCCAGCCGGAACGCCTCGGCGCGCTGGCGCTCGTCCTGCACCGAGATGGCCAGTTGATCGATGCGCGCGGCCACGGTCACGGTGGCCGCGGCCAGGCTGGCGAAGGCCTCCAGCACCCGCAGGTCGGCGTCGGAGAAACGTCGGGCCTGCAAGGCATCGAGCGTCAGCAGGCCCCAGGTGCTCGTTCCCACACGCAGCGCGCAACCCATGCAGTCGTGCACCGGCAATGGGCCGCCCTCGCCCACCACCAGGCCGTCGTAGGGGTCGGGCCAGGCACAGTCGGGCGGGAACAGTGTCGCCCCGTCGGCCGCCAGCAGCGCGCGCAGGCGCGGCTGCTCGGCCACGCGGAAACGCCGGCCCAGCGTGTCCGGGCTCAGGCCGCGCACCGCCATCGGCACCAGCACGTCGCCGTCGAGCCGCAGCAGCGCCGCCGCGTCGCAGTCGACCAGCCTGGCCATGGCGTCGAGCAGGCGGCGGTAACGTTCGTCGGCGTCCAGTTCACGCGCCAGGTCGTCGACCAGCGGGACCAGAGCATCGAGCAGTGGGCGGTGGTGGGTCATGAGGACTTCAACAGAGCAGGGAATGTGTCGAATTGACCTGTCCATTTGACCTCGAAACAAACACCCGGCGTTGACCTTGTGTTGATTTTCCTCAGGATTTCTGTGGGCATGGCGTTTGCAAACAGCCCGGGCATTCCATAGCCACCCGGAGTTCTCCATGCTCACCGAAGCCCAACGCGACATCATCAAGGCCACCGTTCCCCTGCTGGAAACCGGCGGCGAGGCGCTGACCACGCACTTCTACCAGCTCATGCTGACCGAACACCCCGAGCTGCGGCCGCTGTTCAACCAGGCGCACCAAGCCAGCGGCGCGCAGTCGCGCGCCCTGGCCCGCGGTGTGCTCCTGTACGCGCGCCACATCGACCAGCTGGAGGCGCTGGGCCCGCTGGCCACGCAGATCGTCAACAAGCACGTGGCGCTCCAGGTGCAGCCGCACCAGTACGCCATCGTCGGGACCTGCCTGCTGCGCGCCATCCGCGACGTGCTGGGACCGGAAACCGCCACCGACGCCGTGATCGACGCCTGGGGCGCGGCCTACCAGCAACTGGCCGAGCTGCTGATCAGCGCCGAGGCCCAGGCCTATGACGCCCAGGCTGCCGCGCCCGGCGGCTGGCGCGGCACCCGCGACTTCAGCGTGGCGCGCAAAGTGGCCGAAAGCGCCGAAATCACGTCCTTCCACCTCGAACCCGTGGACGGCCAGCCCGTGGCCGGCTTCCAGCCGGGCCAGTACATCGGGCTGCGGCTGGACGTGGCGGGGCAGGAAGTGCGGCGCAACTACTCGCTGTCGGCCGCGCCGAACGGCCGCAGTTACCGCATCAGCGTCAAGCGCGAGGCGGGCGGCACGGCGTCGCTTCATCTGCACGACCGCGTGCGGGAAGGCGACGTGCTGCAGCTGTTTCCGCCCGCAGGGGCCTTCACGCTGCAGGACGGCCAGCGCCCCGTGGTGCTGATCAGCGGGGGCGTGGGCATCACCCCGACGCTGGCGATGGCCGAGGCCGCGCTGCAGGACGGCGGCCGGCCGGTGGTCTTCATCCACTACGCGCGCAATCCGCAGGTCCACGCCTTCGGGCCGACCCTGCGGGACTGGGCCGCGCGCCATCCGCAACTGAGCGTGCGTGTGGTCTACGAGGAAACCCACGGCCAGGCCAGCCCCGACGCCGTGGGCCGGCCCGAGCCGGCGCATCTGGCCGCGTGGCTGCCCGCCAACCGCGACGTGGACGCCTACTTCCTCGGCCCCACGCCCTTCATGGCCGCCATCCAGCGCGCCCTGCGCGAGCTGGGCGTGCCCGAGGCGCAGAGCCGCCACGAGTTCTTCGGCCCGGCCCAGGCCCTGGCCTGAAAGACAGCGGCCGGTCGCCTGTCAGACTGCCGCGCGCCGGGCCTGCGGCCGCACCCACAGCGCGTAGGCCGCGCTCATCAGCGCCAGCCAGACCACGCCGACCACCATGGCCGAGCGCGTGGCCTCGAACCAGGCCAGCACGCCGATCACCAGCAGCATGAAGCCGATCGCCAGCGCCGGCCCCAGCGGCCACCAGGGCACGGGGAAGTCGAGCGCGGCCACCTGCGCGGGCGTCATGCGCCGGCGCATGGCGACCTGCGACAGCAGGATCATGAGCCACACCCAGACCGTGGCGAAGGTGGCGATCGAGGCGATCAGCAGGAAGACGCGCTGGGGCATGAGCCAGTTCAGCACCACGCCGCCCAGCAGCGCCACACCGATCACCAGCACCGACACCCAGGGCACGCCGTGGCTCGACAGCCGGGCCAGCGCGCGCGGTGCCTGGCCTTGCTGGGCCAGGCCGTAGATCATGCGGCCGGCCCCGAAGATGTCGCTGTTGATGGCCGAGATTGCCGCCGTGATGACCACGATGTTGAGCACCGTGGCGGCCGAGCGCAGGCCCAGGCTGTCGAAGATCTGCACGAAGGGGCTGCCCTGGCTGCCGATCTGCGTCCAGGGAAAGAGCGACATCAGCACCGCCAGCGTCAGCACGTAGAACAGCAGGATGCGCACCGGCACCGTGTTGATGGCCTGCGGCAGCACCCGCTTGGGGTCGCGCGCCTCGCCCGCCGTGATGCCGATCACCTCGATGCCACCGAAGGCGAACACCACCACCGACAGCGCCGCGATCACGCCGACCCACCCGTTGGGCGCAAAACCCCCGTGCTGCCACAGGTTGGCGGGGCTGGCACCTTCATGCGCTATACCCAGGCCGAACAGCATGATGGCCACGCCGCCGCCGATCATCGCCACGATGGCCGCCACCTTGAGCAGCGACAGCCAGAACTCCATCTCGCCAAAGACCTTGACCGCGCACAGGTTGAGCGCGCCGATCACCAGCACGATGCCCAGCACCCAGATCCAGCGCGGCACCTCCGGAAACCACAGTCCCATGTAGATGCCGAAGGCGGTCACGTCGGCCAGGCAGACGATGATCATCTCGAAGATGTAGGTCCACCCCGTCAGAAAGCCGGCCAGCGGCCCCAGGTACTGCGTGGCGTAGTGGCCGAACGAGCCCGAGACCGGCGCATGCACCGCCATCTTGCCCAGCGCGCGCATGACCATGAACACCGCGGCGCCCGCCACGATGTAGGCCAGCAGCACGGCCGGGCCGGCCAGCTGGATCGCCGAGGCCGAGCCATAGAACAGGCCGATGCCGATGGCCGCGCCCAGGGCCATGAAGCGGATGTGGCGTGCGCTCAGGCCGCGTTGCAGGCGGGGGCCGGCGGCCGTGGAAAGTCGTTCTTGTTCTTGCTGCATCACTGAAACGAAACGCGCGGGCGCCGCCCGGACCACGACACGCCAGGACCAAGACCTGACGTGGCGGTGGGCGTCGCACGCGCCGATAAAAAGAAGAAAAAAGTAAAGAAGGAAACGAAAAAACGAGCGCCGCAGCGCTCAGCGCCGGCCGCCCAGCAGGCTGCCGCCAAGCTTGACCAGGTCATTGAGGCCCAGCTTGCCGTCGCCGTCCTGGTCCAGCACCTGGCCCAGCAGATCGCCGACGCCGCCTTGCTGGCGCAGTTGCTGGCCTTCCTGGCCCAGCGCCTGCCCCAGCCCGCCCGCGTCCAGCCCTTGCTGCGCGCTGCGGTTGGCCAGGAAGGACAGCACGATGGGCGCCAGCAAGGCCAGCAACTGCCCGGCCTGGCCGCTGCCCAGGCCCGTGGCCGCGCCAACGCCTTCCTGCGCGCGGTCGCTGGCGGCGCCGCTGCCGAAGATGTTGCCCAGGATGGACGCGCCACCGCCCTGCCCGCCGCCGCCCAGGACGGAGCCGAGCACGCTGCCCAGGTCCTGCCCCGCGTGGTCGCGCTGCAGCGCGCCGAACAGCGCCTCGGCGCCTTGCGGCTGCGCGGCATTGCGGCCGAGCGCGCCCAGCAGCACGGGCAACGCGCTGCCCACGGCACTGCTGGTCTGCTCAGGCGTGGCGCCGATCTGTTGCGCAATCTGCTGCAGCGGCGCGCCCTGCAGATGGGACAGCAGTTGGTCGGTCAGGGAAGGTGTGCTCATGATGGAGACTCCGTCGGCCCGGGCGGCTTGCCCGTAGCCGCGATTGTAGGAGTGCCGCCCGACCGGACCGATCCCGGTGCGGGCGCCGGGCGGTGCCAGGGCTTGCTTGTATCATCGGCCGCCTTGCCTCCCCCGCCCTTCCCCACTTCCTTCCCGCGCCCCGTCATGGCGGCGCCGTCGCCGTGTCCATGTCCGGTCTGAATTTCGCCCAGCAAGAAGCCGTCAACCACCTGCACGGGCCTGCCCTGGTGCTGGCCGGCGCGGGTTCGGGAAAGACGCGGGTGATCACGCACAAGATCGGGCGCCTGATCCAGGCCGGGCTGCCGGCCAAACGCATCGCGGCCATCACCTTCACGAACAAGGCCGCCAGCGAAATGCGCGAGCGGGCCAAGCAGCTGATCGGGCGCAACGCCAAGGACGTGGTGATCTGCACCTTCCACGCGCTGGGCGTGCGCCTGATGCGCCAGCACGGCCAGACGCTGGGGCTCAAGCCGCAGTTCTCGATCCTGGACGCCGACGACGTGCTGGCCATCCTGAAGGACGCGGGCGGCAGCACCGACAACGCCGCGGCGCGCCAGTGGCAGTGGACCATCAGCCTGTGGAAGAACGAGGGCCTGAACGCCACGCAGGCGCTGGCGCAGGCCGCCGACGACAACGCGCGGGTGATCGCCACCATCATGGGCCGCTACGAAGAGCGCCTGACGGCCTACCAGAGCGTTGACTTCGACGACCTGGTGGGCCTGCCGCTCAAGCTGCTGCGCGACCACCCCGAGGTGCGCGCGCAGGTGCAGCAGGAGATGGGCCACGTGCTGGTCGACGAATACCAGGACACCAACGCCACGCAGTACGAGCTGCTCAAGCTCATGGTGGGCGAGCGCGGCCGCTTCACGGCCGTGGGCGACGACGACCAGTCGATCTACGGCTGGCGCGGCGCCACGCTGGACAACCTCAAGAAGCTGCCGGTCGACTTTCCCGAACTGAAAGTCATCAAGCTCGAACAGAACTACCGCTCGACCTCGGCCATCCTGCGCGCGGCCAACAACGTGATCGGCCCCAATCCCAAGCTGTTTCCCAAGACGCTGTGGAGCGACCTGGGCGAGGGCGAGCCGGTGCGCGTGGTCGATGCCGACAACGAGGAGCACGAGGCCGAGCGTGCCGTCAACCGCATCCTGAGCCTGCGCGCGGGCGACACCACGGCCGAGGGCGGCGCGCAGTTCAAGGAGTGGAAGGACTTCGCGCTGCTCTACCGCGCCAACCACCAGGCGCGCGTGCTCGAAAAAGCGCTGCGGCGCGCGCATATCCCCTACAAGGTCTCGGGCGGCCAGAGCTTTTTCGACAAGGCCGAGATACGCGACCTGTGCGCCTGGTTTCGCCTGCTGGTCAACAACGACGACGACCCGGCCTTTCTGCGCGCCATCGGCACGCCCAAACGCGGCATCGGCCACACCACGCTGGGCCACCTGGGCACCTTCGCCTCGCAGTACAAGGTCAGCCTGTTCGAGGCGCTGTTCTCCAACAGCCTGCAGACCGTCATCCCCGCGCGCGCCGTCGGCTCGCTGCACGAGTTCGGCCGCTACATCAACGACCTCGAATACCGCGCGCGCCAGACCCTGGGCGCCGAGGACGCCTCGCGTTTCCTCCTGGACTGGCTCAAGGAGATCGGCTACGAACAGCACCTCTACGACAGCGAGGACAACGAGAAGGTCGCGGCCGCGCGCTGGGCCAACGTGATCGACTTCTGCGACTGGATGAGCGGGCGCTGCGGCGGCCAGATCGACGATGCGGCCGGCGCCGTGAGCGGCCCGGAGATCAAGTCGCTGCTGGAAGTGGCGCAGAACGTGGCGCTGCTCTCGACCATCAGCGAGCGCGAGAAGGACCAGAACGTGGTGACGCTGTCGACCCTGCACGCCTCCAAGGGCCTGGAGTGGCCGCACGTGGTGCTCATCGGCGTCAACGAAGGGCTGCTACCCTTCAAGCTCGAAGACGACAACGGCCGCCAGCAGGTGGTCAGCGCCGAGATCGCGCAGCGCCTGCAGGAAGAGCGCCGCCTGATGTACGTGGGCATCACGCGGGCCCAGCGCACGCTGGCCGTGAGCTGGGTGAAGCAGCGCAAGCAGGGCCGCGAGACCGTGCGCGGCGTGCCCAGCCGCTTCATCGCCGAAATGGCGCTGGACCAGGCCACCGTCAAGGAAGACCCGCGCGAAAAACTCAAGGCCCTGCGCGCCGAGTTCGCCAAAAAAGCCGAAGCCGACCGGCTGCGACCGACATGACACCCCAACTGCTTCTTTCGCCCTGGCGGCGCCTCGCGCTGGGCCTGCTGGCTTGGCTGCTGACCGCCTGCGCGCCGCTGCCGCCCGCGGGCCAACCGTCAGCACAGGCCGACGCCGCGCCCGCCTGCCCCGTGCCCACGGGCGCCGAGAGCGCGCCGCTCTACGGCACCTGGACCGTCCAGATCGCCGGCCAGCCCGACGGCCGCCTGCAACTGCAGCGCCACCCGGACTACGCGGACAGCCTCAGCGGCAGCTACACGCGCGGCCAGGGCGCGCCCATCCGCGTGGCGGGCGACGTCGACCAAGGCCTGTTCACGCTGGAGGAATCGGCCGACGGCCAGCGCACCACGGGCCGCTGGAGCGGCCAGTGGTCGCCCGCCGACTGCCGCAACGAGATCCGCGGCACCTGGATCGACGCACGCCAGGAATCGGCCGTGCTGTTCCCTGGCGACAACAAACGCGAGCCCCAGCCGCACGCCTTTGTCATGCGGCGCGCCATTGGCTGGCAATAATGCGAGCGCAACACGCCCGGTTCTCGGCTCTTCCAACCTGACACCTTTCGTGCCCATGCGCCTGCCCGCCTCCGCCCTCGCCCTCCGCTCCCTCTGGCGCCTGGCCGCCGCGCTGAGCGTGGGCCTGCCGGCCCTGGCCCTCGCCCAAGACCCCGCCACTGCGGCCGCGCCGGCCGACAGCGGCTGGCAGGCCTGCTACGCCATGCAGGCCTCCGAATCGGACCAGCTGACCTGCTTTCGCCAGTGGGCCGCGCGGCAACCCGGCATCGCGCCCGGCACCCGCGCCGGCCTGCAGGGCGGCCTGCCGGTGGCGCCCATCAACCCGGCGCAAGTGCCGCCCGCCGCGCTGGCCGCCGCCCCCGAGGGCACGGACGAAGCCGGCCGCAACGTGCGCCTGGTGCCCGTGCCCACCACGCAGGACTGCAAGGCGCGCCAGTACACGCCGCTGTCGCGTTTCTGGGAACTGGAGCCGGGCACCGACTGCGGCCTCTACACCCTGCGCGGCTACCGCCCGATCAGCATCATGGCGGCCACCGGCAGCCACATGAACCGGCAGCCGACCTCGGCCAACCCGGTCAACGACGCCACCAGCTACCAGTCCTACCAGAACGCCGAGGCCTTCATCCAGCTGTCGGTGCGCACCAAGCTGGCCCAGGGCCTGCTGGTCAACACACCGTCGTTGCGCGACTCGCTGTGGATCGGCTACACCCAGCGCAGCTACTGGCAGATCGCCAACAGCGGGCTCTCGCGCCCCTTCCGCAACACCGACCACGAGCCCGAGATCACCTACATCCTGCCCAGCAACCTCTCGCTGGGCGGCGGCTGGCGCTACCGCGCCACCGGCCTGTCGCTGGTGCACCAGTCCAACGGCCAGAGCGATCCGCTCTCGCGCAGCTGGAACCGCGTGATCCTGAGCGCCGCCGCCGAAAAGGGCGACAAGTACACGCTGACCGCGCGCCTGTGGAAACGCCTGCCCGAAAGCACGGAAGACGACAACAACCCCGACATCACCACCTATTACGGCCGGGCCGAGCTGATGGGCGTGTGGCAGGTCAACCGCCTCAACGGCCTGGCCCTGACCGTGCGCAACAACCTGCGCGCCAGCGGCCGCGGCGGTGCCACGCTGGGCTGGATGCACACCATCGGCAACCCCGACACCAGCAACCTGCGCTGGCATGCCGAGCTGTTCCACGGCTACGGCGACACGCTGCTCGACTACAACCACAAACGCACCGTGCTGCGCGTGGGCCTGAGCCTGCTGGACTGGTAACTTTCAGGGCGCGCGTTGCCCCGGATCGGGGCCCATGCGACAATACGCCCCTTCGCACGGCAGTCCCTGGGGCTGCCGTGCGATTCTTCTTTGTCGTCGCCCAACGCATCCGATGCCTGCCGCCGCGTGGTCCTGCCACCCAGCGTAGCCGCAGGATTTTCTATGGCGGCGCGCTTTTTGACTCCGATTTTTGCCGACCCCCATGACCTACGCCGTCAAGGAAATCTTCTACACACTGCAGGGCGAAGGCGCCAACACCGGGCGCGCGGCCGTGTTCTGCCGCTTTGCGGGCTGCAACCTCTGGAGCGGCCGCGAGGCCGACCGCGCCACCGCCGTCTGCCGCTTCTGCGACACCGACTTCGTCGGCACCGACGGCACGCTGGGCGGCAAGTACCGCAGCGCCGAAGAACTGGCCGCCATCGTTGCCAGCCAGTGGCCCGCCACCGCGGCCGGCCAGCGCCTGGTGGTGCTGACCGGCGGCGAGCCGCTGCTGCAGGTCGACGACACGCTGGTCGCGGCGCTGCATGCGCAGGGTTTCGAGATCGCGGCCGAGACCAACGGCACGCTGGCCGCGCCGGCCGGCATCGACTGGGTCTGCGTCAGCCCCAAAAGCACCGCGCCGCTGGTGCAGCGCCGCGGCAGTGAGCTCAAGGTCGTGGTGCCGCAGCCTGAAGTCGACCTGGCCGCCCTCGAAGCCCTGCCCTTCGAACACCGCTTCGTGCAGGCCATGGACGGCCCCGATCAGGCCGCCAACCTGCAATGGGCCATCGACTGGTGCCTGGCCCACCCGGCCTGGCGCCTGAGCGTGCAATCGCACAAGGTCATCGGCATCCGCTGATCGCCCCCACTTCGCCACACCATGCGCTACGAACTCACCCAGGAATTCTTCTTCGACGCCGCCCACACGCTGGCGCGCGCGATCGAGGCCGAACCCAGCCGCCGTATCCACGGCCACACCTACCACGCCGAGGTCAGCCTGGCCGGCCAGCCTGACCCGGCCACCGGCATGCTGATCGACCTCGGCTTTTTCCGCGCCGAACTGGCCCGCGTGCGTGAACTGCTCGACCACCGCCTGCTCGACGAAGTGCCGGGCCTGCCCTCGGGCACGCTGGAAAACCTCTGCGCCTTCGTCGCGCAGGCCTTGCAGCCGGCGCTGCCGCAGCTGTGCAAGGTCACGATTGCACGCCGCGCCTCGGGCGACCGCTGTACTTTGTATCTGGATTGATCAGACGCGGCAGCGCGCCAGCAACGCCCAGACGGCAGCCAGTGCCGCCAGCAGTTCGAGCGGCAGCAGGCCCCAGCGCGCGGCCCAGACGGCGTAGGGCGTGATGCCGCTGCGGCCGGTGACTTCGGCGTTGAGCACGGCTTCGGTATAGGGCTGGGCGGAGGCCGTCACGCGCGCCTGGTGGTCGATCACCGCCGTGGCGCCGGTGTTGGTGGCGCGCAGCATCGGGCGGTCGAACTCCAGCGTGCGCATGCGCGAGATCTGCAGATGCTGGGCCACGGCCACGGTGTCGCCGAACCAGCCGATGTTGCTCACGTTGGCCAGAATGGTCGGCGCCTCGTCGGCGCGCAAAAAGGTGCGCGCAATTTCTTCGCCGAACAGATCCTCGTAGCAGATGTTGGGCGCGATGCGCTGGCCACGCCAGACGAACGACGGCTGCCCCAGGTGCCCGCGGTTGAAGTCGCCCAGCGGGATGTTCATGAGGTCGGTGAACCAGCGGAAGAACGGCGGGATGAACTCGCCAAACGGCACCAGGTGCGTCTTGTCGTAGCGGTAGCTTTGCGCGTCGGTCTGACCCGGCGCGATGCCGACCACCGAGTTGGTGTAGCCCTGCTCGAAGTTGCCCAGCGGCATGCCGACCAGCGCGGCCTGGCCGGCGCTGGTCACGGCCTGCTGCAGTTGCGGCCAGTAGTCGGGCGGCAACTGGTCCGGCAGCAGCGGGATGGCGGTCTCGGGCAGCACGATGAGGTCGGCGCGCGCGGCCCACAGGTGCTGGCCGTACCAGATCAGCGACTGCTCGATGCCCGCGCCCGCCACGAATTTCTCGTCCTGCGGAATGTTGCCTTGTAGCAGCGCCACCGACAGCGTGCCGGTGTCCTGCCCCTGCCAGGGCCAGCCATGCCGCTCCAGCGCCGCGGCGCCCTGGCCCAGCGCGCCGATCACCAGCGGCACGCCCAGCAGCCGCAGCGCCAGGCGCGTGTTGCCCGCGCGCCAGTGGCCCACGGCCTCGGCCAGGCCCGCCGCGATCCACGCCGCCAGCAGGCCCACGCCATACACGCCCAGCCACGGCGCAAAGGGCCGCAGCACGGCATTGTCGACCTGGGCGTAGCCATTGCCGCCCCAGGGAAAACCGGTCCACAGCGTGCCGCGCAGCAACTCGGCGCCCAGCCACAGGCCGCCGAACAGCAGCACGCGAGCCAGGGCGGAGCCTGCCGGCCGGCGCAGACGCCAGCGCGCCCACAACGCCGCCGCCAGCGCGTAGTACAGCGCCAGAAAGGCCGCCAGCGCCAGCACCGCAGCCACGGCCAGCGGCGCGGCCAGGCCGCCGTAGACATGCATGGAAATGAACAGCCACCAGAAGGTGGCGCACAGCCAGCTCGTGGCGAACAGCCCGCCCAGCCACGCGGCGCGGCCGACGGAAGCGGCGTTCAGGATCAGCGCGTAAAAGACCGCCAGGCCCACGATCTGCAGCAGCCCGCTGGGCTGGCCCGAGCCGGGCAGCGCCAGCGCGAGCGCCTGCGTGAGGCCGGCCAGCACCGCCGCCGCCAGCGGCCACGCGCGCGAGCGCGCGCCTTCGGACAAGGGCACACGCATCAGTTGACCGCGCGCGATGCCGGGTCGGACGTGACCTTGAACCACTTGACCGCGCCGCCCTTGGTGTGCAGCACGACAAAACGCAGGCCGGCCGTCTCGAACACCTCGCCCCGGCGCGGCACGTGGCCCATTTCATGCGCGATCAAGCCGCCCACGGTGTCGAAGTCGTCTTCGGGCAGGGCCACGTCGAAGGCCTCGTTCAGACGCTCGATGGGCGTGTCGCCGCTGACGCGGTAGGTGCTGTCGGCCAGGCCGAAGATGTCGCCGTGGTCTTCGGCGACGTCGAACTCGTCCTCGATCTCGCCGACGATCTCTTCGAGCACGTCCTCGATGGTCATGAGGCCGGCCACGCGGCCGAACTCATCGATCACGATGGCCTGGTGGTTGTGGCGGCTGCGGAATTCGCGCAGCAGGTCGTTCAGGCCCTTGCTTTCGGGCACGAACAGGGTCGGGCGCAGCAGCGCGCGCAGGTTGAGTTCAGGCGCGCGCTGGAGCTTGAGCAAGTCCTTGGCCATCAGGATGCCGATGATGTTGTCGCGCTGGCCCTCGTAGACCGGAAAACGCGAGTGCGCGGTCTCGATGACGAGGTTGAGGATGTCCTCGTAGGGCGCGTCGATGTCGATCATGTCCATGCGCGGCGCCGCCACCATCACGTCGGTGGCCGTCATGGTGGCCATGCGGATCACGCCTTCGAGCATGACACGCGACTCGGCGTCGATCACCTGCTTGTCCTCGGCGCCGGCCAGCACCTCGATCAGGTCCTGCTTGGACTCGGGGCCGTGGTGGATGAATTCGGCAATGCGTTGCCAGAAACTGCGCCGGTCCTCGCGCTCGCCGTTGGGCGCGACGGGACGGGAAGACGGACTCTCGGATGAATCGGACACTGCGGGGCTGCAGGACATGCGGTCGTTGGACAAGCCCCTAGGATAACGGATGCGCCGCCATGGGCGCGACCGCCAGGAAGTGGCCTAGGACTCGGAGCGCTCGCGTGCATCACGCACGCCCGAGCGCACTTCCTGCATCAGGCCGATCAGGCTCCAGAAATGCTTGGCCTGCTTCTTGAGCTTGTAGTCGGCCTCGGCGAACTGCTCGTGCAGGATCTGCGCCATGCGGCTGTCGAAGGTGGGCGCGGCCAGTTTGAGGTGGGCCTCGGACTCGCTGCCGTCGCGCTGCACGGTGGCGCCGGCCTTGCGCGCGATGCGTAGCATGGCGCTGTTCTCGCTGAGCGCGTGGATGAACAGCAGGTTCACGCCCTCGTTGCGCGCGTGCATGGCGGCGCGCTCGAACAGGCGCCCGCCGTAGCCGCGGCCGCGCGCGGTCTTGAGCACGGACACGCCGAACTCGGCGCAGGAGGCCGCCGCCGCGTGGCTCGAATAGGCCAGGTGGGCCATGGCGATGAGTTCGAGGTTGCGGTTGAAGATGCCGAAGACCTCGTCGCGCTCGAAATCGAGCCCGTCGACATAGCGGCCGATCTGCGCGTCGTTGGCCGCATAGCCAAACCGCAGGTAGCGGTCGGGCTCCTCCAGCGCCAGCAGGTGCGCCAGGATGCGCGAGCGGTGGTTGGGCGCCAGGGTGCGGATCGGGACCATGGCGGCCGGCACCGCCGCCCCGCCGGACGGCTGCGTCCAGGGCGCGAGCCACTGCAGCGTGGCCTTGAGGAAAGCGGTCGATTCGGTCATGGTGGATCAATCCTAGGGTAATCCCTAGTCATCACCAAGCCTATCCTGACAAACCCCTGACATAGAGCAGGCCTTCAAAAACCGAAGAAGCACGGGAAATCACAGGCCCGTCATGCAATGTCTCTCCAGAAAACGGAGCGTACGAACACCACACCGTGTGCGCCGGCCCCACAGTGTCAGCCGCCGATGGCCTCGGGTGCGCGGGCCAGCGCACGCGCCTGCGCCGCCTGCACGACGCCCTGGCGCACCAGCGCCTGCAGGCTCTGGTCCAGCGTCTGCATGCCCTGGGCCTGGCCGGTCTGCATGGCTGAATAGAGTTGGGCGACCTTGCCTTCACGCACCAGGTTGCGCACGGCGGGCGTGCCCACCAGCACTTCGTAGGCCGCCACGCGCGCGCTGCCGTCGTGCGTGGGCAGCAGGGCCTGGGCGACCACAGCCACCAGCGATTCGGACAGCATGGCGCGCACGCCCGGCTGCTCCTCGGCCGCGAACACGTCGATGACGCGGTCGACCGCCTTGGCCGCTCCGGCCGTGTGCAGCGTGGCCAGCACCAGGTGGCCGGTTTCGGCGGCGGTCAGCGCCAGCCGCATGGTTTCCAGGTCGCGGATCTCGCCCAGCAGGATGGCGTCGGGGTCTTGCCGCAGGGCCGAGCGCAACGCGGCCGCGAAGCTCGGCGCGTGGCGGCCCACCTCACGCTGGCTGACCAGCCCCAGGCCGTTGCCGTGCACGAACTCGATCGGGTCTTCCACCGTCACGGTGTGTCCCGGCCGCTGCGCAGCGCGGTGGCCGACCAGCGCAGCCAGGGTGGTCGACTTGCCCGAGCCCGCCGGCCCCGTCACCAGCAGCAGGCCGCGGGCCTTGAGCGCAAGCTCGCCCAGCAACGCCGGCGCCCCGATCTCGGCCAGCGTCGGCACGCGCGTGGCAATCGCACGGAACGCCGCGCCCGCGCCGCGCGCCTGCCGGTAGGCATGGGCCCGAAAACGCCCGACGCCCGGCAGCTCGAAGGCAAAATCGGCATCCGCCCCCTGCGCGTCGTGCTGGCGCTGCGCGGCATCCATGGCGCTGGCCACCAGCGCCTGCACGCCGGCATCGTCCAGCGGCTCGGGCACGAGCGGGCGCAAGCGCCCATGCACCCGCACCAGCGGCGGCACGCCGGCCGAAAGATGCAGGTCCGAAGCCTGGTTCTGCACGGCCAGCGCCAGCAGCCGGGCCAGGGGTTGGGCCATGTCCATGTCGTGTTCCTCCCTCTCGAATCGGCCCGTCGGGCCAGCAGCCGCCCGGCGGGCGCAGGCATTGCCCGCGATCTGTGGACTGCATTCTGTAGGATGTGCGCCGACCATGACCACCATCGCGACTCAACTGAACCAGGTCCGCCAGCGCATCGCCACCGCCTGCCTCGCGGCCGGCCGCGAGGCGCACAGCGTGCAACTGCTGGCCGTCTCCAAGACCTTCCCGGCCGAAGCCGTGGCCGAAGCCCTGTCGGCCGGACAGACCGCCTTCGGCGAAAACTACGTCCAGGAGGGCGTGACCAAGATCGACGCCCTGCGCAACAGCGGCCATGGCGAGCGCCGCCACCTGCAGTGGCACTGCATCGGCCCCCTCCAGAGCAACAAGACCCGCGACGTGGCCGAGCACTTCGACTGGGTGCAGTCGATCGACCGGCTCAAGATCGCCCAGCGGCTGTCAGAACAACGCCCCGCCGACCTGCCCCCGCTGCAGGTCTGCCTGCAGGTCAACGTCGACGGCGGCGCCAACAAGTCGGGCGTCGCCCCGCAAGACCTGGTCGCGCTGGCCCAGGCCGTCGCCGGCCTGCCGCGCCTGGCGCTGCGCGGCATCATGAGCATCCCCGAACCCGCCGCAGACTTCGCCGCCCAGCTCGCGCTGCACCAGCACGCCAAGGCCATCTTCGACGCTGCCGGTCTGGCCGGCCAGACCGGCAGCGACGGCAACGCCATCGCCTGGGACACGCTGTCGCTGGGCATGAGCGCCGACCTGGAAGCCGCCATCCACGCCGGCAGCACGCTGGTGCGCGTGGGCACCGCCATCTTCGGCGGCCGGCCGCAGCCGGCGGCCTGAGAACCTGTTCACGATCTTTTCATGGGGTGCGTTGCCCCGCCAGGGCAGTGGATGCAAGGCGCAAACCGCAGCCTCCGCTGGTGGCCCGGCGAGGATTTGCAACGCCGCAGACGCTGCCCTGGCGGGGCAACCCAAAGGGCATGGTGATCTTGCCCCTGATTTACGGACACCTATCTAAGCGACATTGGCCAGCTCGTACTGCTCTGGGCTGAGGTAGCCCAGGGTCGAGTGCAGCCGGATCCGATTGTAGTCAACCTCAATGTAGTCAAACACATGAGCCTTGGCCTGCTCCCGTGTGGCGAGGTGTTCACCATGGATGGCCTCGACCTTCAGACTGTGGTTCCAACTCTCCATTGCTGCGTTGTCGTAGCAGTTGCCTCTGGCACTCATGCTGGCGATCAAAGCGTATTGCTCCAACAGGGCGCGGTGCTCGCGCGAGCAGTATTGGCTACCACGGTCA
>WNDQ01000070.1 GCA_009912175.1 Paracidovorax wautersii | reverse complement strand
GCTACGCTGGTTTGCGACGCGCTGCGCATGGCGCTGTTTGCTCGCAATCGGCCTCGGGGAGTGATCGTGCATACTGACCGTGGTAGCCAATACTGCTCGCGCGAGCACCGCGCCCTGTTGGAGCAATACGCTTTGATCGCCAGCATGAGTGCCAGAGGCAACTGCTACGACAACGCAGCAATGGAGAGTTGGAACCACAGTCTGAAGGTCGAGGCCATCCATGGTGAACACCTCGCCACACGGGAGCAGGCCAAGGCTCATGTGTTTGACTACATTGAGGTTGACTACAATCGGATCCGGCTGCACTCGACCCTGGGCTACCTCAGCCCAGAGCAGTACGAGCTGGCCAATGTCGCTTAGATAGGTGTCCGTAAATCAGGGGCAAGATCAAAAGCCAGCGCTGGCACGGCAAAAAACAAAACCCCGAGGCACTCCAACATGCCCCGGGGCGATCAAGACCCAACCTCCTCGACTGACCGGCGTCAACCCAAGGCAGCAGCGCCCAGCTTCATCCAGACCAAACACCGCTCCCCCTCCAACCGAGGCACCCGCAACTGTTCCACGTGAAACACAGCCACCTCCGCCGGCAAGGCGGCAATCTCCGCGTCAGGCACTTTGCCCTTCATAGCCAGCCAGACGCCCTGCTCCGCCAAGCTGTCGCGCGACCACACGGTGAAGTCGGGCAGCGAGGCAAAAGCGCGCGAGGTGATGACGTCGAACCGCTGCTGCAGCTTTTCGACACGGGCATGCACGCCCCGCAGATTGGGCAGCCGCAAGGTCGCCGCCACCTGCTGGACGAAGGCGGCCTTCTTGGCCACCGTGTCGACGCAGGACACGCGCACCTGCGGGCAGCAGATGGCGATCACGACGCCGGGCAAGCCGGCGCCGGCGCCCACATCGAGCAGGTCGGCACCCTCGGCCAGCCCGGCCTGGGCCAGGTGTGCCTGCAGGGGCTGGATGATGGCCAGGCAGTCAAGCAGGTGGTGGCTGAGCATTTCCTGCGGGTCACGCACGGCCGTCAGGTTGTAGACCTGGGTCCATTTGCCGACCAGCGCCAGGTACTGCAGCAGAGCGCCGATCTGTGCATCCGACAGCGTCAGGCCGAGTTGCTGCAGACCCTCGCGCAGGGCGGGTTCAAGCGGCAGCGGGGTGGCGGGGGAAATATGGTTGTGGTGCGACACAGTCGTCGTCATGCGGCACCCTGCTCTTCTTGCGTTGCCGCCTCGGCGGGCGCCGCCGGCTGTTGGGCAAAGGCCTTGAGGCCGCCCTTGCGCAGGTGGATCAGCAGCAGCGAGATCGCGGCCGGTGTCACACCCGAGATGCGCGAGGCCTGGCCCAGGGTCTCGGGCCGGTGTTTCTGCAGCTTCTGGCGGACCTCGAAGGACAGCGCGGCGACCGTGCTGTAGTCCAGCTCCTCGGGCAGCCGCAGGTTCTCGTAATGGGCGGCGCGCTGCACTTCGCCCTTCTGGCGATCGATGTAGCCCGAATACTTGGCCGCGATCTCGATCTGCTCGACCACCACGTCCAGTCCTTCGCCCAATGTTTCACGTGAAACATCGGCGCTGCGGTACTTGCCGCCGTCGAGCGACATCAGGCTGTCGTAGCCAACGTCCGGGCGGCGCAGCAGGTCGCCCAGGTTGTATTCGTGCTCGATGGCCTTGCCCAGCACACGCACCGCCTCGGCCTCGGGCAGGTTGCGCGGGTTGACCCAGGTGGACTTCAGGCGTTCTGTTTCACGTGAAACAGCGTCGCGCTTGCGGTTGAAGGCGTCCCAGCGCGCGTCGTCGACCAGGCCCAGGCGGCGACCGGTTTCGGTCAGGCGCATGTCGGCGTTGTCCTCGCGCAGCTGCAGGCGGAACTCGGCGCGGCTGGTGAACATGCGGTAGGGCTCGGTCACGCCCTTGGTGATGAGGTCGTCGGCCAGCACGCCCAGGTAGGCTTCGTCGCGCGCCGGCACCCACGGTGCCTGGCCCTGGCATTGCAGCGCGGCGTTGATGCCGGCGAACAGGCCTTGCGCGGCGGCTTCTTCGTAGCCCGTGGTGCCGTTGATCTGGCCCGCGAAGAACAGGCCCTGGATCTGGCGTGTCTCGAAGCTGCTCTTGAGTGCGCGCGGGTCGAAGTAGTCGTACTCGATGGCATAGCCCGGGCGCAGGATGTGCGCGTTCTCCAGGCCGGCCATGGAGCGCACCAGCGCGTACTGAATGTCGAAGGGCAGGCTGGTCGAGATGCCGTTGGGGTAATACTCGTGCGTGCTCAGGCCCTCGGGCTCCAGGAAGATCTGGTGGCTGTCCTTGTCGGCGAAACGGTTGATCTTGTCCTCGACGCTGGGGCAGTAGCGCGGGCCCACGCCGTCGATCTTGCCGGTGAACATGGGGCTGCGGTCAAAGCCCGAGCGGATGATCTCGTGCGTGCGTTCGTTGGTGTGCGTGATCCAGCACGGCAGCTGGCGCGGGTGCATGGCGGCACTGCCCATGAAGCTGAAGACGGGCACCGCACCTTCGTTGACGCCACCCGGCATGCCGTCGCCCGGCTGTTCGGTGCACTTGGAAAAGTCGATGCTGCGGCCGTCGATGCGCGGCGGCGTGCCGGTCTTCAGGCGGCCCTGCGGCAGCTTCAGCTCCTTGAGCCGCGCCGACAACGACACCGCCGGCGGATCGCCCGCGCGCCCGCCCGCGTGGTGGTTGAGCCCGACGTGGATCTTGCCGTCCAGGAAGGTACCGGCCGTCAGCACCACGGTGCGGCCGCGAAAGGCGATGCCGACCTGCGTGACGGCGCCGACGACGCGGTCGCCCTCGACCATCAGGTCGTCCACGGCCTGCTGGAACAGCCACAGATTGGGCTGGTTCTCCAGCATGCGGCGGATCGCGGCCTTGTACAGCACGCGGTCGGCCTGGGCACGCGTGGCGCGCACGGCCGGGCCCTTGGAGCTGTTGAGGATGCGGAACTGGATGCCACCCTCGTCCGTGGCCAGCGCCATGGCGCCGCCCAGCGCGTCGACTTCCTTGACCAGGTGGCCCTTGCCGATGCCGCCGATCGACGGGTTGCAGCTCATCTGGCCGAGCGTTTCGATGTTGTGCGAGAGCAGCAGCGTCGTGCAGCCCATGCGGGCAGCGGCCAGCGCGGCCTCGGTTCCGGCGTGGCCGCCGCCGACCACGATCACGTCAAAAGTTTGGGGGTAAAGCATTGGGCACCTCTCATGCCACGGGTCTGAGTGCAAGCCGCTCGACGCAGCCGCCGCGCCAAGCAAAGCTGGCGCAAACGGGCGGGCCAAGCGGGCGTCAATCAATCAAGCCCGCAGCGACAAAAAGCAGCATGGGAAGACGTCTTTCACCCGCCGGCATGCCCGCCGAAAAGAAGGCCGGTATTTTACCGCCTGCGTGATTTTTCAGCAGCAGGCGTTGTGGCCGCACCGCGCGCGGGTTGTGGCCACGCCACCTCAATCCGGCTGGCGCAGCGCCAGGCCGTGCTCGGGCAGCGGCAGCGCGGTCTTGTAGCGCACCTGCTTGAGCGCGAAGCTCGAGCGGATACGCGCCACCCCGGGCGTCTTGGTCAGGTGGTTGAGGATGAAGGTCTCCAGCGCCTTGATGTCGGGCACCAGCACCCGCAACAGGTAGTCGGCGTCACCCGTCATCAGGTAGCACTCCATGACCTCGGGCCGCTCGGCAATCGTCGCCTCGAAATGCTGCAGCACGCCTTCGATCTGCTTTTCCAGGCTGACGTGGATGAAGACGTTGACGTGCAGCCCCAGCATGTCCGGATCGAGCAGCGTGACCTGCTGGCGGATCAGGCCCAGCGCCTCCATGGCCTTGACGCGGTTGAAGCACGGCGTGGGCGAAAGGTGGACCGACTTGGCCAGCTCGGCGTTGGTCACGCCCGCGTCTTCCTGCAGCCGGTTGAGGATGCCGATATCGATGCGATCGAGCTTCTTCATGGTCAAAACCTCCTGCCAATCGTTGATCTGAAGAATTTTCTCCTGAAATACACCAAAAGAAGCGAAAAAACGAAAACAAAAACCCCAGGCAACTGCCTAGCATGACCAGGGTTTTCCCCTCAGCTCTAGCCGTCATGTCCAGCCGTCTGCCCTCCCCGCTCGCCCCCATCGCCGCCCTGCCCGCGCCCCTGTTGTCCGCGCGTGCGCGCGGGCTGGCCCTGCTGCTGCTGGCCATCGTCGTCTGGGGCTGCAACTGGCCGGTCATGAAGGCGGGCCTGGACCACGTCACGCCGATCTGGTTTTCGGCGCTGCGTTTTGCCACGGGCGGGCTGTGCCTGTTTGCCATTCAGCTGGCCACCGGCACGCTCAAGCTGCCCACGCGGCGCGACCTGCCGCTGCTGGCCAGCGTCGGCCTGCTGCAGATGATGGCCTTCACCGCGCTGGGCGCCATTGCCATGACGCAGGTGACGGCGGGCCGCTCGGCCGTGCTGGCCTACACCACGCCGCTGTGGGTGGCGCCGATTGCCGTGCTGGCCTTTGGCGAGCGCCTCTCGCGCCTGCAGGGCGCCGGCCTGATGCTGGGCCTGGCCGGCCTGGGCCTGCTGTTCAACCCGCTGGCCATGGACTGGCACGATGGCGCCGCCGTGCAGACCAACCTGATGCTCATGGCCGGCTCCTTCCTGTGGGGCATGACCATCCTGCACCTGCGCTACTACCGCGCCGATTCGTCGGCCTACCAGCTCGCGCCGTGGCAGATGCTGGTGGCCACCGTGCCGCTGCTGGCGCTGGCTTACGGCGTCGAGGGCCCGTTCACAGGCGACGGCAGCCGCGCACTGTGGGAGATCGTTTTGTTCGTCGGCCCGCTGGCCACAGCCTTTTGTTTTTGCGCGGTCAACGCGGCCAGCATGAGCCTGTCGGCCACCAGCATGGCCACCGCCATGCTGGGCGTGCCGCTGATCGGCCTGGCAGCCGCCACGCTGTTCCTGGGCGAGGCGCTGAGCCTGCCGCTGGTCGCGGGCGGCCTGTGCATCGTGGGCGGCATCCTGGTGGTCAGCCTGGGCGCGCGGTCCCGCGCCCGCTGAACGCCCATCGCTTTGGTGGGACGCGTGCTGCGCGGCCCCACGCAATTGCCTATGCTGGATCGACCGGCCGGCACCCGTCGTCCGGCTTCATTCCGCCCGCATCCAGGAGACCTGACGTGAAGCTTTACTACAGCCCCGGCGCCTGCTCGCTGTCGCCGCACATCGTGCTGGAAGAATCCGGCCTGCCCTACGAGGCCGTGCTGGCCAGCACCAAGACCCACCAGTTGCTGGATGGCACCGACTTCTACACGATCAACCCGCTGGGCTATGTGCCGCTGCTCGAGCTCGACAGCGGCGAGCGCCTGCGCGAAGGCCCGGCCATCGTCCAGTACATCGCCGACCAGGCGCCCGACACGGGCCTGGCGCCGCCCGCCGGCACGCTGGCGCGCTACCGCCTGCAGGAGTGGCTGACCTTCATCGGCACCGAGCTGCACAAGGCCTACTCGCCGCTGTTCAAGCCCGCCACGCCCGAGGCCTACAAACCCATCGCGCGCGAACACCTGGCCAAACGCTACGCCTGGATCGACGGCCAGTTGGCCGGCAAGCCCTACCTGCTGGGCGAGACCTTCACGGCCGCCGACGCCTACCTGTTCACGGTCTCGAACTGGGCCAGGGCCGTCGGCCTGGACCTGAACGGCCACGCCCACCTGCAGGCCTACCTGGCGCGTGTGCGGGCCCGCCCGGCCGTGCAGGCCGCACTCAAGGCCGAAGGCCTGCTCAAGTAAGCGCCAGGGTCATCGGCCCTGCAGCGCCCGGCCGGCCTTCTTCGGCCTCGCTCAGGCGGAAAGCCGCCACCGTCTCGCGCAGGTGGCCGGCCTGCGTCTGCAGCGACGCCGCCGCGGCGCTGGCCTGCTCGACCAGCGCGGCGTTCTGCTGCGTCACGCTGTCCATCTGCGCCACCGCCTGGTTGACCTGATCGATGCCGCTGGCCTGCTCCTGCGAGGCCGCGGTGATCTCGTCCATGATGTCGGCCACACGCTGCACCGCCGCGATGATGTCCTGCATGGTCTCGCCGGCCTGCTTGACCTGGTCCACGCCGGCCTCCACGCGCCCGCCCGCCTCGCCGATCAGCGTGCGGATCTCTTGTGCGGCCGTCGCGCTGCGCTGGGCCAGCGTGCGCACCTCGCCCGCCACCACCGCAAAACCCTTGCCCTGGTCGCCCGCGCGCGCGGCCTCGACCGCCGCGTTCAGCGCCAGGATGTTGGTCTGGAAAGCGATGGAATCGATCACGCCCACGATGTCGGCGATCTGGCGCGAGCTGGTGCTGATGCCCTGCATGGTCGCCACCACCGTGCCCACGGCCGCGCCGTGGATCTCGTCGACGCCCGCGCGCACGGCGTGCACCGTGCGCCGCAGCCCCGCGTGGTGCGGCCGAACGCGCCGAACAGCACCTGCACCTCGTTGCGCGAGGCCAAGCGCGCCGGCGGCGGCTGGCGCGACAGATCGCCCTCGCCCAGCCCCACCAGGTCCTGCGCCACCGAGCCCACCGGCCGCAGCGCGCGCCGCATGCGCCAAGCGATCAGGCCCGCGATGACCAGGCCCGTGCCGAGCAACAGCGCCGCCTGCAGCATCAGCGTGCGGTAGGCGGCGGCCATCAGCGCGGGCTCGGGCCCGACCGCAAACACCACCCAGCCCCAGTGGGCGACCTGCCGCCAGCCCATCAGCGTCGCGGTGCGGTTGTTGGCGAAGTTCACGCGGATGAAGCCCTGCGGCTGCGGCAGCAGCGACTCGACCACGGCCCGGTCGGGCGGCGCCAGCGCGTCCATCGTGCGGCCCTGGAAGGCCGGGTGCACCAGGTAGGTCCAGGCGCCCGGTTTTTCGTGCGGCGACATCACGACCAGTTGCCCCATGCCGCCGATCGGGCGCAGCTCGCCCAGGTGCTGCAGCAGGCAGCGGATGTCGTCGTCGACGTCCACGCGCGCCGAGATCGCGCCATAGACGCGGCCCGCTGGATCGCGCAGCGGCTGGATGCTCATGACGTTCCAGCGCCCCGCGCGCTGCACCAGCAGGTCGGCCGGCTGCCCGGCCTCGGCCGCGCGCACGACCGGGTCGTCGGCCGCATACGGCACGCCCAGGCGGGGCGAGCCGTCCTCGTTCTTGCGCAGCGACGCCAGCGCGATCCAGCGGCCCTGGCCGTTGCGCGCCAGCACGGCGGTTTCAGCGCCCGTGTAGTCGCGCAGCAGCTCCAGCGGCACCAGCCGGTTGTTCATGGCCTCGCCACCGGCCATCAGCGTCGGTGCCGCGGCATCCGCGCCGGTGGGCGTGGCCACGGCTTCGGCCAGCCGGGGCTCGCCGCCGTAGGCCTTGTACACCGCTGGAATTGCGAGCCGCCCACGCGCCACGGCGGCCTGGTAGGCCAGTTGCAGCGTGCTGTCGACCAGCGCCAGCGACTGGTCCGCCTCGCGCGCGACCTGGGCGCGCGCCGACACCAGCCCCTGCCACCCGAGCACACCCGCGCCCAGCGCCCCCACGGCCACGGCGACCATCGCCGCCAGCACCAGCATCTGTTGACTGAGCGGCCAGTCGCGCCATTGAGTCCATGCCATTGCGCCCTCCTCCCTGTGTTGTCGATGCCATGCCTACGGCAGGCACGGCCGTCGGCACCAGGGGGAGTTACCCGAAGGCGTTCTGGCGAAGGTGTTTTAGATTCGCCCCTTCCAGGGCACCAGCCGCGCCTCGGCCCAGCGCATGAGCAGGTCGAAACTCCAGGCCACCCCGCCGATCACGATGATGCCCATGACCACCACGTCGGTGCGCAGGAAGTTGGAGGCGTTGAGCACCATCTGGCCCAGGCCCACGGTGGCCGCGACCATCTCGGCAGCCACCAGCGTGGTCCAGCCAAAACCGATGGCGATGCGCAGGCCCACCAGAATGTCTGGCAGCGCGGCCGGCACGACGACGTGGCGGATCAGTTGCCAGCGCGTGGCGCCCAGCGAGGCGGCGGCGTTGAGCTGCTCGATGCTGGCCCCGCGCACGCCGGCCTTGGCCGCCAGCGCGATGGGCGCAAAACACGCGAGGTAGATCAGGATGATCTTGCTGGTCTCGTCGATGCCGAACCAGATCACCACCAGCGGCAGGTAGGCCAGCGGCGGCAGTGGCCGGTAGAACTCGATGGGCGGATCGAACACGCCGCGCGCCACGCGGCTCACGCCCATGGCAATGCCCACGGGCACGGCCGTGACCGCCGCCAGCGCAAAGGCGCCGAACACCCGCAGCGCGCTCCACTGCAGGTGCTGCCACAGCGGCAGGCCGCCCTGGATGTTGCCGGCCCAGGCGTCGCGCCAGGCCTGGTAGACGGCCGCCGGCCCGGGCAGAAACAGCGGCGGCACCCAGCCGCGCCCGGTCGCCACCCACCACAGCAGCAGCAGCGCGGCGATGCAGGCCAGGCTGATGTACTGGCTGCTGCCCGCGCCCGGCAGGCGAAAAGCCGTGACGGCGAGCAGCGGCGCGTCGGCGCGGGCCGGCGTGGCACGGCGAAATCGGGACGGGAAGGCAGGCATGGCGTCGGGAACGAAAGCCGGCAGGAAAGCCGAAGGGGAGAACGGTCAGACCGCGGCAGCGGCCGGCGCAGCCGCACCGGCGGGCGCGACCCAGCCCAGCAAACGCTCGCGCCAGGCGATGAAGTCGGGGTCGGACTTGACGGCGCGCGCGGGCTGCCCGTCCAGGTAGGCGCGGTTGAAGGCCAGCGCCTGCGTGTGCACGATGCGGCCCGGTCCCGGCGCCATCACGATCAGGCGCGAGGCCAGGAACAGCGCCTCTTCAACATCGTGGGTGATGAAGAACACGGTCTTGCCGCTGCGCTGCCACAGCCGCAGCACCAGCTCCTGTATCGACTCGCGCGTGAAGGCGTCAAGCGCGCCCAGCGGCTCGTCCATCAACAGCACCTCGGGGTCGCTGGCCAGCGCACGCGCGATGCCCACACGCTGCTGCTGCCCGCCCGACAGCTGCCACACTGGCGCCTGCGCAAAAGCCTCCAGCCCCACCTGGGCCAGTTGCTCGCGCGCCCATGCATCGCGCTGCGCACGCGGCAGGCCGCGCAGCCGCAGGCCCAGCGCGACGTTGTCGATCACGTTGAGCCAGGGCATGAGCGCGTGCTTCTGGAACACCACGCCACGCTCGGCGCCCGGCCCGGTGATGGCCTGCCCGTCCAGCGTGAGCGTGCCGGCCGACGCCGGCGTGAACCCCGCGATGCAGTTGAGCAGCGTCGTCTTGCCGCAGCCCGACGCGCCCAGCGCCACCACCAGCTCGCCGCGCGCGATCTGCAGGTCCACGCCCTGCAGCGCGGGCGCGGCCGCGCCGGCGTAACGCACGCTCAGGTTCTCGATGACGAGGCCGTCCAAAACACTACTTGGCACGTGCAGCCCAGGTGGGATTCACGCCCACCGAGTAATCAGGCAGCACGTTCTGGATCGTGCCTTGCTCCTTGAGAAACACCGCCGTGGCCGCCAGCGACTGCGCGGCCACCGAGTCCTTGCCGCCGCCCAGCCAGCGTGCCGAAGCCTGCTCGGCCGGTGGCACAAAGGCGTAGAGCGCCAGGCTGGCGGGCACGCTGTCCGCCTGCGCGCCACTCCACTTGGCCACGGCCTGCACCTGCGGCGAAGCCGCCGTCCAGGCCGCCTTGTTCTGCACGTAGGCGCGGTCGGCGTCGGCCAACACCTGCACGAACTGCGCCAGGAAGGCGTCATTGGCCTGCGCAAAGGATTTGGTCACGGCCAGCGCGTCGAAGGTCGCCTTGCCGGTCTTGGCCGCGATCTGGCCCGAGGTCACCAGCACCTTGCCGCTTTTCTTGACCTCGGCCAGCGCCGGGTTCCAGACGAAGGTGGCGTCGATGTCGCCGCGCTGCCAGGCCGCCAGGATCTCGGGCGGGCGCAGGTTCAGGATCTGCACCCGCTTGGGGTCCACGCCCGCGTCCTGCAGCGCCACCAGCGCGTGGAAATGGGTGGTCGAGACAAACGGCAGGCCGATCTTCTTGCCCTGCAGGTCGGCCAGCGTGTTCACGCCCGAGCCGTTGCGCGCCACCAGCGCCTCGGCGTCGTTGATGTTGTCCAGGATCCAGAAGACCTCGATCGGCACGCCTTGCGACAGCGCCGAAGCAAAGGGCGAGGAGCCCGCCTCGCCGATCTGGATGGCGCCGGAAGCCAGCGCACGCGCCACCTCGGCGCCGCTGCCCAGCTTGCGGTAAGTGACCTTGTAGCCCGTGCGTTTTTCGACTTCACGCGTCTCCTGCGCGTAGCGCCAGGGCACGACCATGTCCTGGTAGCCGATCACCACTTCCTTGTTGGCCTGCGCCAGGGCCGGGCCGGCCCACACGGCTGCTAGCGACACGGCGGCCACGGCCAGGGTTTGACGTCGGTTCATACATGCTTCTTTCCAGCCCCGGGGCCGTGTTCGTGGCGCCGTACGGACCATCCGCGTGCCGGCTCAAATTCTAGAAATCCCCTCGCCTTCTCGACAGCGCGACTTTGACGCTTGCTTATGCGCAAAGCGCGCAAGACAGGCGGTCCATGCTCGCCAGCAGCGACAAACTTGGGTCGGGTCAGCGAATCCTCCGTGTTTCCGTATCTGTTTTTCAAATAAAGAATGGCGGATCATGCGTTTTTCGGCACCCGCAAGCCGCCCTCTTCTGACGCGATCCCACGATGAGCCGCCCTCCTGAATTCCTCTGGTACATCCCGAACCAGGCCGTCGCCGGCCACCGGGGCGACACCGCCACCGACGACCACAACAGCCTCGACACCCTGACCCGCCAGGCGCGGGCGCTGGAAGACAACGGCTGGCGCGGCGCGCTGCTGGGCGCCGGCTGGGGCCGGCCCGACACCTTCACGGTCGCCGCCGCGCTGGCCGCGCGCACCACCACGTTTGAGCCGCTCATTGCCATCCGCCCCGGCTACTGGCGGCCGGCCCAGTTCGCGTCGGCTGCGGCCACGCTGGACCACCTCAGCGGCGGGCGTGTGCGCGTCAACGTGGTCTCGGGCCTGGACGATCTGGCGGCCTACGGCGACCAGGAAGGCGACCAGGTCCAGCGCTACGCGCGCACGCAGGAATTCATGCGGCTGGTGCGCCGGCTGTGGACCGAGGAGAAAGTCAGCTTCGCGGGCGAGCACTTCCAGGTCACCAACGCCACCGTGCAGCCGCGCCTGCCCGTGCGTGGCGAGCGCCGCCATCCCAAGCTGTACTTTGGCGGCGCCTCGGCCGCGGCCGAGCGTGTGGCCGCCAGCGAGGCCGACGTGCAGCTGTTCTGGGGCGAGCCGCTGGCCGACGTCCAGGCCCGCATCGAGCGCCTGCAGGCGCTGAGCCGCGCGCAGGACCGCGACCTGCCGCCGCTGGAATTCGGCCTGCGCGTGACCACGCTGGTGCGCGAAACCACCGAGCAGGCCTGGGCCGACGCCGAGGCCAAGGTCGCCGAGATGGCGCGCATCAACGGCGCGGGCTGGCACGACCACCGCCAGTCGATCGCGGTCGGGCAGCAGCGCCTGCTGGACCTGGCCGCGCGCGGCGACGTGCTCGACGACAACCTCTACACCGCGCCCGGCAAGGCCGGTGGTGGCGGCGCCGGCACCACCTGGCTGGTCGGCTCGCCCGAGGACGTCGCGCGTTCGCTGCGCAAATACCAGGCGCTGGGCATCACCCACTTTGTGCTGTCCGACACGCCCTACCTGACGGAAATCCAGCGGCAGGGCCAGTTGCTGTTGCCGCTGCTGCGCGGCTGAATCAACGCGGGCGCCGCCCCGTGCCTTCATGGTCCTGCACCAGGTGCGCCGCAATGGCCTGCTTGACCGGCGCGACGCGGTCGGCCAGCCGCAGCACGGCCTCGCGCAGCCAGCGTGCGGGCGGCGCGTCCTGCGTGTAGAGCGAGGCGACCAGGTTGGTGCCCTGGTACATCGGCCAGGCCACGCGCCGGTGAGCACGGCCGTAGGCGGCCAGCACCGCGGGCGCGCCGATGTCGGCACCCCGTTCACGCGCGGCCAGCACGGTGCGCAGCAGCGTGTGCTGGCCCTGCAGACCCAGGTTGAAGCCATGCGCCGTCACCGGGTGCATGCCGACCGCCGCATCGCCCACCAGCGCGCAGCGCAGGCCCGAAAAATCGTCGGCGTACACACCCATCAGCGGGTAGGTGTGGCGCGCGCCGCCGCCTTGCGGGTCGGCCACATCCACGGCCATGGCGCCCAGGCGGCCTTCGAAACGCCGCGTGATGTCCTGCGCAAAGGCCGCGTCGTCCAGCTGCAGCATCTGCTGCATGGCCTCGCCCGGCAGCGTCAGCACGACCGAGGAATGGTGCACCGGCTCGCCCCCGTCGGCTGCCACGCGTGCGTTGAGGGGCAGCAGCGCCAGCGTCTGCCCGTAGCCAAACCATTCCCAGGCGGCGTGGTGGTGCGGGCGCTCGTGCGTCATGCGCACCACCAGCATGGTCTTGCCGAAGTCGCGCATCTGCGCGCCGATGCCCATCAGGCGCCGGGTGTCCGAAAAACGGCTGTCGGCCGCCACAAGCAAAGGCGCGTGGATTTCCTGGCCCGCATGCGCACCCGAGAGTTTCAGCCGCGCCGACTGGCCGTCGCGCTGCAGCGCCTGCACGCCGCTCTGGTCGAGCAGCGTCACGCGCGCGGCATGCGGGCCGTCGAACAGCGCGGCGTAAGCCGCACGCCGGATCAGGAAGTTGGGCACCAGAAAACCCAGTTCCTCGCGCTGGCGTGCGCGGGCCGAGATCGTCATCGCCGCGCCATGGCCCAGGCCGCGGCCGGTCGAGCCGTTGATCACCAGCGCGTCGCGCAGCGGCGAGCAGTCGGCCGGTGCGAAATGCGGCCACAGTTCCAGCTCGCGCAGCAGCGCGCACGAGGCCTGTGTGAGCGCGATCTCGCGCCCGTCGAAGGCGGCCTGCGCCAGCGCCGCGCGCGGCTGTTTTTCAACCAGCACCACCGACAGGCCCGCGCGCGCCGCGCCCAGCGCCAGGCACAGGCCAACCGGGCCCGCGCCCACGATGGCCAGGGCGGCCTGCAGCGGCGCGATGGACGAGGCGGGAGAAGCGGCGGCAGCAGGGGCGTTGGTATCCATCCCGCTAGTTTAGAACCCCAGGCCCGCTCCGCCTGACACAAAACGGCGGCCTCTGCATTACCCCTGCGCCGGCAGGTGAAACAAGGGCTGGCTATCGTGAAGCCGCTGTTTTCGGCCACTTTGCCGGCAACCCCATCAGGACCCACCCATGACCACCTCGCTTTTCGATGCCTTCGACCTCGCCGGCCTGCCGCTGGCCAACCGCATCGCCATGGCGCCGCTCACGCGCAACCGTTCGCCGCGCGCCGTGCCGCTGCCCCTGACCGCCACCTATTACGCCCAGCGCGCCAGCGCCGGCCTGCTGATCACCGAGGCCACGGCCATCTCGCACCAGGGCCAGGGTTATGCCGACGTGCCCGGCCTGTACACGCCCGAGGCGCTGGCCGGCTGGCGCGCCGTGACCGACGCGGTGCACGCGCGCGGCGGCAAGATCGTGGTGCAGCTGTGGCACGTGGGCCGCATCTCGCACAAGGACCTGCAGCCCGGCGGCCAGGCGCCGGTGGCGCCCTCGGCCATCCAGGCCCAGAGCAAGACCTACCTGATCGACGCCAACGGCCAGGGCGGCTTCGTGCCGACCTCGGCGCCGCGCGCGCTGGAGGCCAGCGAACTGCCGGGCATCGTCGAAGACTACCGGCGTGCCGCGCGCGCGGCCATCGATGCCGGCTTTGACGGGGTCGAGATCCACGCCGCCAACGGCTACCTGATCGACCAGTTCCTGCGCAGCGGCACCAACCACCGCACCGACGCCTACGGCGGCCCCATCGAAAACCGCACGCGTTTCCTGTTCGAGGTGGTGGCCGCCATCACGGCCGAGATCGGCGGCGCGCGCACCGGCATCCGCCTGTCGCCCGTCACGCCTTCCAACGACGCCTTCGATCCCGAACCGCAGCCGCTGTTCGAGCATGTCGCGCGCGGCCTGGCCCCTTATGGCCTGTCGTACGTGCACGTCGTCGAAGGCGCCACGGGCGGGCCGCGCGACCACCGGCAGGGCGAATTGCCCTTCGACTACGCCGCCTTCAAGCAGGCCTACCGGCAAGCCGGCGGCCAGGGTGCCTGGATCCTCAACAACGGCTACGACCGGGCCCTGGCCGAGCAGGCCGTAGCCAGCGGCGCGGCCGACCTGGTGGTCTTCGGCAAGGCCTTCATCAGCAACCCCGACCTGGTCGAGCGCCTGCGCCAGAACGCCCCGCTCAACGCCTGGGACGCCAGCACCTTCTATGGCGGCGGCGCGCACGGCTACACCGACTACCCGACGCTGGCGCAGCAGGCGCAGGCCTGAGAACAACCTGTCCCGGGATCAGTCCGCCGCCGACCACACGGCCAGTTCATAGCCGTCGGGGTCGATGAAGTGGAAACGCCGGCCGCCCGGAAAGGCGAAGACCGCGCGGCTGATGGTGGCCCCGGCCGCTTCCAGGCGCGCCTGCGTGACGGCCAGGTCGTCGGCGTACAGGATCACCAGCGGGCCGCCGGGCCGGATGGCTACGCCCGTGGTGAAGCCGCCGGTCAGGCGGCCGTCGCTGAACTCGGTGTAGGTGGGGCCGTAGTCGGTGAAGGTCCAGCCGAACACCGGGCCGTAGAAGGCCTTGCTTTGCGCAATGTCGCTGACATTGAATTCGATGTTGTCGATCTGGCGGTCCTGGCCTCGTGCGCCCATGGCTGTCTCCTGAAGCGGGTTTAAAACCTGCCATTCAATCACGTGCGCAGCACCCCTTTGCCCACAGGGATGCTGCCGTCACGACCTGTGAGCAACCATGTTCATAACCCTTGGAAATCGGCGGAAAACCCGCTGTTTTCTGTGAACAAGTTGTGTGCAATTCAGCGCCGGCCGCCGGGCCGCCAGCGCCGCAGCAGCAGCGCGTTGGCCATCACGCTCACGCTCGACAGCGCCATGGCCGCGCCCGCGACCACGGGGCTGAGGTAGCCCAGCATGGCCAGCGGGATGCCGGCGACGTTGTAGATGAAGGCCCAGAACAGGTTCTGGCGGATCTTGCGCACGGTGCGGTGCGAGATGTCGAGCGCCGCGGCCACCAGGCCGGGTTCACCGCGCATGAGCGTGATGCCGGCGGCCTGCATCGCCACGTCGGTGCCGTTGCCCATGGCCAGGCCGACGTCGGCGGCGGCCAGCGCGGGCGCGTCGTTGACGCCGTCGCCCACCATGGCCACGACATGACCCCGGCCCCGGAAACGCGTCACCTCGGCCGCCTTGTCGGCCGGCAGTACCTCGGCCACGACCTCGTCGGCCGCCAGCCCCAGGCGCTGTGCCATGGCCAGCGCCGCGCCCCGGTTGTCGCCGGAAATCATCGCCAGCCGCAGGCCACGCTGACGCAAGGCCTTCAGCGCGTCGGCGGCGCCCGGCTTGGGCTCGTCGCCAAAGGCCAGCAGCGCGCAGCCCGACCAGCCGCCGTCGCCGCCCTGCCCGGCCAGCATCGACACAGTCGCCCCGTCGGCCTGCAGCGCCTCGGCGCGAGCCTGCCAGGGCGCGAGGTCGACGCCGGACTCGGCCATCCAGCGCAGGCTACCCAGCCGCCAGCGGTGGCCGCCGGCCTCGCCCTCGACACCCCGGCCGGCGACGGCCTGCAGCGCGCCCACGGCATCCGCCGCCAGCCCCTGCGCACGCGCGACGGCCACCACGGCGCGCGCCAGCGGGTGTTCACTGCCGGCCTGCAGCCGGGCCGCTGTGGATAAGTGCGCGGCGCGGTCCTCGTGCGGCGCCACCTCGAAGGCCGTCAGGCGTGGCTGGCCGGCCGTGAGCGTGCCGGTCTTGTCGAACAGCACCGTATCGACGCGGTGCGCCAGCTCCAGCGCCTGGGCGTCCTGGATCAGGATGCCGTGGCGCGCGGCCACGCCGGTGCCGGCCATGATGGCCGCGGGCGTGGCCAGCCCCAGCGCGCAGGGGCAGGCGATCACCAGCACGGCGACGGCGTGGATGATGGCCGCCTCGACCGCGCCCGGCTGGCCCGCGCCGGCCCACCACCAGCCCACGAAGGTCAGCAGCGCCAGGCCCAGCACCACGGGCACGAAGACCGCCGAAACGCGGTCGACCAGGCGCTGGATCGGCGCCTTGGCGGCCTGCGCGTCCTCGACCAGGCGGATGATGCGCGCCAGCACGGTCTCGGTGCCGACGGCGCGCACTTCCAGCACGATGCGGCCCTCGCCATTGACGGCGCCACCCGTCAGCGGCGCGCCTGGTTCCTTGGCCACAGGCAGCGGCTCGCCGGTGAGCATGGATTCGTCGACCTGCGTGCGGCCTTCGCGCAGCACACCGTCGGCCGGCAGCCGCTCGCCCGGGCGCACCACCAGCCGGTCGCCCACGCGGATCTCGTCGAGCGGCACGTCGGCCTCGCCGTCCAGCGTCAACAAATGCGCGGTCTGGGGCCGCAGCGCGTGCAGCGCGCGGATGGCGGCCGTGGCCTGGCGTTTGGCGCGCGCCTCCAGCCACTTGCCCAGCAGCACCAGCGCGATCACCACGGCCGAGGCTTCGAAGTACAGGTGCGGCATGGCGCCGGGCTGCGCCGTCAGCCACAACCACACCGACAGCCCCCAGCCCGCCGACGTGCCCACGGCCACCAGCAGGTCCATGTTGCCGCTGCCCGCACGCAGCGCGTGCCAGCCCGCCTTGTAGAAACGTGCGCCCAGCACGAACTGCACGGGCGTGGCCAGCAGGAACTGCAGCCAGGCCGGCAGCATCCAGCCCAGGCCGGCGAACTCGCCCAGCATGGGCACGACCAGCGGCAGCGCCAGCAGCAGGCCCAGCGCCACGGGCCCGAAGCCGGTCCAGGGCGAGGCCGAGGCGTCCTCGGCCTGCCGTTGCGCCAGGCTGCGCGGCTCGTAGCCCGCGTCACGCACCGCACGCCGCAGCACGGCATCCCACGCCGTCGGCGCGGCGGGCACGGGCGGCGTGGCCGGGTCATAGCGCACACGCGCCGACTCGGTCGCCAGGTTGACGGTGGCGTCGACCACGCCCGGCACCTGGCGCAGGGCCCGCTCGACCCGACCCACGCACGAGGCGCAGGTCATGCCGCCCACGGACAGGTCCAGGCTGTGAAGCGTCGCGTCCGGCCCGGGGGACACGGCGCGGGGCGATGGCAGTGAAGTCGTCATGGTCGATGTTCCAAGCGTCCTGGTGTTCCCCGGTTCCGGCACGCACTGCCGCCGAGTTCGAGGTCAGGACTGCAGTCTGAACCTTGCCATCATGGCAAGGTCAAGCCCTGAAAAACTGTGGATAAAAATGGGGACAAATCCACCCGGATCGCCCCATCCGCCCGATCAAGTCCATCGTCTGGCGTGCGGTGTCCACATGCGCCGGGCCGGGTCCTTGCGCTTGATCTCCTGGGGCCTGACCTTACCATCGTGTCAAGGTCGACACTGGCAACACCCGGGCGGCATCCCCGCTGCCGCCCGGTCTTTGTCCCCATGTTTTTCTTATCCACAGCTGTGAACAAATGGAGAACCCCATGAGCGAAATCCTCGACGTCCAAGGCATGACCTGCGGCCACTGCGAAAAAGCCGTGACCCGCGCCATCCTGCAGCTCGACCTCCAGGCCCAGGTGCGCATCACACGCGAAGCCAACCGGGTGGAGGTGGCCAACACCCCGCTCGCGCGCGAAGCCCTGGCCGCGGCCATCCGCGAAGCGGGCTACACGGTGCCGGCATAACGCACCCGGCCACCCCCGGCGCTGTGGACAAGTGGGCCGGCCCCGTCAACTGATCTTGCCCCTGATTTACGGACACCTATCTAAGCGACATTGGCCAGCTCGTACTGCTCTGGGCTGAGGTAGCCCAGGGTCGAGTGCAGCCGGATCCGATTGTAGTCAACCTCAATGTAGTCAAACACATGAGCCTTGGCCTGCTCCCGTGTGGCGAGGTGTTCACCATGGATGGCCTCGACCTTCAGACTGTGGTTCCAACTCTCCATTGCTGCGTTGTCGTAGCAGTTGCCTCTGGCACTCATGCTGGCGATCAAAGCGTATTGCTCCAACAGGGCGCGGTGCTCGCGCGAGCAGTATTGGCTACCACGGTCAGTATGCACGATCACTCCCCGAGGCCGATTGCGAGCAAACAGCGCCATGCGCAGCGCGTCGCAAACCAGCGTAGC